>JBGAIM010000017.1:0-158263 GCA_044225555.1 Limisphaerales bacterium | reverse complement strand
AGATCGAACGGCTCTTTGCCTGGCTGTTTAACTTCCGTCGGTTGGTGGTGCGCTACGAATATCACGCGGAAAACTTCCAAGGTTTCCTTCACCTGGGTGCAGCCATTATCCTCTTGAGGTATTTATGAGATGGCTTCTAGTTTCGATCAAACAACCAACCCAGCTTTGGCACTGGACTGTTCCCCTGCTACGCCAGCGGCGAAACCGCCATCGGCCCACGCCATTCGCGCGCGACGGACTTTGAGGTTGAGATACCCGCCGGATTGGCGACATGATTGAAGCCGAATGAAACTTCTCCAGGTGGTGCTGCTCTGTTCGATCCTCTGCATGACGTCATGTACAAGCACCAAACCCGCACCGACGAATACCACATCCTCAACTCCAGCTTTAACTAGCGAAAGCAAAGTGGATGTTTATCTGATGCCTATGGACGATTTCAACTTCCCGGAGGCTGCGTTGCTGTCCAAGTCATTGAGTCGCGAACTGGGAATTCAGGTAAAAGCCACATTGAATATTGGGTCGTCCGGGCTGTCGCCCTTTCCCGGCACAACTCAATTCCCGGCCGAGGACATCGAAGCAATCGCTCGTCGCGCAATTCCGAACCTCCCGGATACCCGTCCCGATTCGGCTTTCATAGTTCTGACGCAACGCGACATCAATACAAAGGATCGGAGCCTCAGGTTCAATTTCACCGTGCACAATAAGTCCACTCGCATTGCGATCGTGTCATCGGCCCGGCTTGTGTTGGGACAGAGCGGTAAGGCGGATTTGCAGACGATCCGAAACCGACTAGCGAAGATGGTGAAACGAAATATCGGTGACGTTTACTTCGGATACACCCGCTCGACGGATATTCACGACGTGATGTACTCCCCGATCATGAGCCTGGATGACGTGGATAAAATGGGCAGCGATTTCATCAGCGCCAAAAGCAAGTGATAATTTTCCCGTTCTTCCGGAAGGTTAAACACGCACCGGGACGAGGCTCCAAACGCAGCCGATACGGTAGCGCTACCACAGAATCCTGAAACAAAGCGCCAGGTTGGCGTGTCTTAGGTGCATGATGCCGTTGAGAGCTGTACCGAGAGGCTTGCAGAGTCCGCCCGGGCGGACCACAGTAGCCGCGATGGATTCAATCACTTCAACATCAATCACCGTCTGGAGGATTCACTTATGATCATGGCCGATATTCTGAAGATATTCCTAATCATCGTCGGGCTGCTGACCGTTTACGTCAGTTACTGGCTGGTCGCCCACGCCCTCTTTCCCGCCGTGGTGGACCGCGCCCGGCAACATTACGCCCGGCCGGTGAAGCTCACACTGGTCGGCCTGCTCGCGGCGGCGCTGCCGGTCATTCTCGGGGCGATCATCTCCAACCTGCCCAATCCGGCGCTGAAACTTACCGGCGTGACGCTCATGTTGATCCCTGCCCTGCTAGGATTGATTGGTTCGGCGGGGTTGGTGCTCAGGATCGGCGCCGGGCTGCCCACCCCGGCGGATGAACAACAACCCTGGCGGCGGGTGTTGCGCGGCGGCATTTTGCTGTCGCTCACGTTCCTGTTGCCGTTTGTCGGCTGGTTTGTCCTTCCGATCTGGGCGTTGGTGAGCGGCTTTGGCGCGTTCATTCTCAGCGTTCAGGAGTTGCGCAAGCAGCGGAATCTGCCGCCCATCATCAACATGACTCCGCTCCAAGGCGCGGCGTAAACTGCCGCCGAGACGGCGGCGCTCCCAGAGTTCTAATGAACTTTCGCACACACAACTCGATCGTAGCGCAGGATGGCATCCTGCCGTATCGCGGATTGGCAATACGCAGACAGTGGAGAATTCGAACGTCGCGTATATGCGGAAGCCTCGCCGAATGCCATTCGGCGACACAGCAGATTACCAATCTGCGTTACGCTAAAAGCTGAATGAACTTCTCCCGCCGACATTTCCTCAAGGTGGGCGGCGGCACGGCGGCCTTGCTGGCCACGGTCGGTTGCGACCAGTTACCGCGCGAGTTGACGGTGCTTTACGCGCAGCAGAAACCGGTCGGCCCCTTTCATCCGCCGCTCACGGAGCAGATTGATCCGATCACGCACGCGCTGAACCGGGTGGCGTTCGGCGCACGCCCGGGCGATTACGAACGCGTGACGAAACTGGCTTCCACGCCGGAGCAGGCGGCGTCGGCCTACATCGAGGAACAGTTGAACCCGGAGCAGATCAAGGACGAAGCCGGTGAACTGGCGGTGCGGCGATTTGAGACGTTGCGATTGCCGCTCGGAGAATTATTCGAGTATCAGGATGAGTTGCTCCACAACGAACTGATGCGCGGCACGCTGGCGCGCGCGGTGTTTTCCGAATGGCAATTGCATGAGGTGATGGTCCAGTTCTGGTCGGACCATTTCAACATTGATCCCTCCAAGGGCGACTGCAAATGGCTCACGGTGGCCGCCGATCGCGAAGTGATTCGCCAGCACGCGCTGGGCAAATTCCCCGACATGCTGCGCGCGTCGGCGTTGAGTCCGGCGATGCTCTGGTATCTGGACGGTCGCGTGAACCGGCGCGAGAACATGTCGGAGAAACCGAACGAAAACTACGCCCGCGAGTTGCTGGAGCTGCACACGCTGGGCGTGCACGGCGGCTACTCGCAGAAGGACGTAATGGAAGTGGCGCGTTGTCTGACGGGCTGGACGGTGCGCTCGACGAATCAGAAGCCGTATCTTGAGATCGGCAAGGTGGAGTTCAAACCGCATCTGCACGACGTCGAAGCCAAGGAAGTGTTGGGCCATCAAGTCCCTGCCCTGCCCGTTAATGCGACCAACGAAGAACGCGAACGGCTCGGTCGCGAGGAACTGGATCGTGTGTTGAAAATTGTTATGGCGCATCCGGCCACGGCCAAACATATCAGCACAAAGTTGTGCCAGCGTTTCATTGCCGATGAACCGCCAGCGAGTGCGATGGAAACGGTGGCGGCGGAATTCGCGAGAACGGATGGCGATATTCGCTCTACGTTGCGGGTGTTGTTTGCGACGGAGGAATTTCGCCAACAGCGCGGGAACAAGTTCAAGCGACCGTTCAACTTCATCGTGTCGGCGTTGCGCGCGACGGGCGCGAGCACGGATTCGGGACTGGAGATTGTTGGTTATCTGCGGCGCATGGGGCACGCGCCGTTCAGCTATCCGACGCCGGATGGTTATCCCGAACCGGCCGGACCGTGGATGGGCACGTTGCTCTGGCGCTGGAATTTTGCGCTCGCCCTGAGTGAGAACAAGATCAAGGGAACAAAGATAGATTTCACGACGTTGCAAAAAAGTTCCGGCGGCGATGCCGGCTTGATGGCGCATCTGCTGGGTCGCAAGGCAATAGCGGACGAGGTCGAAGCCTACAACGAATCCGGCGCGGGCCTGGCGTTGCTGCTCGCGGCACCGGCGTTTCAACGATGCTGATATGAATGGCGTCCAAAGTTTCCTGACCGGCAATGGCGATCAACGCCAGACGTTGGTGGTCATCTTTCTCCGCGGTGCTGCGGACGGCCTCAATCTCGTTGCGCCATTGCAGGACGATGGTTACTACCGCGCGCGACCGCGCATCGCCATCGGCAAGAAACAGGCCGTGGCGCTGGATGACTTTTACGGATTGAACCCGCTGTTGGGCGCACTCGAGCCCGCCTACAAGGACGGTGCGCTGGCAATTGTCCATGCCGCCGGTTCGGAAGATGACACCCGATCGCACTTTGAGGCGCAGGACCTCATGGAGCACGGTGGCGTCGCCGCCGGCGGCTGGCTGGGCCGTTTTTTGCGCGCACAGAACCAAGCGAGCAGCGGCCCGTTGTCGGCGGTGGCATTGGGCCGGGCGGTTCCCGAATGCCTGCGCGGTGCGCCGACCGCGACGGTGTTGCAATCGCTGGATGATTTCTCCCTCGGCGACAATCGCGCCCAGCTCAAACGGTCGCTGGCGAAGCTCTACGGAATGCAAACCGATCTGCTCGCATCGGCCGGACGCGATACGCTCGCAGCCATGGAGCGCGTGGATCAGTTGCGTCAATCGGCGTATTACCCGGCGAACGGCGCGGACTACGGCACGGATGAGTTTTCGCGCGGGCTGATTCAGGTGGCACGGCTCATCAAAGCGCGCGTCGGCCTGCAGGCAGCGTCGTTGGATTTGGGTGGCTGGGACTCGCACTTCAGTCAATCGCTCATCATGGACCCGCTGATCACGCGGCTGGCACGCGGGTTGTCCGCGTTTTACAAAGACCTCGGCTCGGAGGTGCAGCACACCACAGTCGTCGTGATGACGGAGTTCGGTCGGCGCGTGGAAGAGAATTCTGCGTTTGGCACGGACCACGGTCGCGGTAGTGTGATGTTCGTGATGGGCGGCGGCATTCACGGCGGTCGCACGCTGGGCAAGTGGCCCGGCCTGAGTCGCGAAGTTCTCGAAGGCCCGGGCGATTTGCCAGTGACGACGAACTATCGCAACGTGCTCGCGCCGATCCTAACGCGGCACGGTTCAGACAAGTTGGACCAGGTCTTCCCGAACTTCACGCTCGAGCCGATGGCGATTTACGGGTGAGTTGAAGCGCCGGGTAGGACACCCGGCCGACAATGACGAGCGATTACAATCTCACCAATTGATCCTGGAGGCCGCGTGCCCTCCCGCGGCGTGCGTCAGTGCTCAACCTCGCGGCCAGAAGCGCAGCCAGAATCTTTGGGGCGATTGAATCAGGATCTCCCGCAAAAGCGCTTCCATGCTGGCGGCCTTGGGCTCATCCAGGCGACGCACAATTGCGAGCATCACCACGAACGCCAACGCCGCACCGGCGAAGAAGAAACTGAACCGATTCCATTCGAGGCCAAGCCAGAAGGGAGTTCGGTCTCCCACCGCATCGATCAACAATCCCCACACGATAGGCGACAGGCCAAGCGTGACATTGGCCACCACGGAATAAATTGCGAAGAAGTGATTGCGGCCCATCGCTGGCACCACGCCCATCGCCAGCTTGTTGTTCGCCATATTGACCAAGGCCGCCAGCAGTCCCATCAGGAATTGGAGAATCAACACCAGGGCGAGCGAAGTCGGAAATGCACCGCCCGCAAGGAGCAACCAGCCGATTAAGACGGCAAACCACGCGGCCCCGGCGGCGCCAAGCACCGGCTTGCTCCCGACACGGTCAAAGCGCGAGCCGAGCAGCCACAAGCTGCTCACGCCGCCGAGAAACGCCACCGAACTCATCAGGAGAATCTTGCCATCGGTCAGGGCGCTGTGAACTTTGAGGAAGGTGACGGTGAACGCAGTGATGCCTCCATACGCCACGGACCAAACCACCACCACGCGCAGCAATTTGCGAAACGGAGCATACCGCGCCATCTCGAGCCAGGGTATGGGAGCATTGGACGGATTGGCCGCTTCGGTGATCGGCACATCGGGAATGCGCTTAAGAAACAGCAGGCTCACCGCACCCATCACGGCACTGAAAGCAAACAGCGCCGCAAACTGCCACGCACGCGTCGCGCCGGCGAGGGTGAGCGCGGCGACAAGGAAGGTCACGAAGCTCGCGAGGTTTTGCACCGCCGCGTCACGCGCGAGGTAGCGTCCGCGCATATCGCCCGGCACCAGCAACGTAATCCACGGCAGCCACGCGCAGCTCGAGATGCCGCGCGAAAGGTTGAAGCAAAACAGCAGCGCGAGGAGCAGACCAAGCTGACTGCCCGCGTTGAGAAACACACCAGCGATGGGCACGAGGGCCATCGCAAAGATAAACATTACCCGCGTGCTCCAACCGGCCAGCACGAAACGACGATAGCCGATGCGGTTGATGTGACTTGCCGCCGGAATTTGGAAGATCACCAGTAACGGCATCATGCCCGCGATGATGCCGAGCACGGTGGCGCTCGCGTCGAGCGACTTCGCGTAAAGAATCATTGGACTGCCGAGCACGATTTGAAAGGACAACGCATTGAAAGCCGAAAAAAGAAAGGCATTGTTCAGCCCCGGCGGAAACGGGGCATGGCCCGGGGCGGGGGCTTCGGCATGGTCATCTCCTGCGCGAGTCATGGACAAATCTGTCTAGGTTTCAACGAGATGGAAGTCGAGCACAATCAGGCGTTCTAAAATCTGAATCCGTTACTTGACAGGATTTATCGGGGGGCGCACTGTGGCGCGACAATTCAGTTTGTGAACATGAAACAATCAGTTGTTCGGACGGTGCTAGTCGGGCTCACCGTAATCTCTCTCAAACCTGCCCACGCAACTGAACCTCCGCCGCCGAAGATTGACAGCATTGTCGTTTCCGGCCCGCAAAAGAATTTGCGGGTGGCGCCTTCGCCCGGCGCCGACGCTTATTATTTTTACAGCGCCACGAATCCGAGCGCGCCGTTCACGTTGAACCCGAACTTCGTGCTCATGCCGTACGTGACGGGCTACTCGACCAACATGACAACGAACGGGCCGGTGGCGATCACTAATCTGGCCTACGAATGGCGCAACACAAACTTCACGGGCGACAGCGGATTCTTCCGCATGAGTGCGACTTCGATGGGCAGCAACAAAATGGCGCTGGCAACCGTGTTGAACCGCCTGGCCTACGGACCAACGCCGGACTTGCTCGCCGCCTACGCCGACAATCCACAGGCTTTCATTGATGAGCAGGTGAACATGGAGGGCGTGCCGGAGACCATCAACGAGGCGAGCATCCTCGAAGTCACCAATGCCATCCCCTCCGACCCGACGACGAATTGGACCTACATCTCGATCACGGGATCGCTTAACACGACCAATCTCTATCTGTTCATGACGCAGCCCGGGGAGGTGTTCGTAGACGACATTCAATTGGTGGAGGGCACAAACGCCGGCGTGGGGCCAAATCTTCTCGTGAATGGCGATTTTGAATCCGCCCTGGCGCCGACCTGGGTGACGATCGGTAGTGCGATTACGAATGTCTTCATCACCAACAGTGTTTCCCATTCCGGCAGCAGCTGTCTTCGCATGGGATCAGCGGTCGCTGGAAGTGTCAACGCCCACAATCTTCGCCAGGGATTCATCACCGCGTTGACCAACAACAGCAAGATCACCCTAAGCTACTGGTATCTGCCGGGGCCGACCTCAAGCAAACTCCGCGTGCAAAATGGCAGCGGCGCGAATCTGGTCAGTTCCGCGGGTAGTATTCCGCCGACACCGACGTGGGTTTATGCCCAGGCCACGGGCACGGCGACCACCACACCACAACTTTACATTTATTTGTCCGGCGCCGGGGATTGTTACGTTGATGACCTCAAACTCGTCGCGGGCACCAACGCGGGTGTTGGACCGAATCTCCTGGTCAATGGCGATTTTGAAGCCCCGCTGACCTATCCGTGGACCAACACGACTGATTTCACAAATTCAGCTGTGAGTTCGACCGTGGCCCATTCGGGCAACGGCAGCTTGCATGTCGTCGCTACAGCCGCGGGAGCGGGCAGCGCTGACTCGGTTTTTCAAGTCGTTCCGGTCACCAACGCCCAGACTTATACAATCAGTTACTGGTATGTTCCCTCGTCGAGCCGCACCCTCACCGTCCGGTTGAGCGGCAGCGCACTCACCAGCAGTCCAGACACGGAACTGGCGGGCGTTTACCGGCGCATGGGCCAGGCCCAAGCGCGGGTGAGCGATTATCGGTCGTGGTTCTGCCAGCACGCGGTAAGTTCTCCCCGCCAATTGTTCGAGGTCCTCTCCCAGTTCTGGGAAAACCATTTCGTCACCCAATGGTCCAAGAGCAGCGATTATCTGCAGGGGCTTGGCTTTGACAGCACCACGGCAGATCAACTGGCAACCGACTGGGAATGGCGCGAGATGAACAAGTGGCGCAATGCCATGTTGAATCCGAACTGCACCTTCTACGACCTGCTTAAGATCAGCGCCGAAAGTCCGGCCATGATCGTTTACCTCGATTCCGTCAACAGCAAGGGCAACAACAACAACATCGCGAATGAAAACTACGCGCGCGAGTTGCTGGAGTTGTTCACGTATGGCGTGGACAACGGTTATGACCAGAACGACATCGTCATTATGTCGCGCGCCTGGACCGGCTGGTCCGTGGAACTGGTTGACTCGGTGAACGCGAACAATCCTTTCGCACCCGCTTCCGCTACCTACTATCCCAACACCAACAGCACCAGCAAGGCGAACACGATCGGCACGCTCGCGTTCAACTTCAAGTCCGGCAATCACGGCACCAATCGTGGCGCGCTTTTCCCGGGGAAAACGGTACCGGCGCGCTTTGGCCCGCCGTGGGCAGGGAACAGTTATCAGTTGAACATCCCCGCGCGCGCGACGAGCACCACCAACGGAATTCAAGATGCCTACGACGTGATTGGCCACCTCGCCAATCAACCGTTCACGGAGGAATTCATCTCGGTCAAACTCTGCCGGCTGTTTGTGCACGACGGATTCCCCAATCCGACCACGCGCACCGACCTGGTGGAAGACTACGCGTTCTACGATTACACCAACCCGAGCCGCTCCGCCGAAGCCGAACTCGTGCATCAGTGCATGCTGGCTTGGGAAAACAGCACGCCGAAAGGCAATGTCCGCGCCGTACTCAACACGATTTTCAATTCCGACCTGTTCCGGAGTCACACCGGCAATGCGCAGAAGGTGAAGACGCCGCTGGAATTCGTCGCCAGCACGGTGCGCGCGTTGCGCGGCACCAACGCCGGCGGCGGGTTTACCGCAACCGCTGACGGTTATTCGTTTGCCTCGCCGCTCAATCGCATGGGCGGAATGGACCTCTTTGATCGCGGCGCGCCGGATGGCTACGCGGAGGATGCTTCGCCGTGGATCAGTGCGGGCACGCTGGTCGAGCGCATCCGCCACGTACAGGCCTTCTGCAACTCCGGCACGGGCGACGACGCGGGCAACAACGTCTGCGACCCGGTAGGTTTGCTCAAAGCCCGGCTGCCCTCCGGAAGTTGGAATGACGCCGCCGCCGTGGCTGATTATTTCCTGGGAATTCTCTACCCCGCGGAAGGTGCGGCCAATTTGGCGCTCTATCGCCAGGCCGCCATTGATTACCTCAACACCGCCGACAATGGGACCACCGCGTCAGCATTCAGCGCCCAAAGCAACACCGGCGCCACCTACGATACCCGCGTCCGCGGCATGGTGGCCATGCTGATGGCCCAGCAACGATTCCAGGAGCAATAAATTATGCACAACTTCGACATCTACTCGCGGCGCGTCTTTCTGAGCCGCTCGTTCAAGACCGGCATGGCCATCGCCCTGTCCACGCTCACGGACATTCCGTTCGTGATGAAGCGTGCGCTGGCCGAGGGCAGCATTGGTTTGAATGGCAAGAAAGTTCTGTTCGTCTGGCTGCGGTTCGGTAACGACGGGTTGAACAACATCCTTCCGATCCAGGACTCGGAATACCTCAACATCCGCCCCAACATCGGTATTCCCAAGGATCCCATCGCCACCGATCCGCTAAATCCCAATTACAACCCGAACCTGTACTCGCAGACCGGCGCGTGCGCTGACATGACCCAGTTTTCGGACATGCTGGGCACGGCCCGGACGCCGACCGACCCGACTTACCTCTACAATCGGGCCATCCCGACCGGCAACGGCTTCGCCGCGCTGCATCCGGCGTTGAAGTTCCTCGCGCCGGTTTACAACGCGGGCGATCTCGCCCTGCTCCACCGCGTCGCCTACCCGAAACAGTCACGCTCGCACTTCGACTCGCAGAATTATTGGGAAAACGGCAACCCGAACAACAACCTCTCCAAGGACGGCATTTTCTACCGCACCATCATGGAGTCCGGGCTGGCCAATACCGCGCCGCTCACCGGCATTTCCATCCAGTCCGCGCTCCCGCTCATCCTGCGCGGCTCGGAAGCGGCCATGACCAATTTGACCAGCCCCACGCGTTACGACCTGCTCGGCGTGCCTACGCCTGCTGGTGACAGCAAGGCCTTCAACGCCATTGCCGGCGCCAACTACTATCCCTTCCCAGCCAAGCGCAATCGCGAACTGCTCGATTTGCAGTACGAGAACATGACCAACACGCTACGGATCTTTTCGAACATGGATTTCTCCGAGGCGGGAAATACCTTTCGCGACGACACCAAAACCGACGGCGACACGGCGTGGTATCCGGGTGCTAGCAATGATTCTCAAGGTTATTACCTGTTCCCGACGACCAATGCCAAGAATGGCGGCTTTCAGCGTCCGGCGGGCGGCGGCACCACCACGGCCAAATATGTCGTGCCGACCAATCAATACGGCTTTTTCAGCAACCTCAAAGCGGCGGCGATGATTCTGAACAAAACCGATGCCGTCATCGCCGGCACGGAAATCGGCGGATTCGACACGCACCAAACCCAGGGCGGTGCGACCGGCCAACACGCGAACCTGCTGCAATCCGTCGGCTGGGCGATGTACGCCCTGCGGAAGTACTTCATGAATTACGCCGACAAGGCAACCTGGGATAACACCATCGTAGTCACGCTGTCGGAGTTCGGCCGCACCTCCGTGGAAAACGCCGACCGCGGTACCGATCACGCGGAAGCCGGGGTCATGTATGTTGCCGGCGGCGGAGTCAAAGGCTACGGCTCCTCCAATGGCACCGGTGTGTTTGGCTGCAGCGATGTAGAAAACATTCCATGGAAAGTTGGTCCGCGCACAACGAATATTGCCACGTGCGGCACGATGTACGCCGCCAACACCGGCGTGCTGGCGGGCTATCTGCGCCGCTCGTCCGACTATCGTTCGGTCCTCGGCGAAATCATCCGCAAGCATCTGGGCTCAACCCAAAATCAGCTGAACCGGATCATTCCGGGTTACGCCTCTTCTGGTGAAGGCTTGTTGTCGGGCGGAACCTCAAGCATTGATGGCGTGCAGATTCGGGGAGAACTAGGGCTGCTATAATTTGCCACGCCATCTCGCCATTGCCATAGCTGCAGTCTGTGCCGCCACCGCCAAGGCGATGGCAGTCACCAATCTCTTCTATCCGGTCGCCGACACCTCGCTGTTGGAAATCGCGCCCAACAACAACCTCGGTGGCTTTGCTGGCATGAACGCGGGTTCCACCCAGGAATACAACCGCACCCGCGCGCTGATGCGCTTCGACTTGAACAACCTTCCCACCAACACGCTGGTTCTTTCCGCTTTGGTGCAACTCGAAGTCACCCGGCAACCCGACGAACCACCCAACAATACAACCTTCAGCCTGCATCGCATGTTGCGTCCCTGGGGTGAGGGCAACAAATCACCCGTCACCCAGCCCGGCAAGGGTCTGCCCGCCAGCCCGGGAGAAGCGACCTGGATTTGCGCCTTTCATCCGACCAACACCTGGACCGTCCCCGGCGGCGCACCCGATGTTGACTACTCCAGCATCGCGAGTTCCTCCCAGTTTATTTACGGGATTGGCGAATCCCCGTACCGATTCGACACCACGCCTGAACTGGTCGCCGACGTGACGAGTTGGCTGCAACACCCGGCGAACAATTTCGGATGGATGCTTTTGTGCGACTCGGAATTCATGAACTTCACCGCCCGGCGCTTCAGCACTCGGGAGGACCTTCATTTCCTCGCCTACGCCAGCCAGACCTACGTCGTCGAATATCGCGACGCGCTCACCACTGGCAACTGGCAGCCCCTCACTGAGATCCCGCCGTTCCTGCAAAACACGAACATCCTCGTCGTGGATACCAACCCGGCCCCGCAGCGGTTCTACCGCTTGAACACATTCTAATCTGCGCTGCGCGGCAGCCTTCAGCCCTGTAACCACCCGCATCTTTACACTTGTAAAGATTGCACTTGACTTGCTCTACACTTGTCGAGATGATGCGCCCGCCATGCCACCCAAGCCCATCGAACTCACCGAAGCGGAATGGACCATCATCAAGGCCGTCTGGGAAACTGAACCGACCACCGCCCCGGCCATCCAGGAGACGTTGTTCAAGCCGACCCAGTGGACCTACTCCACCGTGCGCACCTTGATGGATCGCATGGTTGGCAAAGGCCTGCTGCGCGCGGCGAAATCCGGCAAACTCACGCTCTATCGCACCGCCGTTACTCGCGAACAGGCGCAACGCGGTGAACTGCTCTACGCCCTCAAGCACGCCTTCAACGGCGCACTTACGCCGATGGTCCAGTGCCTCCTCGACACCAACGAAGTCTCGCGCGAGGAACTCGATCAGATCAAACAACTCATCGCCGAGCACGAAAAGTCGGCGGGCAAGGCGGGAAAGAAATCGTGAACGCGCTCCTGCACTGGTTCACCGCCCCGGAATGGTCGCAACTCGTCAAGACCTTGTTGCATTCCCTCTGGCAAGGCGTATTGATCGCGGCGGTGCTGGCGTTGGTGATGCGACGAGTGACGAACCCGCACTGGCGCTATCGTCTCGCGCTCCTGGCCCTGGTGACGATTCCCGTTTCCGGAATTCTGACCTGGGCCGCGTTGAACTCACCCAATCGCCCGTTGCCCGTTCCGGTCGTCCAACCCGCCCCTGTTGAAACCGCACCCACTGCCGCGCCTGGTGAAAAACCGCAAACCAAGTTGGTCCTTTTAGCCAACCGCTCCCCTGCTCCTCCGCCATCGTCTTGGACCGCTTGGCTGGCTTTGTTGTGGATCGTGGGGGCCAGCGCGACGCTCGGACGCGCCAGTGTAAAACTCGCCGGAGCGGAACGCCTCCGACGATCCTGCCAGCCGCTGGACAATCCACAAGTAACTCAACTGCTCGCGGAAGCGCGTCGGGCGGTCGGGCTGGCGCGAAAAGTCCGCGTTGCGGTCACCGACAGACTCACGTCTCCGGCCGTGGTCGGTGTGCTCGTGCCAACACTGGTCCTGCCACTATCACTTGTCACCACGCTGACGCCCGAGCAAATCCGTTTCATCTTGTTGCACGAACTGGCCCACATCCGCCGCGGCGATTACCTCGCCAACCTGTTTCAGTTCTTTATCGAAGCCGTGCTGTTCTTCAATCCCGCTGTCTGGTGGATCAGTCATCAAGTGCGACGCGAACGGGAAGCCTGCTGCGATGCGCTCGCCATCGAACTCAGCGGCGCGCCGGCGGACTACGCGCGAACCTTGGTCCACGTCGCTGAAAGTGCTCTCAACCCATCACCAGTTGCTGCTCCAGCCTTCGGCAACGAACGCGAACCCTCATCCCTGGCCGATCGTGTTCAACGCCTGCTTGTGCCCGGCTATCGTCCGTCCTTGCGACTTACTTGGCGGGCGATGATTGCTGCTTTTATGCTTGGCACGTTCTTATTAATTCTATTAGCCGAAGGAACGCGCGTGGCAGTCGCACAGATTGCCACGCAGTCGGCCCAGACCGACAGCACGCCAAACATAAGGGAAAATCCTGTCAACGGACATGCTTTACCATCGTCGGCACTGCGACTGAACGATCCCGCTGCCACAAATTGGGCGCCGGATCATCTTCGATCAATTTTAAGTAAAGAAGATTTTGAATTCTTCACGTTCGCTTCAACTAACAAATCAGCCCGCGTCGAGCTTAACGTTCACAGCAACGTTCCGCCACGAATGCTCGAATGGCCGAAGATTTTCACGAGCGAAAGGCGTCGTGCGATTGCGGACAAACTCAACCAAATCAAATTGGAACGGGTCGAATTCAATGCCGTGCCGTTGAGCAATGTCATTCTTGCCGTCAGCGCCGAAGCGCGGCGACTGGATCCCGAGAAACGCGGGGTCAACATTGTCATCAATCCCAACGCGGCTTCTCCTGACGATGGCCGACTGGTGGATATCGGTGGTTCAAAGGTGACCATCAACCCGCCGCTCACAAACGTGCGACTATTGGACGCCTTGAATTCCATCCTTTTGACTGCCGACAGACCTTTGAAGCTCTCCATCGAGGAATACGCCATAATGATCTCAATCAAGGGACAGGAGACCACGCCACTGTTTGTGCGCGAGTTCAATCTGGACCGCGCGAATCTTATTCCAGGGCTGGCCCAGACGGATCGTTCCACGCCTTTTCTTTTTTCAAAAGGGAGTTGATTTGGACCCAATGCAGGGAAAGAGCGTCTTCTACAACGACCGGAAGGGAATTCTGCTCGTTCGCGCAACTATGGATGAGTTGAACAAGGTGGAAAGCCTGTTGCAATCATTCCCATCGCAGCCGCAAGCTAATAGCAGCGCAGCCACCACAACTAACGCCTCCGGATTGTCCACGCGCACATTCAAAGTGGACCCGAACACATTTGGGAAGGCGCTGGAAAACATAGCCGCAACGCCCGTCACCGGAACGAACATCACAAGCGCTGTCCGCAGTTTCTTCGCTACACTGGGCGTTGAGTTGCCCCCGCCAAAAGGCGTTTACTACAACGATCGTGCGGGCGAACTTGTGGTGCGCAGCACCAAGGAGGATCTCGATGTCGTTGAAGCCGCTTTGGTGGCAGCCAACAAACCCACGCCCCAAGTCAACATCAAGGTCCGGTTCGTGGAAGTCGAACGTGGAAAATCTGGAGCGGATTGGTATCTCGGGACGATCGGCAACCTGTCCACCACCAACCCGATGCACAGTGGCGTGGTGAGCGCCACGATTTCAAACGCCGGGCCGCAATCATTCACCGGCATTCTGACCGATCCTCAATTTCGAGTTCTGCTGCGGGCGTTGGAACAGCGCAAAGGCTTTTCCCTGCTCAGCGAAGGCGAAGTGACCACGTTGAGCGGGCGACAGGCGCAGATCCAGGTCGTTGAGATGAAAACCATCGTCAACGGCTTTGAGTTGGTGCGCGGTGGTCTGGAGTTCCTAAGGAAACAAGCCAAGGAACAGGATGCGGCCATCGAGAAAGCCAAAGTCGATCTGGCGCAACTGCGTAACGATCTGCAAATTTCGGATTTGGATGCCGGGTTTACCGCACCGCAGCCCATGATAGGAACTGAGGAATACAAGCGTTACCTCGCCATCCGATTTGAACGCGAAGTGGTTTACAAAGGACGTTTGGAACAATTCCAGAAGTTAAACAAGATCAGCCGAAAGGAACTTCGTGATGTTCTCCCCGGCATTCAACCGGACCCCACACTTTCCGAGTTAACCACCGAACTCGACGCCGCGGACCTAAAGGTCAAATCGCTCAGCAACGACTTGAGTAAAACGCATCCCGAATATGTTCGGGTTGAAGAGCAGCGCAAACTTCTCAACGAGAAGATTGACGCTCGCGTAGGCGGTATCCTGAAACAACTTGAGACTCAGCTCGCCATGTCGAAGTCTGATCTCGACCACCTAGTTGAATCCGTCGAAACCGCCCGCAAGTTGGACCAAGAGAAACTCACCAAATGCCGCCCCTATTACGACAAGAAGCGTGAACTCGAGGACATGATCAATTCTCGCCGGCTTCTTGCACGTGAAATAAGCCTAGAGGAAACCCGCCATCTTCCCGCGTCCGTGCCCAATCCCTCGCTGCCCGGCTACACAGCCACCAACACCACGAGCACCAGCCAGTATCAAGCACAGGTGCTGCCGTTTGGTCCGGTATTGGATGTGATCCCCACTGTTGCCGCGGACGGTTACACGATTCAAATGACCGTCATTCCCACCGTAACTGAATTCCTCGGTTACGACGATCCCAAGAAGGTCTTGGCTTCGTCTCCGGTGAAGTCAAAGGACGCCGAGACATTGCCTTTGCCACGAATGCGCATCCGGCAGGTCTCCACCAGCGCTGTCGTGTGGGATGGCCAAACGCTCGTCCTCGGCATTGGCAATGACCAAGTCATAACGAAGCAACCTGGCGGTGGCGTCCAGAAAGCAAAGAACCCGGATACACACCAGAAACAACTGTTAGTGTTCATCACTCCAACCATCGTTGATCCGGCCGGCAACCGAATGTCGCCATCTTCCAACCGCACCAAGGCCGCAAGCGACGAATCTTTCACCACTCCCACCAACTTGCGTCCGATTATTGACGTCCCACTATACTAAACTCGGGAACTCACTACCTACTCGACGACTCAAATTCCCGGACATTGCAGTTGAGCCACGCCGTCGGTTTGGCTAACTCTTTACGCGCATTGTCCGGAACATGATTGAATTTATCGGAAAATTTCATCCGCTGCTGGTGCATCTGCCCATCGGCTTCCTCGTGCTGCTTGGCCTTTTCGAGCTATCGGCGCTCCGCTTGCAAAAGCAACATCTGACAGATACCAGCCGCGTGGTGCTGATGTTCACTTTTCCAGTGACTCTGGCGAGCATCGTCTGTGGCTGGCTGCTGGCGGGCAACGGGGGATACGAAGGCGCGAACGTTTTCTGGCATCGCTGGCTCGGCACGGCGCTCGGGCTCGCCACGCTGCTGCTGCTGGGGCTGCACTGGGCGGGAATGTTTCGGCTGTATCGCTGGGGATTGATTGGAACGCTCGTCCTGCTCGTGGCGGCGAGCCACTTCGGCGGCTCGCTGACGCACGGGAGCGATTTTCTGTCCTGGCCGGGCGCGAAATCGTCCGACGCCAAACCCAACTTCACCGGCGACCTAGCTGCCCAACCGGTGTACGCCATCGCCATTCAACCGGTCTTCAACAAGTATTGCGTGAGTTGTCATGGCCCTGATAAATCCAAAGGCAAATTACGGCTCGATACGGCGGAACATTTTCTCAAGGGCGGCGATACCGGGTCATTGATCGAACCGCCAGGGGCAACCCAAAGTCTGCTTGGCAAACGGCTCGCTCTGCCACTCGATGACGAAGACCACATGCCGCCCGAAGCCAAGCCACAGTTATCCACAGACCAACTTGCCGTCATCAACTGGTGGCTCGATGCCGGCGCGCCGACGGACAAAACGATTCAGGAGTTAAAACCCACGCCGGAAATGCTGCGCACCATTGAAGCAATCGTTGGAGCGCCGGCCTCAGGCCCGGCACAAAAGAAATAAGCTGCCCGATCGCGCCGGATCGGAGATCGGCGCTCCAATTTATCATGCTCCACAGTGAATTCATTCCCGCCGCCGAGCGCGGCTCGAAACGCTTGATGATCATGCTCCACGGCCTCGGTGACAGCATCGAGGGCTATCGCTGGTTTCCGGAAGCGATGCGGTTGCCGTGGTTGAATTACCTGCTCGTCAACGCACCGGACGAATACTACGGCGGCTACTCTTGGTTCGACCTTAACACGGAGAACATTGCGCCCGGCGTGATTAGCAGTCAGGGACTGCTTTTCGAACTGCTCGATGCTCAACGCGCGAAAGGTTTTCCAACGGAACAAACCACACTCGGCGGGTTCTCCCAGGGTTGTTTGATGACCATGGAGGTGGGTTTCCGCTATCCGCACAAATTCGCCGGGCTCGTCGGCATCAGCGGCTGGGTCTGCGCATTGGAAATCGCCTTGAAGGAACTTTCACCAGTCGCGCGCGAACAGCGCTTCCTGATGACGCACGGCACGTTTGACCCGGTGGTTGCCTTCGGCCGGACGCGTAAACAGGTTACGGAACTCAAGGCCGCCGGACTTCGCGTGGAGTGGCATGAGTTCGCCAAGCCTCACACCATTGCGGGCGAGGAGGAGATGCGTGCGATTCGCGAATTCGTGCGCGCCGGCTATGCGGATGTCGTGGGGCAATAGCCGGCGCGCAACTCCTCCATTGAATCGTTACACCTGCACCTGCCGATACGCGCCGGGCAGCAAGGTTTGTTCGGGTCGCGGTTGACCGGCGGCTGACCAGTCCATTGCGCCGTTGACAACCTCGCGCATTTTGCCGAACCACCACGCCGCGCGCGCCATGCGATTTTCCCGACGCGCAATGCGGGTTGTGCGGCGTACGCCGTTGAGTCCGAGTTCGAGTTGCCCGCTGTTGTCGTTGTTTGCGTTGTTCATATTGTCTTTCATTGTTGAAGGCAGCGTAACGGGCGGGGTCGGACAAAAACGGTCCAAGCCAAAAGATTGAGAGAATTATTTTGGGGGCGCGTTTTGGCGATTAGAAACAAGATTATGATTAAGATTAAGCAGGAAAACTGAGCCGACTCTGAACTGGACTCATACCCCGCTTTGGCCTAGTCTTTCCGCGTGCCGAATCCATCAAAAAGCACTCCGAGCGGCGCGTCTCCCAAGCCGACCGTGCCGTTCGAGGAGGCTTTGCAAAAGCTGGAATCCATCGTGGAAGGGATGGAATCCGGGGATTTGCCGCTGGAAAGCTTGCTGGCGAAGTATGAGGAAGGCGTGAAGCTGGCGAAAATCTGCCAGGACAAGCTGGCCGAGGCGGAATTGAGGATTCAGCAGTTGGAAAAGACGGCGGCGGGCGAACTGAAGTTGAAGCCCCTGGCCGTTGAAATGTCGGAAGAATAATTATGAACAGATACCTGGACATGGTGGACGGACCGGCACACGTAAAGAAACTCACGCCGCCGCAACTGGAAAAGCTCGCCGAAGAAATCCGGCAGGAGTTGATCACCGGTCTCGCCAAGGCAGGCGGCCACCTCGGCCCGAATCTGGGCGTGGTGGAACTCACCCTCGCCCTGCATCACGTGTTCAGCACGCCCAAGGACAAGTTTGTCTGGGACGTGAGCCATCAGGTCTATGTCCACAAGATTCTCACGGGCCGCAAGGATCGCTTTAACACCATCCGCCAGACCGACGGCTTGAATGGCTTCGCGTTGCGCACGGAAAGTGAACATGACTGTTTCGGCGCGGGGCACGCGGGCAC
Source organism: Limisphaerales bacterium (assembly GCA_044225555.1). Classification (GTDB taxonomy): domain Bacteria; phylum Verrucomicrobiota; class Verrucomicrobiia; order Limisphaerales; family JADLHS01; genus JADLHS01. Next base: position 139,654 of record JBGAIM010000017.1, on the reverse strand, counting down.
GGCGTTGTCCGCCGCGCTCGGCATGGCGGCGGCGCGCGACAAGCGCGGCACGGATGAAAACGTTGTCTGCATCTTTGGCGACGCGGCTTTGACGAACGGGATTTCTTACGAAGCGCTGAACAACATTTCCACCACGACCAAGAAGTTCATCGGCATTCTCAACGACAACGAGTGGAGCATCGCGAAGAACGTGGGCGCGATTAACAACTATCTCAACAAGCTCATCACGAATCCGTCGTACAACAAGCTGGCCCGCGATTTTCAAAACTTTCTCAAGAAGCTTCCCAAGGGCGATCTGGCGCTCAAACTCGCACACAAAGCCGAGGAAGGTTTCAAGGGCGCACTCTCCCAGGTCAGCCTGCGGCCCAAGGAGTATTCCGCCGAAGCAGACGGACGCGGCGGGTTCGGCAGCGCGATCCTGTTCGAGGAAATGGGCGTGCGCTATCTCGGCCCGATTGACGGCCATGATCTGCCGCTGCTCATCAGCACCCTGGAATTTGCCAAGACCTGCGATCATCCCATCGTCATCCATATCCTGACGAAAAAGGGCAAGGGCTTCGAGGCCGCGCTCAAGCAGCCAGAGAAGTTCCATGGGCTTGGACCGTACGACGTGAAGACTGGCGAAACGCCCGCCGCCAAGCCCGGCACGCCGCCTGCCTATCAGGACGTGTTCGGCCAGACGATGGTCAAGCTTTGCCGGAACAACAACAATCTGGTCGGCATCACCGCCGCCATGCCCACCGGCACCGGCTTGAAGCATTTGGAGAAGGCGATGCCCGAGCGTTACATAGACGTGGGTATCGCGGAAGAACATGCCGTCGTCTTTGCTGCTGGCATGGCGACGATGGGTTATCACCCGGTCGTGGCGATTTATTCCACGTTTCTCCAGCGCGCCTACGACTGCATCCATCACGACGTCTGTCTGCAGGATTTGCCGGTGATTTTCTGCATGGATCGCGCCGGCCTTTCCGCCAACGACGGCCCCACGCACCACGGCTTGTTCGACATTGCCTACCTGCGCTGCCTTCCCAACCTGATCGCCATGGCGCCGAAGGACGAGGACGAGTTGCAGGACATGATGTTCACGGCCACGCATCAGAATCATCCGACGTTCATCCGCTACCCGCGCGGCAACGCCGAAGGCGTGCCGATCAAGGATCAGCCCAAGCTGCTCGAAATCGGCAAGGCCGAAGTGCAGCACAACTTCGCCAGCAATGGGAAGCGCAAGGTCGCCTTGTTTGGTCTGGGCAACATGAACCCCATCGCGCGCAAAGCCGCCGTGCAATTGTCCGCGGAAGGCTACGACATCGCCGTGATCAATCCGCGATTCACCAAACCGATTGATGCTGGCACGCATGAGTTTTTCGGTCGCGCGGCGGACGTGATTGTGACGCTGGAAGATCACGTGCTCATGGGTGGCTATGGCTCGGCGGTGCTGGAGTTGTTTGGCGACAAGGGCATCACCACGCCGGTTGTGCGCATCGGCTGGCCGGATCAATTCATCGAACACGCCTCCACCCAGGACGAACTCCGTCGCCGCTATGGCCTCACGGTTGAAAATACCGTGGCCAAGGTGAAGGCGCAGTTCAGTGAGGCGCCAGCCGCGACGAAACTGCTGGGCGCGGTCGCTTAGTTCGAGTCATCCCAGTTTGGCTTTGACGCCTTCACTCGCCCGAGTGAAGGCGTTTTTCTGTCTCAAGCGCAGTTGAAGTTACGGTTCACCCACACTCATGTCGCTTCTCCCCGCTTGCCCCGCCTTGCTCGGTTCACTAAGCTCCGCGCCATCGCTATGAACAACTCACCGCGTTTCAAACTCTTCGTGATGATGGTGCTGGAATTCTTCATCTGGGGCGCCTGGTTGCCGCTGATCTTTGGCTACCTGCCCAGTTTGGGATTCAGCCCAGCGCAGCAGTCATGGATTCTCAACGCCTTTCCCATCGCGGCCGTGGTGGGTATGTTCTTCAGCAACCAATACGCTGACCGCCATTTCGCGGCAGAAAAGTTTCTGGCCTTCAGTCACCTCGTTGGCGGACTGGCAATTCTGGGTTGTGCCTTCACCAAATCCTTCTGGCCGTTCTTTGGGCTGATGCTGGTGCATTGCCTCCTCTACGTGCCGACCATCTCCATCACGAACTCGATCGCCTTCGCGGCAATGAAAGATGCGCAAAAGGAATTTGGGATCGTGCGCATGGGCGGAACGATTGGTTGGATTCTTGCCGCCTGGCCGTTCGTATTCATCTTGGTGGACTACGACAGGGTCCACGCTGCGAATCCGCAAGGGCTCAGCGGTTGGCTCGGCGCCATCCTGGCGAATCCGCTCACGGGCGAAGCCGCCAAGGCCGGCGCCCGCTGGACTTACATCGTGGCCGGCATCGCGTCATTGCTGTTGGCGGCCTTCAGCTTCGTCCTGCCCCACACACCGCCGAAAAAAGCCAGCGAGGGTGCGAGGGAAAAGCTCGCCTGGCTGGAAGCAGTAAAGCTTCTGAAGCATCCGTTCGTACTCGTGCTCTGGCTGGTGACCATGGTGGATTCCTTCGTCCACAATTGTTATTTCAACTGGACCGGCAGTTTCCTCGGTGCTGATCAAACGGCGGGCGGCGTGGGCATTCCGGGCAACTGGATCATGCCCGTAATGAGCGTGGGTCAGATCGCCGAAATTCTGACCATGTTCATTCTCGGCGCGACGCTGAAGCGGCTCGGCTGGCGCACAACGATGATCATCGGCATCCTGGGTCACGCGGCGCGTTTCGCTGTGTATGCGTTTCTGCCACAACACAAGGAACTCATCATCCTTGTGCAAATCCTCCACGGCATCTGTTACGCGTTCTTCTTCGCGACGGTTTACATTTTTGTGGATGCCTATTTCCCGAAGGATGCCCGGGCCAGCGCACAGGGGCTGTTCAACGTGATGATTCTTGGCATCGGCGCTCTGCTGGCGAATTCAATCTGTCCCTACCTCAGTCAGAAGGTATTCATCAATGATGGCGTGACCAACTTCCATGGCTTGTTCCTCGTGCCAATGATTTGCGCGACTGCGGCCGCAATTGCGCTGGCGCTGTTCTTTCATCCACCGAAGACAGCACAAGCCAGTGAGACCGCTTCCGGTGGACATTAGGCGGAAAGAAATCCTTGTCGCCGGTTATGGAAGCCTGACCAGCTTTTCGCGGGAAGTCAGCTTCGCGAGCAACTGAGTCACGGACTTGCTTTGATTGGGTAGGACCAAGTCGGGCGCAATTTCGCTCAACGGCTGCAATACAAAGCGGCGTTCCACGGCACGCGGATGCGGCAAAGTGAGCGCGGGCGTCAGACGAGTTTCGTTGCCAAAGATAATCAGATCCAGATCGAGCCGGCGGGGTTCGTTGAGAACCTGCTTGGGTTTGCGACCGAACTCCTTCTCGAGAGCCAACAACTTGGCAAGCAGTGATTCGGGCGTCTCTCCCACCATCGGAGTTAGTGCTACCACCGCGTTGACGAATGGTGGTGAACCAGGCGGGCAGTCCACCGGCGTGGTCTGCCAGAGGGAGGACTTCACCATGGGCCGGACGGAAAGTTCCGCCAACCGCTCCATGGCACGCCGGAGAATGCCGGGGGAATCACCCACGTTGGAACCGAGGGCGACGATGGCGGTTTCAAACGTGTTCATACTTACGAAATCAAGCAGTCACCGTGCCTCTTACTTCAAGCCCAACACATCCTGCATATCGTAAAGCCCGGGCTTTTGTTGCACAACCCACGAGGCTGCACGCAAGGCGCCGTTGGCAAAGGTGTCCCGGCTCGAAGCTTTGTGGGTCAGTTCAACGCGCTCGCCGTTCGTGGCAAAAACAACGGTGTGATCGCCAACCACGTCGCCGCCGCGAATAGAGTGAATGCCGATTTCCTCCGCGGTGCGCTCGCCGACGATGCCTTCGCGCCCGTGGCGGGCTACTTTCGCGAGCTGTTGCTTCCTCACTCCGGCGAGAACTTCCGCCAGAGATTTCGCTGTGCCGCTCGGGGCATCTTTCTTCAGGCGGTGATGCATCTCGACCACTTCGAGGTCGAAACTGGGGCCAAGAATTTCCGCCGCCTTGCGCGTGAGCCAGAATAGGGTGTTCACGCCGGTCGAATAGTTTGACGCGAGCACCATCGGAATGCGGGAAGCGTGATGCGTGATGCGTGACTTCTCGGTATCGTCGTGACCGGTCGTGCCGACGACCAACGCCTTGCTGTGCTTAGAGCAAAGCTCGGCAATCCCTGCCGTTGCTGAATGAGAACTGAAATCAACCACCACATCGCAGCGCGCAACGATGGCCGACAAGTCGTCGCCCTGATCAACCTGCCCTACCACTTCTACTTCGCGATGCTGCGGCGAACAGGCGATGAGCGCCTTGCCCATGCGGCCTTTGGCGCCCGTGATGATGATGCGGGTCATTTCAGCACCCCGCAGTTTTTCAACGTCTTGCGCAGCTTGTCCCGGCTGGCGTCACTGATCGGCACGAGCGGCAGGCGGAATTCGTCATCCATCATGCCCAGCATCGAGAGCGCGGCCTTGACCGGACACGGATTGGTTTCGATAAACAGGTCCTTGAAAATCGGGTAGAACTTCTCGTGCAGCTTCAGCGCGAGCGAGGTGTTGCCAGAAGCATACGCCCGGACCATGTGGGCGACTTCCCGGGGAATGACATTGGATGCCACGCTCACCACGCCGTGCGCTCCTACCGCCATGAACGGCAACGTCAACGCATCGTCACCCGACAGAATCGTAAACTTATGCCCCAGCACGGCCCGCAACTGGGAAACCCGGTCAGGATTGCCGCCAGCTTCCTTGATGCCGACAATGTTTACGCTGTCGTGAGCGAGGCGATTAACCGTTTCGACGGCAATCTCGATCCCGCACCGCCCGGGAATACTGTAAAGGATGATGGGTAGATGCGTGGCGCAAGCCACGGCATGGAAATGTTGGAACAAACCCTCCTGTGTCGGTTTGTTGTAATAAGGTGCGACCTGGAGTGAGGCATCCGCGCCCGCCTTCTCGGCTTCCTGCGTGAGATAGATGGCTTCCTTGGTCGAGTTGCCGCCCGTGCCGGCGATTACCTTGATCTTGCCGGCGGCGAATTTCACTGAGAGGGCAATGAGTCGGATGTGCTCCTCGTAATCCACCGTGGCGGATTCGCCAGTCGTGCCGACGGGGACAACGCCATCCACACCGCCTTTGACCTGGGACTTGATCAGCCGTTCGAGGGCGGGTTCATCAATCTTGCCGTTCTTGAACGGAGTAACAATCGCTGTGTATGTGCCGGTAAATCTCATGATTCAGATTCCAAAAGCCTGTCATGCTCGGAGAAAATGGCGCGCTTGGCGAGTCAGAAATTTCCCGCGAACGACGCAACCAAGTCATCCAGCGCATCCGGGCGGCTTATGCGTGGTCACCTCGTATCCAACGCCGCCAACTAAATCTCAAGTCGCCCGGTAAAAACAAAGTCCGCCGGACCGCTGAGGCGCACATTGTCGAATTCCCCGCCAGCCTGCTGGAAGCTGACTTCCAGCGTGTCGCCGCCTTGGACCTGTACTTTTACCGGCGAACTGAACTGATGAACGCGTGCCGAAATCATCGCCGAGGCACACACTCCGGTACCACAAGCGAGGGTTTCGCCCTCAACGCCACGCTCGAACGTGCGCACGCGGATATGATTTGGCCCGAGCACCTGAACGAAGTTGACGTTGGTCCCGCGTGGACCGAAGTGGACGTGCCGGCGGACTTCTGGTCCGAGCGACATCACCATGGCTTTGTCCGCGTCCGGCACGTAGAGAACGGCGTGCGGAACTCCGGTATTGAGCGAGTGGATGGTTGTGCCGCCCGTCGAAAGCACCACCTGCTCGTTAAGTCGCAAATCCATGGGTTTGGTCAAATTCACCGTCACGCGTTCACCGTTGAAGCTGGCGGTGATGATGCCAGCCTCGGTTTCAAATGTGAAATCACGGCTGAGTCCCACGGATTTTTGCACAAACCGCGCAAAGCAACGGGCGCCGTTACCGCACATTTCGCCCGTGCTACCGTCACTGTTGTAGAAATCCCAAGCCCAGTCCGCCTTGCCGGTGCGGGATGGCACGAGGATCATCACGCCGTCCGCGCCAATGCCGCGATGACGGTCGCAGAGGCGGATAATCTGCTCGCCACTCAACCGGATATTCCCGGCGCGGTTGTCCAGGAGAATGAAATCATTCCCGGCTCCGTTCATCTTGGTAAATTCCAAAATCATGAACTGTCAGTATAGGGGCGTTTGACGTGACTGACAACGTGTGAGTTGCCCCGTCACACAGGTTCGCTAGAATGGGCGCGTGATCCGCAATATCATCTTTGACTGGTCCGGCACGTTGGTGGACGACCTGCCCGCCGTGTGGGAGGCGTCGAACTACGTGCTGACGCAGGCGGGCCGGGCGGAGATGACATTGGAGCAGTTCCGGGCGGAGTTTTGTCTGCCCTTTACGATCTTTTACGACAAGTACACGCCGCACGTGCCGATGGACCAGTTGGAATCGTGGTTTCACAGCCGCTTCCGGCAATGCCAGGCTTCGGTGTGTGCCCTGCCCCACGCGCGGGAATTTTTGGAATTCGCCCGCCACCATCGGCTAAGGACTTTTCTTCTAAGCACGGTAGCCAGCGATCATTTTGAAGTGCAGCAACGCGCGACGGGATTTGGCGAGTACCTGGACAAACCCTACATCGGTGTCTGGGATAAACGTAAAAAGATTCACGAAATCCTGGAAGATAACAAACTGCGATCAGACGAGACGTTGTTCATCGGTGACATGCAGCATGACATCGAGACGGCGCGCCATGGCGGCATTCATTCCTGCGCAGTGTTGACCGGGTACAACACGCTGGATCAATTGCGGGCCGCCGAACCGGACTTGATCGTGGAACATCTCGGCGAGTTGCGGGAACTACTACAGCAGAACGAACTGCATTTGAAACCACCGGCGAAAGATTTTGAATCAGCCCATCCGCCCGTGGTCACCGTCGGCGGTTTGATCTTCGACAACACCGGCCAGGTACTGATGGTGCGCACACACAAGTGGTCTAATCTCTGGGGCATTCCCGGCGGCAAGGTGAAGTGGGGCGAAACTTCGGAGGCAGCCTTGCGCCGCGAACTCAAGGAGGAAACCAACCTCGACATCATCGACATCAAGTTTGTGCTGGTGCAGGATTGCATTCACTCGAAGGAATTTTATCGCGAGGCCCACTTCGTTTTGCTGAACTACACCTGTCGGGTTGCCAGGGAAATGCAGGTGAAGCTGAACGAAGAGGCGCAGGTATTTCGCTGGGTGAAACCGGGTGAGGCGTTGAGCATGTCAATCAACGCCCCCACCCGCCGGTTGCTGGAGGCAGTTTTGGCCGGCGTTTCGGCAGCCACGGAGTCCAAAGGAAAGATTTAAGTGATGTCAAAAATTTCGATTGTTGATCTGGAGGTACAATTTCACGTGGGAGTACCGGACGAGGAGCGGGCGAAGCCGCAAAGGCTGCTGATCACCGTGGATATGGGCTATGATTTCAGTTCAGCGGCGGTCAGTGATCGCGTGACGAAGACCATTGATTATTTTGAGGTCGCTCAAAAAATCACCAAGTTCGGCCAGGGCCGGAGCTGGAAGCTGATTGAGAAAGTGGCCACGGAAGTGGCCGACCTCGTTCTCAACGAGTTTCATCCGGAAACGGTAACGGTGATCGTGAAGAAATTTCCCCTCCCCCAAGCCAGTTACGTCTCCGTGAGCGTAACCCAAAACCGGACCAGCAGCGGCCTTAAACGGGCGGGGTGGGGAGTCCCGTGATATAGGTTTCCAACTGCTGGATGGCTGAAGTCTGGTGCGAGATGATCGAGTTCACCAGGTCGCCGATGGAAATCACCCCGAGGATTTTTGGCCCGTGCACCACGGGCAGATGGCGGATGCGGTGTTCCGTCATCAATCGCATGCACTCTTCCACGGTGTGGTCGGGACTGACGGAAATCACCTTGCCCGAAATGATGTCGCGCACAGGGGTGTCCTTGGATGACCGGCCCTTCAAGATCACCTTCCGCGTGTAGTCGCGCTCGGAGAGCACGCCAACCAGACGATCATCCTTGGTGACGAGCAGCGCGCCGACGTTTTTGTCAGCCATCATCTGGATGGCTTCCAGAACCGTAGCCTCGGGCGAGACACTCCAGACGATATTGCCTTTATGCGACAGGATTTCGCTAATGTGAATGGAATGGGTCATAGATCATCCGATGGGTGGCGGTTTCCAGGCTTCGGCCACTCGAACTGTCACAAGCGGGGCCGTCGCGCGAGGTGGTTGATCCTCCATCACGATCGTTCCGCGGTTGAGCACCGGCCGTGTCATCGGGCGTGAACGTAACACAGTCGCCAAGGCGGGTGAACATAAAAAGCACCGAGACGGTCGATTAAACCGGCTATCACTCGGATGATCGGGGAAAATGTCCGCCCACCACATTTTTGTGCGGTTTTCAATTCTGGCGCGCCAGGCATGCTCAGGTGAAAGCAAACCCATTGTTGTTGCCCGCAGTTTACGAGCACACCTAGACTTCGCACGTTGAAGCCAAACAAACCAGCACCCAAAAGTCCTCCCCCCGCCAAGCCGGCGCGGGCCATTTCGCGGCGGCGGCTTTGGCTGTTTCGCATTGTGGCCCTGTTGCTTCCGGGATTGCTGCTCGGAGTCATGGAAATCGCTTTGCGACTGGCTGGTTACGGCTATGACCCACACTTCTTCCGGAAGACGCAACTAAACGGCCAGGACTATCTGATCAACAACGACACGTTCAGTCTGCGTTTTTTTCCACCCGGCCTGGCCCGCTGGCCCGGGACATTGAAAATTCCGGCCACCAAGCCGCCGGATACCCTCCGCATTTTTGTCTTTGGCGAATCGGCCGCCATGGGTGATCCCCAGCCGGCCTATGGCGCCAGCCGTTATCTCGAAGTCCTGCTGCGCGAACGATTCCCGGGAAAAAAGTTTGAAGTCATCAATGTGGCCTTCACGGCCATCAATTCGCACGTCATTCTGCCCATTGCCCGTGAATGCGCGAAAGCGCATGGCGACATCTGGATTGTTTACATGGGCAACAACGAAATGGTAGGCCCGTTTGGCGCGGCAACGGTCTTCGGCAGCCAGGCACCGCCACGCGCCATGGTGCGCTTGAACCTCGCCATCCAGCAGTCACGCGTGGGACAACTGGCCATGGCTGGTCTGCGCAAGCTCGCCGGCAAATCCGCCAACACCGCCTGGGGCGGCATGCAGATGTTTCTGCAAAACCAGATTCCACCTAACGATCCCCGCCGCGAAACGGTGTATCAAAATTTCCAGGGCAATTTGCGCGACATCCTGCGGGCCGGCCTGGATTCGGGGGCAAAAGTCATGCTCAGCACCATGTCCGTGAACCTGAAGGACTGTCCGCCGTTTGCCTCGCTGGCCAACACGAATCTCCCTGCAGCCGATCGGGAAGCGTTTCGAAAACTCTACGGCGGGGCGCTGGAGTTCGAGAAACAAGGAAAGAACCTGGAGGCTGCGGAGCTTTTTGAAAAGGCGGCCAGGCTTGATGCCCGGTTTGCCGAATTGCAGTTCCGTTGGGCTGGATGTTTGCTGCAAGCGAATAACGTAACCGCTCGCACCAACTACCAATTGGCGTGTGATGTGGACGCCCTGCCCTTCCGCGCCGATTCGCGTATCAATGGAATCATCCGGCAGACCGCCCATGAACTGGGAGGCGCGTCGCTGGTATTGAGTGATGCGGAGGCAACGCTTGCTCAGGCCAGTCCACGGGGAATTTCGGGAGACGAGGTTTTTTTTGAACACGTGCATTTCAATTTCCGCGGCAACTATCTGCTTGGCCGCCTCTGGGCCGGGCAAATCAAGCAATGGCTGCCAGCATCAGCGGCCACCACCAATTCCCTCGATTGGGCTTCCCAGGAAATCTGCGATCGCGATCTTGGCCTCACTGTTTGGAACCGGAGTTTCGTCATTGATTCGGTCATCCGGCGGATGCAACAGCCTCCGTTGAGCAGTCAGTTCAACAACCCGGCGCGGCTCGCGGCATTGGAGGCCGAGTTGAAAGTTCTGCGCGCGCAGCAAACGGACACGAACATGGTGATGCGGAGCGGACAGGCTTTGGTGGACGCCATCCAGCGCGCCCCGCTGGATCCTTTCCTGCAGGAGGGGCTGGCAAACCTTTATGAGGCGCTGGGCGATCTCAAGCGCGCCGCGGCTGCGTATCGAAAAGTCCTCGAGTTGTTGCCGCATGATTCCTATTCCAATCAGCAACTGGGCCGGCTCTTGGGGGAACTGGGACAACCGGCCGAGGGCGAAACATTTCTGCGCCAAGCCGCCAGTTTGCGTCCGAGCATCCATGAAGTTTGGAGCCAACTCGGAGAGGTCTGCATGATGCAAAAGAGATATTCGGAGGCACTGGAAGCCTCCGAGCGCGCTCTGGCCCTGCAACCGCGTGCGGCCGCCTACGTCTCCAGCGTGGCGCTGGCGCTCACCAAATTGAACCGCCGCGCCGAGGCCATTGCTAACTATCGGCGAGCGATCGAGCTGCGGCCCGAATATCAAGAGGCGCACTTTGAACTGGCCGGCTTGCTCGTAGCTGAGAATCAGATCGCCGAGGCTTCGCGCGAATATGCCGAGGCCATCCGGTTGAATCCGCGCCACGTGGTCAGCCGGATCAACTTCGGCGTGGTGCTGAATCGCCAGGGACAGCTGGACGAAGCCATCAAACAGTTTGAAGCAGCACTGCAACTCGACCCCACCAATCCCGCAGCGCGGGATTACTTGCGCCAGGTCACCGAGCAACGAAATCAAAAACGCTAGTGCCGTTGGGAGGTCCAGGAGATCACGGCGCCGATAACCGAAAGAAGCGCAGCGCACCAGTGACCGGCAGTGAAACACTCCACGTGCCGCCTTGATTGATCGGCGAGTTTGTTACGGGCAGCCACACCACCGGCGGCGCGAGGTTGGTAGTACTGCTGACGACCAGCGCGCTTGCGGAGGCTGGCCAGGACAGCAGTAGATTCGACGAAGAGGTAATCACAGCGAGCTTGGGGAACGGCACGGTCGAGGCAGATTGAATCGAGTTGGGGCCTTCGCCGTAGGCATTGAGAGCTGCCACGACATAATAGTAGGTCAGGCCGTTGGTCACGCCGGTATCGGTGAAACTGGTTGCGGTAAGCCCGTTAGCAATGGTCGTGTAAGGTCCGCCGGTAATGGTCGAACGCTTGATGCGATAGCTGGTTGCTCCCGCGGAAGGATTCCAGTTGAGTGACACGTGCGTATTGGTCGCCGCCGCGGTGACGGCGCCGGGCGCTGCCGGGACCGCGCTGTCCAAACGCACCCAATTGAGATTGAAGCCCGCAGTGGCCACGACCACTTTGAAGGAGGTCAACGGCTGCGTGTTCGTGAAAACTCGCGCCGGGAGAGTAGTCCACGATTGCCAACCGCCCGTCGCCGGCACATTGAGGATTCCAGTCACGTTGTTCCCGCCCACCTCCACATAGAAACTGCCTCCGGTACTGGCGGCAGCCACGCGTGCCGAGACCGCGTACGGCCCGGTCCCAACCGGCGTCACGCTGTATTTCAGCCAGTCGCCGGGATCAAGCCAGCCCACGTCGAATCCGATGGTTGGCGCGACGTCGCTGCAGGATTCGATATCCACTGAGTCGTTGCGGTAGGAATCGCCGCTGTTGTAAGGGCTGTTGGTGGTTTGATCTGAATACGCTTCACCCAGCCGACCCAAGTCGTAGTCCGCGGCAAAGATCACCCCGGGAACAGAGTTGCTCTTGAACGGCAACGTCACTCCTTGAGTAATCGGCCGCAACAGCGCATCAAAGACGTCGGGGTGCAACACGCAGTTCTCCAGACGTGCCGCCTGCGCCAACGCCAATAATCCATTGAGCGCGGCATTCGTGGACGGTCGCGGACCGGTGTTTCTCCAGTAGTTGAGTATGGCCTGGTATCCCGCGGGCTTTTGGAAGGTTACCGGGCCGGAGATGTTCCCAATTTTCTTCCACGGCCACCAGGCCCAGCCGATGTTGGCTTGCTCGGCAAAACGAGCGACATCGCGAAACCACTCGTTGGAATTTTCACCCGTTTCACCCAACCAGAGCGGCATGTTCCACTGATCCCGCAACGCCACACGCCCCTGCAACGATTCAGCGGTCGGCGCATCCCAATACTTGTGAAAGCTGATGGCAAGGTTCGCGTCCCACGGCGGAAGAATGCCGTTGTAGTTTCCACCCCAACAGTTGCCCTCAATGACAACCAGATGGTTTGTATCCACCTGCCTGATTGCTGCCGTGAGGTCCATCAAGAGTTGTCGGAGCGGCGCGTTGGTTTGATCTGAGCACCCATTGAGGTTGCTGTTGTTCTCGAAAGTCCAGTTCGGCTCGTTGAGCAAATCGTAGCCGCCAATCCACTCCCGGGTCGCGTAACGGTTCGCGAGCTCGCGCCACAGCGCGACCAGTTTGCTGCGATTGGTTGTGTTCTCCCACAAGGACGGCGCCGGTGGATTGTAGTCGGAGATAGGTTTGTCATAGCCCTGCCCGCCCGGGCAACCATGCAGGTCGAGCATCAGGTAGAGTTGATTTGATTCACACCAGCGCAGCAGATTGTCAACGAGGTTGAAGCCCTTGGTCAGCCAGGTGTTCTGGCCCGGCACCGGTTCTTGCTCAATGGGCAAGGTGAACAAATTGAAGTGCAGCGGCACTCGGATGGAATTGAATCCCCGCGCGGCAAACTCCGCCACGTCCGCCTCGCGCATGTAATTCGTCAGCCAGGCCTCGGAGAACAGGGCTAGGTTGTTCGTGCCGACCAACTCCGCGATCTTGAGCTTCAGTTGCTGCTGGTTGTCCACAATGCCCGACACATCCATCATGTACGGCTCCTGCAACATCCAGTTGCCCAAACCCACGCCGCGGAGAATGACGTTCTGTCCCTGCCCGTCCACAATTTGTTTGCCCGAAGCGCGCAAGAATCCGCCCGCCAGATCACGTTGCTTCGTGACCTGGAGGTAATTCACATTCTGACCACCGACACGAAAATCGAGTCGCAACTGGCGTTGACCTCCCCGAATGACGAGGTTGCTCACCGTCACCGTCTGCCAGGTCTGCCAGCCGCCGGTCAACGGCGTCACCACCGAACACAACGGCAAACCATCGAGGGCGACCTGGATGTTGCCCGCGCCGTTGGCAGAGGCGACGCGGAAGGCTAGTTGATAAACCGCGGTCGTCTGAACGTTTAGTGTGTAATTCAGCCACTCGCCCGAGCCGACCCAACCAATATTATACCCGCCACCCAGGTCCTGCGTGGCTTCAATGTCCACGTCGTCCGTGCGATAAACGGCGCCGGAATTGCCAGGTGAATCGTCGTAAAAGGAAATTCCCGGTCCGTTGGTGTCGTAATTCTCCGCCTCGATCCGTCCCGGAACCGGTATGGGCCGGACAACCTGAGCCGAGGCTTCATCGAACAGGAACACGCCCAGAAAACACGCGAGGAAAAGATTGAGGTGTCGTCGGGCGTGCGCCACACTAATTCGGCATGGCGACCGCGATATCGGCAGTTTGTCACCCGGGTAGGCTCTCATGGCTTTCTCATCATTCTCAATTTGCGGCGAACGTTCTCCCCATTATGGGAGCACTGGCCGAAGTTGCCACCCCTCGAAAGAGGGATGTGGCTGCCCGCGTAATCTGCGATGCAATGCTCCGTTTGGAAAATCAATTCATCATCCTCCGCCCATGAAATCATCCGTCCGCCTATCACATTTGATCACCGGCCTGGCGCTGACCAGCCTGTGGGTTATCGTTTCACCAACGACCGTCGCCAGGGCAAATGCGAGCAGCGATGCCGAACAACAGGCCCGTGCGTTGCTGAAACAGATGACGCTCGCGGAAAAGATCGGCCAGATGACGCAGGTGGATTCGGACGCGCTGAAGAAAAATCCCGCCGATGTGGAGAAGTATTTTCTGGGCTCCGTCTTGAGCGGTGGCAACTCGAATCCAGCGGATAACTTGCCCGCCACGTGGCGCAAATTCGCCACTGATTTCCAGACCCGCGCCTTGCAAACGCGCCTGAAGATTCCCCTGCTCTACGGCGTTGATGCCGTTCACGGCCACAACAACCTGATCGGCGCGGTCGTCTTCCCGCACAACATCGGACTCGGGGCGACGCACAATCCGGCCCTAGTCGAGCAGGCCGGGCGCGTCACCGCCGAGGAGGTGGCCGGCACGAGCATCCACTGGGCGTTTGCGCCGTGCGTGGCCGTGGTGCAGAACATCCGCTGGGGACGCAGCTATGAAAGTTTTGGCAGCAACCCGGAATTGACGGGGCAGTTGGGGGCCGCCGCCGTCAAAGGACTGGAAAGCGAGTTGCCAAACGGCTTTCACGTGCTGTCCTGCACCAAACATTTCGCCGGCGACGGCGGCACGCAGAACGGGGTGGATCAGGGAAACACCGTCGGCGACGACGCCGTGCTACGAAAGCTGCATCTTTCGCCTTATGCCGATGCCATCAAGGCCGGCACGAAATCCATCATGGTTTCCTACAGCAGTTGGAACGGGCAGAAAATGCACGGCCACAAGCGCCTCCTCACTGACGTGCTCAAGGGCGAAATGGGCTTCCAAGGTTTTCTGGTGAGTGACTGGGCCGCGATTGATCAACTGCCGGGCGACTTCAAAAGCGATATCGAAACCTCCATCAACGCCGGCCTGGACATGATCATGATTCCCAACGGCGAGGGGCAGAAGAACAATTACCTGGAGTTCATCACCATGCTGGGTCAGTTGGTGCAGGAAGGCAAAGTTCCCCAGGCGCGGATTGACGATGCGGTTCTGCGCATCCTGCGGGTGAAGTATGAGACTGGTTTGTTTCAGCATCCCTTTGCGGCTCCGGAACTGGCCAGCAAACTCGGCAGCAAGGAGCATCGCGAGGTCGCCCGGCAGTGCGTCCGCGAATCACTGGTGGTGCTGAAGAACGGGAGCAAGGGATTTCCGCTCGCGAAGAAAATGAAAAACCTGATCGTCGTCGGCCAGGCGGCGGACGACCTGGGCGTGCAATGCGGCGGGTGGACCATTGACTGGCAAGGTGCGTCGGGAAAAGTCACGGAAGGCACGACAATTCTGGCCGCGATCCAGCAGACCGTGGACAAGGAAACCAAAGTGACGTTCTCACCCGATGGCCGCAACCTAGCGCCAGCTGATGCCGTCGTCGTGGTGCTGGGCGAACAGCCGTACGCCGAAATGAAAGGCGACCGCGCCGATCTGCAACTTCCGACCGCCGATCTGGAGTTGGTGGCGAAGGCCAAAGCCGCCAAAGCGCCGATCATCACGATCTTGCTGTCTGGTCGCCCGTTGGTTCTCGGGCCGGCATTGACGGGCAGCGATACGTTTATCGCCGCGTGGTTGCCGGGCACCGAAGGGCAAGGCGTGGCTGATGTTTTGTTTGGCGACTACAAGCCCAGCGGCAAACTGCCGTGCCCGTGGCCTCGCAGCAACGACCAGTTGGGCGCGGCCTCCCTGGTCAATCCATTGTTCCCGTCCGGTTTCGGACTGCTCGCAGGAGCGGAAAACGCGGAGAGTGCTCTCTCCGCGTCCTCACGACTTCCGGAAACAACGCGCCATGATGTGGACAACGTCAAAGGTGAATGATCCCGCGTTGGAGGGCCGCCGTGACGGCTTCCGTGCGATCGGCCACATGAAGCTTGCCTAGAATGTTCTTCAGGTGATCCTTTACGGTGTATTCGCTGATGTTCAGCACATCAGCAATTTCCTTGTTCGCCAGTCCCTTGGCCAGCTTTTCCAGAACCTCCAACTCACGCGGCGTCAGTTCCTCAAACATTTTCCGCGCCGCCAGCCGGCTGGCCACTTCCTGCGGAATCCAGCGTTGGCCCGCCGCAACGGCACGGAGCGCCGGGATTAGACTTTCGCGCGTGGCGTTCTTCAGCAGATAACCGTTCGCGCCCGCGCTGAGCGCCTTGTGGATGTCGTCGTCGCCGTCGTAGGTGGTCAGGATCAGGATGCGGGCGGCGGGAAACTGACTGCGAATTTCCCGTGTGGCGGCGATGCCGTCCTTGACGGGCATCCGCAGGTCCATCAACACGAGGTCCGGCTCGAGTCGGCGGTACAGTTCCACGGCTTGGGCGCCATCGGCCGCTTCCCCGATGACTTGCAGGTCCGGTTCGGTTTCAACCAGCGCGACGAGCCCCATGCGCACCACATAATGGTCGTCGGCCACCACGATCCGGATTTCTGGATTCTTCATGACTGCTCGCTTGAAGTTGAACTCCCACCCAATGCGGGCGCCACGATTGATTCCATCGGGATCGTGACGCGGATCGTGGTGCCGGCGCCGGGCTGGCTGACGATCGTGACGGTCCCGTGCAAACGCCGGGTCCGCTCGGTCATGCCCAGCAGGCCGAAGTGGCCCTCGCGCGGCCCGGGATGTTGTTCCACGGCAAAGCCCACGCCGTTGTCTGCGATGTTCAAAATCACGTTTTGCGGCCCGTAATCCAGGGCAAAAGTCGCCTGGGTTGCCTGGGAATGTTTGATGATGTTGGTCAGCGCTTCTTGGGAAACCCGCAACAGGTTTTCCTCGATGATCTCCGGCAGCGGCCGCACCCGTCCCTGCGAAGTAACCACGACGTGCAGGCGCGTGTCTTCGGTGAGTTGCCGGGTGATCTTGTCCAGCAGACCCGGCAGATCAATCTGCTCCGGAGAGCGCGAGCGCAGATCCCAGACCGAGCAGCGGACCTCGGTCTGGCTTTGGGTGACCAGATTCCGGGCCAGTTCCAGGTGATGATTCGCCCGCTCGTGCTCGGTGTCCGAAAACCGCGCCGCTGTATCCATCTGAAGCGCGATCCCCGTCAACGTTTGCTCCAGCGTATCATGCAACTCACGCGCCAGCCGGGTCCGTTCCGCGAGCACCGCCTTGAATTGCAGTTCGGCCTCCTGGCGCGCCGTGATCTGGAGTTTCAACTGTTCCGTCCGTTCCTTCACGCGCTCTTCCAGCCGGTCGTTCGCGTGCTCCAATTCGACTTGCGCCTGCTCCTTTTCACCGACGAGACGTTTCAAGGCCGAGTTCTTTTTGGAAATGGCCACCGTCCACGTGACGGCGATCAACAACACCGCGAACAGGCCGGCCAGCCCGAAGAGCAATCGGCGCGGCGTCCACCAACTCGGCTGCTCCAATACTCGAATCTGGTTTCCGTTGGGTAACAGCAGTTGCAAGGCGGTCAGCTTTCCGTCGCGTTCGGTTTCCAGCACCGCAATGCCGGAAACTTCCACGATGCTGCCCAGGGGCACAGCGGCATAGGCGCTTGGTTCCCGCACGGTCGTTTCGGCCTCGGCGGCGAAGAGCAGGTTCGAACCTTGCAGCATGAGTACGATCCGCTGGTAAACTCCCGCCCCCGCACGATCCTGCCGCCAACTGGCGACCCGGTCCAGCAGCTTGCCTCGCAACGTCACATAGCCCGCGTGATGAAGGCCGGCCTGCAACTCCGCTTCCGCCACCAGCCGGGGCGCAACGGCGGTCACCGCGGCGCCGTTCGTGCGGAAGATGGCATCCTGCAACACCGGCAGGAATTTTTCGAAATCAGCGAACCCGACAGCCTCGACCACCTGGCCCGGAGTCACGGTTTCGAGTTGCCGGGTTTTCACCCGCATCCCACCCGTGGCATCCTGCAGGAACAAATCTTCGCCGGGCCGCTGATGGGTGACCGTCCCCTTGACGTGGACCCGCCGCCCCAACTCATGTCCGCGATGGTATTGCGCGAGACTGTTCAAGGAAATGACCGGCTCTTCGAACGGATCGCCCTGAACAGTTTTCTCAACCATGAAATCCGCGGGCTGGGGAACGTGAATCGTCACCGTGATCAAATGCCGCAAGGGGCCGCTGAAGAAAGTGGCGGCCGTGCCGCGGACCCGCACGGTGGCGCCGATAACTTTCTGCAACTCCGTTTCCGCCAGCAGTGGCACATGCACTTCGAGTCGGTAACCGCCGGACGCAATTTCAAATACCGCAATGCGCTCCCGCATCCGAAAGGCCCGGACGATGCCCGAAATTTCCACGCGCTGACTGTCCTCAATCCCGGCCATCAGTTGTTCGATGGCCACGAGTTTCGGGCGCGGCAATGGCGCGACGCCCAGTTTTTTCCACTGGGGATTGGAAATGACGGGCGCGTATCCGCCCGGGTGCGTGACGCCGGAAACTTCCACCACATCCCCGGGGTACGGTTGATTCAAGCTGATGTTGTCCACAAACACACCGGCCGTGTCATCTTGAACAAAGAAACGCCCTTTCCACTCGGAGTCCGGCTGGGCGGCGGTCACCACGCCCCGCACCAAAATGGGAATGCTTCGCGCCGCCTGCGGCCCTGGGAGTGCCAGCACCTCGGCTGCATTGGTCAAAACGGATTCGCCCGGCTGGCCCCGGGCGGGCAGCCCAATCCAGCAGGATATGATTGCGCCCAATACGCTCCCTGCCCGGCGCAGCCGCACGCCAACGATTTGCGAGGTTTTTTCTTTCCAGCCGATAACGAGATTTAAGCCCGGCGGATTTCGGGAGTCCAGCGGTTTCACGACTGGCCGCCCCCCTCTTAAGAGGGATGGCAGGCGACACACGTGGAGCTATTGTGTGGTCATCAACCAATTGCCAAACATTTCGTGGCGCGAGCCACGTCCGACCGATGCGAACACGGTTTGCGCCGCACAAACATGCGGTGGAATCGCGTGACGCGCCGGTCTAGTGTAAGGCCCAGCACATTTCTGCGGGAAACCGCCTGACAACCAAAACACCAAAACCCAAAACCCAGTACACAGTATGATGATAACACACACCCTGCGGCGCTTGCTTGGCGCAGGCCTCCTCTGCGGAGCCGGCTTGGCAGTACAGGCCGACGACACCGTCACCTTCCAGGTGGACCTGACCCGATACACGAACAGCGCTGGCGCTCAAGCGGCCACTCTTGTTGACGTCCGTGGCGCCTTCAATTCATGGGGAGGCGGATGGACGCTCCTGAATAATGGGGCGAATGTCTATACGAATACCTTTACTGTCACCGGCAATCCGGGTGACACGCCTCAATACAAATTTACATACACCACCCCGACTGGGGTTACTTGGGAAGACGACAATCCGCCGCCCGGTGCCGGTCAGCCACCCGATGCTGGCAACAACCGTGTTCTGCTTTTGAGTGGGGGTACGCAGGTTCTGCCAGTGGTCCCGTTTTATGCCCCCAGTGTGACGCCACCAATCAACTTACCCACCAACCTGATAACGTATCGGGTGGACCTGACGGAGCAAGTGCGACTGGGTAATTTCCTGCCCAACGACACAATCCGCGTCACGGGAAACCCAGCGGCGCTCACCAGTTGGGGCGCGGGAGTGGACATGACCAACAATCCGGCGTTGGAGGGCGACGCCAGCAACATCTACTCTGCGGTCATTGAGATTCTCGGTGTCCCTGGCGCGCAAGGAGGCGATTTCAAATTCCGCATGAACAGCATCTGGGAAGAAACCGCCATCGGCAACAACCGGAATTTCACCATCCTCGGTGGCAGCCAGGTATTGCCCGTCTATTATTACTTCGACCAGCCGGTTGGAGATGCGACCAACGTCAATGTTAAGTTCCAAGTTGATATGACCCCGCAGGTGATTTCCGGCGGTTTCACCAATGGAACGAGCGTGGTCAATGTTTCGGGACTGTTTAACGGCTGGGGTTCCGGGACTGGCATGACCAATGACCCAGCTCTCTCGGGAACCGCGAGCAACGTTTACTCCTGTTGGATCACCATTGCCAACCCACCCGGTGCCATACCCACAACCTCAGTTGGCCTGCCAAACCGGTACAAGTTCCGGGCGGATAACGGCTGGGAATCCGCCGCAATCTATGGCGTCGGTAACAACAAGGACCGGCAGCTCATCATTGCTGGTGGCGATCAGATTCTTCCTTTAGTAACTTACAATGATGCCTCCCTGTGCGATGTCACGCTACATCCCACAGACGTTACGTTCATCGCCCATTTGCCGAATGGCCGGCTGGATAACAACGGAATCCCCTTCGACAAGCAGAACGACAAAGTTTACATCAATGGGGCTTTCCTGGGCTGGCCGGCATGGAACAACTCCCTCCCGGAAATGACAAACAACCCGGTTGGCAGTGACTATTATCAAGCCACCCTCACGATTCCGGCCGGCGACCGTCGCATGCAATTCAAGTTCGGGATTGATGGTCCCGGCCATGGCTTCATGGACAATGAAAACCCGGTGTATTCGGACCACGTCAAGTATATCCGTGACAACAACAATTCCTTCACGTTGCCCGTGGCTGAATTCGGGAATCTCTACCTCTCGACGTTGGTAGAGCCCGTGTTCGGCAACTTGGTAGCGGGCGCCAATGTTGGCGGCAATGTCCCCATCACGTGGCTCGGCGGCACCTGCGTAACGTTGCAGAGCCGTACCAGCCTGTCCGCCGGATCATGGACCGATCACCCGGCAACGGCCGCGACCGGTTCGACCAATTGGCCAAGCGCGGGAGCCCCGAACTTCTTCCGATTGCAGAAGCGGCCGTTACCCTGAGATTGAACTCTAAGTCCACCGCCCACCCCGACACGCGGTCGGGGTGGGCGGACAATGACTGTCTGATTCCAAGAACATGAGAAACCGGAAAGGCGCCTTTACTCTGATTGAACTGCTGGTCGTCATTGCGATCATCGCCATTCTCGCGGCCATGCTGCTGCCTGCCTTGAGCAAAGCTAAGACCAAAGCGCAAGGCATCCTCTGCATGAACAACACCAAGCAGCTCATGCTCGCCTGGCATTTGTACACGGTAGATAACATGGACCAAATTGTGATGAGCTATCACGGCACGCTCGCTCAAGGCGGTGCCGTTGCAGCCGATCCGAAGTTGGCGCCAGCGATGGTGGGTTGGCTTGATTGGACACCCGGCAGTGACAACACAAACGTCCTCTTCCTGATTGACGATAAGTACGCCCGATTAGGGAAGTACGTCGGAAAGAACCCAAACATTTTCCATTGCCCGGCCGATAATTACCTAAGCGCCGCACAAAGGAATCGCGGTTGGGTTCAACGCGCCCGGAGCTATTCTGGCAACATCGGCATCGGCGACGGCAATGCTGAACAGAATGGCGGTCCTTTTGATTCGATCTACAAACACATCAAGAAAACCTCCGAGTTCAAGTATCCCGGCCCAGCAGAAACCTGGGTTTTTCTAGACGAGCATCCTTGCAGCATCAACGATGCGGGTTTCTTTAACCCCTACGTTTCCTCATGGATTGACCAGCCTGCTTCCTACCACAATGGGGCGGCGGGTTTCTCTTTTGCGGACGGTCATTCCGAAATTCACAAATGGGTCGCCTCACTCAGCACCGCCAAAGCCAAGAGTGTTGATACGAGCTTCACGGGCGTGACAGCGAATACCGTGGCGCGTGGGGACAAGGACATCAGTTGGGTGAGCTACCGGGGCGGGCGAAAATCCGAGACATCTTACTGACGCCCGCGCGGCTGCCTGAAGAGTCCAATGATTGACCGCGACCAGTCCCAGCGAAAGAGGTTCAAGGGCGCAATCACGAACGTGGTTGCGAGGCCATCATGCTCTTGGCTCAAAATGCCGGGCGGTGACGCTCCAGCCGACGGACCGCAACCGAGCGGCGGTCGGCTTCGCCCTTCCCCAATCCGTTGGGGGGCATGCTCATGGACTATACTCCGCCAAGTGTGTCGTTGAAAATCAGGACAAACCAGCACTTTTCCGAACTTGCTTTCCATGCCACTGTATGGCTGAATGGAATGAAGCCCGAGCTATGAAACTCAATCCACCACGCAAAACCGCCTTCACTCTCATCGAACTACTCGTCGTCATTGCCATCATCGCCATCCTCGCGGCCATGTTGCTGCCGGCGTTGAGCAAGGCCAAAACCAAGGCCCAAGGCATCGGCTGCATGAACAACCTCAAACAACTCATGCTCGGTTGGACGCTCTACGCCACTGATAATCAAGACAAGATCGCGCGGACAGGAGGCATGGACGTTTTTGTGGGCAATCCTGCTGACCCGAGCATCCAGCCCGGTGGAGCCCGGGAACAATGGTGTCCTGGCAGCGTGGATGCAGGCAACGCGGCGGCCTCCACCAACTATCTACTGGTCGAACGCGGCATGATCTTTCCCCAGGTCAAAAATCGCAGCGTCTATAAATGCCCGGCGGACCGGAAGAATTATCTCGGCACTCCCACCATTCGCAGCATGTCCATGAATTGCTGGTTCAATCCCATCAACCAATGGACCGAAACCGCCGGTCTGGTCATGAAGAAAATGACGGACATGACCGCTCCCTCGCCAGTGATGACCTGGGTGACCATTGATGAAAACCCGGACAGCATCAACGACGGCTGGTTTGTCGTGAACGTCACGCGCGGAAACCCCGCTGGTTTGCAGTGGGTGGACTATCCGGCGAGCTACCACAACAACGCCGGTGGTCTTTCCTTTGCCGATGGCCATGCCGAAATCAAAAAATGGAAGGACGCGACCGTGCTCAAAGTCCCTGCAGGCGCTTCCCGTTCCTCTTCGAGCGCCGGCGACTTGAGATGGCTGTCGGAACGGACGACTATGGCCAAGTAATCGAGTCGCATCGAAGCCGGCCATTTTTCGCTGGAACTCATCGCGAAACCGGGCGGGTGACTTCGTCTGGCTTTGCGCCGCCAAATGCGTGGTTAATGCCTACCGGCCCGTTGAAGCACCGTGAACGAGCGGGCGGGCACGGCGACCTGATCGGTTATCGTTGAAGCTTGGAAGCCGCCCCGCCATTCGCTGGCGTTTTCTATTCCCAACGCCTTGGGCGCAACCTTGGCAATTGCGGACGAGGCATTGAACACGGCCACGATTTCTTCACCCGCCAAACTCCGCCGAAACGCGAACAGCCGACGTGCGTCATCAGTTAGGACCACCTTGAAATCGCCTCGCCGAAGCACAGTCATTTCGCGCCGGCGATCCGCCCAACCGCGATAGAAAGTCAGGAGTTCGTTGTCGGGCTTGACGCCGTCAACTGCGCGCGGTTGTCCAAATGGATGCGCGCGTTCGTCGGCGAATCTCAGATCGGCCCAGACCATCGGCTTGCGGCAGTCCGGATCGTCCGCCCCCCACATCCCCACTTCGTCACCATAATAAATGTACGGCGCGCCCGGCATGAGAAACTGGAAGGCAACCATCTGTTTCCAACGCTCCGTTTCGGCAGCGTTGGGCTTCCGGACGTCGTAGCTTCGATTGCCCTGCACTCCCGCACCGTGGTCCTGACGGTATTGCGGATTCACCACCGCCGAACCAACCCGTGACGTGTCGTGCGAGCCAAACAGGTTCTGTAATTCGAGACTGCGCTCGTACCCGCAGTCCCGATGAATAGCCGTCAGCAGGTCGGCGAACTGGGTGGCCGTGATCGCGTTCGACTGGTTGAAAAACTGGAATACCGCGTCACCAAAGCGGTAATTCATCACGCCATCAAACGCACCGTCCAACCAGGGCTTCGCGTTGCGGAACGTAAACTGGTTGAAATCATCCCACCAGATTTCGCCGGTGATGTAGGCATTTGGGTTGATGCCCTTCACCCACCCATGGAACTCCACCCAGAATGCCATCGGCACCTCGGCGGCCACGTCCAGTCGCCAGCCGTCAATGCCATCTGAAGGATCGCCATCCCCGTTCGGGTCCATCCACCGGCGCGCCACGGCGTGAATGTGCTCCCGCACCTCGGGATTCAACGTCTGCTCATCGCGAGCAAGCTCGGGCAGATCTTTGATACCGTACCAGCCTTTGTAGCTGAATTCATCCGCGGGTGTGGCCGGATCATCCCAGCGCGAGATCTGAAACCACTTTGCGAACCGGCTGCCCGGACCCTCCCTTTTTGCCCGCTGCAAAGCCCAGAACGGAATGCCCACATGATTGAACACGCCATCAATAATGATCCGCATGTCACGCTTGTGCGCTTCCCTGATAAGCTGGAGAAAAAGCTTATCCGCGGCTGTCCACTTCCAAGTGACTGGATCCGCCGGTTCTTCAGCCGCGAACAGTTTTAGATCGCCCTGTGGGTCCGGCCCGAAATGCCTGTCCACGTGATGATACATCGTCGCGCCGTATTTGTGCAGCGACGGCGATTCGAAGATCGGGTTCAGGTAAAGCGCATTGACGCCGAGCGCCTTCAGATAATCGAGTTCATCCATGACCCCTTGCAAATCCCCGCCATAGCGACGCAACTGCGCATGGACATAAAACCCCTTGCCGTCCTGCTCCCATGGTTGCAACTGATACCAGTCCGAAGTCCACGGCGAAACCTGCCACCCCTTCGGCACCGAGTAAGGCCACGTGCCCGCCAGACTGTCGGGCGTGGGATCATTCGCCGGATCACCATTGCGAAAGCGCTCGGGAAAAATTTGATACCAAATGGCGTCGGCAAACCAGTTGGTCGAAGTCGCACCGGGCTGCGCCCGGCCGGATGGCGCGGTTACCGCTAGCAACGACCAGAGGATGAACGTGCGAAGCATGCTCTTACTTTACCAAAGTGCAATCGTCATAGAAACCGCATAGGTATGCCTTGGGGGCAGAAACCGCGCGTCAATTTCCTAGCGATTGGGCTGTGGCAGCCTTCTGCTGCGCAGACTTCAACTGCGTAAGAAATCTCCACTCCGCTTATTCGGGGAACGTCTTGAACTCCGTCGCATCAATGAACGGATTTGGCTTTGCGCCCTGCTCAAGCTGCACGGCCTTTTCCTGCAAACCAAAGAAACCCGGCCACACCGCTTATCGTTACAGACGGCTTTGAGGAAAAATGGTCGGGGCGGCGAGATTTGAACTCGCGACCTCTTGCACCCCAAGCAAGCGCGCTAGCCGGGCTACGCTACGCCCCGACCGAAATTCGGACTGCAGCCCGCGAAGATACTACCGATGCGGCGCTGCGTATCAATCACGAAGATTTAAGCAGGGCACTTCGTCAGCGCCGATATCTCAATGCCGCTTCTTGGAAACCATGTCCGTCGCGTGACCGTAGAACGCCTCGGCGCACTGCATCAACGTCTCGGACAACGTCGGATGCGGGTGCACCGTCAGCGCGATATCCTCCGCCGTGGCGCCCATCTCCAATGCCAACGTCGCCTCGGCGATCAACTCACCCGCGCCGGCGCCACAAATGCCGATACCGAGCAAGCGCTCACTCTCGGGATCAATGATCATCTTCGTCACGCCATCGGTACGGTCGAAGGACAGCGCTCGACCGGACGCCGCCCACGGAAACTTGGAAACTTCGTACGCAATGCCCTTCGCCTTGGCTTCCGCCTCGGTCAAGCCACACCAGGCGAGTTCCGGGTCCGTGAACACCACCGCTGGAATCACGACATTCTCCATCCCGCTGTTCTCGCCATTGATGGTCTCGACGGCGATGCGCGCTTCCTTGTGCGCTTTGTGGGCCAAGAGGATTCCGCCGGCGATATCGCCGATGGCGTAGATGTGCGGATCGCTGGTCTGTTGATGGGAGTTCACTTTGACAAAGCCCTTCTCGTCGAGCGTGACCTTGGTGTTTTCCAAACCGAGGTCCACGCTGTTTGCCGCACGACCGACCGACACCAGCACGCGGTCGTAAAGTTCCTCCACTTTCTTGCCGTCAAATTCCATCTCCACTTTGATCTGCTTCCCGACGGTGGACATTTTGCCAACCTTCGTCTTGAGCCGGATTTCCTTGAACGCTCTTTTGGCAGCCATCACGACCGGGCGGGCCAGGTCCGGATCCGCGCCAGCCAGAATGCTGTCGAGCGCCTCGACGACCGTGACCTTGCTGCCGAGCGCGGCGTAAACCGTCCCCATCTCCATGCCGATGTAGCCCCCGCCAATGACGAGGAGATTTTCAGGAATGTCTTCAATGTCCAGCGCCTCCGTGGACGTCATCACGCGCGGATTGCCCAGATCAAACGCCTTCGGCATCGCCGGCACCGAACCCACGGCGAGAATCGCCGTCTCATAATTGACGGACTGCTGGCCTTGCTCGCTCTCGACGCGCAACGACTGCGACCCCTCGAAATGCGCCCGGCCATAAATCACCTGCACATTGCGCATCTTGGCCAATTGCGCGATACCGCCGCCGAGCTTCGCCAGCACGCCTTCCTTCCACGCGCGCAACTTGCCCAAATCGACCGTTGGCGGGGCAAAACTGATGCCGCGATGTTCACCTTCCTTCGCCGCCGTGATCTGATGCGTAGCGTGCAGCAGCGCCTTGGACGGGATGCAACCCCGGTTCAAACACACGCCGCCAAGCCGTTTGTCACGCTCGATGAGAACCACTTTTTTGCCAAGGTCCGCCGCGTAAAACGCCGCGGCATAACCACCAGGCCCGGCGCCGACAACTACGATTTCTGTTTTGATCGGGTCCATGAAATAAAATGCAATTAAAGTTTAACCACGTCCTCGCTGAAGTCCTGCATCGTCGCGACCAGGTCAACGATGAAACGCGCGGCACTGCCGCCATCAATCACCCGATGGTCATACGACAAACCAAGCGGCGTCATCATGCGCGCCTCGACTTTACCATCGCGCACCACCGGCTTCAGCGCACCACGGCCAAGACCAAGGATCGCGACTTCCGGCCTGTTAACGATGGGCGTGAAGTGCGCGCCACCAATTGCGCCCTGATTGGAAATCGTGAACGTCCCGCCCTTGAGTTCATCGGCACTGACTTTGCGGTCGCGAGCTTTCTGTGCAAGGACTTCGAGTTCCTTTGCCAGTTCGAGCACGCTCTTCTTGTCCACGTCGCGGATGACTGGAACGATCAGCCCCTGCTCGGTGTCCACGGCGATGCCGAGGTGGACATAATCTTTCAGTACAACCTCGTTCGCCACTTCATCAAGGCTGGAGTTGAAGATCGGATGTTTCTTCAACGTTGCCGCCACGGCCCTTAAAACCAGCGGTGTGAGCGTGAGCTTGCTGCCTTTCGCCTCGTAGGCCGCGGCGTATTTCTTCCGCAACTCATTGAGCTTCGTGAAATCAGCATCATCAAACTGGGTGACGTGCGGAATCGCATTCCAGTTCTCCCACATGCGACGGGCAATGACCCCGCGCAAAGTCGTGATCGGCTTCTTCGTGACCGGGCAATGACCCCGCGCAAAGTCGTGATCGGCTTCTTCGTGACCGGCCCCCACTTCGAGAAATCAATCTGCTCGGCCGCCGGTTTAGCGGGAGCTGCGGACGTCGCTGCGGCCGGAGCGGATTTGGCCTTGGCTGCCGCCGATTGCAGGCGTTGGATGTAAGTCCGCAGGTCGTTCATCTCGATGCGACCGCCCGGCCCACTGCCGCGAACTTTGCCCAGATCAATTCCCAGTTCCCGCGCAATCCGGCGCAACGAGGGCGATGCCACAGGAGCGGCAACCGGCGCAGCCGATTCTGCATCCACCGATTCTCCGACCGTTTCTTCGACTTCCGGCTCGGGCTCAGGACGCTTGGCTGCAGGTTTTGCCGCGGCCTTGGGCGCTACCGGTGACACTGCGCCGCCACCCAGCGTCACGATGCGCTGGCCGGCACTGATCTTGTCGCCGACCTTGACGTGGACTTTTTCCACGACGCCACCGTCGGTGGCCGGAATGGAAGCAACTGCCTTTTCGTTTTCGAGTTCGATGACGGCCTGATCTTTGGCAATCGTGTCGCCTTCTTTCACGAAGACGGTCACCACGACGCCGCTGTCGGCTCCTTCACCGAGTTTTGGAAGTTTCAAATCCATAGGAGTAATCGCAAACCAATCGAAAGTTAAACCAACTGCGGTTGAATCTTCTCCGGGTCAACACCCAGGTCCTTGATCGCCTTCGCCACCACCTCCCGCCCGATCTCGCCTTTCTGTGCCAGTGCGTAGAGCGTCCCGATGACCGTGCTCTCCGCATCCACCTGGAAGAACCGCCGCAAACGTGCCCGCGTGTCGCTGCGGCCAAAGCCATCCGTGCCCAACGTGAACAATCCGCCCGGCACCCACGGCGCGATCTGATCCGGCACAGTGCGAATGTTGTCCGACACCGCCACGAACGTCCCCTGCTCTTTGGCCAGCAACTGCTCGACGTAGGATTTCTTCGGTGCTTCCGTCGGATGCAGCATGTTCCAACGCTGACAACGGATAGCATCCGTGCGCAACAACTTGTAGCTCGTCGCGCTCCAGACATCGGCACTCACGCCATAACGTTCGGCCAGGATTTCCTGCGCCCTGAGCGCGGAGTTGATGATCGGGCCACTGCCAAGAATGTGCGCCTTGATCTTCTTCTTCTCGCCGGCCTTGAATTTGTAAAGCCCTTTGAGAATTCCCTCCTCGACACCTTCGGGCTTTGTCGGCTGGAGGTAATTGTCGTTGTAGAGCGCGAGATAATAGAAAATCTCCTCACCCTGCGCATACATGCGGCGCAGTCCATCGGCGACAATGGTCGCAATCTCGTAACCAAACGCGGGATCATAAACCATCGCGGTCGGTACGGTGCTCATCAGCAGGAGGCTGTGACCATCCTGATGTTGCAACCCTTCGCCATTGAGCGACGTGCGCCCGCTCGTGGCGCCGCACAGAAAGCCTTTGGCCTTTATGTCGCCGGCGAGCCAGACAAGATCGCCGATGCGTTGCGGGCCGAACATCGAGTAGTAGGTGTAGAACGGCACGGTCTGCACGCCATGCGTGGCGTAGCTCGTGCCAGCAGCGATGAATGACGACATCGCGCCGGCCTCGGTGATGCCTTCCTCAAGAATCTGTCCGTCCTTGGCTTCGTGATAATAGAGCAGCGACTTCTTGTCCACCGGCTCGTAGAGCTGACCTTTGCAGGAATAAATTCCGATCTCGCGGAACAACGAATCCATGCCGAACGTGCGCGCCTCATCAGGAATGATCGGCACGATGTTTTTGCCGATGCCCTTATGGCGGAGTAACACCGTGAGCAGCCGCACGAACGCCATCGTGGTTGAAACCTGGCTGGCGCCCGAGCCTTTGAAGAACTCCTTGAAAAACTCCAGCGGCGGCACCTCCAGCGGCTTGGCCGTGTTGTGGCGCGCGGGAATGAATCCTCCCAGCACCTTACGCCGTTCGAGCAGATACTTGATCTCCGGACTGTTTTCCGGCGGACGATAGAACGGGGTCTCCGCGATCACATCATCGCTGATGGCGATGTTGAAGCGTTCACGAAACTCGCGAAGCTCCTTCTCATTCATCTTTTTCTGCTGGTGCGAAATGTTGCGACCTTCACCCGCTTCGCCGAGGCCGTAACCTTTCACCGTCTTCGCGAGGATGACCGTTGGCTGGCCCTTGTGCTCGGTCGCCGCCTTGTAGGCTGCATACATCTTGCGCGTGTCATGACCGCCGCGCATCAGCTTGTGTAACTGCGCGTCGGTGAGGTGCGTCACGAGCTTGAGCAACTCGGGATACTTGCCGAAGAAATGTTTGCGCACGTAGCTGCCCGGCTCGACGACGTATTTCTGGTAATCGCCGTCCACCGCCTCCTCCATGCGCTTGAGCAACAGGCCACTCTTGTCGCGTGCGAGCAAATCGTCCCAGTCACTACCCCAGACAACCTTAATGACATTCCAGCCCGCACCGCGAAACGCGGCTTCGAGTTCCTGAATGATCTTCCCGTTGCCGCGCACCGGGCCATCGAGGCGCTGCAAGTTGCAGTTCACCACCCAGATCAGGTTGTCGAGATTCTCGCGTGAGGCGAGCGTTGTCGCCCCGAGCGTTTCCGGCTCGTCGCTTTCACCGTCGCCAATGAAGCACCACACCTTCGGCTCGGTCTCGTAACTGACGAGCTTGCGCGCCTGCAAGTAGCGGTTGTAGCGCGCTTGGTAGATGGACATGATCGGGCCGAGCCCCATCGAAACGGTCGGATACTGCCAGAACTCCGGCATCAAATAGGGATGCGGATATGACGAAAGCCCGCCGCCCTCGGCAAGTTCCTGGCGGAAATTGTGCAGTTGCGTTTCACTGATGCGCCCTTCGAGAAATGCGCGGG
This sequence comes from Limisphaerales bacterium, assembly GCA_044225555.1. Lineage (GTDB taxonomy): Bacteria > Verrucomicrobiota > Verrucomicrobiia > Limisphaerales > JADLHS01 > JADLHS01. The sequence continues at coordinate 109,637 of JBGAIM010000017.1, read as the reverse complement.
CATAGACTCCGGGCGCGGCGTGGCCTTGAAAATAAACCGAGTCCCCGGGAAAATTCTCCGTGCGTCCCCGGAAAAAATGATTGAACGCCACCTCGTAAAGCGTCGCGGACGAAGCATAGCTGGCGATGTGGCCACCCACGTTGGTCGAGTGGTTTGCCTTCACCACCATGGCCATCGCGTTCCAACGCATCAGGCTCTTGAGCTTCACCTCGGTCTGCCAGTCACCGGGATAAGCGGGCTGATCGGCGACAGGGATCGTATTGGCGTACGGCGTGTTGAAGCCGCGCGGCAGTTCATGCTTCGAAGCCCGGAGACGATCCGCGAGCTGTTCAAACAACTGCGCCGTGCGCTCCGGCCCCTGGGATTCCAAGGCGAGATCGAACACCGACTGCACCGACTGGGACAGCTTGTCGCCATTGGCGCGTGAACCGTAAACTTCTCTTTTTGTTTTGATTGTGGTGCTCACTTCTAAAAGCATTTGCCGCATGAAATCGAAAGGCTGGTTGCGCCCCGGCAAGGACAACATAGTAAAGCCAAAGTCACCCTGCAACGCCAGCGAAATTAACGGACCCGTCGTCAAATGACTCTCCTTGACCTCACCCTGCCCACGCCGGCGGAAAACCTTGCTTGCGAAGAGGCTTTGCTCGATGCCGCCGAGGCCGGTGCATCCGGCGAGGTGCTGCGCTTCTGGGAATCGCCTTATCACTTCGTGGTGGTCGGCTACGCCAACAAGGTAGCCACAGAGGTCAATGTCGCTGCGTGTAAAGCGCGGAATATTCCAATTCTTCGCCGATGCTCGGGTGGCGGCACCGTTGTCCAAGGCCCGGGGTGTCTGAACTATTCATTGATCCTGCACATTGCCGAGGACGGGCCGACTCGCACGATCCAGGACGCCAACCAGTTCATCATGGAGCGCAATCTGGAGGCGATTGCAGCGGAAATCAGAAATCCAAAATCTGAAATCCAAATTGCGGGACACACCGACCTCGCGATTGGTGGGCTGAAGTTTTCTGGCAACTCCCAGCGGCGGCGGCGGAAGTTTCTACTCTTTCACGGAACATTCCTGTTGCACTTCGATCTCAGCCTCATCAGCGAGTTACTCCATCCACCGTCGCTGCAGCCAGATTACCGTCAATCGCGCAGTCACGGCGAGTTTGTCACCAACCTGAACTCCACTGCAACGGCAGTTAAGAACGCTCTAGCGGCGGCATGGGGAGCAAATGAGCCTGGTCTGACTATTCCCTCAGACGCCATTAAATCTCTGGTGCAATTGAAGTACGATCAGCGTGACTGGAATTTCAAATTCTGAAGCCAGCGCCGCCCGATGATTTCTTTGCCGCCTCAGTTTTTCGTGCCTGCCACCGACCACACCGCATCGCGCCCTGACCACAAATCAAACTTGTTCGTTGCACTGACGGAGGTTGGGTCGCCACCGTCGTCACGCCCGTCTTCACCAACGGAATAAAGCGTGAACGTTCCAGCCGGGTTGAGCCGATAACAAAACGGCTTCGCGCTCATCAGATCAATTGGAACTGCAGAAAGAAACTGCGTCGCCAAGGTATTGAGATCAGTCGGATATCTGCCAAATCGGAGTTTGTACCGCGCCAACGCAATCGCCGTGAGCGTCAAGCGGCGCTGGGTTTCATTCCTCACACAGACACTGGCGGCTTTCAGAGAATTGGGGATGGCGATGGCGCTGAACAGGTACCGATACTTCGACATTGGTGAACTGAAAGCGTTGTTCAGCACGGCGTGATTGGAGCCTAGCTCGATGTTGATCGTTGACCAGGGAACACCGGTGCTCAGTTTGCGGACTGAATCGAGTGTCCGCTGAGTGTGCTGAAGGAAGAGCATTTCGTCCGCGTCCGCATTTGCCGCCCAAAATGGCATGACTACATAGGCTTCAAAGTAATCCTTTGGAGATTTCAATTGAACCGGGCCTGTGACCGCTGAGAACCGGACGAGTTTCACCCGTTCACTTGAACTGGCAGTACGCATGGCGGTGAAAACCGCTTCGCCAAAAGCACGCTCGCCAGTCATCGCCGTTTCAAACGAGTCAGCGAGATTCACCGCCTCCCAATCCTTTTGCAGTCCCGCCAGCATCTCTTCATTCCAACCGTCCGCGTGCAATGCCTGCCAAGTCACCGACAATCCAAGTCCAGCAATTGCCACCCGAATCATCTGACTAACCAAGGTGCCATCCTCCCGATGAAATTGCACCAACTGCGTCAGCGCGTGAATGTCCAGAGCCGCCTGATCCACTTGACCCGCGTGCAACGCTACCATGGCATCAGCCGCCAGCCATTGGGCCGCATTGCGAATTCCGACAAATGGACTCTTGGGTGTATTGAAGAAATTCGTCGGGTCGCTGTAAAAATAGCGCGGCGGAACCAGGACGGCTTCGCGTAGCTCCAGCGTGAGACCGACTTCGTTTGAGAATTGAGCCGAGATTGATTCCCAAGTATGCCCGTTACCCGCGCTAGGAGTAACAGGCTGCGGCGCTGCCCAAACAAGTTTTACTTGGCCCGGACCGCTAAAAGGCATGATGTCAATGCTCGAAGGCTGAAATTGCATCGGGCCAAGTCTGTTTGCAGTCTCCAACAAACGGTCCAGCCCCGGGCTCTTCTCCGGTGGACGCGGATAGCCCAGTTCCTCGGCTGAAAGTTTCTCGCCCTTGGCACGCAGTTCAGCCTTGTACTTTGACAGTGCGTCGCGGTTTCGACCGCAGCCTCGCCAGCAAACAGACGCGCCAATCAGCACGATTGTCACTACGACAAGGGCAAAAATTCGCGATGGTTTGCTCATGGTTTATAGCCGTGACTTCCAGATCATAAACCGCGCCCCACAGAAAGTCTCAGAAAAGAGTGACGCCCCGTGAGTTACAGCGCCGATTCCAACACCTCAGCAAGCTCGTTCGCTGTTAGGGAGATTGGATTCGCCTTCATGCTGCTCGCCTGCGCGGCCTTGGCGACCAGTTCATCTGTGTGCGACTTCGAAACTCCATACGCACTCAGGCCTGGTATCCGCAAGTCGCGCACCAATTCTGCCACCCAGCGCACGCCGTCGGCGGCGTTAGCGGAAGCATTTGCCGTTACCAAGCGCGCGACTTCGTCGTAGCGCTTCAATGTGGCACTATTTGGCAAGCGCGACCGTAGCGCCGCGAGATTTGCCGCCATCACGTGCGGCAGCAACGCCGCACACACCGCTCCGTGCGGTGCGGGGAACATTCCTCCAATGGGAGCGGCAAATCCATGTGCCGCACCCAAACCCGCGTTGGCCAGCGCCAATCCGCCAAACAAACTCGCTGCCGCCATGTCTTCACGCGCCGCGACGTTGTGTCCATCCCGAAACGCCACCCGCAACGAACGCGCGGCGCGTACGATACCATCACGGCATAGCGCATCCGTCATCGGGGTTGCCCGGCTGCTGGTGAATGGCTCGATGAGTTGGGTCAAGGCATCCAACCCGGTGCTCGCGGTCAGGGCTGGTGGAAGATCGCAAGTGAGTTCCGGATCCACCAGCGCCAGCGTCGGCAGCATCAACGGACTGCGCAGGCTGACTTTGACCCGGTGCTCGGGCGACGACAACACGGCGTTGCGCGTAACCTCCGCTCCCGTTCCCGCCGTCGTCGGGATCGCGACCAACGGCCGGGATGGTTTCGTCAAAGCCCGACCACGGCCGATGACTTCAAGGTAATCGAGCAATTCGCCCTCCTGCGTCAGCATCGCGGCGATGGCCTTGCCCGCGTCAATCACGCTCCCGCCACCGATGCAGATGACAAAGTCACAACCCGCCGCCCGGGCTGCGGCCATCCCCTGCTCCACCAACGACGTCGTGGGCTCACCGGGAACAGAAAAAAGTGTCGCCGAAACACCCGCGGCCTTCAGTAATTCGCCAGCAATCGCAGCACGACTCGGGTCCTTGCCCGTCACCAGCAAAGCGCGTTGACCGAGGCCGGACACCAGCGAACCCAGCTCCTGAATTTTTTCGTTGCCGAAAACAATCCGGGTCGCTGTCGCAAATTCAAAGTTCATGATTTGGAAACTGCCAATCCAGGCTCATCGCATTTCGCCTCCAAATTCCTCTCGACAAAATACTTTGCCAAGCCGAAAGTCGAATTCATGAAACTTGCTAGGCTTCAAGTACGCAGTTCAAGCTACGGTTAGGCCGACCCGCACGCGCCATGAAAGTTCAAGAGTTCCCTTTAGCTTGGCGCTGGACTGACAGCCGGTACGCAGTTTTTCCCGACGCCGTGCTGTCGCAGATTCAGCCGCTTGGCTTGCCTGAGGCACAGGTTGCGTTCGAGCGCGCCAGAGGATTCCAGCAGGGTTCTGGCGTTAGAGGTTCGGCAGATGTTTCCGACGACGATGGCCGAGCTTGGTTGCAGGCGCGACACGGCGGCATGAGAGACATCGTTACAGTTTCGTGGTCGCCAGAGTGTGCGCTCCGCACGAGTTGGCAGATTTTCACTGAGCATTGGAGCGACTTTTGTTATCCGATGTCCGACGATGTTGCTGTTTGGCCAGACTCAGAGCGTTGGGTATTGTTCTACCACCATGAGGAGCAGTTTGAGTTTGTTCAGAAATTGTCGGCCTAGTCTAGCAATAGACTGCAAATGCTTAAAGGCAGTCCGAGAAACAGCTTCAGATGGTTATTGAACTCCGCTTAACTCCCGCTCGGTCTTGAGCCGCAACTGACCGCAGGCGGCGTCAATGTCGTGGCCTTTCTCCCGGCGCAAGGTCGTAACAATTTTTTGCGAGCGCAGCGCGGCGGCGAATTGTTCGCACACGCCATCCTCCGGCCGGGACCAAGGCAGACCCTCCACGGTATTGTAGGGAATGAGGTTCACCTTGGCGTTGAGTCGCCGGGCCAGCGCCCCCAGCGGCCGCGTTTGATCGAGTCCATCGTTCACGCCGGCGATCAGAATGTACTCGAAGGTGATGATGCGACCCCGCTGGGATTGGTAGTAGTCGAGCGCGGCGGTCAGTTCCTTGAGCGGATACTTGCGGTTCACCGGCATGATTTTGTCGCGCACCTCATCAGTCGCGCCGTGCAGGGAGACGGCCAGGGAGAATTGTTCCGGCTCATCAGCCAGTTTGCGAATCTGCGGGGCCAGGCCGCTGGTGGAAACGGTGATCTTCCGCGCGCCGATGCGTCCGCCCCAACCGGCATTCAACAGACGGAGGGCCTTGAGCAAATGGTCGTAGTTGGCCAGCGGCTCGCCCATGCCCATAATGACGACGTTGTCCACGACGCGCGGGCCGGGAAAACCGTTGCCGGGGTTTTTGGGAGTTGGCAGTTGGGAGTTGGCAGTTGGGGAATCTCCCTTCCCAGAATTAGGACTTTCAGCCTTGTCTTGCGCCGCAGTCCAGCGCTCGACGCCCATCACCTGCTCGACAATTTCGTGCGGGAGCAGATTGCGTTTCCAGCCGTCCAGCCCGCTCGCGCAGAACTTGCAGCCGTAAGCACAACCGACTTGCGTCGAGACACACAAGGTGTGGCGGTCACTCGGCTCGCCGTAGAGCGACGGGTTGGCCGGAATCAAAACGCTTTCGATCAGCGAATGATCCACCAGCCGCCAGAGGAATTTTTGTGTCGTGTCGCGCGCACCTTGTTTGCGGATGAGTTCGAGGGTGCCGAGGGCGTATTCGTGCCGCAGTTTTTCGCGCAGGGTCTTGGGGAGATTGCTCATCGCCTCCCAATCCGTCGAGCGCTGGACATAAAGCCAGTCCATCAGTTGCTTGACGCGATAGACAGGCTGCTCCCACGCGGCGAACTGGGCTTCCAGTTCTTCGCGCGTCAGCGATTTGATGTCGGTCAACACGGGCATCTTAATCTTCATCTTACTCTCAATCACAAACGGATTAAGAGTAAGATTAGGATTAAGAGTAAGAGGGAAAAGCTACTTCGTCAGGTAATACTTCTCCGCGTAATCGCGGACCATCCGGTCGGTGCTGAATTGCACCACGAGAGTGGCCATGGCGCGACGGACCTTCTGCAGCCATTTGCGCGGAATGCCGTTGGCATCGCGGTCGAAGAAACTCGGGATGACTTCTTCGGTGAGCGCCTTGTAGAGATTCGCGCTGTCCACGCGATCCTGTTCCTCCACGTTCTCGGAGTGTGAATCCGTGCCGATGGCGAAGCCGTTGGTCTTGTCGTAGCCCTCGCGCCACCAGCCATCGAGGATGCTCAGGTTCAAACAGCCGTGGCAGCCGGCTTTCATGCCGCTGGTGCCGGAGGCTTCGAGCGGACGGCGCGGGTTGTTCAACCACACGTCACAACCGGAAACCATCTGGCGCGCGACGTGAACGTCGTAGTTCTCGATGAACACAAGCTTGCCCTTGAGGTCGCTGTACTTGCTCAGGTGAATGATGTGTTGGATGAAACGTTTGCCGTCGTCGTCGCGGGGATGCGCCTTGCCAGCAAAGATGAATTGCACGGGACGCTTCTCGTCGCGAGTCAACTTCACGATATTCTCGAACTGCTGGAAAATGAGCGGCGCGCGCTTGTAGGTAGCGAACCGCCGGGCGAACCCGATGGTCAGCGCATCGGGGTTGAGCAGATGGTCGAAAGCGATGAAATCCTCATGGGTGACGCGTTGGGCCTGCAACAGCAGCCGGCGCCGGGAGAACTCGAGCAGTTCGCGCCGCAGCCGGTACCGCAACGCCCAAAGCTCCTCGTCGCTGAGGAATTTCGGATCGAGCATCTTGTCCCAGAAACTTTGCGAACAGATTTCGTTGGCCCAGTCGTGTCCGTTGGTTTTCCAAAAGCGGGTGCTTTCGCCGGCGGGCTGGTCGTCCGCCGCCATTGCTCCGGTCAGTTTCTTGCGCCAGAACCGGCGCACGGTGCCTTTCATCCAGCCCGCGACGTGGATGCCATTGGTGATATGCCCGATAGGAACTTTCTCGACCGGCGTGCCCGGGAACATGCATTGCCACATGTGCCGGCTGACTTCGCCGTGCAATTCGCTCACGCCGTTGGCGGCGCGCGACGCCTTTAGGGCGAGCACCGTCATGCAGAACGGTTCGTTCTTGTCGTCAGGCTTCACGCGACCCAAGCCCATGAGTTGATCGTGGGAAATCTTGAGATCCTCGGCGAACTTGTGGGCGGCGTAGCCCATGAGTTCGCTGTTGAAGCGGTCGTGACCGGCTTCGACGGGTGTGTGCGTGGTGAAAAGACATTCCTTCTTGGTGGCGGCTAGCGCCTGATCGAGCGTGGCTCCAGTAGCCATCTTCTCGCGCATCAGTTCAAAAGCAAGGAAGGCGGCGTGGCCTTCGTTCATGTGGAAGGTCGAGGGTTGCACCCCCAAGGCCCGCAGCAACCGCACGCCACCAACACCGAGAATGATCTCCTGCATGATGCGCGTGGTGCTGTCGCCACCATAGACGCGCTTGGTCAAGTCGCGGAAGTGCTGCTCGTTGTTGGGATGATTCGCATCCAGCAGATAAACCGGCACGCGCCCGACGTTGACGCGCCAGACGAACAGTTTGACGTCGGACATCGCGATCCGGACGGTGATCACAAGCGGCTGGCCCTGGTTATCCGCCACCTGCTCGATCGGCAGGTTCTTTGGATCGAGCCGCGAATAAAATTCGGTCTGCCAGTTGTTGCCATCCACCGCTTGCTGGAAATAGCCCTCGCGGTAGAACAGGCTGATGCCGCAGAAGCCGAGGCCCAGATCGCTCGCGGATTTCGTGTGGTCGCCCGCCAGAATGCCCAGGCCGCCGGCAGCGATGGGCAGGGTTTCGTGAAAGCCGAATTCCGCCGAGAAATAGGCGACGGGGTTCTTGAGCAGCGCCGGGGCGTGTTTGGCGCACCAAGTTTTCTTTTCGCCGATGTAACTTTCAAAGTCGTTCAGCACCTGCCGCACGTGCGGGGCGAAATCCCCGTCTTGCAATCGGACACGCAGTTCGTATTCCGAGACTTCGTGAAGAATGGCCACCGCGTTGTGGTAAAGGTTTTGCCAGCCGCGGGGGGAAAGTTCCTGGAACAGCTCCTGCGCCTCCTGGTCCCAGGTCCACCAGAGATTGCGGGCGAGTTTGTTGAGACCGTTGACGAGTTGGTTCAGTTCTTCCGACGACAGTGGTTTAGTTGCCATAGATCAAGTTATCCGATTGAATTCCCTTTGAATTCGGCGGCACCATAGTAGCCGGATGCGTGCCGCGTAAATAAAAATCCTTGGTTGCATCGCCCACGCCGGTGACTAGGCTAATGCAGACAATGCCGTGAGGAAATACTGGCACGCCATCAATATCGGATTTCAGAACAACCTGACCTACCGGTTCAATTTTCTTGCCCGCACGCTGTTTGGTTTCATTCCGCTGATGGCCATCGTGTTTCTCTGGCGTAAAATCTACGAAGGCAAGGGCGAGGGCGCTTCCATCTCGACGTTTACGCTGGCCGAGATGACGTCTTACTACCTGATCGTGACCATCGCCGACGCGCTCACCGCCGTGAACGAGGACGATTGGCAGATTGCCGCCGACATCAAAGACGGCAACATCAGCCAGTTCCTGCTCAAGCCGGTGAATTATCTTTGGTTCCGATTCTGTCTCTACGTTTCCGGACGGATCACCTACCTGACCGTGGCGTTTTTGCCCATCGCCCTGTTGATTTTTTTCCTGCGTGACTATTTTGTGCTGCCCGCCAACTGGCTGACGTTCGGACTTTTCGCACTGTCGTTGAGCATGACCGCCCTGCTGCAATTCTTCCTTTCCTACACCATGGCGATGCTGGCGTTCTGGGTGTTGGAGGTTTCCACGTTCATTTTCATCGTCTATGCTTTCGAGTACATTGCCAGCGGCCACATGTTCCCGCTCGATATCCTGCCGCCGGTATTGAAGGAAGCATTGTTTCTAACGCCGTTCCCGTATCAGCTCTATCTACCCGTTGGCATTTACATGGGCAAGGTCACCGGGTCGGAACTCATTCGTGGCCTGGTCATGCAGGCAGGCTGGGTGGTGGTGGCTTACTTCCTCGCACGCTTCGCGTGGCATCGAGGGATTCGCAAATACGCGGCCGTGGGAGGATGACATGAGTCGAGAGTCCAAAGTCGAGAGTCGGGAGCCAGACGCGTCTGCGGCGCAGGCCGCCTTGGGCCTTCGACCAGCGACGCTCGTCCGTTATGCGGGCATTTACGCCGCGTTGTGGAAGAATTCCGTCACGCGCGAAACGATGTTCAAGGGGAACTTCCTGCTCTGGATCATCGTGGAAGTTGTCTGGTTCGCGCTGCAACTCAGTTTCATCGGCGTAATCTATCTGCACACGGATACGATCGGGTCGTGGACCAAGTGGCAGGTGGTGCTATTGGTGGGCGCGAGCCATTTCATCCAGCAGGTCTATCAAGCGTTCTTCCTCGTCAACTGCGTGAATCTTTCCGAACTGGTGCGCCAGGGCAAATTGGATTTCCTCCTGATGCTGCCAGTCAACTCGCGCTTTGTGGTCTCGCTGCGCCAGGTTGACCTCGGCGGATTTGTCAATGCCGCTTCCGCCGCGGCGGTGATGATCTATGCGGCACGACAAATTCCCATCAGCCCGACGGCGTTTCAGATCGCCGGCTTTCTTGGCCTCTGTCTGGTGGGAATTCTCATCCACTACTGCCTGATGTTCATGCTCGCCACGGTGAGCTTCTGGACGGTACGGGCGCAAGGTATCGTCTATGGTTACTACAACCTGTTCAACATCGCGCGGATGCCGGACGAGGCGTTTACGGGAATCTTTCGAGGCGTATTCACGTTCGTGCTCCCGGTCTTGCTGGTGTCGAACGTGCCGGTGCGCGTGCTGACCGATACGTTAAACTCAAGCGGCTGGTTGTTCCTGTTGTTGGGAATGGCGCTGGTTTGCGCCGCCGTTTCCGAATGGGTCTGGCGGCTTTCCCTGCGCCATTACACCAGCGCAAGTTCCTAAATCACTGCGCGAGACGCACCCGATAGAATTGCATCGGCGTGGCGGAAATCGAGTTGGTCTGGGAAGCCGTCGCCCCGGCACTGATCACTTCGCCGCCGACATCAGACCAGTTCGTCGGACTCAAACCCGGGCTGCCCTGCAACACGTAATGTTGCCCGTCAATCGCGCTCCAGCTCACGGTGACCAGTTCGTTCGTCACGGAAATGTCCTGGATAAACGGCCGGGCAACCACGATCACCGTAAACGACTTGGTGTCGCTCAAGGGCGGCACGCCGTCATCGGTCACCCGTACAATGAACTCGTTCGTGGTGTCCACATTCGCATCGGTAGTGAGCCAGAGACACTGACCGTTGGTGGCGTTGATCGTCGCGCCATCGGGAGCGGCGTCAAAACTGAACATCAGGTTGTTGGATTCCCCGTTTGAATCCTGGGCCAGACAGTGCAGCAACAATGTGCTCCCGGCGTGAATCGTCCGGTTGACAATGGTGGACAACAACGGCGGACTGTTCACCTCGGTGACCATCACCACAAAACTGTTGGTGACGCTGACGCTCCCGTCGCTGACCACCGTGATGATGACGTTGCTGCTCGACCCTTGATTCTCTTTGGGCCGCCAGGTGAACACGCCCTGGTCATCAATCGCCGCACCGATCGGCGCCTCCACCAGACTGTAGGTCAGAGCATTCGCTGGCAGATCGCTGTCGGTCGCCGCGTTGGTCACGGTCAACGTTACGAGTTCAGGAACCACCTGCTCCGACGGCGTCAGGAGAAAGACCGGCGGGACGTTTACTTCGGTCACCACCACTTGGAAACTGTTGGTGACGCTCACACTGCCATCGCTCACGACCGTGGTGAGCGTGTTGGTGCCCGGGCCCTGCGCCTCGGTCGGCGTCCAGGTAATCACACCGTTGGCGTCAACCACCGCCCCGACCGGCGCGTTGAGCAATTGATAGCTTAAAACACTGGCAGGCAGGTCGGAATCCGCCGCGGTGTTGGTCACGGCCAACAAAGTCAATTCGGTTACCGTGCGATTCGTCTGCGCGGGCAGCACCGGCGCGACGTTCACCTCCGTAACCGTCACGACGAAGCTGTTGGTGGCACTCAACGCTCCATCGCTGACAACCGTTGTCAGGGTGTTTGTTGCGGGGCCTTGCGCTTCACTCGGAGTCCACGTTATCACGCCGTTGGCGTCAATCACGGCGCCGTCGGGGGCATTGAGCAGTTGATAGGTCAACACGCTGGCCGGCAGGTCCGGATCGCTGGCGGTGTTGGTCACCGTCAATATGCTCAACTCCGCGATGGTTCGGTTGGTTTGCACCGGCAGCACCGGCGGCTGGTTCATCTCGGTAACGATGACGACGAAGCTGTTCGTGGCGCTCGCGAAGCCGTCGTTGACGACGGTCAGGATGGTGTTCGTTGTCGGGCCCTGCGCCTCAGTCGGTGTCCAAGTGATCACGCCGTTGGTATCAATCAGCACCCCGGCGGGAGCATTCAACAAGGAATAGGCAAGTGCATTGGCCGGCAAGTCCACGTCGGTTGCGCGGTTGGTCACCATCAGCTGGGTCAACTCGGGCACGCTCGTGTTCGACGGGGTCAACACGAAACTCGGCATCGCATTCACCTCGGTCACCGTGATCGTGAAACTATTGGTGGCGCTCAGAGCACCATCGCTCACCACCGTCGTCAACGTATTCGTCACCGGGCCCTGCGCCTCGGTCGGGGTCCACGTTATGACGCCGTTCGCGTCAATGACCGCGCCCGCCGGAGCGTTGAGCAATTGATACGTCAACGTGTTCGCGGGCAGATCGGTGTCCGTGGCCGTGTTGGTCACCGTCAACAATGTCAGTTCGGCAATCGTCCGATTGGTCTGCACCGGCAACACCGGGGCCACGTTTACCTCGGTCACCGTGACCGTGAAGCTGTTGGTGGCGCTCAACACGCCATCGCTCACAACGGTCGTCAAAGTATTCGTCACCGGGCCCTGCACCTCGGTGGGAGTCCACGTTATGACGCCGTTCGCGTCAATGACCGCGCCCGCCGGAGCGTTGAGCAATTGATAGGTCAACGTGTTCGCGGGCAGATCGGTGTCCGTGGCCGTGTTGGTCACCGTCAACAATGTCAGTTCGGCCATCGTCCGATTGGTCTGCGCTGGCAACACTGGGGCCACGTTCACCTCGGTCACTGTGACCGTGAAACTATTGGTGGCGCTCAGAGCACCATCGCTCACGACCGTCGTCAACGTATTCGTCACCGGCCCCTGCGCCTCGGTCGGCGTCCAGGTGATCACACCGCTCGCAGAAATCGCTGCGCCACTGGGCGGGCTGAGTAACTGATAGGTCAATGTGTTCGCGGGCAGATCCGAGTCCGTTGCAGTGTTCGTCACCGTCAACAATGTCAGCTCGGCAATCGTCCGATTGGTCTGCGCCGGCAACACTGGGACCACGTTCACCTCGGTCACTGTGACCGTGAAACTATTGGTGGCGCTCAGGGCGCCGTCGCTCACCACCGTCGTCAAAGTATTCGTCACCGGTCCCTGCGCCTCGGTCGGCGTCCAGGTAATCACACCGTTGGCATCAACGACCGCGCCCGCCGGAGCGTTGAGCAATTGATACGTCAACGTGTTCGCGGGCAGATCCGAGTCCGTCGCCGTGTTGGTTAGCGTCAACAACGTGAGTTCGGCCATCGTCCGATTGGTCTGCACCGGCAACACTGGGGCCACGTTTACCTCGGTCACTGACACCGTGAAACTGTTGGTGGCACTCAGAGCGCCATCGCTCACCACCGTCGTCAAAGTATTCGTCACCGGGCCCTGCGCCTCGGTCGGCGTCCAGGTGATCACACCGTTGGCATCAATGACCGCACCAACCGGGGCATTCACAAGCTGATAAGTCAGCACGTTGGCCGGCAAGTCAGCGTCGCTGGCCGTGTTTGTGATCGTCAAGGTAGTCAGTTCCGCGATGGTGCGGTTCGTTTGCAGCGGGAGTACAGGGGCGGTGTTCAGCTCCGTCACCACAACCAAGAAACTATTCGTCACGCTGGCTGTTCCGTCACTGACCACGGTGATCAACGTATTGGTGCCCGGGCCTTCGCTTTCACCCGGCGTCCAGGTAATCACCCCACCGGCACTGATGCTGGCATTGCCGGGCGGGTTCAAAAGTTGATAACTCAGCGTGTTGGCCGGCAAGTCCCCATCCGTGGCCATGTTGGTCACGGTCAGCAAGGTCAGTTCGGCCAGCGTCCGATTCGTCTGCACGGGCAACACCGGCGGCTGGTTCACTTCGGTCACCGTGACCACAAAGCTGTTGGTGGCACTGGCGAGCCCGTCAGAGACAATCGTGATGAGGGTGTTCGTGACCGGCCCTTGCGCCTCGGTCGGGGTCCAGGTGATCACGCCGTTGGCGGTGATGCTCGCTCCCGCCGGTGGATTGACCAATTGATAAGTCAACACATTCGCCGGCACATCGGGATCGGTCGCGGTATTCGTCACGGTCAAGGCCGTCAACTCGGCCATCGTCCGATTGGTCGGCACCGGCAACCCTGGGGCCACGTTCACCTCCGTCACCGTGACCGTAAAGCTGTTGGTCGCGCTCAACACGCCATCGCTCACAACGGTGGTGATGGTATTGGTGGCCGGACCTTGCGCTTCGGTCGGCGTCCAAGTGATCACGCCGTCGCCACTGATGCTCATTCCACCCGGGGCATTGAGGAGTTGATAACTCAAGAGGTTGGCCGGCAGATCGGCATCGCTGGCCTTGTTGGTGACGGTGAGAATCGCGAGTTCAGCGATCGTCTGGCTCGAAGGCGCGCCCGCAAACACCGGGGCAACATTCACCTCGTTCACCACCACCACAAAGCTGTTGGTGGCGCTCGCAGTGCTGTCACTGACCACCGTGGTGATCGTGTTTGTCGCCGGGCCTTGAGCCTCCGTAGGCGTCCACGTGATGATGCCATTCGCATCAATCACCGCACCGGGCGGAGCGTTGACCAACTGGTAGGTCAGCGTGTTCGCCGGGGAATCCAAATCGCTCGCCGTGTTGGTCACGGTCAACGTCGTCAACTCGGCCATCGTGAGATCCGCAAGTTGGGGCAGCACGGGCGGAAGCAGGTTCAGCACGCCCGTCAACTCAAAGTCAAAGCTCAGGTCGGAACTCGTCGGCAAATCCTGATGAACCTCCACCGCCACGACGTTAGTCCCGGCAACCAGCCAGGCCGGATCCACCGTCGCCGCAAAGTAATTGGTTTCATTGACGCCGCCAACATTGCTCACGGCGCGAGTCTGATAGTTGATGGGGCCGGTGGGAAGATTGTCGCGATAGACTTCATTCCCGTTGAGATAGACAACGGCGCCATCATCACGCAACAACCGGAGATTCAGGGAACTGAAGCCCGTGGGATTGGCAATCGTAACGGCACGGCGGAAATAGGTGGTGAGGTACTTGGCACTGCTGTTCGTGCCGAAGCCAACCACTGTCTGCTCATCACCATCGCCGTAACCCAGTTGCGCCGGACCGTTGCTCCAGCCGGAGTCATTGAATCCGGTTGCCGGCCACGCACTGCCCTGATCGCTGCCGTTGTCGAGGTAATTCCAGACGGCGCCTGTGCTGATGAGTGTGATGTTCGTAGTCGTACCCGCCAGTGTGTCATTGACCGTGACCGCAAAACTGTTGGTGGCACTGGCCGACCCGTCACTCACCACGGTGGTAAAGATGTTGGTACTCGGCCCTTCGGTTACTGCCGCTGCCCAGTGAATGACGCCCTCCGCAGAAATAGATGCACCGACGGGTGAATTCAGAAGCTGGTAGGTCAAGTTGTTCGCCGGCAGGTCGGCATCGCTGGCCGTATTCGTAACTGACAACGGCGTCAATTCGGCTATGACTCGATCGGTCTGAACCGGCAGGACCGGAGACTGATTCGCTTCGGTCACAGTCACAGCAAAACTGTTCGTCGCGCTGGCCAAACCGTCGCTGACAACTGTTGTGATCGCATTTGTTCCCGGGCCTTGGATTTCGGTCGGGGTCCAAGTAATCACACCGTTCGCGGTAATTACGACTCCGCTCGGGGGATTGAGCAACTGATAAGTCAACACATTCGCCGGGATGTCCGCATCGGTGGCCGTGTTGGTCACGGTTAGCAGGGTCAACTCGGCCACGGTGCGATTGGTTTGCACTGGCAACACGGGGGCTTGATTTCCGTCGGTCACGGTCACCACGAAACTGTTGGTCGCACTGGCGTTGCCATCGTTCACCACGGTCGTGAGGGTGTTCGTGCCGGGACCTTGAGCAATCGTCGGCGTCCAGGTAATTACTCCGTTGGCATCTATGGCCGCGCCACTGGGTGGATCGAGGAGTTCGTACGTGAGCACGTTGGCCGGCAGATCGGCATCGCTGGCTGCATTCGTGACCGTCAAGGTCGTCAATTCAATCACACTCCGATCGGACTGCACTGGCAATACCGGCGCCACATTCAGCTCGGTCACAATCACCATGAAACTGTTGGTTACACTTGCCTGACCATCACTCACTACAGTGGTCAATGTGTTCGTCCCGGGCCCTTCACTCTCGCCGGGGGTCCAACTGATCACCCCACTGGCACTGATACTCGCATTGCCGGGGGGGGCAAGCAGTTGATACGTCAAATTATTCGCCGGCAGGTCCGCGTCCATCGCCGTGTTGGTCACCGTCAGCGAGGTCAACTCCGCGATGGTTCGGTTGGTTTGCACCGGCAGCACCGGAGCCAGATTAACTTCCGTCACCGTCACGGTGAAACTATTGGTGGCGCTCAGAGCACCATCACTCACCACCGTCGTCAAAGTATTCGTCACCGGCCCCTGCGCCTCGGTCGGCGTCCAGGTGATCACACCGCTCGCCGAAATCGCCGCGCCACTGGGCGGGCTGAGCAACTGATAGGTCGTCACCGGCCCCTGCGCCTCGGTCGGGGTCCAGGTGATCACACCGCTCGCAGAAATCGCCGCGCCACTGGGCGGGCTGAGTAACTGATAGGTCAACGTGTTCGCGGGCAGATCGGTGTCCGTGGCCGTGTTGGTCACCGTCAACAATGTCAGTTCGGCCATCGTCCGATTGGTCTGCGCTGGCAACACTGGGGCCACGTTCACCTCGGTCACCGTGACCGTGAAACTGTTGGTGGCACTCAGCGCGCCATCGCTCACCACCGTCGTCAAAGTATTCGTCACCGGGCCCTGCACCTCCGTCGGCGTCCAGGTGATCACACCGCTCGCCGAAATCGCTGCGCCACTGGGCGGGCTGAGCAATTGATACGTCAACGTGTTCGCCGGCAGATCGGCATCGGTCGCTGTGTTCGTTACCGTCAACAATGTCAGTTCGGCCATCGTCCGATTGGTCTGCGCCGGCAACACTGGGGCCACGTTTACCTCGGTCACCGTGACCGTGAAACTATTGGTGGCACTCAGCGCGCCATCGCTCACCACCGTCGTCAAAGTATTCGTCACCGGGCCCTGCACCTCCGTCGGCGTCCAGGTGATCACACCGCTCGCCGAAATCGCCGCGCCACTTGGCGGACTGAGCAACTGATAGGTCAAGGTGTTCGCGGGCAGATCCGAGTCCGTGGCCGTGTTGGTTACCGTCAACAATGTCAGTTCGGCCATCGTCCGATTGGTCTGCGCCGGCAACACTGGGGCCACGTTCACCTCCGTCACCGTGACCGTAAAACTGTTGGTGGCGCTCAGAGCACCATCACTCACCACCGTCGTCAAAGTATTCGTCACCGGCCCCTGCGCCTCGGTCGGCGTCCAGGTGATCACACCGCTCGCCGAAATCGCCGCGCCACTGGGCGGGCTGAGCAACTGATAGGTACCGGCCCCTGCGCTTCCGTTGGGGTCCAGGTGATGACACCGCTGCTCGAAATCGCGGTCCCGCTGGGTGGATTGAGCAGTTGATAGTTCAGCGCGTTGGCCGGCACATCTGCATCGGTCGCCGTGTTCGTTACCGTGAGCAAGGTCAACTCCGCGATGGTGCGGTTGGTCTGGGCGGGCAGGACCGGAGCGGTATTCGAGGTGGCCGTGGAGCAGACCAGATTGCTGATGGTAATGTTGTCCACGTACCAGCCATTACCGCCCATAGCGTTGTCGGTGGCGCAACGCCACCGCAGCTGGAGGTTCTGCCCAAACGCGCTGGCGGGCAGCGTGACTGTAGTGGTCACAAAGCCACCCGAATTTCCACTCCAAGCTTGCCGGTTGGTGATGGGACTTTGGAAGTCACTGGAAATGGTGTAGGTGTAACCGCCGGTCACGAAACTCCCGCCCGCCGCCAGGATGTCCGTGAAATTGCCGGCACCAATCTTGATTTCCAGCACCCCGCCGTCGAAACCAACCGAGCCGCCATCGGTTTCGAGGTCATAGCTGTGCCGGAAGGTCAGCATCGCGTCGCTCGATTGCAAAGTGATGTTGCTGGTCACGAGGTAGCTATCGCCGACGCCAGCCGCCTCGGAAGCGAAAGCCGCGTTAGTGCCAGTGTCTGGGACCGTGTTTTGTGTCACCCAAAGCGCCTGGGCGCCATCGTTGGTTCTGATCCAGCCGGCCGGAAGATTTGGAAGGCTGGTGATGACTTCAAAGCCCTCCGCGAAGACCTGCGTGTACTGGCAGGAAATCGTGTCGTTCGCAATCACGTTGAAGGTGTTGGTTACGCTCAGGGCGGGAACCCCATTGTCGGTCGCCCTCGTACGGAAGAGATTCGTCGTCCCGCCTTGAACCGTTGTCGGCGTCCAAGTGATAACACCGGCGCTATTGATCGTTGCTCCCAGCGGGGCATTGAGCAGTTGATAGGTCAACGTGTTCGCCGGGATGTCCGGATCGCTCGCGGCATTGGTAACCGTCAGCGTGACCAATTCATCAATGGTGCGATCACTTTGCGCGGGCAAAGTCGGGGCGGCGTTGACCTCATTGGCGGTGACCGTAAAGCTGTTGGTTGCACTCAGCGGCGGCACCCCGTTGTCCGCGACGCGGGTGGTGAAGGTGTTGGTGCCCGGGCCTTGCGTCTCATCTGGCGTCCAGGTGATGACGCCGGCGGAAGAAATGGCCGCACCAGCCGGCGCGGCAAGCAGCGAATAAGTGAGTGTGTCCGCCGGGAGATCCGAATCGGTGGCGGTATTGGTCACCGAAAGCAGGGTCAACTCATTTAGCGTGCGGTTAGTTTGGGCCGGCAATGCAGGCGCGGTGTTTACGTTTAGCACGCTGACGCTAAAACTGTTCGTTACGCTGCGGGCCGTGCTGTCGGCAACGATGGTGGTAATCAGGTTCGTCGTTCCACCGTAGGCGACCGAGGGCGTCCAGGTGATGATCCCGTTGGCGCTAATCGACGCGCCGGCGGGAGCGTTGGCCAGGGAGTAAATCTGGATGTCGCCCAAGTCCGCGTCGGTGGCGGTATTGGTGACAATCATCGTTGCCGATTCGTTGAGCACGCGGTTGGTTTGCGCGGGAAGGACCGGCGCGTTTGTCCCAGCCAGACAGCAGAGGCACGAGTGATAACTGACCGACACGCCGTCCACCCGCCAGCCGATGCGGTTGCCGCCACTGTCCGAACCGCACCGCCAGCGGAATTGGACGTTTTGGCCGATGGCCGTCGCGGGCAGATTAACCACCGTCGTCACAAAGCCCACCGATGCACCGCTCCAAGCCTGTCGCCCACCAAGCGGATTGCCGAATCCAGCATCTACAAGGTAACCATAGCCTCCGGTGACGAAGCTGCCGCCGGCGGAAATGATGTCGGTGAAGGCATTCGTACTGATCTTGATTTCCAGCACCGCCGCATCGAACGCCACGCCACCCACCCCGGATTCAAGATCGTAGCTGTGCCGGAAGGAGAGTTGCGATTGCAGGGTGGGAAGGGCGATCACCGGAGAAACCAGTTCGCTCTGGCCTACGCCACTGGCCGTGGCTCCGAAAGCGGCATTAGGCGCGGTGTCGGCCACGTTTGTTTGTGAGACCCAGGCGGGGTGCGAACCGCTGGCCGTGGTGGTCCACCCGGAGGGCAGGCCCGGCGCCGTGACGCTGTCAAAGCTATCCGCAAAAACGGTCGTGCTCGGGCCGTACGGGTAGTAGGTGACCAGGACATTTGTCACGGACGTGCCGACGCGAACCTTGATGAGCTGGCTGGTGGTGCGATAGACATTCGTGCCGGCCAGAGTGCCGTTGGTGAAGACCATGAGATCGCAATACAGCGAGGAAGCCGGGGTCAGCAGTTCGACCGTGGTGTTGGTGTCGGTGGCATTGCTGATCTTGAGAGTCGTTTGAGACTGGAGACCACTGTTGGCGTAACTGGCGGTCACCTGAACATTCGAGCGTTGCAGCCACCAATTGTAGATTTTGATGGCGTTGGCCGACCACAGGCGCGGAAAGCGATTGGTGGTCATCGCATAGGTCACGTAGTCAGAGGCTAGGGAGCCGGCGGGGCCGACCCCTTGCGAAAGGGTGTGCGAATACTGGTTCACCAACGCGCCCAGGTTGTAATAGAAATCGATGAGCGCCCGAATGCTGGATTGGTTGTGCCCCGCCTCCATCGAGTGGGAAATGTTGGCCCCCACAAACCAGTCGCTCGCCGGCTGGCTCAAGATTCCGAAACGCTTGTTGGCAGTCTGCGTGGAAAGCGTCCAGTGCGGGAACGGTGCCACCTTTTGTTCCCCGGTGATCTTCACACCCAACTGGGATTGGATATTCAACGAGCCCTCGCGCGTACCGTTGTAGTACGGGGCGCACCAGACCCGCATGCCATTGGTCATCAATCCGGGCAACCATGACTCGATGTCTTGAAAGGAGCGGGACATCGAAACGTACGCGTAATTCGAGCCACTCGGATAACCCGCCGGTGTAAGATCCAAAACCTCGTCCGGCCCCCAATGCCAATAGTCATAGGCCGCCGGCGTGCCCGCGATACTGGGATTGGTTAAGCCGCCGTTGTGCGGACCAATGATCGCCCCGTAGTTCGTCATGGCCCGACGCAAGCCCGCGATCACATTGTTGGTGTTGTAATCCTGGGACATGTCCTCGCGTAGGGTGCCGGTGCAGAAGTAGTAGTCCCCCGTGCAGCCGTTGGTAAACTCAAACTGGGCCGAGGTTTCAATTGCGGCTATCTCATTTGAGAAACTCTCCAGATCGTGCCGCACCATGAACGCTGCATCGTACGGATACGGCCACGGACTCAGCTTGGCAACGGGCAGCCCGGCATTCTCAAATGCCCACTCGATGGAGCGTCGCAGAATCAGGTACGCATGCATCGTGGGCTGCCAGCCGCCATTCCCCAGGAGCGGTTGCATGGCGGAGCAGTAAATGAAATAGCCGTTGCCATATTGCTTGACCGTGAGGAAAGGCGTTGTGCCGCCCTGCGCCAGCACGGTGGCGTTACTGTTCGCCACCTGCCAGACGTCGTGCGGGGCTTGAGCACGGTCATTGCCATGCGGTGCTTGCGGCCCTTGGGAAACCCCGTAGGGAATTTCCTCCGAGCTGGAAGGTAACCGCCAGGTGAGCGTCCCACTGGGCACATGGGTGTGAATGCGATGCTCAACCTGCTTGGTGTAAGTGCTGTTCTGCGCCCAATTGGTCAGCCCCGGCACCAACATGTGGATCCCCAGTTCGTTCGCAAAAGCGAAGTTGCCCCGCGAAGTCCCGTTGGTATTCCGCGTGAACGCCGAGGAGCCAACAAACAAGAATCCCCCCGCCGCGACATAGTTGGTGAATTGCGCGATTTCGTCGTCCCGGATGGCCTCCGACGCCAGGCTGATGACGATGGGATAGCGTGGCAGGCCGTTGGTCAACAAGGCCCCGGCGATGACATTCGAGTCCCCGACCACCGTAAATAACGTCCCATCCGAGCGGAGCGATTCCTTCACCGCTTCCGGCATCACGAAATAGTGCCAGTCCGTGGGCCACCATTGCTTGCCTGTTGTGCCGGCGCCCGTCGGCGTCGGGCCGGAAGCGTTCAAGTTCTCCAAGGCGCGGGTGTATTCGGAATCATGAACCGCCACAATGGGTTGAGTATCCCCACCAAAAACGGAAAAGCCTGCGACGAGATAAATCAGTACGCTGCAGACCAGCGCAAAATATCGCGCCGTGCTGTTGTCGCTAGCACACTCCAACTGTTTCGATGGCAACACCATGCTGTTAAAGCCCGACCAGATTAACATGTTTGATGTTTGAGTTCACAGTTTGCCCCGCCTTTTAGGTTACTTTCATTACGGAGGACCTGTCGGGGTTATTTCGGAAAGCCCGGGAAAGATCGCACGGTGGCCGCGCATTTCTTCGTTATGGCTGTCCGGAGAATACCGTTGTAGGCTGCCGCTGTTTATGGCGATGGCCGACTTAAGACGTGAATACCGGGCGGGCGGACTGGATCGCGCCGACCTGGACCCCAATCCGCTTTCGCAATTCCAGAGCTGGTTCGGCGATGCCGCGCGGTCGCAGGCAGGCAGCCGCTTGCGTCAGATCGGGATTGCCCTCTACAAACTCTGGTACGCGTTGCTCGGCCACGCCCCCGCCGACGTCAATGCCATGACCCTCGCCACTGTCAGCGGGGACGGCATCCCGTCCGCGCGAACGGTCCTCCTCAAAGGCGCGGACGCACGTGGCTTCATATTCTTCACGAACTACGACAGCCGCAAAGGTCGGGAACTGGCCGCAAATCCCAACGCCGCGCTAACCTTCTTCTGGCCGGAACTGGAACGCCAGGTGTGTGTGACCGGCACCGTCTCCAAACTGCCGGCCCCCGAATCCGCAGCCTATTTTAAGAGCCGTCCGCGTGGCAGTCAGCTCGGGGCCTGGGCCTCGAACCAAAGCAACATCGTCCAAGATCGTGCCGCCTTGGAGAAACAGTGGCAGGAAGCCGTCGCCCGTTTCCCAGCCGAAATCCCCCTACCGCCTAACTGGGGCGGTTACGTGTTAGCGCCCCTCCGGATTGAATTCTGGCAGGGTCGCCCCAGCCGACTCCACGACCGCTTTTGTTACACCAAACAGGCCGACGGCAGCTGGAGGCTCGAGCGGCTCTCGCCCTGAAGCATTGGCGCCGGTGAATAACCCGGCGAAAAAGAGCCTTGCATCCGTCGCACTTCGTCGGAGATTACCCCCAGCGCCCAATCGTGGGCTTCACGTTCCGCCGTTCGCGGGCGACCCCAACCTTTGGCGCGGTAAACCTATGTCCGCCGCCCTCGAAAAAAAAACCACCTCCGGCCAGCCGGACCTCTGCACCGTGGTGGTGATCTACGATGACACCGCAAGTCGGACCCGAGCCCTGCAAGCGTGTGACTATCTCCTTCGTCAGGAATGGGAGAATGTCGAACTGGACTTCCATTGGTGGCGAACCGATTTCTTGAGCGACCCGCACATGGGCCGCGCTGCCGCGCGCCACGCCATCGCTTCGGACATCGTGATTGTTTGTTCCCGGGAGGGTAACGGAATCCCGCCAATCTTGGAAGCCTGGTTCGAAAGCTGGATTGACGGCCGAAAAAATCACGAAGGCGCGATGATCGATCTGGGCGCCACCCGGACCGCAACGCGTCCCGGCCACCGACTCGCCCTCCAGGCGATCGCCAAACGCGGAGGGTTCGACTACCTGACCGCAACTCCGGAGCAACCGGGATCGGATTTCCTCAAATCGGCTCCGCCTGTGTCTTCGCCAACGCGAATGGACGACTGGCCTGCGCCCTCACATCCGCCGTCGCACTACGGCCTGAACGAATAGCCGGCCCAACCCATTACTTTCCTGACGGAACATCCCCGGAGCCCGCGGCCTCCTCCTGCGACTCGCTGATCACCGGCGCAATGGCTTGAAGCTTGTCGCCGGCGTCGAGGTTCACCAGCTTCACCCCCATGGTATTGCGACCCGCTTCCCGGATGTCTTTCACGAAGGTGCGGACCATCTGGCCGCCAACGGTGATGAGCATGATCTCGTCGGTGTCCCGAACGGGAAGCGCACCAATGACCCCGCCGGTCTTGTCGCCCACCTTCATCGTGATACGGCCCTTGCCACCGCGCGACTGTTTGCGGGTTCCGGATTCACCTTGCACCAGATACTCGTCAAACGACGTGCGCTTGCCCACACCGTTTTCCCCCGCGACCAACAAGGCCGCGTCCGGAACGACCACGGCCAGCGCCACCACCGCATCGCCCTGCTCCAGCGTGATTCCCTTCACACCCGCCGCCGAGCGCCCCATCGAACGAACATCGGACTCGCTGAAGCGGATGCTCATGCCATCACGCGTGATCAGCACCACATCGTCACCTTCGTCACCGCCTTCCACACTGCCACGCGTCTGCTTCACATCAATCAAGGTGTCACCCTGATCAATCGTAATGGCGATGATACCGCCCTTGCGGACGTTGGCAAAATCGCTCAAGGCCGTCTTCTTGACCGTGCCCTGTTGGGTAGCAAAGAAAAGCTCACCCGGCTGTTTCCAGGTCACGTCCGCCTTGTTCTCATCCGTCCGGGAAAGAATGCGGATGAGTGCGGCGATCTTTTCGTCCGCTTTCAGCTCGAGCAGGTTTGCGATGCTGCGGCCTTTGGCGGCGCGACCCATGTCGGGAATTTCATGCACCCGCTCCACATACACCCGGCCCATGTTTGTGAAGAACATCAGGTAATCGTGTGTGCTCGCCGTGAACAGGTGCTCCACAAAATCCTTGTCCTGCTCCGTCTCGCCTTCGCGCGTGGTCATGCCGATGACCCCTTTACCGCCGCGCCGTTGCGCGCGGTACTGGCTGACATTGGTGCGCTTGAGGAGGCCGCTGTGCGTCAGCGTGATGATGACGCCCTCGTTCGCGATGAGGTCTTCAATGGCAATCTCGCCTTCATCCGGAACAATCTCAGTCTTGCGCGGCGTAGCGTGCTTCGCTTTGATCTCCTGCAACTCCGCCTTGATGATCGCCATCACGCGCGACTCCTTGGCCAGGATGTCGAGCAGATCTTTGATGACTTCGAGCAACGCCTTGTATTCCTTGTCAATCTTGTCAATTTCCAGCCCGGTCAATTGATACAGGCGCAAGTCCAGAATCGCGTCCACCTGCCGCTCGGTCAGCGCGTAACGACCGCCCGACAAACGGCTTTCCTGCCGGATCAACACACCCCACTTCTCGACCTGCGCGCGATTCCACTCGAACGCGAGCAGTTTGATCTTCGCCTCATCGCGCGTCTTGCTGGAACGGATGATATGGATGAACTCATCGAGATTCGACAAGGCGATGATGTAACCTTCCAGAAGCTCGGCGCGCTCTTCGGCCTTCTTTAACTCAAAGCGCGTGCGCCGCAGGATGACTTCACGGCGATGCTCGATATAGCACTGGATGATTTCCTTGAGATTGAGCGTCTTCGGGCGGCCATGATCAATCGCCAGCGAGTTCACGCTGAAGGAAATCTCGAGCTGCGTGTGCTTGAAGAGATTCGCGATGACCACCTTCGGCACGGCCTCGCGCTTGAGTTCGATGACGAGCCGGCAATTCTCGTCGGACTCGTTGCGCATCGCGGAGATTTCCGTGATGATCTTCTCGTTGACCAGGTTGGCGATCTGTTCTTCCAGCCCGGCCCGATTCACGTTGAAAGGAATCTCCGTGATAACGAGTTGTTCGCGATTGCCTTTGAGTTCTTCGATACCAATGCGCCCGCGCAACTTCACACTCCCCTTGCCCGTCGTGAAATAATTCTTGATGCCCTCGACCCCGCAGATGAATCCGCCCGTCGGAAAGTCCGGACCTTTGATGAACTTCATCAGCTCCGGGATCGTGATGCCCGGCTTGTCGATCTGCGCGCAGATGCCGTCAATGACCTCGCCCAGGTTGTGCGGCGGCATGTTCGTGGCCATGCCGACGGCGATGCCCGTCCCGCCGTTGACCAGCAGATTCGGAAATGCCGCGGGAAAAACCGTCGGTTCGGTGAGACGCTCGTCGTAATTCGGGACGAAATCCACCGTATCCTTCTCCATGTCGGACATCAACAGCGCGCCGAGATGCGTGAGCCGCGCCTCGGTATAACGCATCGCCGCTGGCGGATCGTTTTCGACCGAGCCAAAGTTCCCCTTGCCGTCCACGAGCTTCTCGCGCATGGCCCACGGTTGTGCCATGTGCACAAGCGTCGGATAGATCACCGCTTCGCCGTGCGGATGGTAGTTACCGGAGGTGTCACCGCAGATCTTCGCGCACTTGATGTGTTTGCGTCCGGGAAACAGCGACAGGTTTTCCATCGCGTAAAGAATGCGGCGCTGCGAGGGCTTGAGCCCGTCGCGCACGTCGGGCAACGCGCGCGAGATGATCACGGACATCGAGTAATCGAGGAACGAGTTCTTGATCTCGTCCGCGACATTGATCTTGGAAATCTTCTCGCCCTGCGTGTAAGCACCGCCCGTCGGCTTTTGTTCGGGCGGCTGCGGCGGTTGATTGGATTCAGTTTCGTCTGGCATGATGCGGATTCGGAAAAAAGTGGTTGCTACGCGATCAAACGTCGAGGTTGCGGACGTTGAGCGCGTTATCCACGATAAAATCGCGCCGCGGCTCAACCTCTTCGCCCATCAGGGTCACGAACATTTCCTCGGCCTCGACGGCATCCGTGAGTTCGATGCGGAGCAGCTTGCGCCGCACCGGGTTCATCGTGGTCTCAAAAAGTTCCTTGGCGTCCATTTCGCCCAGACCTTTGAAGCGATACATCTGGATGCCCTTCTTGCCGACCGTTTTCACGCCCGACAAAATTTCCGGTATCGAGAACAACGGAGTGACGGTGGCGCGCTCTCCTTCGCCCTCGGTGAGTTCAAACAGTGGTTTATCCTGGGCGGTATAATGATCCACCGCCAGCCCCTTCTTCGAAAGTTTGCTGAGCAAATCAGCCGTGGCCTTGCTTTCCAGGTGCAGGTCGGAGACTTTCGCCCGCCGCGTCGGACCGTCCTTGCGGCGTTCAAACTCCGTGTCCCCGCCGAACAAATCATTGTTCGCACCCTTGAACGCCTCCACTTCTTCACTGTTTAAAAAGTAGTGAACGGTCTCGTCATTGCCGTCGCGCACCTTGACCATGAACTGAGGCAACGTACCGTCCTTCGCCCGCTTTTCGACATACTCGGCAAAATCTCCGCCGAGCCGCTTGATGTAGGTCGCGTGCTTGTCGAGTGATTCGAGCAGCGAAAGAATCTCCTCCAGTTGCTTCGGTGTGAACTCGCGGCCATCGGCGAGATTCTTCAGCCTCACTTCCTCCACTCCGTTGTGATGCTGTAGAGCGGCGGCTGCGCGATGTAAACGAATCCCTGCTTCACAAGCTGCGGCATCTGGCGATAGAAGAACGTCAGGAGCAACGTGCGGATGTGCGAGCCGTCCACATCGGCATCGGTCATGATGATGATCTTGTGGTAGCGCAGCTTCTCCAAGTTGAACGCGCCTTCGCCTTCGCCATCGCCGATGCCGGTGCCGATAGCCGTAATCATCGTCCGGATTTCGTTGTTCTGAAGCACCTTGTCGAGGCGCGCCTTCTCGACGTTGATGAGCTTGCCGCGGATCGGGAGAATCGCTTGAAACTTCCGGTCTCGTCCCTGCTTGGCCGAGCCACCGGCAGAATCACCTTCAACGATGTAAAGCTCCGTGTTCTCCGGGTCACGGTCGGAGCAATCAGCCAGTTTGCCCGGCAAACCGCCTCCCGTGAGCGCTGATTTGCGCACGGCTTCACGCGCCTTGCGCGCGGCTTCGCGCGCACGGGCAGCGTTGAGGCCCTTGTCCACGATACGCTTTGCGATGGGCGGATTCGCATCGAAGTAACTCATCAGTCCTTCGTAGCTCACCGAGCCAACGATGCGTTCCACTTCAGGTGACAGCAACTTCACCTTGGTCTGCGATTCGAACTTCGGGTCGCTGTGCTTCACCGAAATCACCGCCGTCAAACCTTCGCGCACGTCATCGCCCGTGATCTGCGGGTCCTTCTCCTTCAGCAACTCATTCGACTTCGCGTATTGATTGATCGCCCGCGTCACGGCGCTGCGGAAGCCCGAGAGATGCGTGCCGCCGTCCGGATTGTGGATGGTGTTCGTGTAGCACAACACCTGGTCGTTGTAGCTGTCGTTGTATTGCATCACGACTTCGACATGGACCTCGATATTCTTGTCGTCGAGTTTCTCCGTCGTCTCCTTGCGAAATGCAATCGGCTTCGGGTGCAACGGCTCCTTACTCTTGTTGAGTTGTTTGACAAATTCCTCGACGCCGTTCTTGTAGTAAAATCTCTCCGGCTCGTTGGCCGTCTGGCGCTCGTCCGCGAAGACGATCTCCAGCCCCGAATTCAAAAAGGCCAGTTCGCGTAACCGCTGCGCGATGATGTCCGACTTGAACTCCACCGTATCCCGGAAAATTTCTGCGTCGGGCTTGAACGTGATCAGCGTGCCGGTGTTTTTGGCCTTGCCGATGACCTCGAGCTTCTTCGTCGTCTTGCCGCGCTCGAACTCCATGTGATGAATCTCACCACCCCGCGACACCTCCACCTCGAACCACTCGCTCACTGCGTTGACGCATTTCGCGCCGACGCCGTGCGTGCCACCGGAAAACTTGTAACCGCCCTGACCATACTTGCCGCCGGAGTGCAGCGTGGTCAGCACCATCTCCACGCCAGGGATTTTGTATTGCGGGTGAATGTCCACCGGAATACCGCGCCCGTTGTCGCGGATGGAAATTGAACCATCCACATGAATCGTTACGTCAATCCGATCGCAATGACCCGCGAGATGTTCGTCCACGGAATTGTCCAGCACTTCGCTGACGCAATGGTGCAGCGCCCGTTCATCCGTGCCGCCGATGTACATGCCCGGCTTCTTGCGCACGGCTTCGAGCCCCTCGAGTTTTCCGAGTTGCGCCGAGCCGTAAGCCCCCGTCGTGGCCGTCACTGGCGCCGGCAATTCTTCCACTGTTTTCTCGCTTGAATTTGACATGGTTAATCCGCCGAAAGTGAGACGCTAAGTCCGCGAAATTCCGGTCTGAGAATAGTAGAAAAATGGGGGGCTTTACACAACTGCTAAGTGGATTTCTTTTGGGCCGGAAAATACCATTCCTTGTGGTTTTTTACTTGCCAGAACCAGACAGGTTGGGGTTGGGCGAACCGCACACAGCCACCCGCTGGCGCACCCGCGAGCCTCCCGGGTCCCGCTTTCAAGACTTGATGTCGCGCACCTGAAAAACCGCCCGCCCCACCACGAAGGCCGTGGCACAAATCGCGAAGAGAATAATCTCCGATTCGAGGATGCGGGGCCATGGCACAGGGCTTCGAAACAGGTAGAGCCAGCCCTTGAAATGGTGCGTGACGAACCAGTTATCGTAGTGGTCGAAAAACGGGATGTTCTCCAGCACGACGTTAACCAGGAGGTAGGAAAGCGCCAGGATCGTGGACGCGGCCGGCTTCATGTTGAAGCATGAGAACATGAACGCAATGCTCAACATCACGCTGGCGTTTACCGACATGAAGAGTTGCGCGAAGACGTACCTCCGAAAACCCTCGCCCGCGGTGAAAACTGCAAACCCCCCATCCGGATCCAACACAAACATTGATTTCCAGGGGAACAAGATCCGGGCAAAGATCAGCGCGATCACCCCGAGGGAGACCACCTGCAAAATGGCAAATATGATGCCGGCGACCCATTTCACGAATAGCAGCCGTGCCCTCGAAATGGGCCGCGATAGAATCATGCGCAACGTCCCGTCCTCCGACTCTTTGGCGACCAAGTCGCCGCCCACCAACGTGACATAGAGTGGCATCAGGAAGAGAATCTGCGGCACGAGCATGAACAGACTCGCCGTCAACGCTGAAATGAATTCGTCGGGGACATAACCGTTGTTCGTCAACAATCGAGCCATGCCCTGGCTTGGCGGCCCGTAGCGGAATAGCAGCATCATTCCAGCTTGGGCGACCAGGAACACGCCGAAGCCGATATACGTGCGCTTCTTGCCGAAGAGCTTCCAGAGTTCGTTTTTGAGTTGAGCGAAAAACATCTTAGTTGTTCCCCGGTAACGGTGGCGGATTCTTCACCAGGGTCAGGTAGAAATCCTCCAAGGTCTGATCCTGTTGCCAGATGCCCTCCACCGGTATCCCCGCGTTTACCAAAACCGACGCAACCTCCGCCGTGCTGCGTCCGTCACTCAATGAAATGAACCGCCCATCCCCGGTTCCGTTGATGACTCCACGCTCGCGCAGCAGCGCCGTGGCTTTGGCAAAATCCGGAGTCTTGAGCGTCACCCGCCCCCGCACCGCCCGCACATCGGCAATCAAGCCCTCAAACACCTTTCGCCCCTGATTCAGGACGGCGATGCGGGTGCAAAGCTGTTCGACCTCGCTCAACAAATGCGACGACAGCAAAATCGTCAGCCCCAGTTCACGATGCAGCCGGACAATCGTCTGCCGCATCTCCGCAATGCCTTCCGGGTCCAGTCCGCTGCCCGGCTCGTCCAGAATCAGCAACTCGGGTTGGGGCAGCAAGGCCTGCGCGAGCGCCAGTCGCGCCCGCATCCCGTGCGAATAGGTTCTCACCAGGCCGTGCTCGCGCCCCGTCAGCCCCACCCACTCCACGACCTGGCGGATCCGCTCCTTGGACGTCGGGGCCGTGTAATGACTGAGAATCTCCAGATTCCGCCAGCCGCTCAGGTAATCGTAAAACGCCGGCGCTTCAAAAATCGCGCCCACCTTGTGTAACGCCCGCGCCCGGTGTGAGGTCACATCGTGCCCGCACACCCGCACTTCGCCGCTCGTCGGCCAGACCTGGCCGAGCATCATGCCGATGGCCGTGCTTTTCCCCGCCCCATTGTGGCCGAGCAAACCGAACACCTCGCCGCGCGGCACCGCCAGCGTCAGGTCGCTCACCGCCGTTCGCGCTCCGAATTTCTTTTGAACGTTGCGCAGTTCGATCATGGTTTTTTCTGGATCGTGCCTTCGATGGCGAGCAGGTTCTTGATATGTCCGTCGGCGTAAAGATAATTCACCTCCTTGCCCGGCCCGCGGGCGGCGTGAAATTTCTCCTTGTCGTAAAAAACCGGGATCGCGTGGGAGTCAAACTTGAGGCCCAACGCTGAAAGATCATCCGACCGCTGCCCATTCAGGAAGAAGTTCCAGGCGTAACTTGATCCCGTCTGCTCGAAGATTTCATTCTTGTCCGAGGGGCAACGGAGCACGTTGGTATTCCCGAGTTCGCCCTGGAGCACGAGTTCGACACTCGGCAGCGCGTTGGTCGGCGGCTGGTTTGTACCCGTCCCGACTGGTTTATCGTACATCGTTGGCAATCGCTGATTGTTGGCATCCACGTACAGCTGCAAGGCGATACCGACCTGCCGCAGGTTGCTGATGCACGCCGCGCCTTTGGCCGCCTCTTTGGAACGGCTGACCGGGCCGAGAATCATCGCGGCCAGAATCGCGATGATGGCAATGACCACCAGCAGCTCGATCAACGTGAAAGCGACTCGACGGCGCCAATTCAATTGGCTGGTGCGGCTCGAATCAGAATGGTCGGTGGCGGAACTCATCGCCTGCGCGTCGAGCGTTCTTGCAACCAGAAAATGTCCTGGTTGCGCGGCGACGCGACGTACTCGGTGGCATCCCAAGCGCCACCCTTCTGGATTGGCGGGGTGGTCCGGCCATCCTGCCACTTCTTGATTTCGGCGTGCCCATCGGCAAACGAAAGCCCACCCGCCCGGCCATGGTAACTGGCCGGATAATCAAAATGGAAACGCCAAGAGGCCGGGGCATCGGGATAACCCGTCATATCCGTGAATGCATTCCCGTAATTGATTCGATCTTCCCGTTCATCCATCAACACCCACGTCTTGGCCGGGCCGGGATTGATCATGTCCGACAACTTTGAATAAACCCGCCACGCCGGACCGGAGCAACCCGCATCAGTCACCGTACCGTCGGCTTGCTTCCAACCGCCCGTCCAGATGCTCATTGTCATGGTGCGGATCCGCGCCACGGTCTGGCCGGCAAACGGCCCGCTCGAGGGTACGACCGTGCTTTGGTCCGCCGGACATTTCCAAATACCCACCGAGCCGCCACAGTATTGCCACATCGGACTCTTCTTGATGTCCTGATCCACGTCCCAATTCGACCGATTGCCCGGACTGTAATCCAATACCCCTTGCACCCAGGAATACGGCGCGTAGGCGCTGCCCGGTGTCGCCGTGGCATACAACAGCACGTCACGGTTGTCCTCCGCATACATCCGCCAGGCGAGCATCAACTGCCGGTGATTGTTCATGCACTGGATGCCCTGCGTCTTGAGTTTTGCCTTCGACAACGCCGGCAACAACAAGGCCGCCAGAATCGCAATGATCGCTATCACCACCAGCAATTCGATGAGGGTGAAGGCGGCGCAACACCCGCGCGCAGAAATCTCGAAAGCCCTCGACTCCCGATCTTCTGCTTTGATCTTCATCGTCCTCGAAAGGGCCGGCCTGATTCCATCGAACGTTGCAATTCCTCCAGCAACGGCGCGAGTTCCGCCTTCGTCTGCGCCGAACTCTCGCCATAGAACGACTTCAACCCGATGGTCCGCACTTTGGCCTCCAACTCTGGACTGATGGGCGATCCGTTGGTCCCCGGCCCGCCGCCCTCCCCGGATGCGGCACGCTCCCGCTGCTCTCGCAACCGCCGGATCGCGCCGTCCACCGTCCGTTTGCGTTTGTCCTCGGGCATTTCTTCAAACGCCGTGATCATTTGTTTGAAACCAGTCGGCATCGTTGCCTCGATGAACTGCCCCTTCTCCTCCTCGGTCATCTGGGTGAACCAGCCATAGGCCGTCCGCTCAATGCGCAATCTCTGCCGCTCCTCGTAAGACAGTTTGTTGAGCATCTCCTCCAAATCGCGGAGCGCCTTCGCCCGTGCCGCCCCCGAGAGCTTGGCGAGATCCACTGACTCGACGTACGCCTTCACCTTCTCCGCCGTGACTTTGAGATGATTGAAGAAGGCGTGGCCCGCCCACGCCACCAGCCAGATCCCGACGATGGCCGCCACCGCCCAGGTCATTCCCCGTTGTCGCTGACTCAACATATTCAAAGTCTAATCCGGGGCCTCCCGGCTGCCACGACGAAACTTAGGCCCTGCCAGCCTAGTCAATCAAGCCCATCAACGCTGCGATCGCCTCCTGCCGCGGCGTCAGTACCTGGCGCAATTCATTCTGCGCTTTGACCAGATTCGCCTGCTTCTCCTTGCGCGCGGCCTGAAACTTGGCCAGCCGGGATTTGATTTCCGCCGCCGAAGCCTTGGAATCAATCGCCTGCTGCAACGCCTGCGACTCGGCGCTCGGCTGACCAAATAGGCTTTGCAACCCGCGCCCGCCGGGAGGACCGCCACCGCCCGGACCACCGCGTCCGCCCATTCCGCCAAAACCCATCATCCCGCCGCCATCGGCCATCGTGGCCATGCGCGCCTGCGTCACCTTGGACAGCCGTTCCTCAATGATCTTCCATTCCGCATCATCGGTCACCTCCAGGCGTTCGCGGAAGGTTTCCATCATCCGCTGTTGAATCATCTTCTGAATCTCCTGCGGATCCATGTTTTGCCAGTCCATGTTGCGGAAATTCTGACCTTGCACGCGGTTCGTGCTTTGTTGGGCCTGCGCCATCGCGCCGCTGCCCAGCCAGCAGGTCAGCGCGACCCCGGCCAGGATCAGCAATTGGTTGGATTTGTTCATAATTTGTTTGTTTGGTTGTCTTCGATTTTTAGATGCTGGTCGATACTCTGGTTCTCGTTAAGCAGTTCCTAATGATCAGGCGCTGCTGTCCCGCCTTTGAACCGGGAACGGATGAACTCCTGTTGCTCCTTTTCGACCTCGGCCAACTTCACCCGCTGCTCCGGCGTCAATTCAACCGCGATGCGTGCATTGCAATTGGAAAGTGACAATTGCATCTGGTCATGGAAGCTCGCGCGAAAGGTGTCCATGCCGTCAGCAATGATCGGTTTGATCTTCGCCGACTGCTCGGCTGTGAGACCCAGCTTGCCTTCCAAGTCGTGTCGCCACCGCTCGGCCATGGCCGACGGCTGCATCATTTTCATCATGATCCGCTTGCCGACCTGATGGGTCAGAAACGCCCCGGTGACCACCCCCGCCAGAAACAGCGCGCTCAGGTAAAGACTGATCTTCCATTTGCTCATACGCTTCACGGCACGACTTGGATCGCCTTCTCCAAATTGGCAATCACCACTGCACCGGGCACTTTCGGCGCATCTGGCAATTGGCTCCAGCCAATGCTCAGGATCATGATCACGGCCGCAAGCATTACGGCCCGGCGGAACAACGCCGTCAGCAGCAACGACTCGTCCTCCCCCACGCCTGACCGCCACCCTGCCAGAATTCTTGCCTCCAACGGAAACGGCATTGAACCCGGCGTCTCGCCCGGCGCTTGCCGGGCCGCGCCAAGCAACCGCTCCAGTGCGTGTTCATCGTGTTTCATTTTTCCAGATCGTACATCAAATTGCGGAAATGCCGTTTAAGCTTCTGGCGGGCGCGAAAGCCTTGCACGCGGACCCGAACGTGATTCCAACCCAGCATCTGCGCCACTTCCTTGCCGGATCGCCCTTCCAGATGGAGCAGCGTCACGAGCAATCGCTCCTCGGGATCGAGCCGCGCCAGGAGTTTCTCGACGATCTCCCGCGCCGCGAGCGCATCCGTCGAATCCAATTCATGGTCGCTCGCCGCCAGCGTCTCGACCACGAACCGTTGTCCCTCGTCAAGGTCCGCCCACCGCACCTCCGGTCGCACCCGCTCGGCCTTGAGCTGGTTGATGCACGTATTCACCGCGATCCGCGATACCCAATGCTCCAACGGCACCGCTCCCGCGAAATCATCCAGTTTGGCGAACACTTTCATAAACACAGTCTGCACCAGATCTTCCTCCGCCGTGCGCTTGGGCAGGTGCGCTCGCACCAGCTTGAGCACCAGCGGATACAAATGCGCCATTAGCAGCCGCGCGGCCTCTTCGTCCCGTTGGCGGACGCGTTCCACGCAGGCCGCCACATCGAGACCCGGCTCGCTCATGCGGTGGACAGGCACACTCTGCTCATACCCGCCTGATGACAGCGGAGGCGGCGACTGTGTTTCAGGAATTATTGCCGCAAGAATTCCCCGGGGAGAACCGGCGGCGACCGCGGGAAATTGAATTTGCGGCTGCACTAGCGTTTCGGTTCAATAGGCTCGTAAAACTCAACTTCAACCATACTCAAAGTTCCGCTGCCTGTGCGCTCGTCGCCCGTGGCGGCGTTTTGTTGATTCTCTAATTCCGTGATGTTGAATCCGTCGCGCGTGCTGGCCGCGCTGATCAGACTGATTCTCACCCTCTGACCCGTGACGGCCTTGAGCGGCAATGTCACGTAGCCCAAGCTGCGCGGCGTGTTGCCCCGATAGACTTCCTGATCGTCCACCGTAATCCGGAGCGGATAACTGCGCTGCCGCCAGCCGGACAGCTTCATCGTGATCTCGCTCAAGGTCGCGGGCCGGGCGAGCTGGTAGGAAATCCAGCCCTCCGCAAGTTGGTTGTCATTGGACCAACTCGTCGTTTCATCGTCATCGAAACTGGCAGCGACCCGATTGGTGTTGGCGCCGGCAGTCGCCGACGCAACCGGCACCGCAATGCGGCTCGGCTTGAACGATGGCCCATCCGGCGTCGGTCCGCGTTGCAACCGGCACGGCTGCCCTGCATCCGGAAACGCCACGGCAAGGCCATCGGTGACGCTGACGGGCTGCGCTGCGATTTCCACACTGGCGGATTTCAATCCGTCTGACTTTGCGGTCACCGTGATTTTTCCCGGCTTCGCCGTCGAGCGAACCAGGACGCGATTGACGCCGCACTCGACCGGCATCTGTTTCGATAAAATGAAGTTGTCCGGACCTTGCGCAATGCCGCCACGCCATTCCGCCGGGCCACTCAATTCAAAGTCCACGATGTTCAGATTGGTCGGACAGCGCCGTCCCTGCGCATCCACGACCTCCACTTCAATCAGAGCCACATCCGCACCATCAGCTTTCAAACCGCCGGCGGCGGTCATCAATGTTAGTCTTAACCCCGTTGCTTCGCTGGCGGTTTGTTTCTCCGTTTCACACAGCTTCGTCCCCTTGGCATCCAAACCGACCGCGCGCAACACCCCCGTCTGCCACAAGACATTCGTGAAGGTGAAAAGGAAGCGATTGGTTTGCGCGCCTTCCCCCAGCGATCTGCCATTCAGAAACAACTCCACCCTTTCCGCGCTCGAAACCACATCCACATTCTTCTTCACACCCGGCGCGTAATTCCAGTGGCCTATGATGTGAATGCCCGGGCGCTCTGTGTCCACCCAGCCATCCCACATCACTTGATGCGCCCAAAAGCCGTCCTTGGGCAGGCGCATCGCATCCACCTCGCCGCTGCGCCGATAATTCTCCGCGCCGCGATAGTGCGTGTTCGAGTCGGAGAAAATGATGTTCACGCCGCCGGAACTGACCCGCGCGCCCGTGCCCGGTCGTTCCCGCCAGTAATCATACCAGCGCCCCACATTCTCAATCGCATGCGAATCCTGGTTGCGATTGTACTCCCGTGCCGGGGCGTTGCGATACGGAGGCCCGTCGCCGTCCTTGTGGAACGGCGGACTGAACTCATCCCAATACTTGCGCAGCCCTTCGTCGCGCGAATACTCCGTCGCCCAAAACGGCAACCGTGCGCTCTTGTTGATGTAAAGCATCTCGCCACCGTATTCGGCGACCCGACTGTTCAACATCTCTCGCGCGCCGATGGCCCGCCCGCCATGCGGATCAAACTGGTCGCGCAACGCCTTCAGCTCGCGCATGTGCGCTTCGCTGATGCCCTTGTTGCCGCATTCGTAAAACAGGATGCTCGGATTGTTGCGATTGTAGATGATGGCGTCGCGCATCACTTCCACCCGCTGCTCCCAACGCCGCCCCGTCACGTCCGCTTCCGAATCACCCGCCGGCATTGCCTGGATCAACCCCACGCGGTCGCACGATTCAACGTCCTGTTTCGACGGCGTGATGTGCATCCAGCGAACGAGATTGCCATTGCCCTCCACCATCAAACCATTACTGAAATCGCTCAACCACGGCGGCACTGCATTGCCCAGCGCGGGCCATTCATTCGAAGTGCGTTGCGCGTAACCCTTGAACTGAAGCACGCGCCCGTTCAGCTTCACCACCCCACCGCCAAACTCGGCTTTCCGAAACCCGGTGCGCGTGCGAACGCTGTCCACCACGCGACCATCCACCTTCAAGATCGTGTGAACGTGGTAGAGATAACCGTAGCCCCAGCTCCAGAAATTCAAGCCGGTAACGCGCGCCGTCGCCTTGATGGTCGTTGATTGCCCCGCCGCCAATGTCACCGGCCCGGATTCAAACGTCTTCCGGGTCGTGCCGTCCATATCTTCAATCGCCACTTCGTAGGTGAACGTGCGCGGCGCCGCGAATTCATTCCGCACTTCTGACTCCGCCGTGATCATTGCCGCCTTACCCGGGATGTCGAAATCCTGTGCGTAAATGTAAGTCCCCACCGTGCCGAGCTGCGCGTAAAGCGGCAGCGTCTGGTACAGGTTCCCGGTGACATGCAACTTCACATTCTTGGTGATGCCGCCGTAGTTCGCGTTGAAGTTCCGGTCGCTCCACTGGTAACGCTGGTTCGTGCTCTTCTCGCGATAGTTCCAGTCGTTGTCCGTCTGCACCGCAATCACGTTCTCCTGCGGCGCCGGTAGCACGAACCCCGTCACATCGAACCCGACCGCCATGATGCCATTCTCATGGCGACCAATATGTTTGCCGTTCAGATAAAACTCGCCCGCCTGACGCAACCCTTCGAATTCGAGAAACACCTTCTCACCCGCGGCCTCGGGTGGCAGCTTGAATCGCTTGCGATACCACGCGATGCCCGTCGGGTGCTCGGCAATCGACACTTTGAATGCAACGTCCTCATTCCATGCATGCGGCAGGGTGATTGATCTCCAGGCGGAATCGTCGAAACCCGGACTTGCCGCACCCGCCGGATCGCCGACGAACAATTTCCAGCCCGAATTGAAATTGTAGTTCGCGCGAGCCGAAGCAACCATTGTCGCCGGCGGCTCCACAGCGCCGAACAGCGCCCCACAGCTGGTTGCGACAACCAGCCCCCAACCCGCGTTGATGAGAAAGCGTAGCATGGCGCTCACCCATTTTGGGGTGGTCCCGACGCGAGCGTCCATCCAAATCCAACTTGCTTACGCGCCAACCAAACTTAATCTCCCACCCATGTCTTTTTCGGATACGCAGACGCAAAACACGGAAACCCTCGCTCACCCGGATCAATTTGTCCGCCGCCACATCGGCCCGAATGCCGCCGAGACCGCGGCAATGCTCAAGCTACTCGGCCACGACTCGATAGATGCGCTGACTGACGCTGCGGTGCCAAAACAAATCCGCCTGAGCAAGTCACTGAATCTTCCCGCCGCGCGGAGTGAGTTCGACGCGCTGCGGGAACTGAAATCCATCGCGTCGCAGAATCAGGTCTTCCGCTCGTTCATTGGACAGGGTTACTACGATTGCATCACGCCACCGGTCATCCAGCGTAACGTCCTCGAGAACCCCGGCTGGTATACCCAATACACGCCTTACCAAGCCGAGATTTCCCAAGGCCGCCTCGAAGCGCTGCTGAATTTCCAGACGATGGCCAGCGAACTCACCGGCCTCGACATCGCCAACGCTTCCATGCTCGATGAAGCCACCGCCGCCGCCGAGGCGATGACCATGTCGCACCGGCTGAAGGACGGGCGCAATGTCTTCTTCATTTCCGAAACCTGCCATTCGCAGACCATCGAAGTCGTCTCGGCTCGCGCCAAGGCGCTGGACATTGAAGCTGTCGTCGGCAACGCCGAGACGTTCGCGTTCTCCGATAGAGTCTTCGGCGCACTCGTGCAATATCCTGATACGTTCGGGGCGATTCATAACTACGAACCTTTCGCTGAGAAAGCTCATGCCGCTGGCGCGATGGTCACCGTCGCCACCGATCTGCTGGCGCTCACGCTCATCAAGCCACCGGGCGAATTCGGCGCGGACATCGCGGTCGGCAGCGCGCAACGTTTCGGTGTGCCGCTCGGTTACGGCGGACCGCACGCTGCCTTCTTCGCCACGCGCGATGAATTCAAACGCCAGATGCCCGGTCGCATCGTCGGTGTATCCAAGGATGCGCGCGGCAAGCCCGCCATGCGTCTCGCGCTCGGCACGCGTGAACAACACATCCGCCGCGAGAAAGCCACCAGTAACATCTGCACGGCCCAGGCGCTCCTCGCCAACATGGCTTCGCTCTACGCCTGTTATCACGGCGCGGAAGGCTTGAAGAAGATTGCGCAGCGCGTGCATACGCTGACGGAAGTTCTCGCCACCGGACTGGAACGCCTCGGCTATCAAGTCGCCACCACGCCCCGCTTCGACACGTTGAAGATCAATCTCGGCGACAAGAAATCTGCCGACGTTCTCAAGATCGCCGAAGCGCATCGCGTCAATCTCCGCGCCATTGACGACAAAACCATTGGCCTCTCGCTCGACGAAGCCGCCAGCGCTGCTGACGTCGCTGAACTGTTGCAAATCTTCAACGGCGACAAAGCGCCTGACTTCACCATCAAAGATTTGACCGAGCACGCCATCAAGAACGCGAAACATGCCTGCGACCGCACCTCGGAATTCCTGAATCACAAAGTTTTCAATTCCTATCATTCCGAGACCGAGATGCTGCGCTACATCAAGCGGCTCGAATCGCGCGACCTCTCGCTCACCGCGTCCATGATCCCGCTCGGCTCGTGCACCATGAAACTCAACTCCGCCGCCGAGATGTTCCCCGTCTCGTGGCCGGAGTTCGCGAAGATCCATCCGTTCGCGCCCATCAAACAGACGCGCGGTTACCAGAAGATGTTTGAGCAACTCGAAACCTGGCTCGCGGAAATCACCGGGTTCGCCGGCATTTCGCTCCAGCCCAACGCCGGGTCGCAGGGCGAATACGCCGGGTTGCTCGTCATTCGCGCCTATCACGAATCGCGCAATGAATCTAATCGGACGGTGTGCTTAATCCCGTCGTCCGCTCACGGAACAAATCCCGCGAGCGCAGTGATGGCGGGAATGCGTGTCGTATCCGTCGCCTGTGACGAACGCGGCAACATAGACGTGGCAGATCTCAAAGCTAAAGCCGAAGCCCACAAAGACACGCTGGCGTGCCTCATGATCACCTATCCCAGCACGCACGGCGTGTTCGAGGAAACCATCCGCGAAATCTGCGACATCATCCACGCTGCGGGCGGACAGGTTTACATGGACGGCGCGAACATGAACGCCCAGGTCGGCCTCACCTCGCCCGGCTTCATCGGCGCAGATGTCTGCCATTTGAATCTGCACAAAACCTTTTGCATCCCCCACGGCGGCGGCGGTCCGGGCGTCGGACCGATCGGCGTGGCGGCGCATCTCGTCGAGTTTTTGCCCGGCCACAACGTCGTCAATCTCGGCGGCGAAAGTCCCATCGGGGCCGTCAGCGCCGCGCCGTGGGGCAGCGCGAGCATCCTCACCATCTCGTGGATGTATATCGCCATGATGGGCGCGGACGGACTCACCGAAGCCACCAAGTTCGCCATCCTCAACGCGAATTACATCTCCAAGCGGCTCGAAAAACATTTCCCCACGCTCTACAAGAATCACAACCTCGTCGCGCACGAATGCATTCTGGATTTGCGCGCGTTCAAAGGCACGACCGCCGAGGACGTCGCCAAGCGCCTCATGGATTACGGCTTTCACGCGCCCACGCTC
The DNA here is from genome assembly GCA_044225555.1 of Limisphaerales bacterium. GTDB lineage: Bacteria > Verrucomicrobiota > Verrucomicrobiia > Limisphaerales > JADLHS01 > JADLHS01. The sequence continues at coordinate 69,986 of JBGAIM010000017.1, read as the reverse complement.
TCGTGGCCCGTCGCCGGCACACTCATGGTCGAGCCCACCGAAAGTGAATCTAAATATGAACTCGACCGTTTCTGCGACGCGATGATCTCCATCCACGCCGAAATGACCGCCGTGGAAAATGGTTCAGCCGACGCGAAGAACAACGTCCTCAAGAACGCGCCGCACACCGCCGACCAGATCGCCAGCGACGCGTGGAATCGTCCTTACAGCCGCGAAGCCGCCGCGTTCCCGGCCAAGAGCCTGCACGACTACAAGTTTTGGCCTCCTGTGGCGCGGGTGGACAATGTTTTTGGTGATCGGAATCCTGTGTGTTCTTGTGTGGGGATGGAGGCGTTTGCGTGACAAACTACGTCTGGAAAGCAAAAGACCGTTCAGGGAAGCAGGTGGTTCGCGAGGTGAGGGCAAACACCGCAGCGGAGGCCCAGAGTGTCCTCGCAGCTGACGGGTATACGGATTTGATTCTTTTCGAAGACGACATAGCGGCCACTGCGGCTGAACAAATGGAAGAGGGCAAGATGTTTGGAGAGCCCATCATCGTCACCGCCAATGACCGGATCAGGCAGAGCACTAAACCCCAATTAAATTTGTGGCGTGCACTGCTGGAAGGTGTTTCGCAGAGCAAGGGGTTGATTATTGCAGTCGGGGCGTTGGCTGCAGTTCTCTTTTATCGGCAAAACTATCTTGGGGCATCGCTAGCGGCCGGATCAATTATTATATGGTTACTTTTCGTTGTCTGTCTCAGCTTGCCTGCAATCTATTACAACAAACTGCATCGAGCCGTGGATTGGCATCGTTGGGACGAAGTCCTCGATTTGGTCGCGAAACTTGACGCAAACAGAAAGATAAACTTCATCAAAGTACCGGAAGTTGAACTCGCAAGAAATCGGGCCAAGGCCTTGGCTGGCCTTGGGCGAGTCGAAGAAGGTCTGGCGGAATACAAAAAGTGTGAGGGACAAACGGGTTGTCCCAGTTGGCTGCACAAGGCATTTGTCGCCGGTATCTACGACACGGCCAAGCAATACGACAAAGCCATCGAATACACGTTGTTGTCGATGCAAGAGAAAGAAAACCCGTCAATGTATCCCGATCTCGCCTATCGTTTCGCAAGATTCAAAAGAGATGCCGTAAACGCGCGGAAAGCTCTCAACGAAGCTGAGAAGGCCGTCCTGCCGGAGTATGGCAAACCGTTTCTGCTGCGCTCTCGCGGTTGGGTATGTTACCTGGAGCAGAATTACGTCGAGGCCAGGAAGGCTTTTGAGGAATCCATCGCTTACATGGAGCGCACCCGCAATCAACCGTTCCGGGACGGCAGCATCAGCATCGCGAAGGCGCACTTGGCGTGCGTCCTCGCCAAACTGGGTGAATTTGATCTGGCAAAGACGAGTTTTTTGGAAGCGAAGAAGTATTTGATCGCCGCAGACGAGGCGGATTTGTACGACGAATGCAACCGTGCAATAGGCATTTCTTAATCCAGCTAGTCGTCGCGCATTAAAAACGTCTTCGGCGACCGCATCCCGGTTTGCTCGCGTGTGGGGATGGAGAATTATTCCTCGTAAAGAAACGCGCTGGCACCAGCCGTCCTCTTTGATAACGTGGCCGCGAAATGCCCATACTTCAGTATTCGGCGCCTACTTTGACGACCGCGCGCCGGATCGCAAATCGCTGACGCGCGAGTTCTGGCAGAACCTCGGCGCTTACGAGTGCGCGACTTCGGAATTGGGAGTGGAAGAACTGCGGCAGACAGCGGACGCGCAATTACGAGCGCAGATGGAATCTTTGCTGGCGGGATTTCAGATCATTCTCCTCACTGACGAAATGCGAACCCTGGCGGAAAAATATCTGTTTGCGGGCGCGTTCACGCGAACGATGTATAACGACGCCGTTCATGTGGCGGCCGCCACGTTGTCCCGGCAGGACGTTGTGGTGTCGTGGAATTTCAAGCACTTGGTCAACCGCCACCGGCGTGCGATGGTCTGGGGCGTCAACGCGACGGCTGGTTTGGGGTTTGAAGATCAGGCCCGGGCCTTTGACGTGAAATTCATTGGTTCGTTTATTTCCTGTGGGGCAGTTCGCGGCCTTTGCCGTTGAAGATGGGTTCGCCGAGGTCGCCGGGCTTGAAAGGTGCGACCATGGGGTCCATCGGTTTGATGCTGCCGTCCGGGTGGAATTCCATGCGCGCCAGACAGACTTCACGCTGGTAACCGCTGCCGTCCGGAATGGCGTGCCGATGGTAGGCGACATACCAGCGGTCCGTGCCCGGCACATTGACGACGCCATGATGGGCGGTGGCGACGGCGGGACCGTTCTTCTGGAGCACGATAAAGTTCTGCTCCGGGGATTTGACCGGGCCGAGCGGTGAATCAGCAATGCCCCAGCCGACGCGGTAATTGGGACTGCGCGCATCATCAATGGACCACATAAAGTAGTATTTGCCCTGCCGCTTGAAGACGACAATCCCTTCGCGGAATTCCTTCAGTCGAAATTCCACCGGCGGGCCGGCGAACGAAATCATGTCGCGGTTGAGTTTGTAAACGGTCGGGATGCCGTTGCCGAAATAGAGATACGCCTGACCGTCGTCGTCAATGAATGCCTGCGGATCAATGCTGAAGGTCTTGATTTTCTCGTCCTCGATGAGCGGGCGACCCAGGGCGTCTTTGAACGGGCCGACCGGTGTCGGGCCGGTGGCGACCCCGATGTTGTGGTTGGCGCAGAAGTAAAAGAAGTATTTGCCGTCGCGTTCGATGCAGTCCGGCGCCCAGGCTTTGTTCGTGGCCCAGCCGAGGTCTTTACTGATGTCCATGAACACGCCTTCCTTTTTCCACTCGACCAGGTTCTTCGAGGACCAGACGGAGAACTCGGTCGTGTTCCATTCCGGCCGGTCGGACGTCGGATAGATGTAGTAGGTGTCGCCGAAGACACGGATGGCTGGGTCGGCAGTGAAGCCGCCCAGCACCGGCTTGGGCGCCCGGGCAATGGCTTCCTGTTCCTCTTTGCGCAGACCGGCGAGGATGTCGGCGGGCACGGCCAGGATGGAGCCGTGACGCTGACCGGACACGACCGAGGTGGACTTGGTGACGTCCGTCCAAGCCTGCCAATCGGTCGTTTCGCGCACGCCGTAGCGGTGGTTCACGTAGTAATCCACGTAGAGCAACGTCCGGTCGCCAATCGTGACCAACGCCGGGCCTTCCACGCGTTCGTTGGTGATGATGGGAGCGGGCAGCAACTGGTAAGGCCCGAGCGGTCGGTCCGCTTCCGCCGCGTAAATCGCGCCCCATTTGCCGGCGGGCTGGTCGTCCGTCTCCTTGAACACGATCCGATATTTGTCGCCAACGCGCATCAGAGTGGTGTCAATGTTGTTGAAGCCGGGATCGAAGAAGATTTTCGGTTCGGCAAAACTCATGAAGTCCCGGGTCACGGTGTAATAGGCGCGATGCTGCGGTTTCTCGAAGCCAGCTAGCGGCGCGGCGGAGGACCAGACGATGAGGTAATGCTTTTGAACTGGGTCGTAAAAGAGTTCCGGCGCCCAGCAGGTTTCGGTGCCGACGACTTTTTCCATCAGCGGCAGGTAGCGTTGCTCCGACCACTCGCGCAAGTCCTTCGAGTTGGCGTAGCCAATGCCTTTGTCCTTCCAACCGCTCGTCCAGACCAGGTGATACCGGCCGTCCGGTCCGAGCAGAATCTGCGGGTCGCGCAGCAGCTTCGCCCCGACCGTGGGCGTAAGGAAAACCCGATTCAGATCTTTCCACTTCCGACCATCGAAGCCATAGGCGAGATGCAAGCCGTCGCCGTCGCCGCGGAACGAAGTGAAGAGATAGCCGGCGGTGGCGGCGGGTTCAGCACTGAAACCCATTGTCCCCGCCAAAACAGCAGTCAGGACTGCAAGTCGGATGGCGTTTTTCATTTTCACGGTTCAGCTTGGCGTGCAGGCGGTGTGAATTTCAAGTTGTTCGTTTAAAAATGAAGGTTCGGCAGACTGAGTGGGACGGGTACCGGCCGTTGTGGAATTGCCCCGCCGGAAGTGTGCGGGCATGCTTCGCCTCCATGACCCGGTTCTGGATATTCACGGTCGTGTTGATGCTCGCCATGCTGATGTTGTTTTTCATCGGGCAGGCGCTGCAACTGCCGTTTCTAGCCGAGGACACCTCGTTCCTGCTCAGGCAGAAAAAGTGGGTGGCGGGACTGGCGGGCGTTGCGTTGTTGGTGGTGGATGTGATTGCACCCGTACCGTCCAGCATCGTCATGCTCGCAAACGGAATGTTGTTCGGGACGGTGGCGGGGACGTTGCTTTCGATGGCGGGCGGGGTTGGTGCAGCATTGGTTGGTTTTGGAATTGGAAACCAGGGCGAGCGAGCGGCCCAACGCTGGCTGGGCGAGGCAGCATTGTCGCGGGCCAATTCATTTTTCCAGCGGCACGGCATGATGGCCGTGATCGTCTCGCGACCGGTTCCGATTCTGGCGGAGGCAGTGACGATCATCGCCGGACTCTCCCGCATGCCGGCAAAAAAGTTCTTTCCAGCCGTGCTGCTCGGTCTGCTGCCAACCGCGCTCATTTATGCGGTCGCCGGAGCGTATGCATTGAACTTCCGGAGCGGGCTTTATGTTTTCCTGGCGGTGCTGGGGCTGGCGGGAGTCGTCTGGGTGGCGGGTCAATTCCTCTTGCGCCGGCAATCTTGACTCGACCACGTTCGAGCATCGGGCGGTGGTGGAACGGTGCGCAACGCAAGGGGTGGATGTGATGATGGAAAAACCGCTGGCCGTGAACATGGAACACGCGCGCGCCATCGCGGCAGCGGCCAAGCGTGGTAACATCCAGGTGTTCGTGAATTATGAGACGACGTGGTATCCGGGCAATCGCCCCGCGTATGAAATGGTTCACGACCGGAAAGAAATCGGTGAACTGCGCCGCGTCGTGGTGCATGACGGGCATCGCGGGCCAAAGGAAATAGGCTGCTCGACGAATTTTCTCGCGTGGCTCACGGACCCGGTGCTGAACGGTGGTGGGGCGTTGAATGATTTTGGTTGTTACGGCGCGGACCTGGCGACGTGGTTGATGGATGGTCAGCGGCCCGTATCGGTTCAGGCCATGACGCAGCACATCAAGCCGGAGGTTTATCCCAAGGTGGAGGACGAGGCGACGATCGTGATCACGTATCCGAAAGCGCAGGCCATTTTACAGGCGTCGTGGAACTGGCCGTTCGACCGGAAGGATATGGAAATTTACGGTCGCGCAGGCTATGTGTTCGTGCCGAATGCGAATCTGCTCCGCGTACGCTTGCCAAATCAGAGCCAGGAAACCGAAATCACGCCGCCAGCAATTCCGAGTCCCGAAGCCGATCCGATCTCCTACCTCGTCGCAGTAGCGCGGGGGGATATTATTCCCTCAGGGTTGTCGTCGTTGCCGGTTAATATGACCGTGGTGGAAATCCTGGACGCGGCCCATGAATCTGCGCGGACGGGAAAGCGGGTAGATTTTAAGCCGGATTGAAACGTGCCCAAGCCGGCTACGGCAGGGCGAGAAGCCGATAATAGCGTGTCGCGGCGACACCCTCGTCCGTTTTTGAAGCGGTTGGGCCACTGGCGGTGATATCACCGGGAAGGTCGGACCAGTCGAAGTCGTTCAGGTTGGTCTTGAATTGCACGCGGTAGACTTGGTTGCTGATCGCCGGCCAGGTGAGCAGGCACACGCCGTTGCTAAGGCTGACCGAACTCAATGTTGGCGGGAGGAACACGCTCGACAATTGGCGGATCATGCCGTCGCTCTTGCTCAAGAGGTAAAGCTCACCATCACCGCCGCGCGCGAGCCGAATGTCGGCCCGCCCGCAACCGTAGGGCACTCCCTGCGGATCGTTTCCGCCGGTGGCTAATCCGCCGCAGCCGCCGGGCAATGCGTTGGCGGAGGTACCGCCCTTTTGGTGGTATTTCTGAGAGATCAAATCGAAGACCCGGCGCTTCGACCCGCTGAATACAATCTGTAATTCATGAACCGCCGCCAGCGTCAGCCGATCTCCGTCCTCGGCAGCGAGCATCTCGGCAAAGTCGCTGTAGAACAGCCGGCCAGTGGTGATGTCGCCAAAAACATATTTACCGTACAAGGCCGGCATGAGTGTTCCGCGATAGACAAACCCACCGGCAATCGCATCGCCATCCCGGTGACTGTACCCGGCAACGGGATAAACCGGGGTCACAGCCGACATCAGGCCAGTGACTGTCAGCGAATCCGGATTGGGAAAGGCAACGGGTGGAATCCGTTGACTACCGGTCGTGCCGCCGTTGATCGCTACAAACAATTGCTCCATGCCTTCGCGCTCGCCGAAACCGTAGTTGCCACCTTTGACGATCAGGTTGACCTCCTCCCACGAGTTCAGGCCAATGTCATTTTCGATCAGCTTCCCCGTCAGAGCATCCCAGGACAGGCGGTGGCAATTGCGAAAGCCGTAGGCGTAAATCTCCTTCTTCAATCCTGAAAGGTTCAAGGAGACAAACGGGTTCGAGTCTGTGCCGGTGGTCGGAATGCGATACCGCGCGTTCGCACTCAACTCATCAGACGGACGAAGATTCAGATCGGGCGTGATGCGCAGGATTTTTCCCAACAATACATCGAGTCGTTGCGGAACCGTGTGCAACGATCCGGTGGTGTCACCCCTGGCACCGTCGCCGACCGCGACGTAAAGGTTGCGGTAGTCGGCATCGCCGGGGCCGACGCCGGGATTGAAGGCCAGGTCGCCAATCGGATGCTCGTAATCCGGAATGCCCACGCGCAATAGTTCCCGGGCCGTGCCCTCGAAGGAATTGTTGAACACATTCGTATCGGTCCATTCGACAAGCACGCATTCCCAAATCGCATTGCTGACGCCGGGCAGGTTGACGACAGCGGTGGGGACGTAACCATTGGTATTGAATCCCGGCAGACTGGTGTTTAGGGGATTGTAGAAAGCGTTCTTGTTCGTCTCGATGTGCGATGCATAGAACCTGCCGTTGCTGGCGTAGGCGGGATCGAATTCGAACGTGACCAGGCCACCGGCATAGCTGTAATTGCTGAACCGGGGAAAGACTTCTTCAAAATTGATGTAGGTGGAAAAAGTCCGGTTGGACTTGTCGAGGATGTAGAGATTTCGATTCGAGTCCGCGACAAAAAATCGGCTCCCAGCCGGCGGTGCATCGGCGGGCTCGGAGCGCAGGAAATTCACCCGGCCCAGATAGGAGGCGTAATTGATTGGGGGCGGATAGCTCCCCGTGGTGGAACTCGAGAGCGGCAGGCTTGCGTACTCAATCAATTCAATCGCAGTCTCATCTTTGGTGACCTGAGGCGACGCCGGGTATTGAGCCATTGCGCGGGGCGAACTCGCGCCGGCCAAAATCCCGACAGCGATCATCAATACAGTTACCTTGCTGGAAGGATCGCTACCGGCAATCTCACGGCGTTGGCTGCTCACGATCGCACCATACTGCAAATCGCAATCGCAGGAAAGCCAGGAGGCGTCGCCTTGTCCACCGAGCCGTGAATCGGCGGACGGGCATCGGTTGTTCAGTTTCTTGACAGGATGCGTTTGGGCAATACCCGGCCAGGCCGATTCGCACCAAACCCGCTCCCAACACCTGGCAAAAAAGAAACCAAGAATCGGCTGGCGAAATTTTCCGAAGACGGTTATTTGCAGGGCAGACAATCTGCTTTTGAAACGGGCTATGAAGATCACGGACATCTTGCGGGCGGAACATACGGTGTTCCATCATTTGTTTGACCACATTGAAAAGACCGCGCCCCGGCTCAAGACTTTGGGCGAGGTGAAATCGCTCGCGGTGCTGGTGGACAAGGTCATGGCGCCGCACTCCGAAACCGAGGACGAACTTTTCATCGAGCCCCTGGAACATTGCTTCGAGCAGATCGGACAGCGTGAAACCTTTCATCACGAACACGAGTTGATCGAGCAAACCCTCACCAAGGTCGGCAAGGCCAGGGATCTGAAAACGGCCAAGAAGCTTCTGATCGGCGTCATCACCGCCTCCCGGAAACACTTCGACAAGGAGGAGCGCATCGTGTTCCCGCTGGCGGAGCGGGTCCTGAATGCCAGGACGCTCGCCGACCTGGGCAGCGAATGGATGAAGCGCCGCGAGGCTACTTTGAAATAGAAAGCCCAGAGCGCCCCGTCACTTCGAATACTTGGAGATCAGGTGCTCCAGCCGTTCCTCGTTGAGGTAGGCCGGCTGGCCTTCAAAGCGAACCGTTTCTTTGGGATCAATCAAGATGGCGTGAGGTATGCCCTGCACCTCCAAAGCGTTCCGGGTTCGCGCCTCGGGGTCGGTCGCCAGCGAGAACTCGACTTTCGGAGTTGTCAATTTCCTCATTACCTCCACCGACTCATCACTCAGCCCGATGATGACCAGTTGGTCGCTAAACTTGGCCTGCAATTCGTTCAACTGTGGGATCAGGTTCCGGCAAGGTTCACAGCCGGTGGTCCAGAATACGATCAAGGCGAATTTGCCGGCGGGTTGGGCCGGCGGCGGGGTCGCCCATTCCGGCAAGATGATCTGCGGTGGGCGTTGGCCGCGAAATGAGCGGGCGTAGATTTTCGTCACCACCGGGTCTCCGTCTTCCTCGGTAACCGGTGGTTCGGTCTCCCCTGCGGCCTTCGCTTCAACGTTTCGGGCGGCCACTTCCATGTGAAATCTGGCCGTCGCCACCGCCTGTTGCTTTTCCGTCGCGCCGGCTTTCTCGGGGTCGAATTTGAATCGCTTCTGCAATTCGGGATCAAGACTCTTGAGTTTGGCGTTACCCATCCCTCGGGAATGACTGAAGTAAATATCCGTAGCGGTCACCGTGGTCACCGTGACATTGCTGTAAACTTCGTCGCCAGCCTTGAGGGTGGGCAGGGAGTCGCCCGCAGCCAGAATCGTCGTCGCGACGCCAAGCAACGCCGCCACCAGTCCCTGCAGTTGAATTTTCATCATCGGCCAGTCAATCAGCCGGGGATGAATCAAGCAGCAGGCGGGCCAAAGCTGCATGGACACCGTGAACGAGGGCATTTACACGAACCGCCAGCGGAAAGTCGGAAGGAGCTTCCAGAGTGTAGGACAGCCGCGTCTTATGCGTGAGCAGCCAGAAGGCCTCGGGCCATTGCGGGCGCGAGCGGGGATCAATGCTGGGGCGGATGATCCCGCCGTGGGCTTCACGCCCTTCGATCACTTCGGAGCGATCAATCGGACAAACTTCTTCCACGCCGGCGACAATGGCTTCGGCAAGCGATGGTTTGCGGTCGGGGTTCAATTCGTAAACGTAGAAACCGTGGGATTCCCAGTCTTCGTGGAGACAGAGGCAGAGGTCGAAGGACGATTGCTTTTCGAGCCAGGCAACGTGGGCCCGCACCTCGGGCGACTGCAAATGGAGGTAGTCGCGATTGAGGTCGATCCCCTGCCCGTTCTCGCGCTTGTTCTGGGTGAAGCCGACCGGGTTCAAACACGGACAAAGCACAATCTCACGGTTCCCGGGCCAGGAATTTTCACGCAACAACTGCAGCGCGGCCAGCGGCCCGGCGGGTTCATCACCGTGAATGCCCGTGGAGATATAAATGCGAGGTGTCGAGTGCGACGCGGGCAACCGCGCAGGGCGGCGGAGCGCAAGCCCGTTGAAATTGTCGGCCGCAAAAAAGCACTCCGTCTTCCAGCCACGGTCGCGCGCGGCAAGTTCGACCTCGTGAAGGACGGAACGAATCTCTATGGTTTCGCCGTGGTAACCGCCGTGATTCTTGCCGAGTCGCTGCATGTTACGACTAATTTGCCGACGCGGCCCTGCGCAAGGTCAATATCCCCATGCCGCCTGCGAACGACGCAGATACGTCTCCATAGAACGGAAAAGGTGACAAACCCAGCCGCAAACCGTGAATCAACAACACCGCAGCTTCGACAATCATGATCCACCCGAACCAAGGAAGGATCACAGCGTATTTGCGCGGCTGCATCGCCAGTAAAAAATAACCCGTCCCCAGCAAGGCGAATGCGCCTGCCGCCATCCGCAACCAGTAATCGAGCATCGGATCGTAGGGGGTGGGCTTGGCGCCCATCCCCTGCAAAGCGCCAACTGCCGACTCCCATTTCAAGAAAATGCCGAACACGGAAACGCCCCAGCCGAATGCACAGAAGCACAGCACCAATCGCAGAAGCCGTAGTTGCGTTTGGCTGCTCATGACGGGCCAACTTACGGAGCGAGGACCGGCTCGGCGGCGCAGCTTTCCTTCCCGCAGCCACAGCCACCTTCTTCCTGATCGGCAAAACCGTGACTGTCCCAACTCGGATCAAGCCCGAGGTCCTTGAGCATTTGCAGGTCTTTCTCGACCGGCTGGTTCAAAGTGGTGAGATAGTTGCCCACCATCAAAGCGCTCGCACCCGCCATAAAGATCATGCTTTGCGCGTCACGCAGATTCACCGTCCGTCCGCCCGCGATCATAATTTCCTGCCGGGGCAGGATGAACCGGAAGCAGGCGATGGTCTTGAGAATCTCCAGCACGGGCAGCGGCGGATTGTTTTCAAACGGTGTGCCTTTGATGGGATTGAGAATGTTGATGGGAACAACGTTCGCGCCGATTTCCTTCAGAGAAAAAGCCAGGTCGCAGCGATCTGCGCGCGTCTCGCCCATGCCAATGATGCCGCCGGAGCAGATCTTGATGCCGGCCTTCTTCAGGTAACCGATGGTTTCAAGCCGATCATCGTAAGTATGCGTGGTGCAAGTTTTCGGGAAAAACCGCCGGGAGCTTTCCAGATTATGACCGTAGCATTCGACGCCCGCGTCTTTGAGCCGGTCAGCCACGCGCTGGTTCTTGATAATGCCGAGAGAAACATCCGGCCGCGTCTTGCCGCCGGCCTTCAACTCGCGGACGCGCTCACAAACTTCATCCAGCATCGGACCTTCGTTCAATCCTTTCCAAGCGGCGACAAGGCCGACGGCGGTCACACTATTCCGATTTGCCTCGTCGGCGGCTTCGGCCACCGGTTCGGGATCAACAAAGCCATAACGGGGCGAGCCCGTCTGGTAAAAGGATGATTGCGCACAAAAACTGCAATTCTCCGAACACGCGCCCGCCTTCGCGTTGACGATGGAACAAAGGTGAATTTTGTTACCTTTATAATGCTCGCGGATGCGATTGGCCCACGAGAGCAGGTCGAGTATGTCCGAGGAATTCTCCAACTCGAAAAGTCCCATGGCCTCGTCACGCGTGAGCTGGCCGCCCGCCAGCACCCGCTGGCCGAGTTCAGCGAGCCGGTGGTGAGTCTTCACGTCAATGGTCGTCGCAATCATTGTTGACAGGGTAGTCGGCGAACGGTCGGGCGCAAGTTTTGTCACGCGTTGAAGCAGAAGAGTCCTGCCGACTTCAACACCAGCAGTGTCCGCCGTGGACGCCTCACGATCGGCTTGCCGGTACCGAACGAGCCGGTGAATGCCGATGGTTCATGGTCATCGGGAGTACGATATCGAAGTGTTGCTCGTCGAATCGGAGAACGATTTGCATGCCGGAGATCTTGTTTGCCGCGCAGAACTTGATGGCCTGCGTGGAACTGAGAAAGTCCAAGGCTTCCCTCCGGTCTCCCGTGGTAACACCGACTTCTTTGAGATAGAGGCCCGACTCTCTATGCTGGAGCAGAACTTTCATCGGCTCGACTTTTTCTTGGTTAACAGCTTCCAACCGGGAGCCAGCCAGACCACAACTAATTGTGGTGAAGCCCGGCGGGTGTTAGCACTAATAGTGCAGCTTTACCCCAACCGTGCAACGCCTAATTTCAGATTTCTTCAGCCTCTCCGGGACTTCGACACCAACCTGCTACGCAACGAATTCCAGTTCCTGGCGATGCGGAATGATCTTGCGCTCGAAGGCACGGCCAAGAAATCGGCGAATGGATTCACGCCCGCGCTCACCGTAATCCAGCGTCCAGTGGTTGACATACATGCCAACAAACTTGTCGGCCAGATCTCGTCCCATGTCCCGGGCATATTGCAGCGCGTGCTGCACGGCCTCGGCGCGATGATCAAGACTGAACTGAATGCTCGCAGTAAGCACATCGGAAACGGTTTTGCGCACGGCTGGTTCAAACCGTTTGTGGATCACGTTGCCCCCGAGCGGCAGAGGCAACCCGTTGTTCTCCCGGCCCCACCACACGCCAAGGTCCTCGCAAACCACCAAACCCTCATTCTGATAGGTCAATTGGCCTTCGTGAATGATCAAGCCCACTTCGGCGCGACCTTCCCGAACCGCCTGAAAAATCTGGTCGAACGGTACCACGACGAAATCAAACTCCTTGGACGATTTGCCCAGCCAAAGTTGCAGGGCTAAAAAAGCACTGGTCATGGTGCCGGGTACGGCGATCTTCTTGCGACCAATTTCTTCGCGCAGAAACTTCTGCTTTGCCACCAGCATCGGACCATAGCCATCGCCCATGCTTGCGCCGCTGGGAAGCAACGCATATTGGTCGCTGACGTAGGCATAGGCATGGATGCTGACAGCCGAGATGTCCAGCTCGCCCCGGGTGGCCCGTTCATTGAGCGTCTGGATGTCCTGCAAGATGTGTTCAAACTTAAACCCTGCTGATGGAATCAACTCCTTGGCCAGACCGTAGAACATGAAGGCATCGTCCGGGTCGGGCGAGTGTCCAAGAGTGAGCGTCTGTGTTCGCATTACGGTCATGTTTCCGGCTGGGAATTGGCCTGTCGAACAAAATCGTTGGCCAGCGACGTGCTGACAATCTGGACACGTGAACGGTTCGCCCACTGGCTACTACCCGGAAATCGCACGGTCGCCAAGCCGCTGGCGGAGGTTGCTCAAGCCTTCGCTCCTGTGGCAACGCGCGCCCAAGCCATCTGCCGTGGTCATTTCCGTCCCCGGTCGAGTACTGACGGGCACCTCGACCAAAGAAACCCGCCACGAACAATCGACCTTCAAGGACCCGTTCTCAAGTTTGCGCATCCGACTGGTCGGCACCGTTTTCATCGCGACCGTACCGCCGTTGGTATTGATGTACACCTTCCACCTGGAAGACTGGGCCGGATTTCTGGTCGGTTTGCTGGCATTGGGAGCTGCGTGGTATGGCGGCGAACGATTCATTCTCCGTCAGATTCGCGTGTTGTTAAAAACCACCAAACACCTTGCCGCTGGCGATCTCACCAGCCGCACCGGCATGGACGACGTCCGGGGCGAATTGGGACAACTCGCCCGCACCTTTGACTCGATGGCCGAGTCACTCCAGCAGCGCGCCTCTGAACGACTGGAGGTCGAGAAGCTCCTGCTCCGTCGCGCCCAGCAGCAGACCGTCGTCGCCGCCTTGGGACAGTTCGCCATGGTGAGCTCGGATTTCAACGCCCTGCTCAACCAAACGACCCAGCTTATTGCGCAGACCCTCGATCTGCCTTTCATTCACGTGCTCGAATTGCAGGGCGACAACGAGTCGTTGTTACTCCGCTCCGGGCTGGGCTGGAAGAACGGTCGGGTGGGATCAAACACGTTCAAGGTGCGTGGACGATCACAGGCCGGATTCGTTCTGAACAGCGGCGAACCGCTGGTCATTCCAGACCTGCGCGCCGAACACCATTTCATCGCTCCACCGTTGCTGATCGAGCACGGCATTCTCAGCGGCGTCTGCGTCACCATCTCCACACGACACCGTCCATACGGGGTGCTCGGCGCCTATGCCACCACTGCCCGCAAGTATTCCGAAGATGAAGTTCAGTTCCTGCTCGCCGTGGCCAATGTCCTCGGCATGGCCGCCGAGCGCACCAGCACAGAAGTCGAACTTCAAAAGCTCGCCGCCTTCGCGCAGTTGAACCCCAATCCGGCCATGGAACTCTCGCCGGATGGTAACATCACCTATTTCAACGACACGGCGCTCAAGCTTGCGCTCTCGGTCAACGAAAACCATCCGCGGGCGATTCTGCCGCCAAACCTGGGACGGATATTGAAGCAATGCATGGATGAGGGCCTGCCCAAGGTGGAACACGAAATGAAGATCGACGGCCACACGCTCTCGTGGTCGTTCCATCCCGTGCCCGCGAGCCGGGTTGTCCATTGTTACGTCGAGGATATTACCGAGAAACTGAGTTTGGAAAGCCAGTTGCGCCAGGCGCAAAAAATGGAATCCATCGGCCAGTTGGCAGCTGGCGTGGCGCATGATTTCAATAACATGCTGACGATCATCCAAGGCCATGCCGGCATGTTGATGGCCAAACCAGACATTGCCCAACAAGCGTTGGACTCAGCCCAGGCGGTTTTCTTCGCCGCCGAACGGGCGGCCAGCCTCACGCGCCAATTGCTCATGTTCAGCCGCAAGAACGTGATGCAGATCAAGCTGCTCGACCTCCGCGAGATCGTCACCAACATGAGCAAGATGCTCCGCCGCCTGCTTGGTGAAACGGTCGCCCTGGAATTCACCCCCCCCGCTGAATTTCCTTTGGTCAACGGCGATGGCGGCATGCTTGAGCAGGTCGTCATGAACCTCTGCGTCAACGCCCGCGATGCCATGGAACGAGGTGGCACGCTCACGATCAGCCTGAGTGCCATCAATGTGGCCGAGGATTACGTTCAAACCCATCCCGAGGCCCGCCCCGGCCCGCATGTTTGCTTACGAGTAAGCGACACCGGTTGCGGGATGGACACCTATTTGATTGGCCGCATCTTCGAGCCGTTCTTTACGACGAAGGAGGTCGGCAAGGGAACCGGTCTGGGCCTCGCCACCGTTTACGGCATCGTCAAACAACATGAAGGCTGGGTGGAAGTCAGCAGCAAACTAGGATCCGGCACCACTTTCGAGGTCTTCTTCCCCGCCAGCAGCGAAATCGCCCGACCGAAAAACGAAGACGCCACGCCTTCCGCCCCGATCAAGGGTGGCAACGAGACGTTACTCATCGTCGAAGATGAACCAGTCCTGCGCGAGATGGCACAACTCATTCTTGAAGAATGTGGCTACACCGTGGCCATTGCCTCGAATGGCCGCGAAGCCCTCGAACTCTGGGAACAACACCGTGAAACGATTGACCTACTCTTCACCGACATGGTCATGCCAGCCGGAGTTTCCGGCGTTGACCTGGCAAACAAACTTCTCGCCGAACGGCCGCAACTCCGAATCGTTTTTGCCAGCGGCTACACCGTGGACGACATCAGCACGGATTTCCTGGCCCGCAACAACAACGCTCGTTTCCTGCAAAAACCCTACACCCGGGTGGCACTCGCCCGCATCGTGCGCGAAACCATTGATGGCAACGCCAAGCCGCAAAAGACCGGGCGCGCGTTGGCAGTTTAAGGCCCGGCCTTGGTTATGATCGCAGAAGCGACAACACCTTTTCGACGGTTTCGTCCGACTTTGCCAGTTGTAACGCTCCGTTACGCGGCTTGATTTCTACCTCGCCCTTGGCCAGCGACTTCTCGCCAATGCTTACCCGGATGGGAAAACCCACAAGGTCTGCATCTTTGAACTTCACGCCCGGGCGATCATCCCGATCATCTAGGATGACCTCGACACCTTGCGCAGAGAGTTCGGCATAAATCTTCTCCGCCAGTTGCATGCACGGATTATCCGCCGCCACACTCAACGGCGTGATACAGACCTGGTACGGCGCCACGCTCATCGGCCAGATGATGCCATCCTTGTCGTTGCACTGTTCAATGATCGCCTGCAACGTGCGCGTAATGCCGATGCCATAGCACCCCATCACGCTTGGCTTGCGGGAACCGTCCTCACCAAGGAACGTGGCGTTGAGTTTCTCGCTATACTTCGTCCCCAGCTTGAACACATGTCCAACTTCGATGGCCCGGCGAATCTTCAAAGACTTGCCGCATTTGGCGCAAGGTTCGCCCGCCGTGACGGTACGCAGGTCATGCCACTCAGTCACCTTGAGGTCGCGTTCAATTGAAACATTCCGCAGATGGAATCCGTCCTCATTCGCGCCCGTAGTCATGTCGTTCGCGCCGCGCAGCCGTTCATCCGCCAAAACTTTCACTTCGGCCGGAACATTCATCACCGCGCCCAAAGAACCCGGTTTGGCCCTAAGCGTGGCAAAACACTCCTCCGGTGTCGCCGGCCTCGCCGCCACTGCGCCAGTTCGGGCCATGAACTTGGTCTCATTCAACTGGTCGTCGCCACGAATCAGAACTATGATCGGTTTGCTGTCGGCGACATAGACCAACGTCTTGATCTGCCGATTGGCGGCTACTTTGTAGGGCTCCTTGGTCAGCGCTTCGATGGTCACAATACCTGGCGTCGCAAATTTCTCCACTGCCGCCCCGAGTTCACGTGCGGCAGTCTTCGGAATGCCGCTTGTGGCCTTCTCAATGTTCGCCGCATAACCGCACGCCTCGCAGAACACCACATCATTCTCGCCCGTGTCCGCCGGCACCATGAACTCGTGCGAGTGACTGCCCCCAATGACACCCGTATCCGCCTCGACCGGAAAATTCTGCACGCCACAACGATCAAAGATTCGTTTGTAGGCATCGTACATTTTCTTGTAGCTCGCCATCGCGCCCTCGTCGGTGGTGTCGAACGAATACGCGTCCTTCATGATGAACTCCTTCGCGCGCATCAGACCGAAGCGCGGACGGATTTCATCGCGGAACTTCACGCTCACCTGGTAAAAATTCTTCGGCAACTGACGATAGGAGTTGATCTCATTCGCCGCCAGCGTGGTAATGACCTCCTCTGCCGTCGGGCTGAGAAACCATTCACGATTGCCACCGTCCTTGACCTTGAACAAGACGTCCTTGGCCGTTTCCGCCCGACCGCTTTGCTCCCAGATTTCTTTCGGTTGCAATGCCGGCATCAGGACCTCAATCGCGCCGGCGCGGTTCATTTCCTCCCGAACAATCTGCTCGACCTTGCGCAGCGCCCGGAGACCGAGCGGGAGGAAAGTATAAACGCCGCCCGCGAGCTTGCGGATCAATCCGGCGCGCAGCAGCAACTTGTGAGAAAGGATTTCCGCATCCGACGGAGCTTCGCGGAGGGTTGGAATCAGAGTCTTGGTCCACTTCATGTGGCGGAGAGGTTAATCAGAAAGAAACCGGGGAACGAAGTTTTTTTACTTCACGATATTGATCAGCGGGGCCAGCCCGGAAATGCGGACTTCGAGGCGATCCCCGGACTGGATCGGCCCGACACCCGCCGGCGTCCCGGTCACGATCACATCTCCCGGCAGCAGCGTGATGTTGGCGGAGATGAAACTCACCAGGTCGTAGCAGTCGAAGATCATCTGCCGCGTGTTCGAGTTTTGCCGAAGCTGGCCGTTCTGGAAGAGCTGAATGTTGAGATCGGTGGGGTCAAGCTTGGTTTCAATGTACGGGCCCAGCGGCGTAAACGTGTCGAAGGACTTCGCCCGACACCACTGGCTTTCGGCGTTTTGGATCGTTCGGTCGCTGATGTCCTGTGCCGCCGTGTAACCCAGGATGTAGCGGGCGGCCGAGGTTGCCGTGACATTCCGGATCTTCCGCCCGATGACGATGGCCAGTTCGGCCTCGAAATCGGTGCGATGCGCGGGATACGGCACTTCAATCTTCGCCCCATCAGGAATCAACGACGTCGTGGCCTTGATCCAGATGAGCGGCTCCTTGGGCAGCGGTTTGTTCTGCTCCCGCGCGTGATCGGCGTAGTTGAGTCCGACGGCGATGATCTTTGAGGGCGAAACCGGGGTCAACGTGCGCACACCCTTGCGCGGCGTGGGCTTCTTGTCGAAGGACGGCGACCCGAACACGTCTCCATGGAGTCGGAACAATTCGCCATCCACCACCTTGGCGTGGAAGATGTCGTCGCCTTTCTGAAACCGCCCGATGGCCGCCATAAATGCGGCGGCAACGTAACAAGCGTCGTCCCGGTGCGGCAAGGGGAAAGGCGCAACGCGCAGTTGCGGGGTGGCACAAGGCTGGCTAGACTGGGACGATGAACGCGTTGACGAAACAAGAGCAACTGGTGCTGTGCGTGGTGCTCGGCCTGTTGCTGATGGGTTGGGCGGTCAAGGCATACCGCGCCGCGCATCCGCCCGCCACCGCCGTTCAGCCCGCCACGCCCTGATATGCAAGAACTGACTTTCGACAGCACGCTCGCCCTGATTGTCGCCAAAGACCCGCGTTACCAACGGGACGCCTACCTGTTCGTCAAGGACGCCCTGGATTTCACCCAGAAGATCGTCGCCAAGGAAAGTCGCGAACTCCGCCATGTCAGCGGCCAGGAACTGCTCGATGGCATCCGCAATTACGCCCTGACTCAGTTTGGCCCGATGACCGACATGGTCTTCGCCGAGTGGGGCATCCATCGCTGCGAGGATTTCGGCGAGATTGTTTTTAACATGGTCGAGATCGGCCTGCTGGGAAAGACCGAGCAGGACAGCCGGGCGGATTTCCAGAACGGCTATAGTTTTCACGACGCGTTCCGCAAACCGTTCCTGCCGGCGGATAAGTTGCGCGCCGCGGAAGCTGTTTCCAAGGCCACCGAAGCGTGAGGACAAACCGCCCAACTTCGCCTCAAACCAGTTTGTCCAGCCTCCAGCATCAATGAGCGCCAAAGCCGTCTCCGCCTCGCCCGGTCCGGGCGTCATTCCCTCGATCCCCCCCGGCGTAAGAATCATCACGCTGGAAAACGGCCTGACGATCATCGTGCGCGAAGACCACAGCGCGCCTGTCGTTTCGGCACAGGCGTGGGCCAACACGGGCAGCATCCACGAAGGCCGCTGGCTTGGCGCGGGATTGTCGCACGTGCTGGAACACATGCTGTTCAAAGGCACGACCACGCGTCCCGGCAGCCGGATTGATCAGGAAGTGCAGGAAGCCGGCGGCTACATGAACGCCTACACCAGCTTTGACCGCACGGTGTATCATATTGACGTGCCGAATACCGGCGCGCGCACGGCGATTGATATTCTCTGCGACATCATGCAGCACGCGTCGTTGCCGCCGGATGAACTGGCCAAGGAACTCGACGTCATCCGCCGCGAAATGGACATGGGCCAGGACGATCCCAGCCGGCGTTCGGGGCGGCGCTTGTTTGAAACGGCCTACACGAAGAGTCCTTACCGCCACACGGTCATTGGCTATCTCGACATCTTCAACGAACTCAAGCCGGATGACATTCGCGGCTACTACACCGAACGGTATGCCCCCAACAACGTCTTCTATGTCGTGGTCGGTGATGTGAAGCATGACGAAGTCGTCGCCCAGATTCGCGAGTGCTACGCCAAGTCAAAATCCCGCGCGCTGCCACCGGTGTTGCTGCCGCCCGAACCGCCCCAAACTGCCGCGCGCGAAATCATCGAAGAAGCCGCCATCGAACTCGGCCATCTGCATTTCGCCTGGCACATTCCGGACCTGCGCCATGCTGATGTACCGGTGCTTGACGTTTTGTCCGTGCTGCTCGGCAGCGGACGGAGCTGCCGCCTGTATCAGGAGGTGCGCGAGAAGTTGGGCCTGGTGCATTACGCTGACGCCTGGACTTACAATCCCGGCAATCCCGGCCTCTTTGGCATGAGTGCCATGGTGGACGCGGACAAATTTGAAGCGGCGCGCGACGCCCTGCTGGCCGAAGCTGAGAAGCTGAAGCAGACGCCCGCCTCGGACGCAGAACTCCAGAAAGCCGTGAAGCAGTTCGTGAGTGCCACGCTCGCCACCCGCAAAACGATGCAAGGTCAGGCCGCCGATTTGGGCGGAAGCTGGCTTGCCGTCGGTGATCTGAATTTCTCCCAGCGCTACCTCGCCGCCGTCCAACGCGTCACCCTCGCCGACATTCAGCGCGTGGCCCGAGAATATCTCACGACTGAGAATCGCACGCTCTACGCGCTATTGCCCAAAGGGGCCTCGCCGAAATCCAGTGCCCCGGTGGAAACCAACTCCGAACACGCGATCCAGAAGTTCGTTCTCCCCAACGGTCTCTGCTTGTTGGTGAAAGCGGACCATCGCCTGCCCTTCGTGGAATTTCGCGCGGTGTTCCAAGGCGGCGTGCTCGCCGAGTCCACAACAAACAACGGGCTCACGCAACTCCTGGCCCGCCTCATCATCAAGGGCACAAAGACCCGGAGCGCGGAACAGGTGGCCGGCGAAATCGAGTCGGTCGGCGGCCATCTCGACAGCTACGGCGGCAACAACAGTTTCGGCATCAATGCGGAGGTATTGAGTTCTGATTTTGCCACCGGGTTGAACCTCGTGGCCGATGTCCTTCTCAATCCCACGTTCCCCGCCGCGCAACTGGAACGCGAGCGCGAGGTGCAACTGGCCGGCATCCTGGCGCAAAAGGATGACCTGCTCAAAACCGCCTTCAAGGCGATGCGCCGTGAATTGTTTGGCGACGCGAGCTACGGTCTGGATTCACTCGGCACGGAGGAAACGCTGGCGAAAATCCAATCAACCGACGTCGCTGCCTTTCATCGCAAACTCGCGACGCCGGCCAACTGCGTCCTGGCCATCTACGGTGATGTGAACGCCACCGATGTCAAAGCGGCTGTGGAAAAGGCTTTCGCAAGCTGGCAAAGCGCGGGCGCATTGCCGGTTCGCTCCGCGACCTTCACGCCTTGCATCTCGCCGAAGCGCATAACCGAGACCCGGGACAAAAAGCAGGCCGTCGTCGTGATCGGCTTCCCCGGCACTTCGTTGAGCGCGAGTGACCGGCAGGCGATGGAGCTGTTACAGGAAGCGTGCAGCGACCTCGGTTCGCGATTGTTCCTGCGCATCCGCGAGAAACTTGGGCTGGCCTACTACGTCGGCGCGCAGAATCTGCTGGGTCTGACGCCCGGCTACTTCGCCTTCTACGCCGGGACCGAACCTGAAAAAGCGGCTCAGGTGGAAACGGAAATGTTGAAGGAAGCCGAGTTGCTCCGCACGGAATCCCTGACCGAGGAGGAGCTAAAGCGCGCCAAAGCCAAGATCATCGGCCAGCGAAAAATCGCACGCCAGGAACTGGGCAGCTTTGCCACCACCACCGCGCTCGACGAACTCTACGGGCTCGGCTTCGGCTACAACGATTCCGAGGATGCCCGGATTGAAGCCGTCACGCTTGCCGATGTGAAGGCGGTGGCCCAGAAATATCTCAGGCCGGACGCTGCCGTCGTAGCCATCATCAATCCCGGCAAGCCGTGAGAGGTCCGGGCAGTCGAAACAGGATTTTTCCACCGCTGCGGGCGTTCCGGCTAGCCATGCCCGGTCATCGTGGCCGGCATTTGAGATGCGGTTCATTTCCGTGGTGATTTTCATGGACAACCACCGGCCCGCCTCGTAAGACAAAAGCAACCGTCCTAAGGGTCCTCGCGCATGAACTACCGGCTTGTGGTAAATCCCGGCACGCCGCAGCAATGGGAAATTCAACTCCGACCCGGCGTCAATCGCATTGGCCGCGATGAGGAAAACGATTTCACGATCAATCACGACTCCGTCTCGGGCGCGCATTGCGAAATCACCGTCAACGATCAGGGTGCGTTCCTGAAAGACCTCGGCTCGACGAATGGCACGTTCGTCAATCGCGCCTCCGTTGGTGAAGGATGGTTGCGACCGGGCCAGCATGTGCAGTTCGGCCTGGTGGACCTGACTTTCGAGGCGATCACGGCGGGCTCAGGCGCGCCAGCGCCCCCGGCGATTCCGCCGATCCCGATTCCCATTCCCATCCCCATCCCGGTACCGGGCAGCAGCCGGCCACCGGTGTTCACGCCTTCGGCTCCGAAGGTTGCGATGGAATCTCCCTCTCAGCAGGACGAATCCAGCGAACCCGCGCCCCAATCCCCGACCTTGGCCACGCCAGTCATGGAGGCGGGCGGTGCCGTGTGCAAATCTCATCCCAAAACGCCCGCCCGCCATCTCTGCAACCGCTGTCGGAAATATTTTTGCGACCTGTGTGTCACGAGCCGGGGGGCGGGCAAATATTGCCGCGCGTGCGGACAACCCTTGACTCCGTTGCGGGTTCACAGTGTAAAGCCCACGGTGGAAAAGGGATTCTTTGGTCGCCTGCCCGAAGCGGCGATTTATCCGTTCAAAGGCAGTGGCCTGCTGGTCTTGATTGCGGCGGCGATCATCTTCTCCCTGCTTGAGGCCATTACCAGTGGCTTCCTGTTCATCTTCTACTTCTTTATCAAGCTGATGGCCATCGGCTACCTGTATTCGTTCATGCAGAACATCATTCATGCGACCGCCGCCGAGGAGGCGGAAATGCCCGAGCTGCCCGGCTTCGACGACGTCTTTGCGGCGTGCTTTCGACTGATCGCGGTGGTGCTGCTCTGTTACGGCCCGCCCATCGCCATGGAAGTGGCCAATTCGTTCGGCGCCTCCGTGCCGGAAAGTGCGATCATCGCCACCAAAATCCTCGGCTGCCTTTATTTCCCCATGGCATTTCTCGCGGTGGCGATGAAGGACAATGTCATGGCGGCCAATCCTTTGGTGGTGATTCCCGCCATCTTGAAAGTGCCCGTCGAGTACCTGGTCGCCGCGATTCTGTTAACGCTGATTTTTGGACTTCGGTTGCTGGGCGACGAATACGCCGATCAAATGGGCCGGGTCACGCTGCGGACGCGACGCATGGACCGGCTGTTCATGTCGTTTGGCGTGCGCGCACTCTGGAGCTTCGCCAGCGTTTACCTGCTGACGGTGACCATGCGCATTCTCGGTCTGCTCTACGTGACCAAGAAGCATCGGTTCGGCTGGTTTTCGCATTGAGCCGAAGCCCTTTCTCAACGAGTATCTTCCTGGACAAAGCCGGCGCCACCACGTAACTGGGTCAACGACGCGCCGAATCAGTACTAATGAGCCATCGTATCTTGGTTAATCCGGGCACCCCGCAGGCGTGGGAAATCACACTCAAGCCGGGAGTAAACCGCATCGGGCGCGACGCGGACAACGACTTCAACCTCAATCACCCTTCGATTTCCTCCCGTCACTGCGAAATCATGGTGAGCGACGCGGGCGTGTCGCTCAAGGACCTCGGTTCCGCCAGCGGAACTTACATCAACCGCGCCCCCGTCCGGGAGGTCTGGTTGCACTCCGGCCAGCGCATCCAATTTGGTGCCATTGAGGCAATCTTCGAGTCGACTCAGCCGGCCAACGTCGCGCCGCCGGTGAGCCAACCGGCCCCGGGGGCAACGGTTATCGTGGCTGCTGTGGGTTCGCCGCCTTCCAGTCATCCGCCCGCCTCAAACGGCTCGCCAGTTGAGGCCCCAAAGACTGAGGTGGAACCGGCCAGCACGGCGGCTTCCCGACTAGCTTCAGCCCAAACGACCGGGCGTCCCAAACGATTCCCTGTTCACGAAGCCGCTGAACGCGAGGCGGCGAGGAGGAAACGCTTCCTGCTGGGAGCGGTCGGCGCCACGGTGGGCGGGTTGATCGGGGCGACCGCGTGGTATTTCCTGATCAAGTCCACCGGCGCCACCTTTGCCCTCGCGGCGTGGGGTGTTGGCGTGGTGACGGGTCTGGGCGCCCGGATGCTCGCCCAGCGAGGCAACCTCGCCTTGGGCGTGCTCTCCGGCTTCTGCGCCTTGCTGGCGATTATTTTTGGCGAATATCTGGCCGTTAAGGCAATCATCGCCAAGGAGGGCGCCCGGGAGGCCAACCAAATCTACCAGGCACAGATGATCTACGCACGCGCGGCGTTGCAAGCGGAGTCGACCGAGGAACTTCGCAAGCTGCTCGCGACCGCCAATCAGAAAACCCCGGAGGAAATCACCGACGAACAAGTCAGGAAATTTCAGGAAGAAGAATTGCCCGGGTTGGGTGACTTTGCCCGCGGCAAACCATCAAAAGCAGAGTTCACCACGAACCTGAGTGAAAAGATCGTCGGGGAATTCGATTACCAACAATATTTTTTCAAGGACAACCTCAAATCCGGCCTCTTCCTGGCGCTGTTTGCCGTCCTCGGGATTGCCACGGCGTACAAGCTAGCCTCCGCTGAGGAAAATTAACCTTCCCAGGGAATCGCGTTCTTCATTGAGTGGCTGACGGCCTTGACGGGAGTGGTGCGGATTGTCCAGCAATGACGGCCATCTCAATCGTCTCATCCCGTTTGTGCCGCTCGTCCTCCTCCTGCTCGACCAGCCTGCCAGGCACGGGCGTCTCAATGCTGTGCATGGGCGTCGTGCCGGTTTCGGTCACCGGCTGGTCGCCGGCCTTGTGAAACTTCACACTCACGATCTTGCTCACGCCGTGCTCTTCCATCGTCACGCCGTAAAGCACATCGGCCATGCCGATGGTGCGCTTGTTGTGCGTGATGATGATGAACTGCGAGTGATTGATGAATCGTTGCAATACGCGGATAAACCGGTTGATGTTCGATTCGTCCAGCGGCGCATCCAACTCGTCCAGCACGCAGAACGGACTCGGCTTCACCTGGTAGATGGAGAACAGCAAGGACACGGCCGTCATCGTTTGTTCACCACCGGACAACAGCGAAATGGTCTGTAGCTGCTTGCCGGGCGGACGGGCGACAATATCAATGCCGGACTCCAACACGTCGTTTTCGTCCGTGAGAATCAAGTCCGCTTTGCCACCGCCGAAGACCTCCGTGAACATCAGACGGAAGTTGTCACGAATCTGGTTGAACGTCGTCGTGAACATCTCCTTGGTCTGCGTGTTGATGCGGTTGATCACTTCGAGCAACTGCGCCTTGGCCTGGACCAAATCATCGTGTTGCGTCGTCAGGAACTGATGCCGCTGCTCGGTTTCCTCGTATTCCTCGATGGCCACGAGATTCACCGGGCCGATTTCATCGAGCCGTTTCTGCAAAGCCTCGACCTGTTGCGCCACCGCATTCCAGTCGGTGCCTGCACCACTCGCGGCCATTTCTTCGGGTGAGAGCGTCTGTACTTTCGCCGGGCCCTCATCCGCATAGGTGATCGTTATGCATTCGCTGCGCACATCGTCGAGGTTGATGTGATACTTCTGCTGGATGCGCTCGCGCAGGTTCTGCGCCGCCATGTTCTTCTGGGCCAGCTCCACGTCAATCGCCCCGCGCGATTCCTGCAACGCGGTCAAGCGCCGCCGCTGTTCGCGCAATGCTTCATCCCGCGTGGTCACATCTGCTTCCTGCGTCTGCTTGCGTCCCAACAATTCCGCCGCCTGTGCGTTCACCTGTTCGCGTTCGTGGGCGAGGCGTTCAATCTTGCTTTGCGAATCGGCAATCTCCGATTCCGCTTGTGCTTTGCGGGCAATAAACGACGAAATCTCGCTCTTGCGTTGCTCAATGATCTGCGCCAGTTCTCGCACGCGCTGCTCCAGTGACTGCAACTGCTGCCGGAACGAAGCGGACATCTGTTCTTCCGTCGCGAGCGCCACTTTGCTCTCGGTCAACGTCGCCGTGGCGGTGTCACGCTGCTGGCGTGATGATTCCAGGCCGGTCGTCAAAGTTGCGACGGTTTCCTGGGCGGCATGTTCCTTGGTCGCGAGGATAGTCGCGCGCTCAACGAGTGCCGCCCGCTTGTCGTTGCCTTCCTTCTCCTGCGCCGCCAGGCTCGTCACTTCGTAAACCACCGTGTCAATTTTCTGATGCAGCAGCCGGCGGGAACTCTCCAGCGCATTGAACTCACCTTCGCGGGTGGCGATGGCCACTTCCTGCTCGCGCTTCTTACGACCCAGGATCGAAGCCGGCGCCTTGGGATTCCCATTGCCGTTGAGATAACCGCCCGTGTAAATGCCGTGGCGATTCAACAAGTCCCCACCAAGTGTGACAAAGTCGCAACCCGCGTGACCGTTCTGAATCTGTGCCGTCGCCGTCGAAAGATCCCCGGCGATGAACGTCCGTCCCAGCAGCGACTTCAACAATTTTTCCACCGACGCATCGGTCTTCACGACGCTCAGTGCGTGAACGATTTCGCCTTCACCCAGAATCTTGTCGGACAACTCGCCATTGGCCGGAGACATTTCGCCGGTGAATGCGAGCTGGCTGTTGTCGGTGTGCTCAATGGACAACGCGGCCACGCTCGCGCGACCGACTTTGTTGGCACTCAAGTCGGAAAGAATCTGCTGCGCCGACTCGGGCTGCTCCGTAAGCACGAGTTGCAGGTTGTGCCCCAGCGCATTTTCAATGGCGATGACGTATTGCTCCGGCACTCGAATGTGATCCGCCAGCGAGCCGATGACCGATTGCGATTTCCGCAGCGCAGCGACCGCGCCCGCGCTAAAACCCTCGTGCGAACCTTGAAGTTGTTCGAGCACATTGAGGCGCGAGCGCTTCTCCGCCTGCTGCTGCAAAAGCTGATCCTGTTCGGTCGAGGATTGGTGCAACTCGGCCTGCAATTCTTTCAACCGCGCCTGCCGCTGTTCTACAGAGCCGCGCTTAGTCGCCACGCTCAACTTCTCGGATTCAACATTCGCCGCGAAAGAAGCCAGCCGCGTTTCCAATCCATTCCGTTCTTCCTCCAACTGGATTTTCTCGGCGGAAAGTTTTTCCAGTCGCACCACGTTGCCCTGCTTCTGCAAATCGAGCGCGTTGATCTCGTTGCGCACGCGGGTCAAATCCTGCGCGGCGGCAAAGGCCTCCGATTGCGCCTGCCGTAATTGTTCCTGTCCGCTGCGAATCTCGTTCTCGATTTGCTGCAACGCGGCCTGGCGCGTCTGCAATGACTGCTTGTGTTTCGCGAGCAAGCCTTCGGACGCAGCCATGCGCTCCCGGACGGAAGTAAGCTCATCCTGCGCGAAGCGATTGCGCTCCTCGGCTTCGGTGATGTCCGCTGTGGCCTTGGTGTTCTGTGTGGCGAATTCCGCCAGCCGCTCCTCGTTGAACTGCACGCGGCTTTCGTGACGATCAATCTCGCTCTTGAGTTCCAATCCACGCTGTTGCGTGCCGGCAATCTCATGTTCGAGTTCGGAGAGTCGTTCGCGCAATTGCGCGATTTCATCCTCGGCGCGCAGGACAGCGCTGGACTCCGTTTCGATTTCGTTCCGCAAATTGTCCGCCGCCGTTTGCTTGTCGCGAATCTCGCCGAGCAACACGTCGAGTTGATGCCGCGCCAGTTGCGTGTCGAGATGCTGCAACTCGACTTGGATTTGTTTGTAGCGCTTGGCCTTGCCTGCCTGCCGTTGCAACGAACCAATCTGCCGCTTCACTTCGCGGATGAGATCAGCCACACGCAACAGATTTTGCTCGGTGTATTCCAGCTTGCGTAACGATTCGCGCTTCTGCGACTTGAACTTGGTGATGCCGGCGGCTTCCTCGAACACCATGCGGCGGTCCTCCGGCTTGCTGGAGAGAATCTGCGTGATGTTCCCCTGCGCCATGATGCTGTAACTCGTGCGCCCGACACCCGTGCCCATGAACAACTGCTGGATGTCCTTGAGCCGGCACGGTGTGCGATTGATAAAATACTCGCTGCCGCCATCGCGGAACACGCGGCGCGTGACCGTGACTTCGTTGTAAGCCACCTCGACGCCCGACGCGCGCAAGTTGTCTTCATCCACCCCACCGAGGGTGATCGAAACCTCCGCCATACCCATGGGCTTGCGACCGTCCGTGCCGTTGAAGATCACGTCCGCCATTTCGCCGCCGCGCAACGCCTTGGCCGATTGCTCGCCCAGCACCCAGCGAATGGCATCCGACACGTTCGACTTGCCGCACCCGTTCGGGCCGACGATGGCCGTGACACCCGGCTGAAAATTCAACGAGGTTTTGTCCGCAAAGGACTTGAAACCTAAAACAGTTAAGTTCTTGAGATACATGACTAATTGTGTGTTGAAACAAAACCAAACCGGCTGTGCCCTGTAAAGCGAAAACCACAAGATACTGGGCCATCGCCCGCCGACCGCACAACTAATTGGTGAGGAACCGAGATTAGCCGTTGTGCCGTCTGTGCTGTTACTTCCCTACTTTTCCAACGTTTTACCGACAGGAGATGTTCTACGCCTCACGCTCGAATGGCGCAACAACTTTGTTTGAGAAATTGCAGAGGTCAGGTCATGTGCTTTCCTAAACGACATCATTTCTATTGACGCTCGGACTCGCCGTGCTAAACGGATAGTCGTTATGAAATCCCAGCATCCGCTTCCGTTTTCCCTGGCGATCACCATTCTTACGGCGCTTTCAACCTTCAGTTCGTCAGCAACTCCGGTCACCTTCGACTTCACGGGGCGCGTGACTTCGGTTTATGATCCGTACGGACTGGTCCCTCCGACCACAATTCACCTCGGCAGTCCGGTGCAGGCCAGCCTTCGTTTCGACACTGACACCCCTGACTGGCCGCTTTATGTCAATGACCCTACCCGCGGCTCATTCGTGGGTTCTGGTTGGCTCAAAGTGAATGTCAATGGCTTGAACTTCCAGCAGACGACTGACATTCAGGTGGACATCTTGCACGGGGCGAATGGTGGACAGGAACTGTTCCAAGCAATGGCTCTTCAGAATCCAACTGCCTGGCCAACGGAATTGCCGGTCTTCACTTTTCCGCAGATTTTTATGGCGTTCTGGGAAACCGCCCCGCCTTATGATTTACTGGCCAACGCGGAGCTTCCCATTTCCATGGATTTCTCCCGAGCGGATATTACTCATGCTTTCGTTCGGGCTGGGACTAGCAGTTTAAACATGTATGAGATCCAGTTTTCGTTAACCCAAGTACCCGAGCCTTCGGTTGCGGCCTTGCTCACCGTCGCTTTTGCACTCAAGCAAATTACTATGAGCCGGAGCCGTTGGCGGCCGTAATCATCCGCACAATGAACAAAAGTTGGCGCTACCGCGCTCCGAGGCAATCCAGCTGATTACCTTCGGGCAATTCACCCAAACATGTCGGTTTCTATTCTGGCGTCGCGCAGAGTGTTCGTTTCAAATAAGCCCGTGCGTCCCAAGCCGTTCAGCTTCACTTGGATTGCGTTCGCGGCGCTGACGGCTTTGTCGTCGGTGGCCGCGACCAGCTATGTGCCGTCGGACGTTAAACCGCCCCCGCCACGACGCGAGTTCCGCGCCGCGTGGATTGCGACGGTGGGCAACAGTGTCTGGCCTTCCAAGCCCGGTTTGTCCACCGCTGATCAAAAGGCGGAATTGGTCGCCATCATAGATCGCGCGGCGCAACTCAAGCTCAACGCGCTTATCTTCCAGGTGCGCCCGTCGTGTGATGCGCTTTACGCCTCGAAGATTGAACCGTGGTCGGAATACCTCACCGGCACGAT
The DNA here is from genome assembly GCA_044225555.1 of Limisphaerales bacterium. Taxonomy (GTDB): domain Bacteria; phylum Verrucomicrobiota; class Verrucomicrobiia; order Limisphaerales; family JADLHS01; genus JADLHS01. Next base: position 40,917 of record JBGAIM010000017.1, on the reverse strand, counting down.
GGGCAAGGCGCCGTCACCCTATTACGATCCGCTGGAATTTGCGATCACCGAGGCGCACAAGCGGGGCATCGAGTTGCACGCGTGGTTCAATCCGTATCGCGCGCATCATTTCAACGCCAAGTCGCCCATTGCGGCGAACCACATCAGCAAGACTCGCCCGCAACTGGTGCGCAGTTACGGCCGTCTGCTCTGGCTCGACCCCGGCGAGCGCGACGTGCAGGAGTATTCGTTGAGCGTGGTGATGGATGTGTTGAAGCGCTACGACGTGGATGGCATTCACTTCGACGATTATTTCTATCCCTACGCGGAAGAGGATGGTCGCGGCAATGAACTTCCATTTCCCGACGATGCAAGCTGGCAGAAGTTCGGCGCGAAGTCCGGTCTCAGTCGGGATGACTGGCGGCGCGACAACGTGAATGATTTCATCGAGCGCACCTACAAATCCATCAAGGCCACCAAGCCGTGGGTGAAGTTCGGCATCAGCCCGTTCGGCATCTGGCGTCCGGGCAATCCCGCCCAGATCAAGGGCTTTGACGCGTATGCCAAACTCTACGCCGATGCTCGCAAGTGGATGGCCAACGGCTGGGCGGACTATTTCGCGCCGCAACTTTACTGGAGCATTGAGTCGCGTGAGCAGAGTTTCCCCGTGTTGCTCAACTGGTGGGACGCGCAAAATCCCAAACAGCGCCACATCTGGCCCGGCATCAACACCACGAAGGTGCAGTCCAATCAGAGTTTCGACGGCACGACTTCGCCGCCGTGGAAGCCCGAGGAGATCGTGAATCAAATCCGGTTGTCCGCCGATCAACCGGTAAGTGCCGGACACATTCACTGGAACGTGAAGGCGCTGGTGCGCTCGCCGGAACTGATGGCGGCTCTGCAACGCAGCGCCTACGCCGAGCCGGCACTGGTTCCGGCGTGTCCATGGTTGTCCACCAACATGCTAGTCAAGCCAACGTATTTCATCAGTGACCTGAAGACGGGTGGCGTGCGCCTGATATGCAGTGCCGTCACCAGCCAGCAACCACGGCTTTGGCTACTGCAAGCCCGTGTTGGCGGCAACTGGTACTCAGAAATCGTCCCGAGCGAAAAGCTGGCCTTCAGTTTCAAGAAAACTCCGGACGTGATCGCCGTCACGCCGATTGACCGCACGGGGGTGGCCGGACGCGCGCTGGTCCTCGAAAAGCAACCGTGAGCGTGGCCGACCAGTCAGTTCCCGGGGAACGCTCGTGCGGATTGGTGGTCGTTCTCAGCCTCGCGCTGGCCGCGCTCGTATTCGCCGCGTTTCAACCAGCGTTGGACAATGACTTCGTCGGTTATGACGACACCGATTACGTCACGTCCAACATGACCGTGCAACGCGGTCTGAACTGGGAGGGCATCAAGTGGGCTTTCACGTCCACCGAGGCGGCGAACTGGCATCCGCTGACGTGGCTGTCGCACATGCTGGACGTGCATTTGTTCGGGTTGAATCCGACCGGCCATCATCTCACGAGCGTGCTGCTGCACCTGCTGAGTTGCATCCTGCTCTTCCTCGCGCTGCAAGCTTTGACCGGCGCGACTTGGCGAAGTTTTCTGGTCGCTGCATTGTTTGGTTTGCATCCATTGCGCGCTGAATCGGTGGCGTGGGTGGCGGAACGCAAAGACGCTTTGAGCGCGGTCTTCTGGTTTCTGACCGTTCTCGTTTACGCGTATTACGTCCGGGCGCTGGGCGGCAACAACCAGCGGTCAAATCTGTGGTATGGCCTTACCCTGCTCTGCTTTGCCTGCGGACTGATGGCCAAACCCATGCTCGTCACCCTGCCCTTCGCACTGCTGCTGCTGGATGTCTGGCCATTGAAGCGATTGAGGCCGAAAAAGTTTCCCGCGCTGTTTCTGGAGAAGCTCCCGTTCTTCGCCTTGTCCCTTGTCTCCAGCATTCTGACCTTCCTCGTTCAACGTAACGCCGGCGCCGTCAACGAATACATGTCGCTTGGCTATCGCCTCAGCAACGTGGTCATATCCTTCGTTCGTTATGTGGGCAAAACTCTCTGGCCTGTTGACCTGGCGTTCTTCTACCCGCATCCAGAACAATGGCCGATTGTGGCCGTCGCCGCCGCGCTGCTGTTGCTTGTGGCCGTTTCTTTGCTGGCTTTGCGTCTGCGCGAGCGTCATCCGAGTTTGCTCGTCGGCTGGTGTTGGTTTCTCGGCACGCTGGTGCCGGTGATCGGCCTGGTGCAAGTCGGGCAGCAATCCATCGCGGATCGCTACACCTACATTCCGTCGGTGGGAATTCTGATCGCGCTGGTTTGGGGAATTCACGCCCTCATGTCGGATCGCAAACAACTGACCCAAACCGTGGGAATCATTGGCGGCGTGGCCGCACTCGCCTCCCTTTTCCTCACCCGGCAACAAGTGCGCGTTTGGAAAAGCACCGAGTCACTCTGTCGCCACGCCATCGCGGTCACGCCGAATAATTATCTCGCGCACGACATGCTGGGCGCCGTGCTGGAGAAGCGCGGAGAAAATACCGAGGCCCTCCGCGAGCATCAGCGCGCGCTGGAAATCAAACCCGACTATGCCGACGCCCACAACAATCTCGGCGTCGCCCTCCAGCATCAGGGCAAACTGGCGGAAGCGGTGGAACATTATCAGCGCGCTTTCCAGCTCCGCCCGCGTTATGCGGAAGCGCATTTCAATCTCGCCGTCGCCCTCGAAAGTGCCGGTCAATTCGACAACGCCGCCACCGAGTATTCGCGCGCCATTGCGCTGCGCCGGAATTATGCCGATGCGCACTACAATCTGGGCTTGCTTTATGGCCGGCTCGGGCGACTCAATGATGCAGTGGCGCAGTTCCAGGAAACGCTCCGGATCAACCCGCAACTCGCCGATGCCCATAACAATCTCGGCGTCACGCTCGACCGGCTCGGACAACTCGACCAGGCGATCAGCCAATATCAGCAAGCCATCGCCGCCCGGCCGGATTATCCCCGCGCCTATTTCAATCTGGGCGTTGCCCTGGTCAAGGCTGGCCGGATTGATCCCGCAGTGAGCGCATTTGAAACCGCCATTCGGTTGAAACCCGATTACGCGGAAGCACAAACGAATCTCGCCGCCATTCGTGCGGCCGGGAATGTGCCGGCCGCGCCCAAGCCATGACGACGGCAACAAAAAAACTTCACCGTCGTTGCGGTGAAGTTTTGAATACGGCGAATGCCGGGTCCGGCTAGGTCAGTCCTTTTTCTTCTTTTTCTTGGCGGCCTGACTCGCCTTTTGCCAGCTTTCCTTGTCTTCCGGAGTCATTTTGGCCTTCTCGGCCTTGTCAAGTTTGCCGTCCTTGTTCGTGTCGTACTTGTCCAGCAACGCCTTCGCTTCGGGGCTGGGCTCGTGTTTCTTCTTGGTCGAATCCTGTGCCTGAGCGGCTACGGCCAGGGCACAAGTGATGCAGAGAATTGCCAGTATTTTCTTCATAATGATATGGTTTCGTGGTTTGCGCAGTGTTCCTGCCATGCGGGCAGACGTTACCGCGTGGTGAAAAGTTTCAATTGTTTTGCCGCAACGTCGTCAGGTGAATGGACCGTGGCAGGACCAGTTTGTTCAAAATTACCTCCTCGGCATTCGGTGACCATCCGCCCCTTGCGAAATGGGCAGAAAAGTATTTCCAATCGCCATCATTCATGGTTGAACAAGTTGATGCAACCGGTTTGGCTGGCCACTGTTGGAATTGTTGCCTGCGCCTGCTTCGCGAAGGCGCAAACGCTTCCCCTCCCCGCGCGCCAGCCCCATGCGGTTGCGGGCGGCGATTTCGCCCGGCAAATCAGTTCGCTCCCGCTGGCTGATCGGGAACAGGCAATTCTCGCCGAAGTTCTTTCCGGCAATGTCCCGGAATTCCTGCGGCGACTCTGCCCGATCACAATCACCAATGTGGCGGACGGGCGAACCAACTCAGCCACATTTTACGTCGCGCCCGACTACCTCGCTGTGGGCGACAACGAAGATCACTTCCTCACGCCGATGACGCCGATGACGGCGCAAGTCATCGCCGACCAATTGAGTTGCACCCTGCCCACTCGCAAGCTGGTGGACACCATCTACGTCAACGCGAAAGCGAAACTCACCCCGGCGCCGCTCCCTGCGAACAGCGCAATGACGAGCGTTCCGGTGTTTCTCCAGCACAATGAGATTGTCCGGACTCAGCGCGTGGCACTTTTGGATCGGCATCCGGCAGGCGCACTTGTCGCCGGACACAAGAAGGACGTCGTCATCACTGCGAAATTGGCGACCGCCCCGAACAAAGTTGCCATCTACGGCTGGCATCAAACCAACGGCGTCGCCATCCAGCCGCTTTATCTCGGCCACACAGCCACCTGGGTGGATTACAGCCACGGCCTCCGGCTCATCCAGCAGCAAATGCTCTTGAATGGAGAAACCACCACGGTCGCCCGCGTCCTCACCGATCCGGCAATGGCGGGTTTGCTGAGCGATGAAGGTTTGGTTGTCAGCGCCCGCTACCCGACCAATTCGTTGCCCGCGCCCACACTCCAGACCTCGTTCGCGCCGAACATCGGCGAGTTCAAATCCACCGGACAATTCGCCGAACGCGTGGCCAGCTTTCCCTACGTGCCGGAAGTGAAAGTCCAGATCAACGCCCCCGCCGCTGCCGAGTTCGCGACAGGCAGGCCCGTGCTGCTGATCCTCTACGCGCTACCCAACGGCAACACGATCGCGCAGACTGCCGGCAAAAAACTCCAGCAAGGCGACGACTGGCATTTCGACATTCAACACATCGGCGCGCAGACGCGCTTTCTCCGCGAGACCCTCACCAACCGCACGATTGTCGTCGCCTATCTCGAAACGGAAATGAAAAGCTGGCCGGCCTGGCGGCGAAAGCACGGCGACACTGCAATTCCCGGGCTGGTTGATTGCATCAAAAACCATTTCCCCACCAACCGGCTGGAAATAGTGCTCACCGGCCACAGCGGCGGGGGCAGTTTCACGTTCGGCTATCTCAACACGCAGGAGAATATCCCTGACGCGGTGGCGCGCATTGCCTTTCTCGACAGCAACTATGCCTACGAAACCACGAACCACTTCGCAAAACTCGCCCACTGGCTGAACTCGTCTCCGCAACCCACGCTCTGTGTACTGGCCTATCATGATTCCATCGCGCTGCTCGACGGGAAGACCTTCGTCAGCGAACGTGGCGGCACCTGGGGGCGCAGTCACGCCATGTTGGCGGACCTCGGGGCGCAGTTTACGTTCGAGAGTCGCACCAACACCGCCGGGCTGCAAACCCATCGCGCGCTTGATGGCCGGCTCCAGTTCCTGCTCAAAGAGAATCCCGACCGCAAAATCCTTCACACCGTACAGGTCGAGCGCAACGGATTTATCCACGCGATGCTGCTGGGCACGCCTCTTGAAGGCCGGGGCTATGAGTATTTTGGCGAACGCGCTTACACCCGATGGATGCAAACCGAGTGAGGCCCGGCCACCAAAATTCGCGGTGACACTTGCATGATTTGAATTCTGGTCAAAACCGAGGGCGCACCCCCGGAGGGCGGAAATTGGCGTGGGTCGCCAGTGAAGTTCTCCAATTCGAACCTCCGCGGAGATTGTTACGTTCCGGAAAAATTCCGAAGTAAACCTCGACAAAGCCCGGCCATTCATAGAGTGTGCGTCTCGAGAACAGCTAAATGAGAACAGGCAAGGAACTTATACAGATGACCAAAGCGTACGCGGTTGATCATTCTGTCCGAAGTTGGTGGTACGTACTCTCGACTGGTTTCCTGCTGGTCGCCGCCCTAGTCGGGACGCTGTGGAATTTTCATCTCGCCGGAAAAATTGCCTGCAGCTTCCTCGCCGGGTTGTTGATCCTGCGGTTCTTTGTCATCTACCACGACCAACAGCATCACGCCATTCTGCCCCGTTCCCGGATGGCGGAAATGATCATGCGGATTTTCGGCATTCTGGCCTTGAGCCCGAGCAGCATCTGGCGCAGTTCGCACAATCATCATCACAATCACAACTCCAAGCTGCGCGGTTCACACATCGGTTCGTTCCCCATCATGACCAAGGCGCAATTCGTGCGCGTCTCGAAGGGAACGCGCTTCAAGTACCTGTTCATGCGGCATCCGATGACGATTCTGTTCGGCTACGTTTTCATTTTCCTGTTTGGGATGTGCCTCTACCCATTTTTCAACAGCCCGCGCCGCCATTATGATTCGTTGATCGCCTTCATGGTGCATGTCGCCATTGGCGTGGCGCTGGTTTATTTCCTGGGCTGGCAGGCCTGGTTGCTGGCGCAGGTCGGCCCGCATTTTGTCGCCTCCGCCGTCGGCTCGTATCTGTTCTATGCCCAGCACAATTTTCCCGAGGCGTCATTTCGGGACAATGCCGGCTGGACTTACGAAAGCGCCGCTCTCGAATCGTCCAGTTTCATGAAGATGAACGCGATCATGGCCTGGTTCACGGCCAACATAGGCTATCATCATGTTCATCATCTCAACGCGCGCATTCCCTTCTACCGGTTGCCGGAAGTCGTCAAAGCCGTGCCCGAGTTGCAGCGGCCCAAGACCACTTCCCTCCGGCCGCTTGACATCATCCGGTGCTTGCGACTCAAAGTTTATGACGTGGAATTACAACGCCTCGTCAGCCTTCGCTCCGCGTGACCGCCTGCCTTTCGTTCGCTGTCCCCGGCGGGAGTAACTACGCTCGGTCTGACGAACGCGTCCAATGCCCCAACGCCCTATGACCATTACCGCTGCTCAAATCGCGGAACAACTCCGGGGCGAAGTCCTCGGGGATGGTTCTGTTCAACTCTCGGGCTTTGCTCCCGCCGATTGTGCCCAGGCCGGCGACCTGACATTCGCCGACAAGGAAGCGTACTTCGCTTCCGCCGAACAAAGTCAGGCCAGCGCGATCCTCGTGTCCAACGGATTTACTTCTTCGCAAAAGGTCCTCATCCGGGTGCCCAATGCGCGTGTGGCGGTGGCCCGACTGTTACCACTGTTTTTCCCGCCGGATCAACATGCGCCGGGAGTTCATCCAAGTGCGGTCATCGCCCCCTCGGCGCAAATTGATCCCACCACGCACATCGGACCCAACTGCGTGGTTGGCGAGCGCGTGCGCATCGGCGCCCGCTCGGTGCTCCTGGGCGGTAATCATATCGGTCGTGACTGCCAGATCGGCGACGACGTCCTGCTGCACGCAAACGTCGTGCTCTACGCGAAGACGCAGGTTGGCCACCGGGTCAGCATTCATGCTGGAACAGTGATCGGCTCGGACGGATATGCTTATGCGTTCGATGAAGGTCGTCATCGCAAAGTGCTTCAGGTCGGCCAGGTGATCATTCATGACGATGTGGAGATTGGCGCCAATGCCGCGATTGACCGCGGGGCGCTCGGCGCCACCGTCATCGGCCAAGGCACGAAGATCGACAACCTGGTGCATGTCGCGCACAACGTCGTCATGGGCAAGCATTGTCTGATCATGGGCCAGGTGGGCTTTGCCGGCAGCACGCAACTGGGCGACTACTGCGTGATCGCGTCTCAATCAGGGATTGCCGGACATTTGAAACTCGGCAAGCAGGCGACGGTCGGCGCGAAGTCGGGCGTGATGCGCGACATTCCGGACGGCGGCACCGTGCTGGGCATTCCCGCCGCACCGGACAAACAGGCCAAGCGACAGATGATCGCAGTCTCGCAACTGCCGGAGTTGATCCGGCGCACCCGCGAACTGGAAAAGCAACTGGCGGAACTTCAAGCCAAGGCCGGCTGAGAAGTATTCTGGCCTTCCCCTGGCCCCCTTGTTAGCTTCCGCCGCGGATGACTTCGGCGGCAAAACAATTTCTCACGGACTGGCTCGGCGGCTTGGGGCGTTTCGGGCTACTGGCCAGGGAATCCGTCGCCTCCCTGCTCACCTTCAAAGTGACGGGGCGCGACCTGGTGAATCACATGTATTTCATCGGGGTGAAGTCCCAATCCGTGGTGCTGATCACGGGCGCCTTCACGGGCATGGTGCTCGCCGCCCAGGCGTATATCCAGTTCCACAAGGTGAAGATGGACTCCGCCACGCTCGCCTTGGTGGGCGTGTCCATGTGTAGCGAACTGGGCCCGGTGCTCACCGGCCTGATGGTTGCCGGACGGGTGGGCGCGGCCATTGCCGCCGAACTCGGCACGATGCGCGTCACCGAACAGATTGATGCGTTGCGCACGCTGGCCACGCATCCGGTGGATTATCTCGTGGTCCCACGCCTCGTGGCCGCGCATCTAGTGATGCCGCTGCTCACCGCCGAGGCCATCGTGGTGGGCATTGGCGCGGGCTATCTCGTGGGAGTGTATTTATTTGGCATCGACCCGGCGTATTCGTGGTACAACATGCTCCGCTACACGGGCAATTCCGACCTGATCGTCGGCCTGATCAAATCTGTGATCTTCGGCGGCATCGTGGCGATGATCGGCTGCTACAAGGGCATGAGCTGTCGTGAGGGCGCCGAAGGTGTGGGCCAGGCCACCACCGAAGCCGTGGTTTACTCTTCCATTGCCATTCTCATCGCCAACTTTTTCCTGACGCTGACATTGGGCAAACTGCTCGGGGTCGTATGATTGAAGTGCGTGAACTCAAAAAGAGTTTTGGCCCGCAACCCATTCTGGATGGCGTCAGTTTCGGCATCGAAAAGGGCGAATCACTCGTCATCATCGGTCGCAGCGGTGGCGGCAAGAGCGTTTTGCTCAAACACATCATCGGCCTGCTGCGACCCGATTCCGGACAGGTGCTGATTGACAACGAAGACATCACGCGGATGAACGAGCACGAACTCATCCGGGTGCGCAGCAAGTTTGGCATGGTGTTCCAGGGCGCGGCCCTGTTTGACTCCATGAGCGTGGCGGACAATGTGTCGTTCGCCCTGCGGCGGCAGAAGAAGTTCACGCCCCAGGAAATCGCCCGCAAAGTGGCCGAGGCACTGGACATGGTGGAATTGCCGGGGATCGAGAAGAAGAAGCCGGCCGAACTCTCCGGCGGCATGCGGAAACGCGTCGGGCTGGCACGGGCGATCATTTATCACCCGGAGATTGTGTTGTATGACGAACCGACGACCGGCCTGGACCCGATTGTATCGGACAGCATTGACAAGCTGATCATGCGGGTGACGGACTGCCTGAAGGTCACCACGATTGTGGTTACCCACGACATGCGGAGTGCCCGCCGGGTGGGGCATCGCATCGTGATGTTGCACAATAAAAGGATTTACGTGACGGGCACGCCCGAGGATATTTTCACCTCGACCGACCCGATCGTGCAGCAGTTTATCAACGGAATCGCCGATCCCTAAAAACGAATTGATATGAGCCAGTCGCGAGTGGAAATCAAAGTCGGCGCGTTCCTGTTGTTGGGGCTGGTGTTATTGGCCGGGCTGGCCATCCTGTTCACCCGTGGCCCGGCTTTTTATCACGACACTTACGAAATTCGCCTCACGTCCACGGATGTCGGCGGCATCAAGAAAGGGGCCGGCGTCTCGATGCGCGGCATTCAGGTCGGCACCGTCTCCAGCGCCATGCTCAACCTGGATGGCAAGGGCGTGACGATGCTCCTCAAGATCGAATCGAAATACGAACTCCACCGCGACGCGCGCTTTGAGATCGAGCAATCCAGCTTCCTCGGCGACCGGTTCATTGCGATTTATCCGGGTGAAGACAAGGGACCGAAGCTGGTCAACGGCGATGAGGTCCAGGCGCGCAATCCGTTCAACATGCAAGAGGCAATCGCCGTCGCCACCGAAACCCTGCGCAAGATCAGCCAGGTTTCCTCCAACCTCGATGCCGCCGTGACCGACGTGCGCCAGGTGGTGTTGAACCCCTCTACGCTCCAGAATTTCGTCGCCTCGCTCGAGCGCTTCGCCGCCATTACCACAGAAGCCCAGGCCGCCGTCAGCGGTTTGAACACGATGGTCGCGACCAACACCCTCCCCGTCACCACCGCGGTCAGCAACTTGAATGCGTTCACGAGTCATTTGCCACCGCTCGCCGACTATGTCAGTGCGCTGGTGACCAACAACGGGGCGGAGATTTCCACCGCCATCAGGAATCTTGAGGCCGGCTCCGCCACGCTCACCAACCTGGTCGCCGGCTTGCAACGCGGCGAAGGGGCCGCAGGTCGGTTGTTGCGCGACGAAACGATGGCTGCCAATCTCGCCGACATCGCCTATAACCTTTCGATCACCACGAGCAACCTGAACACGCGCGGGCTGTGGGGCATCCTGTGGAAGCAGAAGAACCCGCCACCACCCCGGAATCAAAACGCCGGGGCCGAAACCAAATGATTACCTCCCTCTGGGCCATCCGCATCCTGTTTCTGGGTCTTTGCACGATCGCGGGCTACGCCGTGAGCCAGGTCCGCCCGGACTATGTCGTTGCCAGCTATGGGGGCTTGATCGGCGCGGCGATCGGCTTTGGCTTTGGCGGATTGCTCATCGCGGTGGACGAGATGATCAAGGGTTTTTCGCTGCGCGCTTTCTCGGCCACGACGTTTGGCCTGTTGCTGGGCATTGGCGTGGCGGAGTTGATAGACCATTCCGGCCTGTTCGACCGCGTGGACGGCGACACCCGCCTGCTGGTACGCCTGGCCCTGTTTCTCGCGTTCAGCTACATCGGCATGGTCCTCGCCATGCGCAGCAACAAGGAGGATTTTTCACTCATCATTCCCTACGTCCGTTTCGCCCCGCGCAACAAACCGGACAACCTGATCTTGCTCGATACCAGCGCCATCATTGATGGGCGGGTGGCGGACTTGATCGAAGCCAATTTCCTCGAAGGCATCATTGTCGTCCCCGGCTTCGTTTTGAAGGAACTCCAGCAAGTCGCCGATTCGCACGATCCCATCAAGCGCGCTCGCGGCCGACGCGGTTTGGAAATGCTCAACCGCATCCAGCGCAATCCACGCAACGAGGTAAAAATCCACGACGGCGATTTCCCGGAAGAAAAGGAAGTGGATGCCAAACTCATCCGGCTGGCGCGCAATCTCGGAGCGAAACTGTTCACCAACGACCACAATCTCGGCAAGATCGCTTCGCTCCAAAACGTGACGCACGTGAACCTGCACGAACTGTCGCGCTCGTTGAAGCCGGTGATGCTGCCGGGCGAAGTGTTGTCGCTAAAAATCGTGCGCGAAGGCAAGGACAAGGGCCAGGGCATCGCGTACCTGCCGGACGGCACGATGGTCGTCGTCAATAACGGACAACAACACATCGGTCACCAAGTCGAGGCACAGGTCCAGAGTCTGTTGCAGACCGGCGCCGGGGTGATCGTGTTTGCCGACTTGCGCTCAACCGCTGCAACCTGACAGGAGGCAATTATGGAAATGATCACCGTCTTCACCGCGTTTAACCCGGCGGAAGCCCAGTTGACCTGCTCGCGCCTCGACGCCGCGCAATTTCACCCTGTCGTCAAAAACGAAATCTCTGCCCTGAGCATGGATGGCTATGCCCTGGCGGCGGGCGGCATTCAAGTGCAGGTCCCCGACAGCGAAGCCGCGGAGGCCAGGGAATTTCTTAACTCTTCAGAATCAATTCCGGAATGAATTCGTCACTCGCCCGCCAGCTCGGCACGCTTAAAAAACTTCTACCGAACGAAATCCATCTCGAACCGCGCGTGCTCAAACAATACGCCGGGGACAAATGGTTTGCCGCGCACCTGCCGGACGCCGTCGCCCGGCCCCGCTCCACTGAATCCGTTGCGACCATCCTGCGTTTTGCCAACAAACACGGCATTCCCGTCACGGCGCGTGGCGCTGGACACGGCTATGTGGGCGGTTGCGTGCCCTTGCACGGTGGCATCGTCCTCTCGCTGGAGCGCATGGACCGTATCAAAGAGATCAACGCGGGCGATTTCGTGGTCGTCACACAACCTGGTGTCATCACCGCCAAGATTCAGGAGGAAGTTGAGAAACAGAACCTGTTCTATCCGCCTGACCCGGCCAGTCGTGGCGAAAGTTTCATCGGCGGAAACATCGTCACCAATGCCGGCGGGCCGCGCTGCTTGAAATATGGGGTCACCCGCGATTACGTGCTCGGACTCGAAGTCGTGCTGGCTGACGGCACCGTTGTCCGCCTCGGCAGCCGCACGCACAAAAACAAGACCGGATTCGATCTGCATCGCCTGTTCGTTGGCTCGGAAGGTCTGCTCGGCGTCGTCACCGAAGCCACGCTCAAGCTGCTGCCATTGCCGCCCTACCGCGCGAATCTCGCCATTGGTTTCAGTTCTATGCGCAATGCCGTTCGCACCCTGCACGCCATTCTCGGGGCGGGCTTCCTCCCGGCGGCACTGGAATTGGCCGACTCCTTTACGCTCGCCGCCGCCTACAAACGCACCAAGAGCGAACGCCTCCGCGGCTGCCGCGCCCACTTGATTGTCGAACTCGACGGCCAGCGCACCTCAGTCCAAAGCGAAATTCGCACGCTCCAGCGCATTGTCCGCGCGCAAAAGCCGTTATTCATTGAGACCGGCTTGGGCGACAAACAATGTGAGGCCGTCTGGAAAATCCGCCGCGAGTTCTCCTACTCCCTGCGCGACACCGGTCTCACCAAGTTGAACCAGGACATCGTCGTCCCGCGCAGCCGGCTTGAGGATCTGTTCGACTTTGCCGCGCGCCTGCAAAAGAAGCACAAGCTGCAACTCGCCTGCTTCGGCCACGCCGGCGACGGCAACATCCACACCAACATCATGGTGGACTTCACCCAACCCGGCGCGAAGAAGCGCAGTGAAGCAGCGCTGGACGAATTATTCCGGCAAATCCTAGCCTGGGGCGGCTCCATCACCGGCGAACACGGTATTGGTATCGCCAAGAAGCGCTGGTGGCCACTGGCCGTTTCCGAAGAAGCCCGTGAACTCCATCGCACCATCAAACTGGCGCTCGATCCGAAGGCGATTTTGAATCCTGGAAAATTCGTGTAACCAACAATCCTAGAACTGTGACACCGCGAGCATCCAAAGAGGCTAAGATCTGTGTCTGGATCTTCGTTGACAGCTTCTTTATCACCCCGCTCCTGCTTTGGCTCTTCGTCACGCAGATCCTTGGACGTGACTACTCGTTTCGGGATGAGTATCTCGACATCTACAAAGATATGTTCTCGCTTCAGCCAGATGCAGTCTACGCGTGGCTGATCTTGCTTGTACCAGTAGTTATCTATGAGTTGGTCTTCGCTTGCCGCCATTATTACCAGCATCCACATGAACTGCGCTCCGTCTTTCAGATTCCGCGAAAAGACCGAGAAGACCGGTGATGAAGCAGCGAAATGTTTAAACGCCAGTACGAGCAGTGTCCCTGGCTATTTCGTTGGTTTCCGTGCTTGGCGGACTCAATATTACCACAAACTCTCCCTTCAAACTCCGCTTCTTTGTCAGTTCCACTAATTCCGCCGGTTTGCCGCGCAGGTATTCCTCAAATTTCTTGGTCAACTCACGCCCCAGCACCACCTGGCGATCGGGAAAAACTTCGTTCAGTTCGGCCAACAGTTTCTCGATGCGATAAGGTGATTCATAGAGCACCAAGGTGCCGTCGAAGGCTTTGAGCGATTCCAGTTTGTTCCGGCGTTGACCCGATTTGTGCGGCAGGAAGCCAATGAAATGGAATTCGTCGGTCGGCAACCCGCTGGCGGTCAGCCCGGCAATGAGCGCGCAGGGCCCGGGCACGGATTCCACCCGGAAGCCCGCCGCAATGGCCGCTCTCACCACCCGCTCCCCCGGATCGCTGATGCCGGGACTGCCGGCATCCGTAACCAACGCGACCTTCTCTCCCCGTCCAAGACGTTCGATGATTTCCTCGCTACGTTTCGCCTCATTGAACTGGAAGTAACTTAGTAGCGGCCGGGAAATCCCGAAGTGCTTGAGCAACTGCCCGGTGCGGCGCGTGTCTTCGGCGGCAACGACATCGCACTCCTTGAGCACCCGCAGCGCCCGCAGCGTGATGTCCTCCAGATTGCCAATCGGTGTGGCGACCAGGTAGAGCGTGGCAGGCGTCAGCGGAGGCAAATCCATGCGCGGAGGTTAGGCCAAGCGCCGGCGGGAACAAAGTTGGATTTATGGGCCAGAGAATTTTGTGGCAGATGTCGTGCCGGATGGCAGGAAAAGAAAGTTTTGAAAACTTTTGAATGACAGCGTCACAGGTCTGTCACATAGTCGTAATCGTCTGAGGTGCTTATGCCCGTCTCAGTCTTAACTTATCCGTGGGCGCAACAAGGAGCGCTCGCCGGGCCGGCTGTCCTCAACGTAAACTCCATAACGACACGAGCCATGATCAAAACCCTCGAAGTCATCACCGAAGCCATCCGCAACCCGAAGCACCCGTTTCGCAAGGCGGATAGTCAGCCAAAGAAGTCCCTCAAACATCGTTACGAGCGTCGGAAGATCCGGGAATACCTGCATTTGGCGGACTGGCAGGAGGAACAGGCCACCTAGGGGAAGATTTACAAACAAATCAAGAGTTGAAGGCCACGCGCAAGCGTGGCCTTTTCATTGGCAGGCCGGGCAAACCCCGAAAAATTCCAGACGATGGGTCACCGCCTTGAATTTGCTCCGGGCGGCAATCCGTTCCTCCAGTTCCCGCACGATGCAATCGCCAATCTCCACCAGACTGGCGCACCGGGTGCAGACGAGATGATGTTGATGGCCGTGATGCCGTTCGTCCAGCAAGGCAAACCGCGCCACCCCGTCGCCAAAGTGAAACCGCTTCACCATTCCAAGCCGTTCCAGCAACTGGATCGAGCGGTAAACGGTGGCGAGATCACCCGCCCCCTTCGGCAGGCGATGAAAAATTTCCTGGCTCGAAAGCGGGCGCGCCTCATCACCCAACACCTGGAGCACCGCGCGCCGCGGGCCGGTGAGCTTGCGGGATTCGCGGCGCAGCCGGTCGTACAGGCCGGAGTTCCCCTGCTCGTCCTTCAGCAATCTAGCGCGTGACTGCGGCATGGCTGAGTTCAATGAAGCAACACGCTCGCGACGCCCAGCGCCGTTCCCAGGATGATGGCGCCGAGCTTGGCAAAATTGAACCGATGCACATCGCTGGCTTCGAATAAGATGGTGGTGGAAATGTGCATAAAGATGCCGATGACAATCGCCATCAGTTCGCGCGAGTAATTGGCCAGCGGCGTGTGCGCGCTGATGAACATGCCCAACGGTCCCATGGCCGCAAACAGCCCCAGCAGCGCCAGCGAGGTCCACCGGCTCAAGCCCGAATGCAGCAGCATGCCTAGCAACGCGATGGCCACCGGATAATTGTGAACAACGATGCTCATCAGCAGCAGCCGCCGGGACTCGAGGTTATGGTGATGCTGCCCGTCACCCAAAGCCATCGCCTCGACGAAGGCGTGCAGGCAAAGGCCCGCCACCACGCCCACCGGCATCCTCCCATGCAGCGCGTGCGAGTGACCGTGTTCGACGCCCATCGAAATCACGTCCAACGCCACCTGCACAAAGAAGCCCGCGAGCATCAACCCTCCGATGAACAATGCTCCGTGGGCCCCCGTGTCGGCTTCCCCATGTTCGTGGTAAAGTTCCGGCAACAGATGCAGCATCGTCAGGCTTAACAAGAACGCCCCGGTAAATGCGTTCAACAGCCGGATGTGCCGTGCATCGTGCAGCCGGAAACCAAAAACCGTCACCGCACCGAGTACGATGCTGGAAAGGAGGAGGAGATAATCCATTGAACAGTGACCCGCCCCAAATCTCAGTCACGCCAATTGCAAATGATTCGCAATTGACGGGCGAAGAAAACCCCGCCGAATCCGGCGGGGTTGGAAACGATTACTTGACCAACAACATCTGCCGCGCGCGTTTGATGGCCTGATTCAGCCGGCGCTGATAATGCGCCGGCAGGCCGGTGTACTTGCGCGGGAGGATGCGTCCCTGGTCAGTCACGAACTGCCGCAGCAGGTTCGTGTTCTTGAAATCCAGCGCATCCACGGTGAAGTCAATTTTCGGCTTCGGACGCGGGGTGCGTTTTTCGCTGGAACTGCGGCGGCCGCGTTCCGATCTATCGGTGTTGGTCTTGCGAGGCATAGGCGGTTACTTGATTTCCTTGTGCAACGTGTGCCGACGAAGGGCAGGATTGTACTTCCGGATCTCCAGCTTCTCGGTCTTCAACTTCTTGTTGCGGGTGGTGGTATAACGCGACGGAGACTTGCCTTCCTTGCGGGCCTCCGTGCATTCGATGGTGATGATTTCGCGCGCCATAAACTCTTATTGCTCCTTCTCCTTGGTTTTTTCCTCGGCGGCGGGGGCTTCGTCGCCATCCTCCTCGACTTCCGGCGCACCCGCGGCATCTACGGTGCCAAGTGCTCCCAACCGACGTTGCCGCAAAGCGCCATCCCGTTCGAGTTGCGCCTGGGCCGTCACCGTAAAACGGGTCCACGGAATCGCCTCCAGCCGGGCCTTGGGAATCGCCTTGCCGGTCAACTCGCACGTCCCGTAAGTATTTTTCTCGATGCGCTTGAGCGCCTCTTCGATCTCGTAAACGGCGTCCTGATCTGAAGACAACAGACTCAAAGCGAAGTCGCGGTCAAAATTATCCGTGCCGGAGTCAGCCATGTGCAGGCTGTAACCGGCGATTTCCTGGGCGGATTCCTTGGCCAGCCCGTTCATCTGGCGCATCAATTGTTCGCGCAATTCCAGCAACCGGTCGTAGTACTTCTGCCATTCGGCCTTGACCTTCTTGGGGCCGGCTTCCGGGCGCGCCTTGCTGACGAGCGGTCGTCCGAGAATGGCCGCCGCCGAGGCGGGCGTATGCGCCTTGTTGCGCACGGGAGCTTTCTTCATCTCTTTCTTCTTCGTTGTCACACGCAAAATGGGTCGTGCACCACTTACCAAATTCATTTCCTCGTGAACGTTTTCCGTTCCACAAGGGGCGCGACTCTAGCAAACGACCATAAATAATCCACAAAAATCTTAAAAAAAATTGGCCTCATCCCGGGGAAGCCGGCGCGGCAACCTGCTACAAATCTCAGATCTTTCCCTTCAGCTCCCGGCGAGAAATTCCTTTCCGCGAATCCGGTTTGCGGAAAACATCCGGCGATGCAGGCGCACTTCCTCCTCGGCCCCGCCGGCAGCGGCAAGACCTGCCGCTGCCTCGCCGAGATCCGTGCTGCGCTGCTCCGGTCGCCGGACGGTCCGCCCCTGGTGTTGCTGGCCCCAAAACAGGCCACATTTCAACTCGAACGCCAGTTGCTCGCCAACCCTAAGCTGCCTGGTTATACCCGGCTGCAAATCCTTTCATTCAACCGGCTGGCCGAAAATGTTCTCTCCGAGATTTCTCCTGCCGCCCCGCGCTGGCTCGACGACGAAGGCCGCAGCATGGTCATCCGCGCCCTGCTCGCCCGGAACCGCACCGACCTCAAACTCTTCCACGCCACGGCCCGGCTGCCTGGTTTCGCCACGCGCCTGAGCCTCCTGCTGCGCGACCTGCAACAGCACCAGATTTCGCCGCAGCAGCTTCTGACCTACGCTGAAAAAATCTCTTCGCCCCACCAGCTTCGCGACAAACTCCATGACTTCGCGCTGATCCTGGATGCTTATCTCGAATGGCTGCGTCTCCATGATCTCCGGGACGCTGATTGCATCCTCGATGAAGCGGCAACGGCTTTGCGTTCCAATTCCGCGCTTCCGGCTGCGGCAGCCGCGTTCCCCATCGGTGGTATTTGGATGGATGGCTTCGCGGAACTGACCGCGCAGGAACTGGACCTGCTCGCGGCCGTTGTGCCACTGGCCGAACGCACCACGCTCGCTTTCTGCCTGCCGAAAGAGATCGGTGAAGAACCCTCGTGGCTCTCACCTTGGGCGGTCATCGGGCAAACCTACCTCCGCTGCCGTGAACGCATCGGGAAATTGCCCGGCGTTGAAGTCAGCACGGAAATGCTGCCGGCGCAAAACCAGCCGACGCGCTTTTCATCGCGGGTTCAACTCGCGCGACTCGAATCAGCCTGGTCGAAACCGGCCTTAGCCCTTCCGGAAGCCGAGGCATCCGATCCCCGCACGGCGTTGCGGCTGTTCAGTTGCTCCGATCCGGAAGCCGAGGCCACCCTGGCCGCCCGGGAAATTCGTCGCTTCGTCCGCGAGGGTGGCCGCTATCGCGAAGCGGCCGTGCTCGTCCGCTCGCTTGATAGTTACGCCGACACTTTGCGACGCATCTTTGCGCGCTACGCCATACCGGTCTTTCTCGACCGCCGCGAATCCGTTTCCCATCACCCGCTGGCCGAGCTCACGCGCTATGCGCTGCGCACTGTGGCCTTTGGCTGGCGGCATGCCGATTGGTTTGGCGCGCTGAAGACCGGGCTGGTTCCCGTCGCTGAAGGTGAAATTGACTCGCTGGAAAACGCCGCGCTCGAATTTGGCTGGCAAGGCGAATTCTGGCAAAAGCCGGCTTCCGGTTCGGATCGAACGGCGCTTTCGGAAAGCACGGAACAATTGCGGCAGCAGATCGTTCCCCCCTTCATCGCCCTCGCCTCGCAAACCGCCACTCCGTTCTCGGGCGAAAGCCTCGCCCGCGCGCTGCGCGAACTCTGGAGTGCCTTGGACGTGGAAACCACGCTCACCAAATGGAACGCCGCCGCCAATCAAGCAGCCGTTCGCCATCCGCAATCCCCCATTCACGCCACCGTGTTTGCCCAGATGGAAACATGGCTCGACAACCTTGCCCGGGCCTTTCCGTCGGAGCCACTGCCGTTGCGCGAATGGCTGCCCATCCTCGAGTCCGGTCTGGCCAATCTCACCATCGGGGTGATCCCGCCCATGCTGGATCAGGTGCTCATCGGCGCCGTGGACCGTTCGCGCAATCCTGATCTCAAACTCGCCTGCGTCCTCGGCCTCAACGAAGGTGTGTTCCCCGCCCCACCCCAGGAGGACCCGCTGCTCAACGAATCGGAGCGGGACACGCTCCAGCTTCACGGCGCGAAACTCGGCGCGACCAACCGGCATCGGCTCGGCCACGAATGGTTCTACGGTTACATTGCCTGCACCCGGGCCAGCGAACGGCTCGTTCTGACTTGTGCGAAAACCGACACGCGCGGCAACCGGCTCAATCGCTCGCCATTTTGCGATCATGTCCAAAGGCTCTTACCCGCTTTGGAAGTGGAAGACTGGCAGCCGCCTCCGGCATTTGAAGACGTGGAGCACGTGAATGAAATTATCGCGCCGGCCCTACGCTGGCAGGAAATGCGCCCGGCTGTTGCCACGCCCAATCTGACTGCTGACGAGTTGGCTGCCAACCCGGCACTCATTCCGATCCTCGCCAAAGCCCGCGAGCTTGCCGCCGCGGCGCACGATCAACTTCGGCCTGCAACCGCCGGGGAGTTGTATGGCCGCGAACTCGCCACCTCGGTCAGCGCTCTGGAAAATTTCGCCGCCTGTCCGTTCAAGTTCTTCGTCAGCCACGGCCTCCGCGCCGCCGAACGGAAGGAATACGAACTCGACCCACGGGAACGCGGCTCGTTTCAACACGAAGTCCTCACCCGCTTCCACAACGAACTTCGCCACGAGAATCTCCGCTGGCGCGACCTGACGGCTGACGAGGCCCGCGCCCGGGTTCGCCGCATCGGCGAGAATCTTCTGTCGAACTACCGGCAGGGTTTGTTGGTGAGCGATGCCGCGCGCCGTTTCACCGGAGGCACCTTGCTCGATTCCCTCGAAACGCTCATCAGCGTTCTCATCGGCTGGGCCCGCGATTACCAATTCGATCCCATGCTCGTCGAAGTCGGGTTCGGCCTGAAAGAGGACTCCCTCTGGCCGGCGTGGCGGTTGGAGCTCGACGACCAACACGCCCTGCTCCTGCGCGGACGGATTGATCGCGTGGATGTCTGGCGCGATCGTGTCACCGGCGCGGCGCTCGCGGTCGTCCTGGATTACAAATCCAGCAGCCGCAAGCCGGATGAGTTGAAGCTGTATCATGGCTTGCAACTTCAATTACCCGCCTACCTCGCCGCCCTCGAACAATTGCCCGAAGCCCGCGCCACGCTCGAAGTCACCTCGCTCACGCCCGCGGGCATATTTTACGTGAACCTGCGCGGCGAGTTTGTTTCCGAAAAGAATCGCACCGATGCTTTGGCTGATTCCGCCGCAACCATTCGCCAGGGGTTTCAACACGCCGGGCGCTTCGATGCAACCTTCTACAACAAACTCGATCCGCGTGGCACGAAGGAGCAGTTCAAGACGCATCACGCCTCGCGCAATCAGCTGGACCCCGCCGCGTTTCGCGGTTTGCTGACCCGGGCCATGGATAATCTGCGCCGGTTCGGAAAAGAAATCTATTCCGGCGCGATTGCTCCCGCACCCTTCCGCAAAGGCAGCGAAACCGCGTGCAACTTCTGTGAGTACGCCGCGATCTGCCGGTTCGATCCCTGGACGCAAGCATTTCGCGCACTAAAGCCGCCGGCAAAGGATTCACCATGAGAGCTTCAAGCACCAGAATCCCAACTCCCGAGCAGTTTCCCGCTTCCGGTTCCCAACCATGGCGTGCCACCTGGGGTTTGGTACGTGGTGCTTTTCTGGAGGTTGGCGGTTGGCGGTTGGCGGTTCGGTGTCTTCTTTCCAGATGAGCGCGCTCACCGCCCAACAACGGGCCGCCCTCGCCGCACGCGGCAATGTGCTCGTCGCGGCCGGGGCCGGCACGGGCAAGACCAGCACCGTCACCGAGCGCTGTCTGCAACTGGTATGGCAGGAGAAATGTTCCCTTGAGGAAATCTTGATGGTCACCTTCACGGAAGCCGCCGCCGCGGAAATGCGGGAGCGGCTCCGGCAGCGGCTTCGCGAAGCCGCGGACCAAGCCACGCCAGACTCTGACGATGCGCCCTGGCTGGCCGAGCAACTCGCCCTGCTGGATCAGGCGGCCATTTCCACCCTGCACAGTTTTTGTCTTGGCCTCGTGCGAAGGAACTTTCACACGCTCGGTCTCGACCCGGCCTGCGTTGTCCTCGACGATTCTCAAACCAAGCCGCTGATTCATACCGTCCTCAACGAACTTTTCCTCAAGCACTACGCGGACGAATCGCCACCCGCCGCCGACGTCCGCGAACTCATCCGCACCTACGGTCGCGGGAACGACGACGACCTCCGCCGCCTGGTGGTGAAGATTCATCAGTACACACAAACCCTCGCCTCCCCGCCGGAATGGTTTGCCGCGCAAATGGAGTTGTTCTCGGATGAATCACCCACCGCCTGGCACAAACAATTCCTAGCTGCCGTGCAGGAGTGGCAGCGAGAATGGCGCGAGGCCATCGAACCTTACGCGCAAGGCTCGAAGACGGTCCGCGCCTGTTCGGTCGCGCTCGAGGCAATCGACGCCAACGCGGGACCCGCGGCCATCGCGATCCAACTGGCAGCCATCACCGCCGCCGATGGATCGAAATGGGATGTCCTTAAGAAACACTTTCGCGATCCCATCAAAGGCTTTTTCGAGAGTGCCACGTTCCTGCTCGACCTCGCCCGCAACAACGGCGCGGCGCTGGCCGAAGACTGGCAATGGTCGCGGGCGCCCATGCTCACGCTCCTGCGCCTGGTGCAGGAATTCGGCGCTGCCTTTGCCCAAGCGAAGCGCGATCTGGGCGGCATTGACTTTGCCGATCAGGAGCAATTCGCGCTTCAACTTCTGCTCGATGGTGATCGCCAACCTTCCGCAGTCGCCCGCGCCTGCCGCGAAAAATTCCGGTTTGTTTTTGTGGACGAATGCCAGGACATCAACGCCGCGCAGGACGCCATCCTCCGGGCCATTAGTCGCGACGGCGACGCCGCGAATCGTTTCCTCGTGGGCGACGTGAAGCAAAGCATCTATCGCTTCCGCCTCGCCGACCCGCGCATTTTTCAGAAATACCAGGAAGAGTGGGCCGCGCTTCGGAGCCAGTCCGGCCAGACACTCGCGCTCACGGAAAACTTCCGCAGCGCCGAAGGTTTGCTGCGCTTCATCAATCCGCTTTTTCGCAGGCTGATGCGCCCGGTCGTCGGGGGAATGAGTTATGACGCCACCGCCGAACTACAGTTTGGCGCCCCGTCAACCCGCGCCGCCTTGTCTGCCAAAAAGGATTCCGAGCCGCGCGTCCGATTGCATCTCCTCACCAAGAACGAGGAGGCAACTACCGGCAACGACGAGTCCGATAGTCGCAACCCTAGGACGGCGGAACTGACTGATTTGCCCACCACCGAGCGCGAGGCGCTGCTCATCGCCACGGAACTTCGGCAGTTGAAAGCGCGCGAGCACCGGATCTGGGATCGTCAGACGGGTGACTTCCGGGCCGTCGAGTATTCGGACATGGTTGTGTTGCTCCGCGCCACGACCGGGCGCACCGAAGTGTTTGCCAAGGCGTTCCACCACATCGGCGTGCCATTACTGGCGGGCCGGGCAGGATTTCTCGCCGCACAGGAAGTGACCGACATATTGAATCTGCTGCGCTTGCTCGACAATCCGCTCCAGGACCTGCCGCTCCTGGCGGTCTTGCGCTCACCGTTCGTCGGCTTGTCGGCGGAGGAGCTGGTGCGGTTGCGGATGATTGAACGGCACGGGCTTCTGTGGAACACGCTCTGGCGCAGCGAAGGGCCGGGAGTCCATGACACCAGCGAACTGACGACAAAACTTCAAACCTTTCGCCGGCAATTCCAGAGTTGGCGCGATTTGATCCGCCATTCCTCACTGACCCATTGCATCGAAACCGCGTTGATCGAGACCCATTACGAATCGCTGCTGCTCGCCGGGGAACGCGGCCGGGAACGCGTCGCGAACGTGCGGCGACTGATTGAAATGGCGCGTCGGTTTGATCCCTTCCAGCGCGAAGGGCTGTTCCGCTTCCTGCAATTCATCAACGAACAAGAGGAGGCCGAGGTCAGCCATCCACCCGCCGGGACCACGCACGAAAATGCCGTGCGCGTGATGACGATTCACGCCAGCAAAGGCCTGGAATTTCCCGTCGTCGTTGTCGCCGGACTGGGCGGGCGCTTCAATTTGCGCGACTTGAGCGGCGATATCCTGTTAAACGAAGACCTCGGCCTGGCTCCCAAAATCCTGCCACCCAATACACGCGGCAAGTATCCAAGTATCGCCCACTGGCACGCGGCGCAACGCGAACGTCGCGCCGCCCTGGGCGAAGAACTGCGGCTGCTCTATGTCGCCCTGACCCGCGCCCGCGACACCTTGCTGCTCGTCGGCAGTGCTGCACGGAAGGACGTCTTGGCCCATTGGCAAAACCCTGCGCCGCTCACTGATCACGCCTTGCTCAAAGCAAACACCTATCTCGACTGGCTGCGACTGTGGTTCGTGAATGAGACGAAGCCGGGTGATTGGCAAGGCGGAAATATCGGCGCCAATGGATTGTTGTCCTGGCAATTTCACCCTGCAAATGTTGTCGCTGAATCGCCGCGCGATCTGCTGGCCGATCAGACTCCGGACGTGCTGGTCATCCCAACGCCGAAACAGATCGCGGAAATTCGGAATCGGATTGCCCTGCGCTATGCGCATGAAAGCGCGGTTCTCGAACCCGCCAAAACCACCGTCACCGCCCTCCGTCGGCGCATAGCCGATGAAACCGACGACGAAGCAAGGAAACTGTTTCAGCCCAAAGTCTACACGCAGTCAGCTGTAACCAGCCGCACGAATGCAACCAGATTATCGGCGGCGGAAGTGGGGGTGGCCCACCATACTTTTCAGCAATTCGTCGCGGTTCAACGCACGGCCACCGAACTGGACTTGCGCAATGAGGCGGAGCAGATGCGCGTGACCGGAGCGTTGACCGAGGAACAGCTGGCGGCGCTGGATTTCGGCGCGTTGGGCCACTTCTGGCAATCCGATCTTGGCGTGAAATTGCGCAAGCTCCCCGCCCCGGCCATCAACCGTGAGATGCCGTTCACCGCGCGGATCAGCGCCGGCGAGTTGCATGCGCTGAACGTCCTGCCTCCCGCGAATCCGCTGCCGGCCGACGATTTCATCGTCGTGCAGGGCCAGGTGGATTTGGCGGTGTTGCTGCCCGAAGAAATCTGGGTGCTGGATTTCAAGACGGATCGCGTCAACGCCGACGAACTGTCCGCCAAGGCGGCCCACTACGAGCCGCAATTGAAAATCTATGCCCTGGCGCTGGCCCGCATCTATCGTCGTCCGGTGACACATTGCTGGCTGCACTTCCTAACCGCTCGCTGCACGATGGCGGTGGAAGCACCCGCTTGTGTTTGAGCGTATCTCGCACTACTTTCGCAGGGTGAAGTTCCCGGCATTCGTGCGACCTGCGTGCAGTTTCATTCTGATCTGCCTGTTCAGCGTTGTCGCCGTGAATGGGGCATCAAAAACCCTCCGCCTCCGCAATTCCGTTCCCGTGCCCGAGCTGGCAGTCCCGCCGGCCTCGCTAGCCGCACCGCCCATCACCGGATTGTTCGTGATCCAATTCCGCGAACCGCTCGCACCCGCCGGGCGCGAACAACTCCGCGCGCTCGGGGTTGATTTGTTGCGTTACGTGCCGGACGATGCTTTCGTCGCCCGGTTCGAGAATGTCCGGCCGGCAGCAGTGGCCCGGTTGAACTTTGTTCAGTTCATCGGCGAATACCGGGCTGAATACAAACTGCACCGCAAACTGAGCGAGCTGGTGACCGCGAGTTCGCTCGTGGCCGCCCCGGTCACAAACGTGGACGTCGCCGTGTTGCTTCCCGCCAACGCGACGGATGCCGCGGTCGCCCAGTTGCAAACTCAATTTGCCTCCACGGCCCAGGAGGCCAAACTTCCGTCAGGCCGGATTTTGCGCGGCAGTATTTCACCGGCCCGGATGGGGATCCTTGCTGCTTCCGATCAGGTCCTGTGGATCGAGCCTGCTCCCAAGATGCGGCTTTACGATGAAGTCGCCTCTCGCATCGTCGCCGGTGACGGCCCGCCGCATCAAACCCTGATGCAATCGCTCGGCTACAACGGCGCGGGCGTCACCGTCGCCGTCGCCGACAGTGGTCTCGACAGCGGCGACACGAACGCGATGCACCCTGACATTCAAGGCCGCGTGAAGGCTCTGTTCTATTATGGTGCACCCGGACAACTGACCGATGCCGCGGACGAACACAGCCACGGCACGCATTGCGCGGGCATCATCGCGGGCAACGGTGCGGTCGGTGAAACCGACGAGAATGGGTTTCTCTACGGCCT
Organism: Limisphaerales bacterium; assembly: GCA_044225555.1. Classification (GTDB taxonomy): domain Bacteria; phylum Verrucomicrobiota; class Verrucomicrobiia; order Limisphaerales; family JADLHS01; genus JADLHS01. The sequence continues at coordinate 15,798 of JBGAIM010000017.1, read as the reverse complement.
CGGCGTGGCGCCAGGCGCGGGTTTGATTGCCCAGCGCATCTTCGATGGCGCCGGCGGTTACGCGCCCCCCCCGAGTTTCGAGACGTTGACACGGGACGCCAAACGCGCGGGCGCGGATGTCGGCTCGAACAGTTGGGGCGACGATACACAAGGCCAATACGACCTGAGCGCGATGGAATTCGACGCCCTCGTGCGCGATGCCGATGCCCTCACCCTCGGTGACCAGCCGTACATTCTGGAATTCTCCGCCGGCAACGCCGGCCCCAGTTATCAAACGGTCGGCAGCCCCGCCGTGGCCAAGAATGTTATCGCCACCGGCGCTTCCCAGAATGACCGCTTCAATCTGCCCATCGAGGAGTTCGCCATCTACACCGACGGCCAGGATGCGATGGCCGATTTCTCCAGTCGCGGTCCCTGCGCCGATGGCCGCATCAAACCCGACCTCGTGGCGCCGGGCAGTTGGATTGCATCGCTGCGGTCAGTCTATGCCGACGATCAAAATGCCTGGTGGCCGATCTCGGATAATTATCTTTACCAGGGTGGCACAAGCCAGGCCGGCCCCCACGTTTCCGGGGCGGCCGCCGTGTTCGTGCAATACTGGCGCGCAACTCACAGCGGCACGACTCCTTCGCCTGCCCTCGTCAAGGCGGCGCTGATCAATTCCGCCACGGACATGGCTGACGGGTTCACCACCGAGGTCGTGCCGAACAACGACGAAGGCTGGGGGCGTGTGAATCTTCCGGCGCTGATGGACGCGGCGCGCAACTACGATTTCACGGATCAAACCACCTCGCTCACCAACGGCGGCATGCTTGAAAAACGCATCCTGGTCGGCAGTTCGGTTGAACCACTCAAAATCACGCTCACCTACACGGATGTTCCCGGCCTGCCCGCCGCGGCCATTGCGCTGGTTAACGATCTGGACCTTGAAGTCATCGCGCCCACTGGGGAAATTTTTCGCGGCAATCGTTTTGAAGACGGCGAGTCCGTGCCCAACGCGCCGATGTCCGATACGATCAACAACGTCGAGGCCGTCCATCTCGCCGCGCCCGTGCCCGGCGAATACCTCATTCGCATTCGGGCCACGCGCGTGGTTGAGGACGCCCGCAGCGATACGCCCGCCGTGGACCAAGACTTCGCACTCGTCGCTTCAGGGACTTTCGCCGCGCCTGGCGTCGGTATCGTGACGTTCGATCGCCGCGTCTATCGCGCGCCGGATCAAATCAATCTCACGCTCGTGGACTACAACCTCGCCGGCCATTCCAGCGCCACGATTCAACTCCGCAGCGGAGCCGAGCCACTCGGCGAAACCATCACGCTGCACGCCAATGGCAGCAGCGGCTTGTTCACCGGCGCCGTTGCCACCGCCACCGGCCCGGCCATTACCGATGGAAACCTTCAAATCGCCCACGGCAACCTGATCGAAGCCGTCTATGCCGATGCCGCACCCGCGGCGAGTCGCGTGTTCAGCGCGCAAGCTGATTTACAACCGCCCGTCATCTCCGACGTGCAGGCCACCAACATTTTTGGCCAACCGACCGTGCTCTGGAACACCGACGAGGACGCGCGTGGCGAACTTTACTACGGCTCGCCCGCGCCTAGTCTCGCGTTGACCAATCGCCTACTCGACGTCAGCCAGGAGTTCTCACCAGCAAACTTGCCCGCCAACACTGCTGTGAAATTCTTCGTCGTCGCGCAGGATGAAGCCGGCAACCGCGCCACGAACAACAATGGCAGCAGCTTTTTCAATCTGACCAACACGCAACCGCCGACCGCGCTGTTGCTCGATTCCTACACGGACAACAGCGGCTTTGTGGCCGCGCCACCCCTCTCGGGCTACACCGATGCCTTGAACGCGCTGGGGACCAGCTATGCCGTGTTCGATGCGCGCTCCGGCAGCGTGCCGACGTTGGCGCAACTCCAGACGTATCGCTGTGTCATCTGGCGCCTGGATGAAGTTTCCGCGCCCAGTGCCACGCTGGTGCAACGCGTGGCCAGCTACGTTACCAACGGCGGTTCGCTCTTCATCGCCGGCATGGACACCATCACGCGGCTTGGCGAAGCGGGCGCGGCGAGTTTTGCTTCCACGATTCTCCAAGTGCAATCGCACACGGAGGACGTGCCGGTGGACAGCGTCGTTGGCTTCGCTGGCGAACCCGTCGGCGCGGGAATTGATGCCACGCTCGATTTCACGCCGTACGATGACCTGTTGGCTTTCCTCCAACTCATCGGCGTAAACGATCCTTGCGATTGGATCATGCCCAACACCAACGCCGCACCGGTCATGCTCTCCAGCGGCCAGATCGTCGGTCTGCGCGCGCCCAAGACCGGCGTGGACCTCCCGGGTCGTGTGGTCTTCCTGTCGTTCCCGCTCGACGCCGTCCCGTTTGGCAGCGGCGTGGGCAACAATCGCGCCGGCCTGTTGCGCAACGTTCTCAACTTCCTCGCACCCGCCGCCAACACCAGCACCGTCACGCTCGATAGCGATGTTTATTCCCTGCCCGGCCGCGCCGTGGTTGAAGTTGAAGACAACGATCTCAAAGGCCAGGGCTCGATTGCCGTGACGGTGGGTAGTCCGCAACACGACAGTCAACTCGGCGTCACCTTGCTGGAAACCTCACGCGCCGGCTTGTTCCGCGGCAGTGTGCTTTTTGCGCAAACAAACTCCGGCTTGCCCGGCATTTTTGTTTTGAACCCGCTCGATACCGTTCGCGTGAATTACTTCGACGCCTCGGCGGGCACGACGAATTCCGCCAGCGCGACCATTGACACCAACGCGCCTGTGATCACTGGCGTTGCCATCCAGCCCGGCTACCTTGAAGCCGTCGTGTCCTGGGATACGAGCAAGGACTCCGATTCGCTCGTCCAATACAGCGAGTCACCCATCAGCTTCCCGAACAATTTCACCGGCTACGATCCGCTGCTGACGACGACGCACGAAGTCATGATCACGAGCCTCAAACCAAACACGACCTATTACCTCCGCGTCACCAGTCGCGACCGCGCGGGCAACAACACCACCGACGACAATTACGGCACGAACTACACCTTCACCACGCTCGAGCCCTTCACGCCACCATGGTTTGACAATATCGAAACCAACAACAACGCGTGGTCCGTTATTACCTCCACCGATTCCGAGTCCGAATGGACCCGCGGTCCACCCGGCGGCGGCGAGACTGCCTACTCCGGCACTAATTGCTGGGACAGCAACCCCGGCGGCGCCGCCATCAGCCAGATGGAATCCTATTTGATCAGCCCCGGCATCTTCCTCACCGGCGGCAACAAGGCTACGCTCCATTTCTGGCACAACTACGATTTCACGGCCCAGGGCGAGTTCGACATCCAGCTCGCCGCCATTGAAATCATCACCAACGTCGCCGCTGCGCCCGTGCTCCTTTACCAGATGCCCGAGGATTATTCCGGCGGCTGGGAGGAAATGGAACTCGACCTCACGCCCTACATGGGCAACGTCGTTTACATCGTCTGGTATCACTTCCTGTTCTCGTTCGACGCCCCGCCCCGACAAGGCTGGCTCATTGACGACATCTCCATCACCAACAGCACCATCGTGCCCGGCACCATTCAAATCACCAACAACCTCTGGCAAACCGTCTTCGCCCTGTCCGGCCCGAGCGGACGACTCGGCAATGGCCGTTCGCTGCTCATCACCAATGCCGCCCCCGGCTCATACACCATTCAATACGGCGACGTGCCCTACTACCTCACGCCCGCCAGCCAGACCAACACGCTCATTGCCGGCGGCAACATCAACTTCACCGGCAACTACACCTTTGCCGACGCCAACGCCAACGGCATTCCCGACGCCTACGAATTCGAGAAATTCGGCGCGCTCGATCCCTTGCGCACCAAGCTCACCGACACCGACCACGATGGTTTGAGCGACTGGGGCGAATTCGTAGCCGGCACCGATCCCAATAATCCGCCGCCACCCTTCCGCGTCACGGCGCAGCGACTCGCGAACAATCTCGTCAAACTCTCGTGGCCCTCCGTGACCAATCACACCTACCGCGTTCACACCAGCACCAACGCCGCAGCTTGGTCACCTCAAAGCGCTTGGTTTGCCGCCACCGGCACGAACACGAGTTACACCATTGCCGCCAGCACGAACGGCCCGTTGAAATTCTTCCGCGTGGAAGCCGCGCCACCGGTCGGCTCGCTCGCCGGACTGTTCCGGCTCAACACCACCGTGCTGCCCAACAAACAGATCCGGCTCGACTGGCCCACCGCGCCCGGCCATGCCTATCGCCTGCTCGGCAGCACCAACCTCGTCAACTGGTCGCCCTTCACCGACTGGCAACGCGTCACCAGCTACACTGCCAATCTTACGCTGCCCCCGCGCACCAACGGCGCGCCCAATTACTTCCGCCTCGAAGCCCAACCGTGAGCCAACCATTCGCCGCCTTTGCTCGGTGACGATTCACGTGCATTTCAACTCCAAAATCCCCTCGACAAACCACATTGCCCTGCCGAAAGTCGGATTCATGAGTTGTGATAGGCTGCAAGCTCCGCCGTCCATTACGAGATAGGCGACTTCGGTATGCGCGAGATTCGAACAAAGTTTTTGAAGTGGCTGCTCGTGCTGCCCCTTATGCTGGTGGCGTATCAACTGGTCATGGGACCTTTAATTTGGTGGGAAGAACGTGCAACCACGTATGCTCAGTTCAAATCACGGGCGAGATTCCGAGCAGGATTATCTTTACCTTTGCGATGGGCGCAGGACGCAGACCCGACTGGCGTTTTGGATGCGATACACTCCAGTTACATGCGGTTGTGGACGAACCCTCAGTTTGCGAGCGGAGATTTGCCCAAATGAGTCAAACGTCACCTAACCTGCGGACAGGCTGCAAACCCGCCAATCCACTCGACAGGCTGGCTGCGCGTTTTACCCTGCGGGCGTGCTGATCGCTTTTCACAAACCTTACGGCGTGCTTTCCCAGTTCACGCCGGACGGCTCGCCGCATCGTCCGCTCGCCAAGTTTGGTTTTCCCAAAAATGTTTACCCCATCGGCCGCCTCGACGCGGATTCGGAAGGGTTGTTGCTACTGAGCGATGAACCGGAGTGGAACGCAAAGTTGCTAGAACCCCGCCACGCCCACGAACGCGAGTATTGGGCGCAAGTGGAACGCATCCCCACGATGGCCGCGCTGGAGGAACTCGCGCGCGGCGTGACGATTCAAGGCCGCCAGACACTGCCGTGCCGCGCCTGGTTGCTCGAACCGCAGCCGGAAGTGGTGACGGCGAACACGGCGGAGGTCACCGCCTCAGCCGGTGGGGACGCGGTGGAACGCGTCCCTACCAGAATTCCGCTGCGCGATCCGCCCATCCGTTTCCGCAAGAGCGTGCCGGATTGCTGGATCGGCCTGGAGTTGATCGAAGGCAAGAACCGCCAGGTGCGCCGCATGACCGCCGCCATCGGCCATCCGACCTTGCGCCTGTTGCGCGTCCGCATCGGGCGGCTGACTTTGGGCGATTTACCACCCGGCCAATGGAGGATTCTACAAGCCGCGGAGCGCAAGCTGGCGGCGAGGGAATGAATTCGCGGCACAAACCAACCGTCCTAATCCTCGTCATTTGACAATGTTCACATTTCAACCAACAATTGCCCCGACATGAAAACCATCGCCCTGCTCGCCACCCTGATTGCCATGACCACCATCGCCGCCCGCGCGGAATCCATTTACGACATCAAACTCAAGGACATTGACGGCAAGGACGCCTCGCTGTCCGCCTACAAAGGCAAGGTCGTCCTGATCGTCAACGTCGCTTCCAAGTGCGGCTACACCAAGCAATATGCCGGCCTCGAATCCACCTACTTGAAATACAAGGACAAGGGCTTCGTCGTGCTGGGCTTTCCGTGCAACCAGTTCGGCAGCCAGGAGCCGGGCACGCTCGAGGAAATCAAAACTTTCTGCACTACCAAGTTCAATGTGACCTTTCCGATGTTTGAAAAGATCGAGGTCAACGGCGCCAACCGCCACCCGCTCTACGTCCAATTGGCTGGCCCCAGCTCGCCTTACCCCGGCGACATCAAATGGAACTTCAGCAAGTTTCTCGTCGGCAAGGATGGCAAGATTCTCCAGCGGTTTGATTCCAAGGTGACACCGGAGTCGGAGGAATTGACCAAGCCCGTCGAGGCCGCGCTCGCGGCGAAGTGACTGACGGATTTCAACAAAGCCCCGCTGGGACATTTTCCAGCGGGGCTTTTTTCTGCACGGACAAACGCTGACGGTGGCAGGTTCTGATTTGGTAGAGCCGGTCGCGCTGCGACCGGCCAATCCTCGCAGCGCAAGGATTGCCACCCATTACAAAAATTTTTCTGCACGATTTCAAATTCGTGTTATTGTCCGCGCTCAATGAATGACGCATGGCGTTTGTCACGCGTGGTTGTTTGTAATTTTGTTTTCGCCCTCCTGCTCGCGAGCAGGCCACTCCCCGTCTCCGCTGCCGATACTCTCGACGCAATTCGCAGCCGCGGTGAACTCCTCTGGGGCGCGGACGCCGAGGGCGGCGCGCCGTACGTTTTCCCCGATCCGGAAAAGCCCGAGCAACTCATCGGCTTCGAGGTTGACCTCGCCAATGCTCTCGCCGCCAAGCTCGGCGTGAAAGCCCGGATGGTTCAGAACCAGTGGGATCAACTCATCCCGGCGCTGGAGCGTGGCAACTTTGACATCGCCCTCAACGGCCTCGAACTCACGGAGGACAACCAGCAGCACATCGCGATGACGCGGCCCTACTTCGTCTATGCGCAACAAATCATCACGCGCAAAAGCACGGATGGGCTGTCGAGCCTCGCAAATCTCAAGAGCAAACCGGTGGGCGTGCTGTCGGGAACCGTTGCGCAACGGCTGGTCGAGCAGACCGGCGGCGTGGACGCGCGAATTTATCCCGGCAACGTGGAGTGTCTCCGCGATCTCAGAGCTCGGCGCATCGAAGCCGTTGTGCTGGACTTGCCCATCGCGCTGCACTACGCGAAGTCCGATGCGGAACTGAAGTTTTCCGGCGAACCGTTTGCGCCCGGCTATTACGCCATCGGCGTGCGCTATGAAGACATGAGGCTGGCGGCGACACTCAACAAGGCCATTGAAGAACTTGCACAGGACGGAACGCTGGAGCGGATCTACCGTAAGTATGGCGTGTGGGACGAGCGCCAGTCGGGACTCAAGGATTATCAACCCCAGGTGGTCACGCGCAAAAAATCCATCTCCACATTACGCGAGTGGCCGAAGTATCTGCCGCTGTTGCTGCGCGGCGCAGTCACAACCGTGGAGCTTTCCGTGTTGGGCATGATGCTCGCGGTGGTCGTTGGCCTCGTCATTGTGCTCATGCGGCTTTATGCCATTGCACCGTTGCGGTGGCTCGCGATTGCCTACGTCGAATTCTTTCGCGGCACGCCGTTGCTCATCCAATTGTTTCTGATCTACTACGGCCTCCCGGAAATCGGCATCAAGTTCAACCCGTTCTTCGCCGGCATTATTGGACTCGGCTTGAATTACGCCGCCAGTGAAGCCGAAAATTATCGCGCCGGCATCCAGGCGATTCCTCACGGCCAGATGGAAGCCGCCCAGGCCCTCGGCATGAGCCGCTGGCAGGCCTTGCAGCACGTCATCCTGCCACAGGCGTTCCGCTTGGTCATTCCGCCGGTGACCAATGACTTCATCGCCATGTTCAAGGATTCGTCCATTGTCTCGGTCATCACGATGGTGGAACTGACCAAGGTTTACGGTATGCTCGCCATGTCCACTTACGACTACATCGGGCTCGGCCTGATGACCGCCGGAATTTATTTCGCTTTGAGCTATCCCGCCTCAATACTCGCGGGGCGGCTCGAAAAAAGGTTGCGCTATGATCGCCGTTAACCAACTCATCAAATCGTACAACTCAAACCGGGTCCTGCACGGCATTGACCACGCGCAGGAACGTGGCGAAGCCGTCGTGCTCATCGGCCCGAGCGGCTGCGGCAAGAGCACGTTTCTCCGCTGCCTCAACCAGCTTGAGATCGCCGACTCGGGCCGCATCAGCATTGACGGCGTGACCATCGAGGGCGGTCGTCCGCCGCGCACCAGCGAAGAACGAGAGCAACAACGCCAGTTGCGAATGCGCGCTGGCATGGTGTTTCAGCAATTCAACCTGTTCCCGCACCTGACCGTTTTGCAAAACATCACCGAAGCACCCATCGTCGTGAAAGGCGCGGCGAAATCCGAAGCCGAAGCCCGCGCGCGAGAATTGCTCGCCAAGGTGGGGCTTGAAAAGAAAGCCGACGCTTATCCCGGCCAACTCTCCGGCGGCCAGCAGCAGCGTGTCGCCATCGCCCGCGCGCTGGCGATGGAACCACAGGTAATGTTGTTCGACGAACCGACGAGCGCCCTCGACCCTGAACTGCGCGACGAAGTCCTGCGCGTCATGCGCCAGTTGGTCGAGGAAGGCATGACCATGATCGTGGTCACGCACGAGATGCAATTCGCGCGCGACATGGCCGACAAGGTTCTGTTCTTCGACGCCGGACTGGTGGCGGAATCCGGTTCGCCAGATGAGATTTTCTCCAATCCACGCCACGAACGCACTCGTGAGTTTCTGAGCCGCGTGACGACCCGGTAGTTCCAAACGCGTCCCGGGACGCACAAAAAAAGGGCCGCGGACTTGCCGCGGCCCTGATCAATCGGCTGGCTGTGTTCGCTCCCGCTATTTTGTCTGACTCGCTAACTTGGCCGGCTTGCCGGAGGTGAAGTTGGTTGTCGCTTCCGGTTGGCTCAACGCCAGCACCGCCCAGCTACTCGCCGCCGCGGAAATCCACGAGTCCTTGCCGTGCGGGAATCCGCTCTTCATCGTCGGCTGGAACGGGAACGCGCGTCGGCGCACAAACCACGTGCCGTCGTCGAGCTGGGTTTGCAACAGATAGCGCTGGCCCTTTTCAATCGCCGGCGTGGTCACGTTCATGCCCGCAACCAGGCGCAACGCATAAACTGATTGGCCCGTCGCGTAAGCATCTGAGGTCAACGTCGGCAACTGCGACCAACCACCGTCTTCGCGCTGTTGCGCGACGAGGTTCTTGACCAGCGGTTGCAGGCGACGATTCGATTCTCCGGCCCATGCGAGGCCTAGCAATTGAAACGCGCGCTCATCGTTGTTCGCCGGCTTGACGGTCCACAGCCAACGACGGGCGCGATCCACGCGTTCAGCGAGTTCTACCTTCCGCCCCGGCAACGGATACTTTTGCAGCGCATGAACGGCCAAGGCCGTGGCCGCGACGTCCCCGTTTTGCATCGGCGGACGCGGCAGGCTTCCGCGCCAGCGACCATCGGCATCTTGCACTGCTGCGAGATGGTGGACCGACGCATCGGTTAACTCATCCGCTGGCAATTCCGCCTCAGCGTAGCCGAACAGCGTGTAGCCCTTGGTGTAAACAGCATCAGGGTGAAAGAGTGCTTCCCAGTCCGGCTCGGTGCTCTTCAGGTCGCCTTGACGAACCATGTCAATCAATTGCTTCTCCAATTCGGAATTCACAGTTGCCTTGCTTTGTTTGGCGGCGCCGATGGCAGCCAGCGGCAGGTATTGTTGATGGCAAGAAGTACAATCCTGCTTCGACGCGTGGTTCACAAAGGACTGCTTCGAGAAGACGGACGTCTCCTGCAACGGCACCAGCGCCTGGCTCATGGCGGAACGCATCGTCGCCGGATCTGGATTAACCGTCTCAAGGCGCGAGGGTTGTGACACGTCCTTGAGTTCGTCCGGCGTTTCATTCGTCGCGCCGCTGCGGATGAGCGCTTCCACAATCTTGGTGTCGCCCCGACGCTTGGCCAGCATGAGCGGCGTCTGGGGCACGTCCATGAAAGCCTCAATGCTCTCGCCGCCTTCGGCATTGGGATTCGCGCCGCGCTTCACCAGCAAATTCAACAGGCTGGGGTCTGTCTTCTCGGTCGAGGCGGCCCAGTGCAACGGCGTAAAGCTGTCACCGTGCCCTTTCTGATTCACTTCCGCTCCGCGATCCAGAAGCAACTTGGCCGCCTTGGTCTGGTCGGCCCAGGCCGTTTGCGTCATCGGCGTGCCGAGGAAACCTTCACCGTTCGGGTCCGCACCGGCATCCAACAGCAACTTCATCGAATCAATATCACCCCGGAACGCGGACCACATGAGCGGACTACGCCCGCCCCCGAAGATAAATCCGACGTGATCCACACTCGGCATGGCATTCGCCTCGGCGCCCTGCTTGAGCAAGAGCCGCACGGAAGCTTCGTCACCGCCAGCCGCGGCAGCCATCAAAGCTGATGCGCCCCAGTTGTTGGTGGCCTTCACGTCCGCACCTTTCGACAACAAAAGTTCGACCAACCGATGCGAATCCGCCGGACGCGCGGCGAGAATCAACGGCGTATTGCCCAGCGCCGAGCGCGCATTGACGCTCGCTCCACGATTTACCAGCAACCGGGCGCTTTCGTAATTATGCGCCGCGCGCATCACGGCGGTGGCACCAGCAAAGTTGGTCGCGTTCACCTCGGCACCGCGATCCAGCAGCAATTTCACGCTGGCGGAGTCCGAGTAGGCCGCGGCGAGCATCAACGGCGTGTTGCCCTGCGTATCGCGGGCGTTGACCGCCGCGCCGCGATCCAGTGCTTCGCGCAAGCGCTGGGTGTCGCCATTGCGCAGGACGGCGAAGTATTCGGGAGAGAGGGTGGGTTGCGCGGACGGAGCGCCCGCCACCTTGAGCAACAGCGCCAAGGCACAAGTATTGAGCCAGAAAACCAGTCGAGTTCTTTTCATAGATTGTTTCCGATACAATTGCTGACCGGAGTTTCATCAATGCCACGCCGGCCAAGTGGTCGCATCCTAGCCGCGAATCCCAACTCGACAATGGAACGAAAGGTCCAACAGCTGCACGACTAGCCTGACCACAGTGGACCGACGGCCCTTCCAGGTACATCTCCCGAATTATTTTTCAGTTGCGGACTTCGCGATGTGCCGATAAGAAAACCGCAAAGGCAGTTTGCTGTCGCACAGGAATAATGTCAGAGAGTCACTCACCGCGCCTAAGTGATTAAATATGAAGACGAAATTAATCTTGGTACTATCTAGTGCGGCCTTGTTCCTAACCGGTTGCGCTACATCTCATTCTCACGCCAAGGCATGGGATTACAAGACCATCCAGTGCTACGTTGTGGATCTAGAGAAGAAATTGAAACAGGCAGGGGAAGAGGGGTGGCTCGTCGTTTCCTCAACATCTCCCAGCGAATCGTCCGGGTTGGTGGTCGTGATTCCTAAGAGGGACAAATAGTCAATTGTAAGCCCCTGCGCGTCAGGTGAGTTAGGCCGCTTACCGATTACTCCTCCCCATCATAAAACTCCGCCGGCTGGACGCGCACGGGTTTGGGATGGCCGGGCAGACTCCATTTGTTGCTGTCGGGAAAATAGCAGGCATCGGACGCGGGATTGTCGGTAATGAAATGGTAAAGCAGATCCACGGCGCCCGTGTTGAGCAATTGATGCGCCTCTCCCGGCGGATGCATGACGCAATCGCCCTCTCGAACTTCCGCCGTACCCGCCGGCGTGCGCACGACGCCGCGACCGGAAATGATTTGATAAAATACCCAGCGCGCCGAGTGCGAGCGATACGGTCCATTGGCCGCGCGCGGGGGCAGCCGGACGAGTTTGATATCGAACGGGAATTGGATTCCGCTCAGCCGGTCGCCATTGGTCTGGCGCATGGCGGACAATACATCCTGGCTGAACTGACGAAAGCGGCCTTTGGGCGAGCGCGATTCCTGCACTGGTACGGCGTTGAGATTGATTTTCTTCATCGGCTACCCGCGAAGGGGCGGGAGGTCTCGCCAGCAAAGTCTCTCCTCAATGCCGCGCTGAATTGGTCCTCGTCGTTTGGTTGTGCCGCTTCGCGCCCCGTTGCGCCTGAACAAGATGCACAAGCGCCCCAAAAGTTCAAAACAATTACTGTGACCCGGTTTCGGCGCCGGAATCGGACACTTTCAGATCCTGAAATTCGCTCAAGAGGCGGTTCAATCCCTCGGTGTCCACGTCGGTGGTTTTGCGGGCAAGGAAGACGCCAAAGATGGCACCATCCGGTCGTTGCACGCAGTGCAGCACCGACCGTTCATACACCCACGACAGACGCGTCGGCGGAAAATGTTGCGCGCTCAAAACTTGAAAGGTGTCGTCCACCACCCGCCAGGCCTGTTCGAGCGCGGCCGCGGGAAAATCCCGCGCGTCCACATCGCTGACAAAAGTCTGGTCCGGAAAGCGCACGCCGCGCACCAGCATGCCGCGCACCGCGGGCGCGGCGCGGAGCCACTGCGAAATCTGTTCTTTGCTTTGTTCGCTCATCACCTTGCCCCAATGCCGTTCAACGACTGATCGGCTCCCGCCGCGATTTCACCAGCACGCCGCGTTCGTGCGAAATGATCACCACCGCCCGCGCGCCGCCGCTCTCCACCTCCAGCCGGTCAAATTCCCCGAGGGGCAAGGACTGCGCGAGTCGCTGGCCGCGTTGCGAAATGAATTCAAAAAAGTTCACCCAAAGATCCTTGTCGGGGCATTGCCACTCATAAAGCACTTCGCCGTGCGCGGAGCAAATGAGCATTTCGTCAATCTTGGGTCGCGACGCCACGCCCGGGGGCAACGCCGGAATAATTTGCGTGGTCGGGCGCGGGGGAGGCGATTTCGCCGGAGCCACCGATGGGTCGGCGGCCGACGGCGACTCGGTCGCCCCAGGAAGCGCGGCGATGATCCGGTCGGTCTCGCCCGTCGGCGAGGCAACGGGAGTCTCGGGCAGGAGCGCGGCAGCTTCCTTCGCTTCGTCGCTCTTGCGTGCCGCTTCCATCAGGAGGAATTCCCACTGACCGGAAAGCGAGCGGGCCGGGGGTTCGGTGAAGGGCCGGAGATTGAACTGGCCGCCGCTGAGCGCCATCAACAACGCAAACGCCTCCTCCCCCGTGGCATTGCCCACTTGGGCGTGAACGATCTGGCCGGTATCTATGAAAATCCTGCCAGCCGTGCGCGCGTTGGAGATCTCCAGAACGGAAGAACTGCGCGCCAGACATTCCATTTGAATCACGTCCTGCAAACCGACCCGCCGCAGCACGCCGCGAAATCCTTCCTCGGGCCGGAACTTCACCAACTCGTTCAACACGCCGTAAAGACTTTGCCAGCCGGAGGGATTCGTGGGTTTTTCCAGGAAGAGCTCCGCTCCGTTGCTCAGGCAGGCGGCGCGATATTTCTCGCTGGCGTGCCCGGTGAGCACGACTTTCTGCACGTTGGGATGACCACGATTGAGCAGCGAGAGCATCTGGATGCCGTCCATCACGCTCATCTGCACATCAATGACCACCAGGTCCACCGCTTTTTCGTGCATCAGGGCAAACGCCCGGCTGGCGCTCTCCGCCGCCAGCACCTCCCAGTGTCCTTCGCTGAGCACACTCATCAACTCCCGGACGGTCTCCAGGAACTTCACATCGTCATCCACGAACAGAACGCGTCGCGGGCCGGCATGGCTGACGGTTTTCGACGGTTCATTCATGGCAATAGACTTAGCTGCATCAGACAACGGACATTCAGCGCAAGACGGGGAGAAAAGTGAAGTGAATTTCTCGGATGACCGTCCAGTTTCGGCGACTCCCTGGCCAGCGCAATCCTAGCTTCCGCTCGTGGCGGCTTCAAGCCCCCGCTCCGCCGCCTGCTTCACCCACCGGCTTTGATCGCGCAACGCTGTTTGCAGCGGCGGCACGCACGCGGGCAGTTTCAACCGGCCCAACGCCTCCACCGACGCCAGTCGGACATACTCATCGTGATCGCCGAGCAAACGCTGGAGCAGATCCGTCAGTTCATCCCCCTCCCGCGATGGCATCTTGGCTTCCGAGGCGAGGAACTCAGCCGCGCTGCGCCCCGTCAGCCGCCGCAGCAACGCCGCCGCCGCCATCTGCACCCCGGGATCGCGATTGCGCACGGCTTCCTGCAATTGAGGCAGAAAGGCCCGCACCCGTTCCGACCGTTCCCAATACGGTTCGATCATCACCAACGAGCGCGCCGCCGCCTGCCGCACGCCCATGTGCTCATCCACCATCGCCATCAGCAAACCTTCCACGACACTGTCATCGCCAATCTTGCCCAGCGCATCGGCCGCACCCTGGCGGACTTCCTGATCCTGGTCGTGCAACAGCGTCAACACGGTCGGCAAAGCGTGCCGGTCACCCAACCGGCCCAATGCCTCCGCCAATGCCGTGCGCACTTCCCATTCGCGATCCGTCGCCAGATCGGTGAGCAGTTCGACGGCATGCTTATCACCCAACTGCCCAATGGCCGTCACCACTGCCACGCGCACATTGCGCGCGCGGTCTTTCAACATGGGCAACAACGCTGAAGAAGCCTGGGCATGGCCCAGGCGCGCCAACGCACTGGCGGCGGCCGACCGGACCATGGGTTCGGTGTCCTTGAGGGCGGCGGTCAGGTGCTTTACCACGCCGGGATCATTCATCTCGCCCAAAGTGGCCGCCGCGGCCGCGCGGCGTTCGTCGCTGCCGCTGCGCAGCACCGCCGCCAGGGCGTTTACTGCCGCCGGGCCAAACATGGCGGCACGTTTGAAATCACCAGTGGCGACGTAGTACGGGATTTGCTCGCCCAAAGTCCGCGGCACCCAACCCAAGGCCCGCAACGCCTGCGCCGCGTGGTATTGCACCCCCGGTGTTCCGCGCAACAAGACGCCGGCGATGGATTCGATCACCGAAGCGTCACCAATCTTTTTCAGCGCCTGGATGGCCAGTTCCTGCACCGGTTCACTGTGGTCGCGCAAAGCCCCCACGAGGGCGCGGACGACGGAAGGGTCGTCGAATTCTCCCAGCGCCGACACCACTTCCGTGCGCACGGCAGCTTCGGGATCTTCCAAGGCGTTGAGGAGCGAACCAATCGCGTCCGGGTCCTTCATCGCGCGGAGTTTTTGCACCGCCTCCAAGCGCTTCTGCGGCGAACTCGAATTGAGTTGCCGTTGAGTAAGCCACAGCTTGGTCTTGATCATGGTGCTAAACCCGTCTCCAACTTTCCTTGGACATAATGTCGTGCCCGCCGACTTTGTCCAGTCGCACGATCCCGCTACTTCGCTTTATCGTAATTATCGCCCGTTTTCTTAAACCCCCTCGTGCCGGGCTGGATACTTCTGGAGGTTCGCCCGCGCCAGTTTGAACAACGCCGCGGCCGGACGCAACCGCTCCTTCTGCAAATGCACAAACGCCCCGGCCAGTTGAATGAGCCCCTTGAAAAAATCGCCGTTCGGCCCTTGCCGATCCGCCAGCCAGAGTTCTTCGAGCACATCATGGGCTTCGTAAAAAAGCTGGTCATTGAAGCAGTCAAAGAAACCCAGATAGTGCGCGTCCAAAGCCTGCCCTTGAAACGCCGCAATGCGCTCGGCGATCTTTCCGCTCTTCTTGCTCACGCGCTCAGACTAGCCGGCGTCCCACCGCAGCGCAAACTGCGAACAAATACGCTCGACGCCTCGCACCAGCCCAGCGTATTGTTTAGCCGTTGCGCCGGCCCCGGCGAACCGACATCACGCATGAATCTCAAGCAAAGAATCCTGACCGGTCTGATATTTGTACAGCTCTGGGGTTGTCTTTGTTTCGCCGGAAAAGAAATTGTCGCTCAAACCAACACCAATGGCGACTACGTCGTGCTCATGCACGGCCTCATCCGGTCCGCCAACGCCATGAAGCGGCTCGAATGGGCGTTCGAGCGTGACGGCTATCGCGTCATCAATGTCACCTACCCCTATACCAAGCATACCATCGA
>JBGAIM010000016.1:0-159903 GCA_044225555.1 Limisphaerales bacterium | reverse complement strand
CGCCAGTGTTTCTCGGCCATCCGGCCGTATTGGGTCAACGGTGTCATGGGTTGGTCGTCGCGCGCCAAACAGGTCTAGCTGCTGGTCAGATTCTACATGATTTCTGCGGATTGCCATGCCGTTCTCCTAGTGTTGGTTTGGCATGGCGGTTCATGGCCGAAAGAGTTCGCCGACTTCGACACCCAGGACGATGGCAAAGGCGTAAACGTGTTTGTCGGACGAAACGCATCGTTTCGTCTCGATGTTCGCGATGATGTCGCGGGTGATTTTCAGGTCGGGAAATCGGACCTGCAACTTGGCGACGAATGTGTCCTGAGTCCATTCGCGCTGGAAGCGGAGCTTGGCGACTTTGCGCCCGATGAGATTTGCGTCGCGGTTCATACGCAGCTTCTCTTGTCATAGGCTTTTCATCTTTCCTGCGGGTGTAGCTCCGACACAAAATGAGCATTGGTGGCTTTGGAGTCGGGTAACGATGCGTGGCGTTAAGGCCACGTGAGTGACTGCGAGACGGGCGGCGCCTTGAAAATGGTGTCACCGGCGTGCTTGTCTGGGATCGTGAATCGTGCGATAAATGGCGCGTCGCTGTTACGCGGCGACCGTCGGTTGGATTTGATCAAGGGCCTGTTCATGGATTGTGGATGGAGGATATAGAAACCGGCCCGAGCAGCGCTTCGATTTGAAAAATTCTCTCCACTGAATTCACGCTATCCGTTGGAAGTTCACTATGTCGCGAAAGCGCATTTCGGATCGAAATTGCAATTCAAACCGATTTTGCAATTTCGTTCGCTTTTCTTCCTTCCGGCTTCCGTGTAACATCCGGGTGACAAAATTGTGAAAGCGCCGACCCTTTATCATCGTTTCGCGTATTCGATGCCGTTGCGCGCCGGAGAAGTGGCGAAGCCATCAAAGATTCGCGATGGAGCTGCCTTCAGCGAGGTCACAGCGCCCTTGGGCAAACAGGGCTGGGAATACGGGCACATCCTTTTCAACTCCCCCTTCGACCACAAGAAGGACAAGAAGCTGGCTCACGACCACTTCAACTTCATCAAGCCCGAGGATCTCGTCGTGCTAACGACGCGGCCGCCGCTCGACGACCGTCGTCACGGCGACAAGAAGCACATGGATGAGAGCTATACGCATCTGGAGCAGCAGATTTTCGCTGAATTCCGGAAATACCTTGCGATCTGTGCACGATCCCACGTTCAACTCACGCCAGCGGTCGGGGCGAACTTCGATAAAGCCGACCTGGTCTTCTACCAGCACAAGAGTGCCCGGCTAAAATCCTACAAACGCCTGGATGAGTTCCGAAACAAGAAGACGCCGGAAGATTCAGAAATCGCAATTGGCTTTTTCCTACGAACCTCCTCAATCCCCTCGTATGGCTGCGGCCTGCTTGCCTGCTTTGGGATGGGCGGTTGGGAAACACTGATTTGGAATCGCATCGTGCGGATGCGCTACCCGGAGTGGGTGAACACCCCTTCGTTTGTCGTCAGTCAGTTCGACATGAAGGGTTTGCCAGCGCGTCCCCACACCTTGGACTTCGTGGACAAGATCAAGGTGGAAATCCTGCTGGAGCACAAAATCACCAGCAAAGCATAGCGGTTCGGCCAAGCAACAAACGCGGTCGCCAGAAGGAGGCTAGAATCCTTGGGAGTCCCGAAACAACACAGGTTCGGGTTCAAGCTCACGCCTGGGCGCTGGGCCTAGCGGAAGGATCACCACGGAAATGTCATGCACCGGACGCGTGCGGCGGCGGGTGAACATCAAGACCAGCAGGACAAAGCAGAACGCCACAAGCCCCATGAATAGATAGTGACCGTGCTCCTCGATGATCCCATCGAGAAACTTTGTTACGCGAGCCAGATAAAAAACTGGATGTTCCATAGACTCTTTCCAACTGCTTCGATCATGCACCTTTGACGCGAAAACTGCAAGCCGTGTTCGCCTCGATTTCGCCCCGGCCTGCACGCGGGAGACGTGAGGCCGGGGCGCGGCGTTATTCAAACGCCAACCGCTTCGCCGCGGGTTTGCTGCTGTTGCCCCTGCGTCCGGGCAATCGTGCGACGCGCGGTGCGAGCGATCTGCGCGATGACATTCTCCTTCTGGTCCTCCGGGAGGTCTTTCACGAGAAGGTCGTAGGCACGTTTCAACTCGGGGTTGCGATTGATCTGTTTGAGCACGCCTTCGCGGATGCGCTGCTGGCGGTCGATTTCGCGCACTTCGTTCAACACGACGCTGCGCTCCAGCCGCTCGCGAGGCATCGCTTGGACGTAGGCCCAATACTTGGGGTTCTCTTTGATGTAGGCATCAATCTTTGCATCCACCTCTGGATTGCTCCGGAAAGTGGGCTGTTCGGACGGGGCGGCATTGCCGCCAGCGCTCGGGGGCGCTGAGGATTTCGGTTTGCTCATAACGATTCGTGTTTTGTTGTTGGTTAGCGCGGCATTTGCCGTGTTCGCAGACGAGAGGCGAAGAATCACCTCCCGCCAGCAAAATGTCTCAAGGTTTGGGCGGTGTGGGCATGTCGGGCGTGAACGCGGGCACGTCATTCGTGGCCGGTGATGGGGTGGAAAGCTTTTGCAGTTCGCGGTCAAACAAGGCAATCCGCTGCTCGTTGGTGGCGAGGAGAACGCTCAAGAGCGCGTTGTTGCGGGCGACGTTCTTAATCTCGCCCAGGAACGACTGCAATTCACCATAGGACTGCGCGAGTTTGGCCGCTTCAAGCATCACACGCGCGGTCGTTTCTCGCTGACGATTCATCTCCGCAACCAAGGCGTCATTCGTGAGTGGCGGTGCGTATGCGGCGTTCAGCGGCGGGTTCAGGAGGTTGGCGGTGTTCTGTGCGCCGGGGTGGAGATTCCATCGGGCGGAAACCTCGATGCGATACACCGGGTGCTGCTCGTGCATCGTTTCGGGATGGTTTGGGTCAACGTAGCGGCCAACATGGTAGGCGCGCACAACTTCCCCATAGCGCACCGCTTCAACCGGCTCGACGGCGGGCGGAGGCGTGGGGCGGAGCACAACCTGTGAGCGTGAAGCGCACGAGGCGACGAACAGAAGCGGAATCAAGGCGATGTATTTCATGGCTGATAAGTTGGGGTTGAGTTTGGTTGAGGCGCACTCGCGCCGGGTGTGGCTGCCACACCAAAAGGAATGGGCGGAACAAAAACAGATGTGTTGGTGCTGCCTTCCTCGGCAAATGGCTTCAACGTTCCGCCAATCACTGCGTCGCTACGGTCAATCGTCTGGAGGACATAAATGTAAAACTGCTTTCCGCTCGGCACGCGGACGTAGAATCCATCGCGCTGGATCGCGTCGTAGATGCGCTGCGCGTAAACCGAGAGAACCTTTTCCGCCCCCTTAAACGGCGCGTTGTTCAAGGAGCGACTGTCCACAGAGCCGAAGATGGTCTGCTCTTTCTCGGTCAATGAACTTGCTGCGCCGGAGAGAAACGTTGCGGCGAACAATTTGATCTCCGCCAGGTTGTCCGACTTGATAAGGCGGCCGCGCAGTCCGGCGCTACCATCCGTGATCCCCCAGCCTTCCTGGTCACCGGAAAACTCGCGGTCGAGCGCGATGCCTTTGAGCCGAAGCTCCTCGCCTCCCTGCCAGACAAACGTCCAGTTGTTGCCGCTGGCGATGCGTTCGCGGTGGCGGTCGGTCTGGGCCGTGCCATGAACCTCCGTGCCAGCGGGAATTACCAACTTGCCCGCGTGGTAGATGTTTTCAGTGACAAGTCCAACGATAGGCGTCTGGATCGAAGCCGAGTCCACGGTGATAACCGTTTCGCACGAAATCAAACGGCCATAAGGCGCGTAGATTTCGCCAAGCCCCTTCGGTTCGGGAACACCCGCTGTCGCGTCGGCAAACAAACTGATGGGTGCGAGCTGCGGCGCGGGCGCTTCTTGTTTGGGCCTCTCGCTGACAAACCTCGGCGGCTCGTTTGTCTTCGTGGGCAACGGCTGCGGCTCTGGCTTCGGTGTTGGTGGACGGAACGGCTGCATCGGTCGTTCAATGGTCTGCACCACTTGGGGACGGTCAGTAGCGTTTGTCGTGAGACTGGAAACCCGCACATCCGCATCGCCTGAACCAGACCGGTCGCGAAATACACTGAACAGGATCAAGCCTCCCCCGAAAATCACAGCGAACAGCACGAGCTTGCCGCTGCCGGTCTTGAAGAAGTTGAGAAAGTCGCGCGGTTTCATGGCTGTCCTTGGGCTTTGGGTGAACGAAACGGCTGAACCACCTTCGCGGGTGTATTGGTGGATGCGTCTTCGGGTGGTGGTGGCGATGTGCGCGTCACCAACACCGTGAAATCATTCTTGAGCGAGAGTTCATTCCGCCCGCCGTCAGGCGTGCCAGTGACGGCGAAATAGACCGTGCTCGCCGCAGACGCGGGTAACACGCCCGGTGCATCGCTAATGGACTGAAAGTAAAGCCGGTTGCCAGCGCGGACACAGAAGCTCTCTGGCAGGTAACGGACCTCCCGCTCCGACTTGTTCCGCAGTGTGACATGGAAGACGAGCGTGTCCTCGGGGTTGAAACGGAACACTTCTTCGATGCGGATTTCGTAATCATTGAAATCCGTGACGAGCGGCTTGTCGCCGAACGTCTTCGCCTCCGCGCCCGCTACGGCGTCCGGTTGTTGTTTCTTCAGCAGCGGAAACGCCTTTGCCTTATCGAGCAAGGCAAGCAGGCGTGTCGGTGAAACCTGGGGTGCGGGCTGGGAATTCTGCGCGACGACGGCACGGTCTTCGAGGTTGAGAGCGAGCACGGGCACATCGCTTTCAACCAGCTCGAAGACGTAGGTGCGCTTGTTCCAGCGGATGTTCAGGTTCGTCGCGGCTTTGCGCGCCAGCGCGCGGACGGACAGGAACGACGAGCCTTTGGTGTGCGCCAGTTGGAATTGCCCCAGCGTCTTGCCGTCGGCGGTCACGCCCACGGCGTCAATCGCCGCAATCGGTCCGGGCAGGCTGATAGTGGTGACGCGGTTCGTCGAAACCGGCACGGTGACAACCACGCGCTCGTCGAGAGTGATGCGTTGGATCGCTTCGGGTGTTTCGGCCAACGCGAGTGTAGCCGACAATAGGAGGATGCTAATTGGTGATTTCATATTTGAAGTCGCCGACAGCGGTGGGGAAACGACCGTTGGCAGCCATGTTGGGGTTGCGGAGCAGACGGAGACTCAGCTTGAAAGTGAAGGCTTCCGTAAACGCCTTCTCTTGGAAGATGCCGGTGCGGATGACTTGGCCAGAGACAGTGGCGAGCACTTCGTTTTCGCGCGTGGCGAGAATGTCAATCTTCGCGATCTCCGGTTTCTGGTGCAGTTGTTTGGACCGAAACTCCACTGCCTCGCGTGTGCGATGATCCTGCGCCTTCTGCAACGCGGATTTCAGGAACAACTGCCGGAGCAGTTCGGGGTGGTCAAAGTCCTTCGGGTTGCGCTCCAGCAAAGTCATGGTAGCGAGTTCGGCCTGTTGCGCGTGCAAATCCTTGGCCTCGGCAAACTGAAGCAGCGGGCTAATGTAGTAGGTCTGTGCCGGATCAATGATGACGACGCGCTCGCGCTGCTTGAATTGATTGATGATGTGATAACGGTCCAGTGCAGCCAGAACGGACACGGCGACGGCTACGAAGAACCAGAACCATGGCAGCCGGTCGCGTTGAGCGAACAGTTGCGTCGGATCGAATTTCTTCCGGGCAACACGCGGGGCTGCGCCGTTGCCGGTGGTTGTTTCACGAGGGCGGAGGTCGGTGGTTTCCATAGATTTCAGTAGTAGTTGCCTTTGCCTTTGGCGATGAGTTCGCGGACGGCCTTGTCACCGGTGATGTCATCTCCAGGACGGCCACGAGCAGAGCGCGGTGGCAGTCCAGAACCGGCGATGATGATTGCACCCGCGCTGCCCTGGCCGGCTGAGGTGGAGAGCGTGCTCAGAACTGCGGCCATACCGGCTGCACCGGCGGTAACTAGCGGCAACCCGGTGGTGGATGCGACGGCTGCCGCGCCAGCGGTTGTGGCCGCCGTCTGAAAGAAACTGCCAAACGCGCCGGAGATGAGTTGTCCGCCCGCAAGCGTGCCGTAACTGAGAACTTTCTGGATAACGACGGGCGCGGAAATCGTGCTGAACACGATCCAGAACGCAACGACCGCGACACCGACCGTCGCTTGCAACGAATAGAGCGTGGCGGTGGGGTCAATGAACTTGAAGGACGGGTCGGTCATGAAATCGAGAATGCCCTGCGTGATGAGCGCCGCGACCGCCCAGCCAAGCGGCCAAAGCAACACACCAACGATGTGCATCAAGTAGCGGCCTCCGACGGAACGTAGCGGGCGGATCGCCATAAAACCGATCATCAAGGGCGAGAGCGCGTAGGCAGTGAACAGGATGAACTTTTGAATGATGTAGGCCCAGAACAGCAGCAGCGAAGCGAACTGCCCAAAGAGCCAGAGAAATCCAGAGATGAGAAGTTCAACGGTGAAACTGTTAAGGTCGCTCAAGATGTCCCACCAGGAACGGTCAGTCCCGGTATCGCGCTTGATGACAAGCAACTGATTGTATTGGTCCTGAACATTCGAGGGATCAACGCCAAGGCCGTCGAGAATGGAACTTTGCAGGAGTTGCTGCGCCTGATTCCCCCACTGCGGAAGCATCACGAGCAGCGCGGTCAGCACGAACAACCGCACCATGTGCAGCATGAGCGTCTTGCCGTTGAAGCCGTGGATGACGAGAAGAATCGTCCCGACGATGAACAACATGAACGCAACGATGCGGAGTAATTCGTGCAGTTCGGCGCATTTCTGCACGAATGTCGGGAAGAGTTGTTCAAAGGTTGGCATACGTCGGGACGATTTGAGGTTGCGGTTACGGAGTTGGAAACGCGGTGGGCGCGTTCAACAGGCGGAAGGTCTGGCCGTATTTCTGCACCGCCTCGGTGAACTCGGCGTGCTGCTGCTCCTTCTTCGCCTCGACTTGGCGTTGTGCTTCGTTGCGGTTCGCCACGTCCTGCACCAGCGCGGACGCGGTGGCCTGATTGATTTCATAGTCCGTGTTGTTGAGCGCGGACGACAGGCCGATGAGCACGCCGGTCAGTTTCTGCACCTCGGCGTCCGTGGTGGCGTTCTTGAGCGCCGTGGTCGTGCGGGCGATTTCCTCCTTCAACGCGATTCGCCGGGCCGTCGCGTCGGTGGAGACGGACAGAAAATTGTCCGTGGTCTTCTGCACGGCGGCGACAGGCAGATACGGCGCTTCGCGGCGAGTGACCGTCGCGCCATTCGGCGTGTTGAACGTCGTGCCGATGCTGCTGAACAGCCCGTTGGCGTCGTAGAGCATGGCTTCGCCCGCGTCCACTGCGCCTTCAAGCGCGATCAGCGTCTGACCAAGTTCCGTTTTGCGCAGGTCGGTGACGAGCGGCTGGACCGTCGTGAGGACAACCGCCTTGGGATCGCCAAACAGGCTTTCGTAATGTTTGAACTCGCTGAGTTGATCTTCGAGCGTTTGGATCTGTTGAACCTGGTTTTGAATCATCTCGACGTATTTGGCGATTTCCTGCGCCGTGTTGATGACCGATTGAACAGTGTTGGCTGGGTCGTAAACGATCCATTGTGCGCGTGCCGAGGCGGTGATGCCGAACGTCACGAGCGCGAGTGCGATGAGTCTTTTCATGGTGTGCCTTTCGTTGTTGTTTGCTGGACGGCGGCAACACGCCGCCAATCACGAGAAGAGGTTTAGCACCACGAGAAGCCGCGAGGGTGTATGTGCTGCGCAAGATGCGGAGAAGTCCCTGGCCTCGCCGAAGTGTGGCAACTATCGCAGCCAGCGGATGGCCGCAGGTGTCCCAGAATCAACTTTCTCGAAAGCCGAGATTTGGCAACAATCTGTCCTACGGACTCACATGCCGGAACACGACGACAACTCCAAGGTGATTCGACTCGAAAGAGTGGACCTGGACTTTCGCTCAAAGCCTGAACTGGCTGAGCGATTGGAACGCTTTTTGTCCGAGCACAAAGCCGAACTCGAACTTGAAGATGAGCATGATTTGATCACGGCCTGGCTCGACCGCGTTTGGCCCGACGGAGCGCCTGGGGAAGCAATTATTACGAAGCTCGCTCCAAAGGAAGGAAAACATAACTGGCAGCTTCGTCCCGCTTGGTCAGACTCAAAGACCGCTGACGAAAAACCTGTTGCTGCTGGCAGTCAAATCCCGGCGTTTGGTGTTTTCTATCGAGACGGCAAACTTGTAGTCCTTTGGTTCGAGCCAGTCCTTCACAGACCGCCGGGCGCGTATGACTATCGGCTTCAAGGTTGCTTTTCACGAAGCAGTTTCCGCGGCGGCGTGACCGCCGAGGATGCGCAGCGTCTTCTGGCGCTTCCTCATTACGCCCCATCGGCAGAGAGCCGCTTTGCTCAATGGCGGACTTATCTCGACTGGAGGGAGAAGGTCACGGTTGACAACAGTCAGCATCGTTACGCCTATGCAGAGTGGGAGTATTGGAAGGACAAGGCCGGCGTGAGCTTTTATCTGCGCGAGCGCCAGCCAATCGAACTTTTGAAGATTCGCCTCCAAGGGCAGCAGTTGTTGGCGCTTCGCGAGGGTGAGGAGTTTGATCCGCTCAAAGTAAATGGCGATGAGACCGGCGCACAACGCAGGGCGAAGGTCGCCGCTGCTGGCTCTTATCAGAAGGTGACGCATCTTGAAGGCGGCGAGCGCAGGCAAAAAGGCAGCGGACGCTGGCAGATTCGCAAACAGACTGCGGACTCTGGCAACCCAGCCCCCCACACTGAAAAACTGGCTGTCGAAGTGCGGTTGTCGGAGGATCGGCGGCGCAATCAAGAATTGGATTCGGAGACAGAAGTCTTCCCTGACGCGGGCGAATTGATGGTGGACGTGTCGGGTGATCTCGCCTCAATTCGCTCCCAACGCGATGCGATTGAGCGCTTGGAACAAGGCAGAGCGGTCAACCCAGGTGTTGCCGAATGGATTTTTGACAGTCAGAAAGCCCGCGTTCCTGAATCTGCTGCGCCGGTGGAGTCCACCGATACGCGGCTTAATCAAGGCCAGCAACGAGCCGTCACCAAAGCCCTCTCTGCTCCCGACACTTTCTTTCTGCAAGGGCCACCCGGCACTGGCAAGACAACAGTCATCGCGGAGCTTTGCCGACAGATGGTAAGGCAAGGCAAGCGGACTCTCATCACTTCGCAAGCCAACCTCGCCGTGGACAACGCCCTCGGCAGCCTCTATCCGAAAGATCGCCCTTCGCCCGAATTGCGACCATTACGCGAGTTGGATTCACGACGTGAGTTGGACATGGAAGATGCCTACAAGGTTTTCCTGCCATCCCGAATCGTCCCGCATTGGTTGAAGCAAGTCGCTGCTGCCTGTGAAGCCACATTGAAGCAGGCGACCGATCAGGGCGACAAATGGACTGCCGTCAAACGCGCATGGGTGGACCGACTCCGCAAGGGTAATGCCGCAGACAACGGCGAGGAGATGCGCAAACTCTACAAACGGCACGCCAACGTGATTGGTGCGACCTGCAACCGAACTGGTCGGCGCGATTTTTACCAGTCCACAGAATTCGACCCCGCGTTTGAGATGGTCGTCGTGGACGAGGTCAGCAAAGCTACTCCGCCAGAGTTGCTGATGCCGTTGCTGCTTGGTCGGCGTGCGGTTCTCGTTGGTGACCATCGCCAGTTGCCGCCAGTCTTCCGCTCGGAAAGCTTCGAGGAAGCCGTTGCCAACGAAGAATTGAAAGCTGAGATGCTGGAGAACTTTGGGAAGATGGTTTCCGCCTCGCTGTTTGAAGAACTGTTCATCAGCGCACCAAATGCCCTACGCGAAACATTGCGGGAACAATACCGGATGCACCCGCACATTATGCACGCGGTGAATCATTTTTATCCCGACAAGCAAGGCAAGGGCATACTCCTCGCGGGCGGCGGTGAGCAGGAACTCCACAAGAAGAAACAACACGGCTTGTCCGTGAGGGGTGCGAGCGAACGGCCGCTATTAACCAGCGAACATCGTGTCTTGTGGTTGGATTCGACACGAGATGAACGCGGCCAAACGGTGGCTGAAGGCGCGAAGCGCGGAACGTCGCGTTGGAATCCCTTCGAGATCGAGTTGATCGAAGACTTCCTCCGGCATGTGGATGAATCGCTGAATTCCAATCCGGGCACAAAGGCCGCAAAGCTGGATGTGGGAGTCATCAGCTTTTATCTGGCGCAGACCAACGAATTGAGAGAGCGCGTCGGTTCAAAAGTTGGAAACCGATGGCAACATCTCGACGTGCAGGTCAATACAGTTGACCAGTTTCAGGGGCGGGAATGCTCAGTGATTATTGTCTCGCTGGTCCGCACCGGTGAAGTCAGCGGTGAATTCGTAAAGGACTATCGCCGCATCAACGTCGCTTTTTCGAGGGCAAAGAATCTTTTGGTGATTGTTGGAAGTCGCAATGCGTTCGAGGCGGCAGCCGTTCCGATTTGCCCGGTCGAAGGCGGGGAAGCAAACGCCAAGAAAGTCTATCAGGAAATTGCAAAAACTGTCGCGCAACGTGACGGCATCCGAACCGCCTCACATATTTTCAAGCGAACCCCGCAAAAACAGCCAGCCCATGTTCCTCAAACCAAACAGGCGCAGAGGTCAGAAAGACCACGAAGGCAAGGCCGAGGTCCGGTGGACGATATGGGGCTGAAATTTGATTAAATGATCCTGCAAGTCACAGTTGAAATCACAGCCGTTGAATTCAGACGGTTGAACAGCTTTGAGTGGGCTGTATTGACACTGCTCAACACGTTCCAAGGAGATGCCCCATTCATCGCCGAAGCTACGAGCCAATTGTCCATTGGAGAACCCGCATTTCTGTTTGCTGCCTTGGACAATCTCCGTTTGGTTGGAGCGGTAAATGCCAAGAGCGACGAACTCGGACACAAAGACCTGAAAGATTTTGAGCTGAGTGAACTCGGTGTGAAGGCGCTTCGTGAGGACGGCTGGGAAAACGCAAACACCCAAGCATTTTCAGAATCCATTCCCTTGGACTGGCCCTCGCTTCGCATCCATCCACATCGGCGCGACGAGCGTCATCGCCTGCAGAAGCATTCTGCCCCGCCGCTTGATGAGGTTCAGGCAAAGCTGACCTCGGAAACCTTGGAGGCGTGGCTAAATCCCAACGGCAACTCGCAGTGCTGGCGAGTAAAGGATTACTTCGTTACGAGCGTTGAGGTTTAGTCCTATTCCTCAATACGAAGGAGTTTGGTCGAAGGCTGAAATGTTACCCCGTCAATCCGCTGTTCGGGCAGTTGCACGGGATACAGACGGACGTTGCTGACCTGGTTGCGTTGCCGCTGCATGGAGACGTAAAGCCAATACTGCTGTTTCACGGCGTCGCTCTTGCCCTTGTCATAGCCGGAGGCGTAAGCCTTGTCGGCCTGCTTCTTGGCGGCGTAGTGAAGCGTCTCGCTGACGATAACCCCACCCGCAGCGCCAGCGGCGGTAGCGAGCGGGTCGCCATCGGAAAGTTCGTGACCGAGGTAAGCGCCGCCTGCGCCGAGGGCCGCGTCACTGATGGGGCGCGTGGCGGCGCAACCGGCAAACAGTCCGGTAACGAGGACGAGCGAGAGGAGTTTGGAGGCGTTGCTGATGTGTTTCATTTTCATGTGACTTAATGGTTTTTGGTTTCGCCGTCTTTACGGCGGTTGGCGTTGAGAATGATCCCTTCGACAACGCTGGGGCTTTGGCGCAGTTCACGGGCGCGGCGGTCGAAGTGTTCGCCGCTCGAACTGGAGCAGTAGAGCATCTCGGGTGAAGCGACATTGTGGACCGTGCCGCAGATGTTGCGGGTCGAATCGGTGTGTAGGTAGGTGAACGGCGAATACTTCTCGCCCGGCTGATGGTCGGGCAGCGGGTAATTCATGATCGCGTGCTGGGTCACCTCGGGCAGCGCGATGTCCTTGCCCATGTCATCGAGGTCGGCGCGGTCGTTCTGCCGCATGATGAAGAACTGGCGGCTGTTGCCGAACACGGCTGAGCGGATGCGCGACTGCTTGAACCGTGCATACTGCTGCACGATGGAGATGTTCCAGCAGTTGAATTTGCGAAGCTGGGCGTAGCTCTCCTGCACAATTTCCTGACCGCCGGGGATGTCGAGGAAGCGGGCGACTTCCTCGTAGATGTTCCGTTTCCGAATCGCACGCGGCAACGTCATGATGTGCTTGCGCGCGTGGTTGGTGATGAGGAAGCCAGCGGCGGCTTTCAGTTCCTTCGCCGACTCCGGGATGTAGCCCAACTCGAAGTGCGCAATCTTGCCGGTGAGCGACAGATTGCTCGTGCCGTCAAACAGGCAGCCATAGTTGCCATCGCGACACCACGGCAGGATGAGGGTGGCGATTTCCATGATCTGGTCACGTTCCGCGCCCATCGGGTCGAGCATCATCAATTCCTGAAGCATCCGATGCGTCGGGAATTCCTCGGGCGTGAAGTAGGCGAAGGCGAGGTTGCGGACTTCCTTGCTCGTCTTCGGCTCTTTCAAACACTTCAACGCCTCGGCTTCGGTGAACTGGGCGAGATACGCTTCGGCTTCGTCGGCATGGGCGGCTCGCCAGTCGCGGAAGTCGGCGAAGGTTTCGAGACTGGTCGCACCGGGAGGCATCCGCTCACCGCGAAACTTCTGTAACGCGAGGGCGTGCCGGGCGATGACGAGCAACTGGTCGTGCCGCTTCTTCTGCCAATCCTGATAGGAATCTTCGTAGAGCAGATTGATGTATTTGGCGATCTGCGCCTGCCGAAGCATCTGTTTGTCTTCCTGCGCTGACGTGCCAATCATGCGGGCGACGAGCGCAGTGGCGGCGGACATGTGGTCGGGCGTGAGCGGGAGTCCCTTCGTGTCGAGGTAGTTGATGGTCAGGTCGCCGTCCGGGTGGATGATGATGGGGCGCGCGCCTTCCTCGACCGTCGCGGTGTAGATGCCGTAGCTGAGTCCTTCCTCAATGATGACCGTGTAGCCGAAATAACCTTCGGTCTGCGTGAGCAGGTCGCAGACGGTGACGGACTTGCCTGCGCCCGACATGCCGAGCAACACGGCGTGCTGTGGCGAGGCGGAGTCCTTCCCACCGGAGAAGGTCTGGATGCCGACGAGGTTATTGGCTGGGCCGTCGTAAATCGCCTCGGCGGTCGCCAGGTGTCCCGTGAATGTGCTGGTGACCGGCAGCATGTCGGCCAGGAAACGATGCTCGGCGTAAAGCTTCCGGTGTTCGTAGCGTCCCCACGTCCAGCCGGGCCACGTCTGGAAGAACAGATTCTTCGAGGTGCTGGGCAGATTGCTCTCGAAGTATTGGGCCGAGTTCATCGAGTTGATGGCGTTTTTGATTGCGCCCGCTTTCGCGTTCAAGCCGTCTCGGGTTTTGTCCCAAACGCGGATCGCGAACATTGCGTGAAACGGAATCGTCTGTCCCTGCATTAGCGCGTGAATCTTCTTCTGCTTCTTCTCCATCACCGTGAGCAGGGAGATTTTCTTTTCGCTGGCGTAGTCACCGGCTACACGGTCGTGCTCCTTTTCCTCCTTGCTGATTTCCTGGGTGATGGGCAGCGGATCAATGTTCACCGTGATGGTGTAGTCAAGCAGGCGGAGATTGGTGAGGCGCTGGATGATGCCGGGATACGTCGTGCGCGGCCAACGGGTCAGGACGATGAGCGAGTGATAATGGCCGTCAAGGAAGAAGCCGAAATCGGACTGGCCGTTGCCCTCGCTGTGCCAGCAATTTTCCTGAATGGAAAGCTCGGGCGCGAAGCCGTCCGCCGGATCGTAATCGAACCGGTCGTTGAGTGAGGGATTCAGAAACCGTTTGTAATGGCGGAAGTGGTCGGCGTCGGTCATCGGCAACACTCGTGCCCCGCCTGAACCGAAGATTTCGAGCAACAGACGGTGAACGTGCTCGAACTCGGTCTGAAGCTGATCGAGCAACGTGCTGTAATAGTCACGGCGGGCGGCGGCGGTCTGGAACTTCGTTGGGACGTTCTCCAGCGCGCGCGAGATGTAGAATATGACCCGCTGGCGGCGGAGTTTGCGTTCGGACATGGCCTGCCAGTAACGCGCGAAGCGTTCGTTGCGGGCGCGCTTAGTCCAGACGTTGGAACATTTCTCTGTCTCCTGCTGGTAACGCAGCAACTCCCCCTTGTAGTCGGAATCGCAGAAGTATTGCACTTGTAGCCGCTGGTTTTCGTGGAGAGACGCCAGCAGGAGACAGAGTTGGTCCTGGAAGTCGTTCAGGTCGGCGATGGGGCTGTTCGTCAAATCGGGCGACTCGAAGATGAAGCCCTTCGACACATAGCCGCCGCGCCGGAGATGGTTGAACACAATGAGGTCGTGGGTAAAAAAGCCGTTGGGTGCGCGCTCGAACATAGGTCAGACACGAATGGATTTGGTGGTGCTGGGGGCGGACTGCTCGCGGCGGCGCACCTTGGCCACGATGTGATTTACCTTTTCCAAGTCGCCGACGAGTTGCTGGACGGAGCGCGCCTTGCCGATTTCGTTGGTTGCCACGTAAGCCTCGCGGACGTGGGACAAGGCGCGCTCCATGTGTTGGCGGGCGGTGGGGTCAAGGTCGTTGCGGTGAAGATTCTCACGCAACGCCTGGTCGGCGGTATCGAGTTGTTCAAAGATGTGGCGGCTCATGGCTGCTCCTTTGCGAGTGGATGAGTGAGACGCACGGTTTCTGGAGCGAAGCCGCCGCCGGTGAACACGCGCTCAAACATGTCGCGGTCGTAACCCGGTGGCTTGCCCTGCCGGAGGCCGAAGATGTAGGCGAGGCAAAGCCCGACGGGAATCAGTGCGACGCCGAGGGCCGTGAGCAGCGATGATTTCACGATGACGAGGGCGACGAAGAACACAATCCCCACGTCCGGCCTTTGGAGTCGGAGGCGGCGTTGGTATCGGTGAGGCGGAGTTCAGCTTTCATGGTGGCTCGGGGCGGGTGGCGGGTTGGTTGGCGAGATCAGAAGTTGCCGACACCGACGCTGCTGTTCGCATCGAGGCCGAAGATCTTGTAGAACGCGAAGATGACCGCCGGAGCGGCGGCGATAATCGCGCCGCCGATGATGGACATCTTGCCCTGGTCAACGTCGCCGCGCCGGATAGCGAAGCCGCCGTAGATGACGCAGGCGATGCCGAGGACGAAGCCGAACATCATGATGACGGCGAGGCTGTTGCTGATGCCGGTCTTGAGGTCGGTGGAACTGAAGCCAGTGCCCTGCGCAAAGGCTGAGATGGTGTTCATCGCAAGGATGGCGGCGACCAACAGGAGCGAAGGCAGCCGCGAACGGATTTTCTGACCGATGGGTTTGATGTGTTTGATGAGCTTCATACGAGTCGTGTTTTTATTTTGTCTTTGAGCAGCGACTACCGCGCTGATCACGGGACGCAGCATGAAGGAACGCGTGGGAAGTCAGGTGTAGGAGCGACACAAGGTGCGGGGATGTCCTTGGTAAAGGTAGGCGATGAACAAAACACCAGACTCACACAAGCTAACCAAACTCCAGGAACTTGACGTGTTGCTGCCGCGCGAAATCCGCGGCCAGTCCCACACGATTCCGCGCATCATCTCCGCTGTCCGCCGTGGCGAACTCGGGCTGACGAAACCTTCACGGCCGCGCGGCAGCTTCCTGCTGCTCGGTCCTACCGGCGTTGGAAAAACGGAAACCGTGGTCGTGGCGACGAATCACGTTTTCGGTGAAGGCAAATTGTTCCGCTTTGACATGTCGGAATTTCAGAATCAGGAAGCACTCGGACTGCTGCTCGGCGCACGACTCGGAGAAATTGGCTACCTCGGCGCGGTGCGTGAACGTGCGGCGGAAGGCTCGCTGCTGTTCGACGAAGCGGAGAAGGCGCACCCGCGCGTGCTAGACATTCTGCTGCAACTGCTCGATGCCGCGCGACTCACGGTCGCAACGGGACAGACGCTGGACTTCAGTGGCTTCTATGTATGGCTCACATCAAATATCGGCTCGGCGGAATTGATGAGCCTGCAACACTCGAACGAAGCCACGCTGGAACGCCACGTCCTCACTCGCGCGCAACAAGCCCTGCGCCCGGAAATCTTCGCGCGTGTGAATGAGAAGCTTGTGTTTCATCGTTTGAGCTACGAACACCAGTTGGAGATTGCGGAGAAATTCCTGTCACGCGAGATCGAGTTTCTGGCCGCCCGTGGTCATAAGCTCGAACTCGACAAGACGGCGCTGCCGTTCCTCGTGCGGAAGGGATTTCATCCGAAACTTGGCGCGCGTCCGATGCGTGATGCGGTGGAACAACTGGTCGGCGATGCGGTGACGGAATGCCTGCTCGCCGGACGTCCCGCCTGCGGAATTCTGGCCCACGACGAACTACATGATCGCCTTGGCGTGTTCTGAAGTCAGGTCAGCGAGAGGAACAGATGCGTCTCCCCAAAGTCAGCATCTGGTTGAATCGCGCCGAGTTTTCGCTTTTGAAGCTGCGCAGTGATTTTGCGAATGGCCTTTCGCTTCGCAGGTGTTCTTGGCAATCGCACCAGCAAGCAATCCGCAAACTGGTCGTGGGACTTGTTGGAATAAGTTTCGGAGGCGATTACTTCTACTGCGCCAGCTTCGTAGAGCGCATCGACGAAATTCGTGGCGTCATCTTCCCGTTTGAACCGGCCAAGCGATTTTACAGCGGCGTGCCCATTGTTTCCCTGCAACCAGACGCGCGCCTCGGAATGATTTGGTTTTGCCAGCAGCGAAGCGATGAAGGCCCGATGAATGTGGGCCTCCGTCACCGGCTTCACGACCTTCCTTGTCAAGCGTCCGAGCTTCGGCAATGTCTCGTCCTTCGCCGCTGCCGCACGGTATGTGTCCGCGCTGACGAGCTTGCCGCGAAGGTAAATGTCGTCTGACAAGAGCGTCCCATCACCCAGCCAACTCCTGCTGCGTCCGCAGAACTCGCCGCGAACGGTGGAAAGCTCCATTTGCAGCCGGCCATTGTCGTGCCACGCGCGTTGGACACCCGTGCCGTGAACCATTCGGTATTTGCCAAGCAGCCTGCCTGCCTCGCTCCATTGCCGACAGACGCCATGCAGGAGGCCGTTGGCGTAGCGTTCCTCGGCGGCGAGGCGTCCGTTCTTGTGCCAGACGCGGGCAACACCGTGCCGTTGACCGTTTCGGAGAGGCATTTCTTCGCGGAGCAAACCGTTTCGATACCAGGACTTTTGAATCGTGGTTCTCACGTCATGTGTTTTGCACTTCGACCATTGAACGTGAATTCCGCCCCATTAAACACGAGTCCCTGCCAAAAGCATAGCAGGGATTACCCTAAATTCAGGGTAAAATTTGCCCGCCCGTCGCCCAGAGGCGACAGACTCCCGCGATGAAAACCTAGAGGCAAAACTCCCCGGCGACGGCGGGCGGGTCAAGGTGGAGGCGGGGGCAGCGGGGCGCACAACCTTGACGCGACCGCCGCCGCCATACAATCGAACGAGGTTTCATCGCGTTGTCCCGACACTGGCTAAATGACAAAATGTTCAGGTCAGGAGGTGCAGGCGTTAGCCGCTTCGCAGGTATGGAACGCCGCCAAGAATGACTTGGAGTTTTGCAGGAATCGTTTGTGAGAAGGATCGTTGAGGCGTTTCTGATTTGGCTGAAAGGCAGGACACACATAACCCCAATTGGAACGTTGCGCGAAATAGATGACGTAGTCGATGTGTTTGTCCTTCCACAAGTTTTGGACGTGGCGGTTTTCCTCCTGCGATTCAAGCGATTTGATCTGGAGACGAAACGACTTAGGGCCATCTGATGCAATGAGGTCAACCGCGTGTGCGGCATCCAACAGCGGTGCGAAGACCTGCCAACCACCATTCATCAACCAGGTTGCGACCAGCAATTCGTAGGAGTGATTCTTGTGCAACCGTGCATGTGCATCCGTCATTCCGGTGGTTCGCTTTGGCATATCGCAAATTGTCAGAATCTCAGCGCACGTGGTCAATCCGCAACCTGTCATTGCAGGCAGAGCTTTGCGGCCACACAGTTTGTGTCTGATTAGCTTCGGTCTGCGGTCGGTGAGCGGGGAAAGTGGAGCGAAGGACGGAGAGAAGCGCCTAGCGAAACGTAGCCGAAGCGCAACGGCCCGCCGCCGAGCCGCCAGACGGAAGCGTGCCGCAATCGCGGCATTCCGGCGAATGCCAACTCGTGACGAGCGCGCGGATTTGCGAAGTGGAGCGGGCGTCGTCGAAGGGCAACAGGGCGACGGGCAGCCCGTGCAGCGTAGCAAACCGCGCGTTGGTCACGGTGCATTCAACTTTTCTACGACTCGCAGTTGATGAGGATGGCTTCGTGCTCCAAACCCCCGTTGAATTCGTCAATCAAGGCCACAACCTGCTGAACGACGGGGTGTCGGGTCTTGCGAAGTTGCATGAGCATCCTTTGGTTCTTCTCATCGGCAAGCAGCGATGTGTTGCAGTGCTTGCGGAAAAGAGTGGGCAACTCGTTCGCCAGAAAAAGAGTGACGGCATCACCGAGCCGCTCGTGGTGTCGAAGAAATTCATTCAAGCCAACGGGGTCGTAATCCGGCAGATGCAATACCCGCAATCCCTTTGGAACACATGAAGCCAGCCAGTTGTTGAAGCGGGTTGAACTCACGCCGCCCGTCCAGATTGCGAGCGTAGGCTCAAGCGCTAGTTTTTCAAACGAGTGGAATACCGCGAGGTTCTCAATCAGAGCGCATGTGCCCTGTAAAGCGAATGCAGAATGGTCTGCTAAGGTGAACGCAAACAGGCCGTTTTGCTTTGTCGCATGTGTTGTTTCGACGACAACACCATCACGCAACAAGACCCCGTCGCGCGTGCTGCGGAGGCAAACAATCTCCGGCAAATTGCTGCGAAGGGCTTTGGCGTTGCGGAACTGTGCCACAGATTGGACCTGACTTGAATCAATGCCGGGAAGTTCTGTTTTCGGGAAGTGCTGGTAAAACCACCCCTCGTATCCAGCCTGATTGGCTACCGTCAGCCGTTGCCCACCGCCCGCCTTAATCCATCGCACGACACCTGCATCGAACAACGGGGCAAGCGCGCCAACGAAGGACTGCGCACACACCGACTTAGGCAACATACCCTCTTGGAGCAGGCGAAGACACAAGCTGCGATGCTTGGGTTGAACGCCAGCCTTCATGCTTCTTTGGCGTGGGTTTTAGGCCTCATGGTGAGACGCTGATCTTCAGTCAAGACAACACGGCCCTGTTTGTTTGGTTCGAGAAAATAGCAGGCATCCACTTCGCCGATGGCGCTCGGCGCGGCGGTGATAGCGATGAATCCAAGTTTTTTTGCCGTTTGAATCACCGCCCGCTGGTTGGCTGGATCGAGGTCTTGGATTTCATCCAAGAAAAATGGAATGGCTACGTCGTCCTTGTGAAGCAGGCTTTTCAGGACTAGCAGATTGAAAAGGACTTTGATGGTGATGGTCGTCCCATCGGATTCCACTTGGTGAAAGTCTGCATATTTTTTCACCGTGTTGTCGGCGCGAGTGACATGGACGCCAAGCACGAACAAATCCGCTATTCGTGTCACAGGATTTCGCCCCATCTTGGCCCGCACGCGCTCGAACACCTTGTCGAGCGGAGTCGTATCGTCGAGCAAGTTTAGCTCACCAATGTTGGCCAGGCGCTCGATCAATGAAACTTCATCGGCTTGTCGTTCGACAGTGAGCTTTACGGATTTGAGATCGGAGACATGGATGTGCGCGAGTTCGCGGTTCAATTTGTCTTTGGCGCTCTCAATCAACTTGAGGTCGTTCAAAACTTCCTGAAAGCGCCCTTTCAAGGCGTGAATCTGACTGTTCCAACGCAGTTGCAAGGCTTCTTCGCGCTTCGCCAGCGCATCAAGCTCTTGTTCCAAATTCCGAATGGTGTCCGCTTCATCGTTTCCCTTGTAGCGGTCGGCAAAGACGCCGAGTTTTACAAATGCGACTTCCAGACCACGGGACATCTCCGACGCCTTGGAATGTTCCCGCAGATAAAACGAGACGGCACTGTCGAAGTCTTCCGGGATTTCAGCATCCGCCCTTGGTCCGACATTGAAAAGGGCAATGCGGTCGTGGCACTGATCGTAACGCTTCAACACGGCTTGGTATTCCGAATCGGCGGCTCTTTTGTCGGTATCCAGTTTTGAGAGTTGGTCGCGGTGGTTTTCGCGGGCGGCATTTAGGTCTGACACTGCTTTGGCGGCGGCGATGATCGAACGCTCAAGATTCTTTGCGCTTTCACGCCATTGCGCCTCACTCGCCAAGTCTCTTTGATATTGTTTGTAGGCAGCCAGTTTATCGGCCTGCGCTTGCTTTTGCTTCTTGAGTTCCTCGATGCTCTTTGCAACCTCGGCTTGACGTGTCACGGCTTCCAGCAAAGCGGTGAGACGAGCAACATTCTTCTTATGGCGTTCCAGTTCCTTTTCCAGCGCCTCCACGTTTTGGAATTTGGAAAGGACATCGCTTGCCGGACCAAGCCGCACGGTCATGGAATCGTCCTGATAAACGCCGTCTTTGATTCGGGAAACCAGTTGGCGCAGCCGCGCGACAACTTCATTGGAGTTCGAGAGTGTGATGCCGGTTCGACCGACGGCCAATCCCAGCAAATCGGGACTCAATATGCGAAAGAGCTGCGCAATCTCCTCGTCGGAAAAGTGTTCCCGCAAGGATGTAACGGCCAGCCGGCTAAAGTGCTGGATGGATTTGGCGGTTGCTTCAACTTCGTTCTCTGCGGTCTGGAGTTGTCCTCGAACCGATTCGGCGGTTTCGTTTGAAGCTTCCTGCTGCCGGTTCAGAAGTTCGTTTAGCTGTCGCTCCAGATTGTCGAGGGTTACTTGCTCGAACTGTTCCGCAAATCCGGCGTAAGTCCTTTTGCCCGTTTCCAGCGTCTTGAGTTGGGCTTCGATGGGGGATTTCTCCTGGAGAAGCAGTTCTTTCTCCTTTTGCTTTTTCTCCGCCGCCTCTTTTGCTTCGTCCGCAGCCTTGTGCGTCTCGGTGATCTTGTCCGTCAAAGTTGCCACGCGCGCCGAATGGTCTTCGTCGAACTTCTTCTTTCGTGCCTTCAGGTCCTGCCAGCGGTAATTGAGCTGTCCCCAAAGCACCTGCCGCTCATTGAATAGTTGGATGATGGACTGAACATCGTTTTGGTGGGCCTTGAAAAGCGTCAGTTCGTCGCGTTCGCGCCGCAGTTGCTCGTAGTCGTCGCCCAGGATTCGACGAGCATCAATCGCAACGTAATCCGTGGGCAATCCCGCCAACATCAACAGCCGTTCCCGCATCTGATCCTGCGTGATGTTCGCGAGGTTTAGGAGATTCTTCAACGTGTCACGAAAATCAGAAAAGCGCTCCCCATCTTTCAAAGCAACGATTCCCAGGCCGTTGTTCCGGTGGGCTGCGCTCGACAGAAGAATGGCGCGATGTTCCGCAGGCTTCTTGAGGGACTGGTATTCCCGTTCGACGAGGCGAGTGTTAATCTCTGCCGGTTTCCGAACACGATCCCGCTCGTCGAAAAAGTCTTCGCGACGGTAAGGACCAAGGTAAAAGAATCGTTCCGGGTCTGCGCCTGATGCCTTGCTCGCTCCCCGCCAGCCAATCACGACCTGGCCCCGAAGCGTCCGACACTCAAACAGCACGTAGCTGTGCTCGTTGATGAAGTAGTAATCCAGCGTTTGGTCGAACGTGTAAGGTCCAAACGACATTTTAGAGCGATCATCAATGTAGAGAAAGTGCAGCGTGTTGATGAGCGTTGATTTGCCCGCGTTGTTCCTGCCGACAATCTGGATCGCGCCATCGAGGGACACTTCGGCCTCATCGTATTTGCCCGCGTTGATGAGAATGATCTTGGTTGGGCCGTTACGCATTGGCTTTTCCCTCCCCTTCGGTCGTTTGGGTCAGTCCCTGGCTGACTATTGGACTGGTTTCGTCCGCGCTCCGACCGGACTGCTGTGACAGTTCCAAACACTTGCCCAAGAGCCGGTGAAACGGCCTCAAGAATTTGAACTCGTCGTCGCTAATCCACTTTGCCCACCCGACGTTCTCAAGCCGGTTGACGATCTCTCTCAAATCGGCGTAGTCCATGACGTTCACCTGTTCGAGTCGGGCACGATAGCTGTCCAGGGTGGTCAAGTGGGGCAACGTGCGGAGAGTAAAAGTCTCTCCAAAAAGTGTGGGTTCAACGGCAAGACCGCGCGTATTCGCAATGTGGTCAATCAGGATGAAGGAAAAGACAGCCATTTTTGCAAGGCGCGGCGAGTTCTTGTCCTCGGCGTCCGGCTCAAAATAGTAAAAATCGTGCTCGTGCTTCCGCAACGTGATGCCAAGTCCGGCGAAGTATCCGACGTAATCGTCGTAGTGGTCGCTGTTGAGGGCATTGTAAAGGACGTCGTCCTCCGGCGAAATGTGATAGCCGTTTTTCAACTTCTCGAAAATGTCTTGAAGATGTGGCGGGTAGTTCATTTGGAAATTGCCTCCAGCCGGACAGGATGCGCGCGAATCAGGTGGTGCGGCGTCTCGTAATCGCAAACCGCCTCGCCGGTAAATTCTGCCCGAAATCGCTCGTGAAAAAACAGCGTGGAGAAACCCGTGAGCAGTTGTTCGGTGTCCAAGTCAGGATAACGAGCCGCCAGCCAGCCGAGCATATCACCGACTGGAAGTTCCGTGGCTACTTCATCAGGCAGCGCATTGAGCCATTCACGATGCTGCATGGCGGCTGGTTTATCGCCGCTTCGCGACCGGTTCACCGTAGGCGGCGGCGCGGGCGGATTGTTCAAATACCTCTCAACTGCGCCCAGGATCGCTTTATCGCTGAAGGCATCCTGCTGTCGAAGGCTGAAAACTCCAACTACTGCCTCATGCATCCAGTCTTCCATCGTCCCAAGGCGCAGCCGGTCAAGTGCCCAAGCTGCGCCCGTGGCCAGATTGCTGGAACGGGCCAACGACTGATAAAGCGGTGAGATTTCCTTCCCTGATTGCTCGAATACGTTCAGGGCGTGGCGTCGCGTAATTCGGACAAGCCGGAGATTTCTTTCGGCTACGTCCACGGAGATCACGAGAGCGTTTGCAGTCCCGGCCTCCAACACCTCCTCAACCTCGGCAAAGGTCGCCTGCATCGGCCCGTCCACTCGAATTACTTCAAGCATTGGAGCGATGTATTGCTGCATCCACCAAACGATGCGTTGGTATTTTTCCAAGACGGACACTGGCCGCTTATCCGTTTTGTAGCGAGCTACTTCCGCCAGCACGCTGACGTGAGTCGCCGAAACATCGTCATGTAATCGGCGCAGAGCATGGGTCGTGTCGGCGAGAGCCAACTCCGCCAGAGTAGGATTCTCCGCTGACAGGGCATCACGAAGTTTTTGTGCGAGTTGTTGAAGGCGGTTGATGTAACTCTGAACCGTTTCAGACGAGGCGGGTTTTGCTTCCTCAAGCAAATACCGGAGAATCGCCCGCACTGGCTCTGCCATCAGGAAATAGCCTTCGGACTGGTCTGCGGAAACAAGGATGCGAAGGTTCTTCAGTTGCTTCGTAACAAACGTCGGCTGCTCGTCAGATTCGAGTGCGTGATTCTGGACAATGTTGCTGATCTCCGCTTCCGACAAATCCGTCCCGTTGGCGCGTTGCTCCAGTTCGCGCAAAAGCCCTACGTGCTTGGCACAGAACTGAAAGAACTCTTTTGGCGGAACAATCACGGTGATTAGGCAAAGGCACTGGTGTTTTCTTATATGAGGCTAATCCTGCTCAAACCCCTGATTTTTGAATTTGAGCGTCTTGCAGTTCTCGGAAACGGTGCGAACCACATTGTCGGGAATTCCCTCTGCAATTCGGGCTTGGATTTCCAACGTCACTTCCACATCTGCATTTAAGAGACTGGTAAGGTGCTGGAGAACCTCGGTTGAAACCTGGGCCGCATCGCGGTTCAGCCGCGCCGGGTCAAGCTTTACACTGCCGTAGAAACGCGTCGGTTTCACGGGCGGTGCGGGCCGTTCCGTGCCTGGCTCGCCTCCTTGGCCTGCTGTGGGTGATTCCCCGGGCGATGCTCCGACCGTGCTTGGCGTTGGTGAACTGCTCGGACGTTCGGCGTCAAGTTGGCGAATGGCAGCCTCCGGCTTAACGAGAAGCGCTGTTGAATCAGCATCGAGCGCTACGTTGCAGTTCGCGCGCAAACCGATAAACCGTTGCCGCTTCTCGTCCCACGAATCGGCAATGGCAAAAGTCTCCGTTGTCCAGGTGATTCGCGACAATCCATCCTGAATGCTTGCGACGAGGATGGCTGGGTTGCGCAGGCGTTGCAGGTAAGGATACTTCGCGTAGTCCTCCGCCAACTGTTTCACGGAAACGCTGTCCCCTCGCCAGAGCGGAATCTTGTCCAAATCCTGACGCAGCAGCGTCGGAGCATATTGAGTCGCCATTTGGGTGTCCGACTTCAATTTCTTAGAGGCGCGAACGGCCAGCGGGTCAGGCCCGGACAATTTGACAGCCTGCCACTCCAAAGGAGACTGCGACGTGGGCTGAGACGGAAACAGCAACCAGCAGAATGTTTCGCCGATGCGTCCTTTGACGGCTGTGTTCCAAGTCGTCTTTTGGTTGGAAACCTGGCGCATCTGAAATCCGTCGAGCCCCAATTGATCCTTGTCGTGTTCGATGGACTCCCAAGCGAGATAGAACCTTACAGCTTCATCCAGTTCGCCGAGACGTGTCCGGTCAGCAGTGAGAAAGACCACGGCATTCTTGAAAAGCCGCGGGCTGTTCCCGCGAGAGTCGAGAATTGCCTGCGCCTGCACTTGGGCCGAGTTGCCTGCCTCTTTGGCATAGGTGTAGTCCACCCCCAGCACGACAAGCTGGGTTTCCATTTCGTCCGGTATCTCGCCGCTGTTCTTGGTAAAGGCGCGGATCGCCAAAAAATCCCCACGCGCCTTCAAATCCTCTTGGACACGGCTCTTGATTTCTTCCGCGACTGAATCGGAGTCACGCTTCATCTGCTCGGCGCGATCCTCGGCGAGTTTGGTTACGGTCGGCTGCGTTGAATACCAGTAGCGGGCGTTGTCCTGGTAAAGATAGGTTGCGCTCTGCGCAAGGTGACGCAACGCATCACCAAAGATATTGGGGCTTTCTCCCGGCTGGACGCATCCAAGCTTGATGCGCCGGTCTTCGACGCCACGATTCGCCGCTCCGGGTGTTGGCGCTGAGGCGAGGAAAAGTGTGCGCGCCACTTTGCGCGCTGCGGCGTA
Source organism: Limisphaerales bacterium (assembly GCA_044225555.1). GTDB lineage: Bacteria > Verrucomicrobiota > Verrucomicrobiia > Limisphaerales > JADLHS01 > JADLHS01. The sequence goes on along the minus strand of JBGAIM010000016.1, from coordinate 134,665 downwards.
GCGCCCGATTGTTCCCGACTTCTCGCGGTCGAGTTTCAACGGGAGCGAACTTTCGCCGTCCACGTCCTTTTCGAGAACGGACTCCCATCCGTCAGGCAGGAAATGGATGATTTCGGAAATGACTCTCTGGTCTAACAACGGCACATGCGCTGGCAGGATGAGTGGACTTGAATCTCCCTGCTCCCATAACGCGTGGATGACCGACGCCATCAGCCGCAAGACACCGCGCGTGCGCTGGAATTTCACCAAGCCCGACCAGTCCTGATAGAGCCGCTCGAAAATCTCCGGGTGGATCGGATAGGCCGCTTTGATTTTCCGCTCGTAGTCGGCTTCGCGGCACTCGGGCGGGAATTCCTGATGCTGGTTGCGATACAGTTCGCAAAACGCCTTGGCGACATTGTCTCGCGCCGTGAACATCGCAGGATCGGTGATCGGCTGGAACAGGCGGCGGCGAACGATCTCAAAACTCTCCTCAGCATTGGCGGGACGCCACGAAGCTTCCACACGACCAATGGCATTTTTCAATGCAACCAGTGCCTGCCTTCCGCGTGCTCCACCGACTTCCTCATCGTGCATACCCGCGCTGGGAGAGGCCGTCCCGGCGTCGCTGGAAGCCGGCACGCTGACTATGAGCATGGCCTTTGGTGCGGACTTCGTTTCCTCACTCAGAGTTTGCGCAAACGTGAAGTGCGTCTCGAAATCGCCGCCGGGCAAATCTTTTTGTTCATGCAACTGCCGCGCATAAGCAACCCACTCATCAATGAGAATCAAACAGGGCGAATACTTTCGCAGCAGCTTGCCGATGGCGTCTCCAGGATTTGTCGCCGTTTCATCGGCTTCTTTCACCATCGCGTAGCCTTCCTTGCCGCCAAGCTGCCACGCCAATTCTCCCCACAAAGTCCGCACGACTGTGCCATCGTCTTTTTTGTCCGGCTGTCCGGGAGAGATTTTGTTGCCGACGATTACGACACGGCGCACCCCCTTCGTCAGTTCGCACTTCGCATCCTCGAACACCGGCTCAAGTCCTGGAAAATCCTTTTGCTGATGCCCGGAGAACAGGTGGTAAAGCGCCAGCATCGAGTGCGTCTTGCCGCCGCCGAAATTGGTCTGCAATTCCACTACCGGATCAGCGCTTTGCCCGGCAAGACGGCGCACGGCGCGAACCAGCAGGTCTTTCAAACCTGCCGCAAGAAACGTGCGGCGAAAGAATTCGAGCGGGTCGCCGTATTCGGAAGTCGCCCGCCTTTTGTAAACCTGCCAGAGGTCGGCAGCGAACTCGGCCTGTTGATAGCGGCCCGAGGCCACGTCTGGATGGGGCGTCACGATTTCCCGCCATGAGCGCAAGCCCGCCACGCTTTGGCCTTCCAGAACCGTGGCGGCGGCTTTGCGGCGTTCGTGCCGTGCCTGTTCGTCGAACTTCAGCCGAAGCAGTTCAGCTTTGTGCCGGGCGATTTCCTCGCCCTCTTTCGGAGCGGACACGGCATTGAGCAAACGCTCCATTGAATCGAGCGCCCGATAGGCGTCGTCCGTGGTGAATGTCCGCTGGTGCGCCCACTTGTTGCGAACTTCGCGCAACTCACTGACTAGGCTGCGTTCAGTGTGGCCGAGGACTTTCTTGAACACGTCGTTCCACTGATTCCAAAGCGTCGCCAGCAAACTCGCGATGTCCCACTCCGGCTTGTCCGCCGTGCCAAGGAAATCAACCTGCGTGGCGCTCAGTGTCTTTCGCGTCTCGGCGAACCAGTTGTCCTGGTAGCTGCTCTTGAGTTCGCGCTCGACGAACGGTTGCAGTCCCGAACTTAATTGCTCAAGACACTTTCCGATGCGTTCGTGGTTGGTGATGGCCATAAACTATTGCTGGTTGAAATCCGACTCCCATTGCTTGAGGAGCGCGACGATCTTATCAAAGTCCGGCGGCTCGCCGAAAAACATCTGCTGCATCCGCGCGTAATCATCGCGGAGCGCCTTCAAGCGGTGTTCAGGCGGCACGACGCGGAGCGTTCCCTTCGCTGCCTCGCCATAACGCGCCCAGCTTGTCTTGAAAAACAGGTTCTTGTGTTGGGCAACCCGCGCGAGCAATTCCAGCTTTGCGGTTGCGCGCGCACCAATGCCCTTCCGAATCAACTCATGGAAATCACAGTAATGGCGCGAAAACCTATCAGGCATGGGCTTCTCCGCCGGACGATGAAACTCAGCGTGTAAGATGGTGGCTTTTTCCCAAAAAGTGCGTTCAGCCGAGAGCACTTTCACTTCGGCGCTCGGCTCGCGGAAACCCTGCGGGAATTGTTCCGCGACGTAGGGGGTGATGGTCTTGGTTTCGCTGGGCCAATGGTCCGCTCGCGCTCCCATTTCAATTTTCACCACGCGCCGGATGTATCCAACCGCGTCAGCCGGAAAGCTGGTCGGATAATCGAACATCAAGGTCTGCTGGTCCGGGTCTTCATCATCCGCGCGAAGCGACCATTTCTCGTTCGTGCCCACCTTCGCCTTGATGGCTTTCTCCAATGCTGGTTGCAGCACAGAAGCAATCTTTTGCTGGCAGGCAGCTTTGAGCGCCTCAATGCGACGCTGCTTTTCCTTGTTGCTTCCACCCGCCTCCGGCTCATTCGCGCCTCCGAATCCGAGCCAGCCACGGTCAATCGAAACGTCAATGTCCTCCGAGAATCGCTCAATGACTTTGAACACCTTGGACAGCGACGTGCCGCCCTTGAAGATCAGGTGCTCGCCGATGTCCGGCAGCCGGAACAATTCCTTCAGCGTCCAGCAAACCCAAAAATCCTTTTCCAGAATCACAGCACCCATGCCGGTCTTCAAGGCGGCACTCTCAAAGAGTTCCGCCCGCTGCCGCTGGGAAATTTGTAAAATGGTATCCATGCCTCAAGTTTGAGTGATCTGCCGGACGAGCGGGCGCATCCAAACCACAAGTTTTGAATTGAGGGACGCCAAATCCTTTTTGCCAGCCCCGAGCAAATTGCGTGGTGCGGCGCGGCGAAAGATCAGCGTCAGCTTGCCGAGCGAAACTTTTCGCGGCACACCATCCGTGAGAATGATGATCTTGGCCGGCACTTGGTCTGACAATCCCAGCGCATTCGCGGCGTAAGCCCCCGTGAACTGCCACTGCGCGTGGCTGCCATCCATGAGCGCCCGCACCGTCGCCATGATGTCGGGCGCGGTCTGGCCGATGATCGGATTCGAGCGCGGCAAATCGTAAAGCCCGCGGCGAATCCGCCGAATTTTTCCCGCTTTCACCAAGCGACTCAACGCCTTACGAATGGCATCCTGACCACCAAGGTCGGCAAAATGCCTTGCAGAAAAGACCGAGCCACCCGGTCGTGACCGAACCGACCGGAGTATCGCTTTATCAATGGGTTGGGCTGTTGTCTGCATTTGCTTTCTGTCACAAAAACTGCCTAGTTTTTGTGACGGCGGCAAGCCTCGAATTCAAGCGCTTGGATTCATTTAGCCTTCTTCGCGTTCTTCTTTGCCACAGTTGGGGTGATTACCGGGTTATTCATGCACGAAGGCCGGTTCACAATCACCACGTCGGACAATCCTGTGAGGCCCTTCAAACCACGCATCAACTCCGCCTGTTCTTCTGTGCGTGCGCCGTCGTCCCAAATCGCCGCGATGACCGCGCGATATGGCGAATCCTTGCGAAGATAAAGCGTCAGGTCGGCGGCGATTTCTTCGGTCAAATCTTTCACGCTCTTGCCGCGATACCAGAACTTCACCTCCACGACGAGTTGCAGCCCCAAAATGCAGAGGTCTGCGCGCGGTTGGTATGTTCCGGTCGGCGGTAAATACTGTTCTTCTTCAAGGGCCGGAATCAGCGGCTTCAAAACCGCGTAGAGCATACTTTGGAAGTGGTATTCGTTCTCGATATGCCATCGGCGCGGTTCTGCACCGGCCTTGGAAGTTCTCGGTTTGTCTTCCCACGTCCATCGTTGAAAAGCGGTGGGCACGCGATGGAGAACAGCCGCCACGTCGGACACAGTGAGAGCAGCAATGTCGAAATCCATTGCGCGCTGAACCGCCCAATCAATCGCAGCGAGTCGAAGTCCGGCCTCGAACCCATCCGTGACGTTGGACGCTTCGTTGAGTGCGGCTTTGAGAATTCCGCTGACTGCCTTCTCCACTGGTTCTCCCCATCCTTGCCGCTGAAGTGCCGCCGCGAGCCAACCGGCATCCGTGACAGCGCTTCCAGCCTTTGCGATGGAAATGCGTCGGCCCAAAGCGTCCAGCAAAGCACGCCGCCAACTGCCATCCTGAATCAGTCCATCAGCATCCTTCCAAACTGCCACCGCCCATTGATCAAATCGTTGGCGAAGCCCTGCCTCCATCCCGCCTTCCGCACCCGCAATGACGCCGGCAAAACTCAACGGGTCGGCGACAATTCCGCAGGGTTCGCCTCCGGTCGCGAAGTTCGGCCGCCCAATGGACCACTCCAGTTGCGTGGCGAATTCAGTGGCGAATCGCGCCTTCAATTTCTCGACTCCACACGCAAACCCCAGCACGGCGACGGTGCGGGAACTCCGTTCACCACCCTTGGCTGCTGCGGCTCGGGTGGCAGCGTCTTCCATCAGCGCGATGAGGTCGTCGCGTCGCAAAAGCCATCCGTTGAACGCAGCCGCGAGAGTATTTTGCTTGGCCTCGGCAAGTGCTGCTTTCAGCAGGACTTCGCGAGCGTCCGTTATCAGCATGAAGGTTTCCGTTTTCATAGAAACCACCTCAGTCGGTTGAGCCGTCCGTGAATGGAATCCACGCTGAAATGCGGCAGCGCTCCGAGTCGGCCCAGCAGCCGCGCAATCAGTTGCGAATAGCCGATGGTCACGGGCATTCCCGCCATGTCGAAACTTTTCCAGGAATGGCACGCGAAGGTATAGACCTGCTCCGTCAGATATTTCATGTCCGTGAATGTCGAGGAGCGATGCAGATGAAGCAGCACGGGATAGGGCAGCCCGTCCGTCGGTTTCTTAACCTCCTTCGATCCGGTCAGTGAAAGAATCGCGTTCGATTTGTTGAGCGTGAGATACGTTCCGCGCAGTGGCGCAAATTCGCCTTTCATCACTTCCACCCCTCTCGCCAACCCGGCGAAAGATTTCGTGCCGGGATTGTTGCTGTCGAACAGAACCGTATCGTGATCTTGCGCTACGTGGAGGAACGCGAAATCAACTTGGTAATCCTTCAAGCTGTCGGCAACAGCCTTCACCGCTTCGGCCTCCATGTCCTTGAGTGGTTTGAACGAATGGAAAATCAACCGCACTTCATCTCCTGGCTGCCAGTTCATGTCTTTACGCGCGCGTTCAATCGCCCCCGTCAGCATTTCTACGACAGCCTTGCCGTAATCCTCAAAAGCCACAGCGTTGGACATATTGCCAATGAGGTAACGCCCCTCGCTGGTGAACAAAGTTGTGATCCCCACCATGCGCTCTCGTGCGCCCAGCCGTGAATCGCTGATGGATGCGCTGCCAAGTCCGACCACCAACTCGTGCGCCATCGGGCTGTTTACTTTCAGATGCCACGGCGTTCCGCCGAGCTTGGCGTAGCTCGCCAGCGCGATGTTGCTCAAGATAAAATCCAAGCCTGAGCCTGAACGCCGCGCGGTTTCGATTTTGAACTCCTGCGTCGGGATTTGCTGGGCGAGAAATGCGGCCTTCGTGACGAGATACGGGTTTTCCTCGCCCCACAAGTCATAGCTCGCTTCGTTGACTTGGACGTAGGCCAGATGCCAGCGCTCCGCATCGGTCGTGACTGCTGCCAACGCCTCCTGCGCCGCTTTGCGATAAGCCGCGGCGGTTGGATTGTCGGCGAGAAAGAACCGCACGTCCTTTCCCTGCAAGCGGTAGGTCTTGATGAATCCGTTCGGAAAGAAACATTTCCGCCCTGGCTCATTGTGCCCCTCCAGCAATTTCTGGAGAAACTGTTCCACTTCACCTTTGCGGCTGCGTTCACATACGACGCAAATTCGCGGCGTGCTTGGCGTGAAACCCTGCTGGCTGTATGGCCCGTGGTCGAAGATGCCCACCTTCGCGTTATCCAATGCCGGCTTGTTGAACGTCCGGTCAAACACATACAACGCTTGAGGCGCGGGATGAACTTTCGGAAAACGTTTTCCTTTCGTATCGAGATGCGGCAGCACCGGGGCTTCGAGTCCTGGAAGCAACTTCAGGGACTTCGCCGTAAGGCGATTCTCCACGCGGATCAGTTCACTGAGTTTCTTTGGCCCAACCTGTGCCGATGACTGCAAATCGAACAACCGCCGGTCAATCGCGTTGCCTTTGCCGTTGAACGTCGCGTTGAGGGAACGCATGAAGCCTTCGTAATCCGCTTCAATCTCGACATCCTTCGCGTCCACCGTGTTCCGGCCTGCCCGGCAATCCGCCAGTTGCAGTGTGCTCCCGTTGATGGCGGAGACCCGGCCAACCAATCGTGCGCGTGGTTCAATCCGTGCGTCGTTGAAGGGCGACTTTTCGGAGACATACAGCCCGTTCAAATCGAATCGTTCCGCGAGCCACTCGGAGCACGGGCGAGCAATTCGCCGGTAAGTGTGATGGTCAAACACCAGTCCAAGGAACGGGTCTTGGCCGTCGAACTGAAACACGCGGGCTTCGATGGCGTGCGCCAGTCGCACCAGCAACCACGGAGGAACGGTCGCCCCGTTCACTGCCTGTGCGATGAAGTCGTGCTCCTTTTCCGACGAAAGCACCTTGAGCGGCCCAACGTCCACCATCTTTCGTCCCGATTTTCCGGCAAAGCTGGTGATGAAACTCTCGTTCACCAGTTGACGCGCGACGCCAAGGTTCTCGCGTATCCGAATCGTCTTCGTCTCCGGGGCGATCGTGCAGGCTGCGCCATCGAGTCGAACTGCGTAAATCAGATCCAGCTTCTTGCCCTTTTCCTCGACGCTCACGCGGTTGAAGACGTGCGTTCCCGCGTGCGCCTTCCGCAACTCGCGCATCGCGTCCTTGGAATCGAACGGCAGCACGCCCACGGATATTTCCGCGTCAGGCAGGTTGATCGGGAAGATGTTTAGATGCAGTTGACTCATGGTTCGTGATTACCTTTCTCTCAAATCAAGGGCAGTTCCCCCGTTTGCGCAGTCCTTTGTTCTGAGGCATCGCTTCGATGGCCTCACGCGCGGCTTTTGCTGCCTGCTTCACACCGCCCTTCTTTACGATGATGTGTGGCGGATGCGGCACAGGCGTATCATCTGTTGTGGGAATAATGGTTGCGACCCCGCTGCCGGGCGTCAGCCATGAGGCAACCTCGATCCGGTATCGGTTGAATGGCTTGGGGATTCCGCTGGTGTCGGTTTTGTCTCCAAACAGAACTAGGTCGAAGTAGGTAGCCATATTTCAAATCAATTCCCTCTGCGTCGGCGTTGCTGCCGCCTTCTTTTCCTCCGCCAATCGCTGCACGTCACTCCAAGAGAGAACGAGGGCGTTGTAAGCGATGGCTTCCTGCGCCCATTTGCGACGCTCGCAAATCGTGTAGAGGCGATAGGAAAGGTCGCGGGCGACTTCGGCTTTTGCGCCTAGTTGCTGGATCAACTCTGCCGCGCCGGACTCGCCTTGCTCCAATCGGCGGATCAGGTGATGCGTGATTTCCCAAATCGTCAGGCGCGAGTCCTCGGTCGGATTCCAATCCGCGTCCAACTCCTCCTTCTTCAGCAGCCGCACCTTGCCGCCTTTGGCTTCGAGGATGCCGGCGTCCTTCATGCCCTGGACGCTCGTGTTCTTGGCCGTGCAAAGCGTCTCCGCCACTCCATACGCGCCCTCACTGAATCCGTTCTGGTCGAACCACGCCAGCGCCCAGCGCGTGTCCGCGTCGAACTCGCCTTCCTGTTCGGCCAGCACCTCGTCGAGGCACTTGTTGATTTCCGTCAACGCCGACCGCACCGACATCGTTGAGCCATCCGTCTCCAGCACCTTCGCGTAACGGGAGAACACAGCCATGCCCGGCCCGATGGCGGCTTGGGCCAAATCCACCGGCGCGATGTTGCCCTTCTGCAAATGCCGCAACGCTTCGGGCAACTCCCTTTTCAATGCGGCCAAAAAATCGCGACGCGAAGCAACACCGGCGTCTTTCGGTCGCGGACGGCAAACGAGAACAATGGAGGATGCGAGTGCGTTGCTTGCCATGCTCCGCATCCGATTGCCCAGTTCGGTGCGCATGGGCCAAGTGCCGTCTATTTGCCAACCCGATTCGACTAAGCCCTGCAAAAATGTTTCCCATCCTGTAGAAGATCTTGAGTCGCTCGACTCGTCTTCATCTTGCGAAAATCCTTCGTCCTCTTCTGTCTGTTTGAACGCGTAATAAATCGTAGCGGGGAAAGCGGGGTCGGTCGCATCGCGCATCCGTTCAAAGACCCTTCGCATTCCTCGCTCAAAGAATGTGCGGGCCTCGTCCTTGCCGCCTTGTCGGAATGGATCGGCAACCAACTCCTCCGCTTTAGGGACAAGCAAAGTTCCGAGCAAGTCGGGATAAATCCGATGCAAGCAGCGACGCAACCAGACATAGAAAAAATCCGAGAGGTCAGCATACGGGACGTTGTCGTAGTAAGGCGGATCGGTTGAAAAAACACGGGGACGATCATTCATCAGAGATTCGGCACTCAGTTGCTTCAACGTGCATGAGCCGTGAGCAGGTAATTTCTCCAACACTTTTGCGATGTAACCAACTGTGTCGGGAAAGTTAGCTGTGGTTTCGCCAAGAGGGTTGCTTTCACCGAAGTCCCATGACATCGAAATTGCCTGGCGCGTGAACAGATGCCCGACGCGAAGGTTCTTCGCATCTGGCTGCCAAGCAGCCAAGGCTGTCCAGTAATCTGCGGACTTCCCGATTGCGAGCGTGAGGTAGGTCACTATTGCGTTTGCGTATTCCTCCTGCCCGCCGCTGTCTTTCACGACCCTTTCACGCGCCTCGCCGACCAGGTCACAAAAAGTTGCGAGTGCGAGCAGTTGCCGTTTCGTAAACAAATCGCGGTGTTTGGCCATCCCGTAACTGACAGGCGTCAAGTAGCGAATATCGCCCACGATGTCAGTATCCGGGACGCCTTGAGGTAACTGAACATCCAGAGCAAGCCGTTCGTCGGCATCAGTAGGTGGAAAGAAGATTCTTCCGCCCTTTCCTTCGACCGCAATTGCCATGAGGCGTATTCCTATGCGCCCAGCCTTCCCCTCAACGCGGATGTGTTCACGCGTCATCGGCGTTCCTGTTAAAAGACAAGTGTCGCCCTTCTTGCTCATCGTTCCGGGCCGAGGTTCGCCTTCTCCGGTTCTGATCTCGAAGTGATAAGTCATGGCCTTCTGGTCCACGACTGGTTCAATCCAGGCTTTTCTCCCAACTTTTGTGGAAAGCCAGAACGAGCGCACCAGAGGCACATGAGCACCTTTTGCAGCCGGGTTCGGACTCGCCACGGTGCGCGCCCACAACCACGCAATCACCGTTGCTTCGCCTCCGCCAAGTTCTTTTGGCAGCTTCACCTTGGGATACAAATGGCCGATGCGTTTCTCCGCCTCGTCGCGCATCCATTGGCCGTAGTAACGAATGTCTTCGGCCAGTCCCGCCGCGCCTTTCCACGAGCCGGACGCGCCGAGCTTCCTCTTCGCCTCTGGGTTCACCGGCGGTTTGCCCGCAAACTTCGGCGGGATTTCAATGAGCGCCTTGTTGATGAGCACCGGCACGGGATTCAAATCACTCGCGTGCGCTTCCAGTCCCAACCGTTGCGCCTCCAACGGAATCGAACCACCGCCACAGAACGGGTCATAAACCGGTGGTGGGTTGCCGTTGCACGAACGCATGATCTCGGCGCGAGCGGTATTGAGCACGCGCTCGTTGTTCGAGTTCTCCCACTTCACCAGTTGGCGAATGATCTCGAACAACCGTTCCCGTTCAATCTCGGCGATGATGTCCTCCAACTTCGGCTCTGGTCCAGGAGCAGGCGCGGAAATACCGCCAGCCTTTGCCTTTTCCAGCACCGCCGACATTTCATCCCACAACTTCTTGCGCGCCTTGAGTTCCTTCTCCGCCGCCTTCCGCTTCGCCGAATCCTTCAGCAACTCCGCCACGTATTCCGACGGATCATCCACCAGCGATGCAAACAGCACCGCCCGGCACGCCGCGAGCGGTCGTCGCGCCCACCACAAATGCAACGTGGACGGATGCCCATGCCGGATGGATTTCTCCCTCGCCGCCTCCTTGTTGATGGCCTCCAGCGGCAACGCGACTTCAATCAGTTTTTTCTTGTAGGTCATTTCAAAATGTTAAATTGGGATTTGAACTCATCCAGTTTCATGGGTGATTGGGGCTTTCTGACGACCTGAACAACAACTCCATCGTCTTCGGGCGCATCGCAAACAAACGTCCCTTCGAATGCCACATAGCGGAAATTGTGGGCGGACTGCTTATGGGTCGGGTGGTTTTGAACCCAATCAATACAGGCATCTGCTGAGGCGAACGCGCACACGCCATCAAGTTCGCCGACCTCGTAAGCCTCTCTCGATGCGAGGCACTTCGAATAGTCCTTATCGGGATTCGCTAGAAAAACCCCACGTGCCCGGTCGGTGAACTTCACCTTCTTTCCAAATTCACAGCACCACAGCGAATAAACGGCTTTAGCCTGACTGTGCGTCTTGGTCCATGTATCAATCCACTCAACTGGAGGCCGGTGATGGCTGCTGTTGGCGACTGGATCGCTCGCCCAACACTTGAGGTGTTGGTTTGAATACAGGACGCGAAAATAACTCTCCGTGCTCATTCAGGTATTCTTGTCGATGCCACCAGCGGCGATTCAACTTGGATTTGCCCCAACCATGCGATGTATTCCACGCTGAGATTCCACTCGCGTGCTCCAGCGATAATCAGATTCTTGTAATCGTCACTTGGCAGCGGGGGATTCGCCTCCGGGGTGGCAACGAATGTTATGACGTTGAGCGGTTTGGCCAAGTCGCCATCCACAAAGACAATCACGTCTTGTGGCGCATAAGAATTGGAGGACGCCGGACGGTTCGGCCTGAATCCCTCACGCTTTTCGAGTTCCTGTCGTTCGCTGGTCGCGATTTCATACACGCCGCCCCAAACCTCGCTTCCCTGGCGGGCTTCAATGCTCGCCACGCCACAATTCCGGTTGATGGATTTTCTCGGAAAGGTCAGGGCAAAATCAGGAAGCTTCACCACGCACTTGCGCACCGCACTCGGACACGAGCGACGGATTTCCGCCAGCAGCAGATTCGAGCCATAGGCAAAATAGTGAAAGGTGTTGGTCATTTTCCTTTGAGATGCTTGTTGGCTTCCTCGGCGGCTTTACGTTTGGTCGTCTGAGCCGCTACGAAGTCCTTCAATTCTTTCAGATGCGTCTTCAGGTCGTCGGGCGTTGGCGTGGGCAACGCGGCGGCGGCAGCGTGGTCATGTGCGTCCGTCCGGGCAGAGCCACGAGTCATGCCTTGGAAGACCGCAGCGATGCCGTCCTTGTCAATGACCACACCCACGAGATTTTGGGTCATCACTTCTTTCTGGAGACGCTGAACCACTCTGTTGAATAGCAGCTCTTCCACGGAGCGTTCCCACGCCGCTCGAAGCTGACTGTAAAAGCGGTCCACGGCACGGTTGAAATCGTCAGGGCTGGCGGCTTGTTCCGCTTCCTTGATGAGTTTCTCAAGCTCGCCATACCGCTGCGTGACTTTCAGCGATTCACGCGGTTCGGCGTTGGAAAGATGGCCTACCGTGGTGCTGAACGCTTCAACATGGTTCGTGGTCGCCTCAACCTGGGCGATGGTGGCGGCGGACATCAATTCGCAGTAGAAGGCCAAGTCGTGTGTGAACACGATCACCTGGCGGTCTTTTGCCTCGGTCACGAGAGCGTTCACAACGCCCTCGCGAATCCGGTGATCCAGAGAAGTCACCGGGTCGTCGAAAATGACGCCGCAGGTGTCAGCGACTGAACCGAGGTCGGCCAAAAAGAACGCGAGCGATATGGCGGTGCGCTCACCTTCGCTGAAAATGCTTTCGGGCAACACCGGCTGCTTTGCTCCCTCGACGGCAATCGAGTGGAGAACCTTGCCACGCTCCGACCTTTCACCGATGGCAACCTTTGCCCGGCGCAGACCGACGCTGGTCATGTATTCCTTCACGCGCGCCTTGAAAGCGTCCGTGATGAATCCGGTGTGAAGGTCTTTTGCCTTGAGCGAAATCGAGTTGGTCTTGATTTCATCCGCCGCTTTTTGGGCGCGGGCGGCAGTCTTGAGCGCGGCAATGTGGTCGAGAACCAATTTCAGATTTGCCGAGAGCTGCTTGCGCGCTTTCAACTCAGCGATTTCATTTGTGAGCTTGGTGATTGCGGCCTGTGCGTTCGCATCGTCCTGAACGGCCTTCAACTTCTTGTCCAACGTCGCAACCAGTTCGCGGCTCAAGGTTGCGGCTTCCGCATTCAGGAGCGGGATGGCGTCCCACGACTCTCCAGCCAAAGCCTTCTCGATTGCCGTCAGCCGTTTGTGGACTGAGTCGAAGAACTCCGTGGTCTTCAACCAAAGCTCTGCGTGGTTCTTCTCATACTCCTCGCGCAGAACGGCGACTTCGGGCGGCATCTCGCGCGGAATAGAATCCAGCTTTTCCACGGACTCTTTGAGCTTTTCCTTGGCGGCATCGCGCTTCTTCGCCGCATCGTCTTGAAGGAAAGTCCAGAACCCTTTTAGTCGCTCCGCCGCTTTCGCACCGAGGGGCTGCTGGCACAGCACGCACAGCGCGCCATCCGCCGTGGCCGGGAAAGATTGGGCTTTGTATGCCTCCGTAGTGGAGAAGGTGGCGGCGGCTTCGATGAGTGATTTCCAAGCGTCCGTGCCAACGCCTTCAATTGTCGATCCTCCGAGCGCCAGTTTCACGGCAGCCTGATACGCTTGCTCGTGTGTGTTCAACTCCGTCACCTGCTGCTGGAGCAGCACAACGGCATCGGCGTTCAACTCGGTGATGATGGAAGCGATCTTGGTCTGCAACGTCGTCGCATCCCGCTTCTCGCGGTTGAGGCCTTCCCGGATAGTTTGCGGACTCTGACTTTTGAGTTTCGCAAGTTCGGTATCCTTGGTTTCGAGAGTAGTTGCGTCTTTGTCGCTCCACTGCCCAAGCGCCTTGATGGTTTCCGGGTTGGTCTGGACAGTGATCGCACCGAGCGCCTTGCCAACGCTGGTTTGATCCACCATGGACTGAAACGCTGGCGGCTTGGGCGGCGTTGTCTGGTTCACAACTGCCACGAATTCTTGCTTTATGTATCCGGTTATGTCGCCCAGCAATCGGAGGGCATCGAAAATTGCCGGGGCAAAACTGAGTTGATTGCTGTCGCTCAGAAAATGACGGGCGCACTTGGAATCAAACACGGCGAACCGCCTCAAGTCTTTTGGAACTGGTTGGCCATCCTGCCAAGCCAAATCCACTGGGCCAGCGCCCTGATCCACTTCAAACACTGCCTTGGGTGGCGCGGGAACGGGCGCGACGGTGAACACGTCCGGCAGAATGGATTCGATTGCTTTCTCCGTGCAACGCGCCGTCTTTTTCAAGACGCGGGCGTAGCCTGATTTGCCAGAGCCATTTTCTCCATAGACCACCGTGAGTTGCTTGCCGACCACAAGCCGCTGCTTCGCCTTGAGCGCATTAACATTTTCCAAGTCCTTGATGCCAGTGAGCCAAATCCGATTCGCCTGCGCCGGGCCGCTGGGCAGGTCGGCTTCCGTAAGCAAGAGGTCAGGCAGATTGGGCGGAGCTGGTGCAAAACCGTGATCGAACTGTGCGCGCTCGTAGATGTCCGCCTTGTCCTGATCCGACAACGTTCCCTTGGTGAGGATGCGGCGGAGGGCTTCATGCTGCCATGGTTTGAGACCGTCCTTGCTCCAACCGAGCAAAGCCTTGTTGATTTTGGCGGTGACAGACATAAGCGGTTATTGGTTCTCCACGATTCGGTAACGCGCCGGATGCAGTGTGATCTGGCGCGAGTCCTTTAGTTCCAAAAGTTCCTGGCCGGTGAGCACACAGGGAGCATGGTCATCGTCCGCGATGATCATCATGGTCGAACCTGGCTGCTGGCCGATGAGCGACCAAAGTTCAGCGGGAATTTCGATGCCGTTGGCGAGCTTCTGATCCCCAACCCACATACGGGTGATGAGTTCGCCTCCGGCTGCGCGTTCCTCCCAATTGAACGGGCTTTCAGATTTTTCAATCCAGCGACCATCCGGGTGAGTGAAACACTTTTCGGCGGCGTGAAATTTGAAGCCGCGTTGTTTCGCGTAAAGTTCGATGAGGCTCGGCTTGGGCGGAGTCGGCGGTTTCGACTCTTCCTTCTCGTCCACTACTTCATGCTCATCATCATCACCACCATCATCATGATCTTCACCGTCACCAGCGTCACTGCCATCAGCGACAGCAGCATCACCGTCGGCGGTCGCGGCGGCGGCGGCGGTATCAGCGGCGGCTTCAACACCATCTGATTGTGCGCCGGTTTCTCCGATAGGTTCAGCGGCATTCTCGGAAGCTGTTTCCGCCTCTTTCGTGAGTTCACTGGCCAGCGCAGGAAGCTCTGGTTGCGCATCCAAAACAAAATGCGCTTCCAGATATTCCGCGACGAATGCGGGCGTGCGGTCAATGCAAGCGGCGATGGCGTTGGCGATTTGATTGTCGTTGAACGGACGGGCCAGTTCATCTGCCAACTCTTTGTAAAGCCGCACAGTGGATTGGCTGGCAACGTAGAGCTTCGCGTCCTGCCACAGAACCTTGGGAGTGAACGGCTCACCTGCGGGCGCGCCCTCGACGTAAGGGGTCACGTCCAGATGCGCGAAGGTGTTCCATTCGGTTTGATGCAGCCGCTGGGCAACGGTGCGGATGCGGTGGGTTTCTTCGTCGCTGGAGAGTTTCACCCGGCAAAGCCCAAGCGCCAGCGCCGAGAGCCAATCTTTTGGTCCGCCCGTGCTTGAACCGGAAACAAACCGTGTAACGCGAAACTCGACGGCGTCTCCCAAGTTGGGAATGGAGGCGAACGGTGGAAATTGAGCGACCTCCAAACTCACCATTTGAAGATTGGCCGTTGCACCTTTGATGGCGGGGAAAAGTTCGCCAAGCTTCTTCAACGATTGCATCGTCAGGCGATACTTGAGGTCAGCGACAGCCACCCAAGTTGAGTCAAGCGTCAACCAACGCTGACATTCGTTCCAGACACGAACCGGGTCGCGCTGCAACGCGGCGCGAACGCGTTTGGTAGCGGCGGCGTCGAGCTTCGCTCCGTTTTCGAGTGAGTTGAGCCATTCAATCGTGCGTTCCAAAGCCGGGCGTTCCGAAACGCCAACGCGCGGCCACATCGGCAGATTCCGCAATGACGGATGGATGCTGGGTGAACCGTTGTCTTCATCCGGGAAAATCGAAAGTTCACCAGCCGACATCCATTCGCCGCTCTCGGTCAAAATGATGGCCTTCTGGTTGAAGGCTTCCTTGATGGGACTCAATTCCGCCGGTGCGCAGCGAACGACAATTCGATCCAGCGCCTCGTAGAAGCGGGAGATTTGCGGCAGGTGTTGAAGCGGTTGTGGCACTCCTGACATTGCGTGGAGGCGGGCAAGAAGTTTGTCCGCGTCGGCGGGGGTGTCGCGCACGCCGAGCAGTTTGAGAAATCGTTTCTTGTCCGGTGAATCATCCAACTCCGCTTCAACAAACGATTCGATGCCAAGCAGCGATTCCGTGTTCGGCGTGCGCAGCAGCAGTTCAGGCGGAGTGCGAAGTTTGCCATGAACGTCGGTCAGGCAATGCAGCGATCTGAGGTGCATCAGCCAAGACGGCAATACTGAACCGCAACTCAAGGTGTCCGTGCTTCCTTGCTGGCTGATCTGGCGAACAGTCACGTCGAGGTAGTCCTCCCACTCTGCCAAGGGATCGAGCAGCAGACACTTCACCACCGTCGCCCACAACTGAGGATTGGCGGCGGCTTGCGCAGTCCAGTGCTGCATGATTACGGGCGGAAACTCGTAATCCTCAATCAAGAATCGGTCGTTTCTGTAGCGGTATTCCTTTGGCTTGTTCCCTTCGCGACTGGTCACGAACTTTTCAAATTCCGAGCGCGAACCGATGCGCTTCGGTTGCCCAGCGAATGGAACGAATGCATGAAGTTTGCTGCGATGGGAGGCGGCCCATTGCTTCCAGGCATCAGCGGTGCAGGACTTGAAGTTGCGGAAATAATCGTCGTGCAACAAATGCTCCTCGGCCCAGCTTTCCGGCACGATGTCCTGAATTTGCCCGCTCACATCAATGACGATGCCGTGGTCCACATTGCGGAGATATGTGTCCCTGGTAACGTAACGGAAACCGTCCGGGATGCTTGCGCCCAGCGCCGCCATGATGTGCGCCATACGCACACAATCTTCGATAGACGGTTCGTCGCCTGAGAAGATCCGGAGCGATGCTTGAGCCGCGATGAGGTCCACCGAGCTTGGTTCATTCAACTCCAGTTCCTCCAGCAAACTGTAACCGGAATCAGTCTTCTCGTTCCACGCGGGGGTCTTCTTTGGGGCGAGTTTCGTGAGCCACGCCAACCATTCGCTATTTACGGTCGAGGCGTAGTCCATCACGAACTTCCAATCCTCCGCCGAGAGTTGATCGCGGCGCGATGAGAGCCGGACGACATTGTTCGCGGCATGTAGCACGCGACTGCCATCCACGGGAACGATCTTCATCCGGCAGCGACGCTCTGCGCCGTAGTCATAGCGGGTTTCGTCCTGCACGAACGACCACAGCGCATGAAGCTGCGGCCATGAGGCTGGACAGGGAACGGTGTCCGATTGTTCCAGACTTTGAAGCGCGGCGTCCGAGTCCACGGAGGTAATCCAACCATGCGAGCGCAACTTGCTGACGCAAACGGATGCCTCGGAGGCGAGGAGATGGTTGCTCTCAGACGCGAAAAGTTTGAGCAGCTCGGCAGATTCCCAAACCGAAAACAGTTCTGCGGGAATCGCGACACATTCACCAGCCTTGGCCAGCTTGGCGTCGGTGGTTAGAATGAACCGCTGACCCTTCAGCTCGGCCAGAGCATTTTCCGTGATGATCTGGCTGCATGTTCCGTCGAGCCCAGGCGCAAATTGCATCGCACCTTTGAGCAAATCGTAAGCAGCGACACGCTCTTTCGCAGAAAGCGCCGTGTTGCCGATCCATTCGAGCATCGCCTTGCCCACAAGTTTGCCGGCGCGTTGGAGCAACCAGCGGTTCGTAGGCGATGTGGCAGGGTCTTTGATGGCGAAGCGAGCCGGGTCTTGGATGAACGGCGCATTACAGGAAAACGGGAGGTCCAGTCCCGCCCCGGTTGGCAGGACGACATAAAGGCGGTTCTCTTCCGAAAGACCCAAGACGATTTCCACACGGCACGGCGGCAGGTGCAAGTCCTCCGCGCCCACACCGCGCTCTGCACGAATTTCCTCGGCGGCTTCGGCGGGAAATGGGATCGCCTCACTCTGAAGAACCAAAAGTCGTTCGGCATCCGTGCCGCCGGCCAATGTAACCCAAGAGGAGTTCGTGACAGGCCCGTCGCCCAGCAATTGGCGCTTGATGGTTTGTCCCTCAATGGTCAGTTCCTTGAGGCTGGTAAAGAACAGCAACGAAGCAGGACTTTGCGCCCACTCGTCGAAGTTCTTGCGCAACTGTTCCGCGCGATTTGGATCGGTAATCCGAACGCGGATGACAGTGCGCGGCGCGGGCTGTGCGCTGTTCAACCACACGGGATGAGTGAAACGCTTCTTCGAGAAGCTCACCGCCAGCGTTTGTGTCCGCACTTCGACTGTGTCGCCGAGGCTAAAGGTGGATTTGAAACCCACGCCCCGGAAACCGATCGTGTGGAGGTTGCGCTTGTTCGAGAATCCAAAGCGGCAGAGGGAGGCGAATTGCTCCTGGTCGAAGTCACCGCCGTCGTGCTCGAAAATAAAGGTGTTGTCCTCGATGCGAACCGACGCAGATTTTGCGCCTGCGTCATCGGCGTTTTGCAGCAATTCCGAGACGACGTGCCGGGGGCTTTGGACCTGGCGAAAAAGCTGATGCCAAGGCCCGGCGAGTTCCGGGTCGTTCTCCAACTGATCCCAGCGCTCGGACGCCCGGCGTTGGATGTTGTTGAAGTAGTTTGGCGGTTGCATGTCTGTTCCGTGTTAAGCCTGTTGAGCGGCGGCCTTCTCCAGGAGTTCCGAAAGTTTGAAGTTCACGCTGGCTGTGCCAAACTCCGGTTCTTGGTTGAAGGGCTTGCGCAGATAAACGGGTTTCTCCGCCACACCAGACTCAACGAACACAATCGCGAGCACATAGCCTTCGGGCCGATTCAGGCTGGTCAGGATTTCGTTTTTGGTCACGGTGACTGTCGCTGCGCCCTTGACGCGCCCTTTGACCTCAATGAAGCGCAAGCGGTCAGTCTTTGGGTCGCGGCTCTCAATATCGTAGCCGCGATTCTCGGCGCTGATGTCGCGCGGCTCGAAGCCTTGCTCCCGCTCGAACTGCATCACCTTTTCCATCGCAAGGCGTTCGACCTCGCGGTCGGGAGCGCCGTAATTCGGTGGTGTTTCACGCAACACACCAGCCTGTCCGGCATTTGTGAACCAGCTTGCGGGGACAACCAACGCGCCGCCCAAGACATTTGGCGGGCGAGCAACGATGGTTTTCTCCTGATCCAATTCTGCCATGCGCTTTTTGAGGCGGTCTGCTAGTTCGTCCGCTGTCCGGCGAGCGTTGCCGGAGTTGATGTTCGACCGACTTTTGCCTGCGTCCTCCTGGGCCTTGAGCACATTCGCACGGTGATCCCAATAGTTGATTTCCGAAGTCAGCCGCGCTTTCACCTGTTGCATTACCTTCTGGATGTAGGCTTCGCGGCGGGTGCGGACTTCTTCCAGATGGGGCGGAACAATTTTCTGGATCGCAAAGCCAAGGGCGCGCTGTTCTAGGTTTTGCCCAAGCCACGGCTCGTCGAACAAGGATTGAGCGGCTGCAAGTTGCTCGGGCGTAGCGGGGGTATAGTCGAGGTATGGAGCGTATCCGGCAGCAATCAATTGGCCGGAGCGAGTGATTTCGACGAACTGAAGCTGGCGTGAAATTGTGAGCGGATTCTTGTTCGTGTCCTTCCGACCGTCCGTGATGGAATGTTCGAGGAAGAATAAGATGCGTGGTTCAGTTCCGTTCTCGGTGGTGTCCACGAGCACCGCGCCTTGCCGGAGGGTGTCGCGATGCCGCTCAAGGACAAGGTCAATGGTGGCGTCGAGCAGTGGATGGCCGGGCGCAACAAGTGCGGCAGGCGGTTTCCCGTCGAGACGCACGTCTCCCTTGTGGAATGTGATGCGCTCATAGGCATTCAATACCGGCGCACGAGTGCCGATGATGCGGTCGCGGAGGCGGATGTCCGCAGGCACACGGCGAATTTCAAACCGACGCGGCTCGCGTTTGAGAAGTTGTCCGCCAAACATTTTGAAGGCTTCCTCGAAGAACGAACCGACGTAGTGAGGTTGGAGTTTGCGTGCCTGAGCGCGGTCCATCTGGTCGCGAATTTCGCGGACGCGCGAAGTGCTCAGGGATTCATGGACAAGGTAACGATCTTCGATCAAGCCACGCAGATGCTCGACATCGAGTTCGGCGTCAATGACCTGATCGAGCTTCGCTTTGACTTCCGGCTTGTTGCCTTCCCGAATGGCCTCGATGAGCAACTCACGGAGCGAGCGGTCCTTGAACATTTTTCCAAGGACATCAAACACTGCGCCGCCGAGGGCTTTGCGTTGCTCCGATAGTTTTTCGAGGAGGCGATGGAAGACATGTCCTTCACGGGTTTCGATGGCGACCAAGTTCCACAAGTGGCAGCGTTCAGGCTGACCGATACGGTGGATGCGTCCAAAGCGTTGCTCGATACGGTTGGGATTCCACGGCAGGTCGTAGTTCACCATAAGATGAGCACGGCGATGCAGGTTGATGCCTTCGCTGGCAGCATCAGTGGCAACGAGAATCAGAACTTCAGGGTCTTGCTCAAACGATTCCTGTATCTGGCGACGACGGTCGCGTGGTGTCTGTCCGTGGATGGTGACGACGTGATTCGGATTTCCCAATAGCGAGCCTAGTTTGTCGGTGAGGTAATTGAGCGTGTCGCGATGCTCCGTAAAGATGACAAGTTTTCGTCGGTTCTGGTTGGCATCGAACATCTCAGGGTTTTCGAGAATGCCTTCGGAAAGCTCCTTCCATTTGGTGTCGTTTCCCGAACGCTTGAGTTTCGCGCCGTCAGACTCCAATCCGCGCAACGTGTGGATTTCCGCTTCCAGTTCAGCGATGGTCAGCGCTGCCGTTGCCTGGTCAACGATCTGTTCTTCGGCGGTTTCAAGCTCCTGCTCCGGTGCGTCCTCCAGATCGTCAATGTCCTCCTCCTCTAGTTCAGGACTCTGACTCAATTGCTGGCTTGCGGCTGCGCCGCGACGAAGGAGCTTTTCTTCACGAAGCCGGTCTTCCAAGCGTTCACGCCGGCGGCGCAGAGACTGGAAAATAGCTTCAGGTGATGATGCGAGCCGGCGTTGCAGAATAGTTAGAGCGAAACCTACCGTGCCACGGCGCTTCTCATTGTCCAGGTTATCCGCCGCATTGAATTGTTCGCAGACGTATTCGGTGACGTTTTTGTAGAGCACAGCCTCTTCCGGTGAGAGGTTGTAAGGGACGGTGTAAGCATATCGGGGTTGGAAGAGGGCTTTGCCTTCCATCGTGACGAGTTGTTCCTTGACCATGCGCCGCATGACGTCACTTGCGTCAACGGTATGCGCGGCGTCGCGCGGCTTGCCTTCAAAACGATCACCGTCGAGTAACGAAAGGAACAGGTGAAAATCCTGTTCTTTGCCGTTATGCGGTGTGGCTGTCAGCAACAGGAGTTGCCGAGTGTGCTCTGAAATCTTGCGGCCCAGCTTGAACCGCTTGGTCTCCTTCTTTTCAGAGCCAAAGTAAGACGCCGACATCTTGTGGGCTTCATCCACGATCACCAAATCCCAATCCGCAGCGATCAGTTTGTCCTGCACGTCTTCATTACGGCTCAATTTGTCGAGGCGACAGAGGCAGAGGCTGTGTTCCTGAAACCAGTTTCCAGTTCGCGCCGCCTGCAACCCTTCGTTCGTGAGGATGTCAAACTGGAGATTGAACTTTTGGTCCAATTCGTCCTGCCATTGTTCAGCCAGACTGCCCGGTGCGATGATGAGGCAGCGCGCCACGTCCCCTCGGATGATAAGCTCCTTGATCAACAGCCCGGCCATAATCGTTTTGCCAGCGCCGGGATCGTCCGCCAAAAGGAAGCGCAGTGGCTGGCGGTTCAACATCGTCTCATAGACAGCCGTGATCTGGTGCGGGAGCGGATCAATCGAAGACGTGTTGACCGCGATGAGCGGGTCAAACAGGAACGCCAGGCTCAGACGTTGAGCCTCGGAGGCGAGACGGAACAAGTGGCCGTCGGCGGTGAAGCTCAAAGGCCGGGTTTGAAGAACCAATTCCAAGTTTGGCTCTTGGTCGCGAAAGAGAAGTTGGGTGCTGGCCTTGCCCTCGCCGTCAACGTAGGTCACTTCCAAGGCTTCGCTGCCGAACATCTGAACGTGCTTAACCGTCACCGCCGAGTTCGGCAGAATCCCGCGAACCAAGCTGTTTACTCTGATTTCTTCGAGTTTCATAAAGATTCTCTCGCAATTTCTGGCTACTTTTTACCATGTCCAAGGCGGCAAGAATATGCAATTGTCATCTCGACGTATTACTTTATAGTCAAGATTGTGGAATCTGGCGCAGCAATTAGCGGCTTCACGGTTGAGCGGCTTCGGGCATTCTGCAAAATCGCCGAATCCGGCTCGATTGTATTGGCCGCAAAGGGAGATCCCACGCGTCAGAGTCAATTCAGTCGGCAGGTCAAGGAGTTGGAGGAATACATTGGAACGAAGCTGCTCGAACGCGCCGGGAAAACCGTTCGATTGACTGACGAAGGCCGAAAACTGGCCGTGCTGACGCAAGCATACTTCCGTTCGGTCGAGGAGATGCGAGCAACTTCCGCCAAAGATGAAGCAATCCGTATTGGCGCGGGCGAGAGCGTGTTCCGTTGGTTGATCATGCCGCGTCTCACCGTGCTTCAAAATGTAGCGGGGAACGTCCGGCTTGAGTTTCTAACCAAGACGACAGCGCAATCAGTTGAATCTGTTAAAGGCGGTCACTTGGACTTGGCGATTGTTCGCAAGGAAGCGGCGGACGACGGCTTGAGCGCACTGCCATGTGGATCACTCGCCTACGCTCTCGTCGTTCCTCGCAAGTTGTTGCCAGGTCGAACCGCGGCTGGATTTCAACTTCTCCAGAAGCTGCCATTTGCGCTTCTTTCGGGTGATGGAGTGCTCGCAAAGGGGGTGCTCGCTTTGGCCACAAAGGTAAATGTGCGATTCGACATCCGCGTCCGAGCGGAAAGTTTCAGCCTCCTCATTTCCGCAATTGAGAATGCTGACTTGGCGGCCGTGATTCCCACACCGGCAATTGCAGATCTATCGAAGGAGCGTTTTGCCACTATTGAGTTGGAGGACTTGAAACCACTCACACGCGAGCTGGCCTTGGTCTATTCGCCTCAAGCTGCACTCTTGCGAGAAAGCATCCGCCGCGTCGCACCTCGAATATCATCGGCTTTTGAGAGTTGAACGCTGTGTGTGCATTCCAGTTCACCCGAAAGCTGAGCATGAATTGAAGTCATAACGTGACAGTGCAGCTCGATTGCAAGGCGAAGTGGTGATAGAGAGCAAAGATGCTCGGGTCGGTTAGCGGCGCTTGTTTGGTGAGATATGTGTCAATTCTTGCCCGACGTTGGCAGTTTGGTAATTTGTCTCTCTAGGTAAGAGAATGAACTTCAATTGAGACGCTACATGGATCAAGCCGACTTTTTCATCAGCTATAACAAGGCGGATGTCCATTGGGCCACGGGAATTGGTGATTGGCTTGATCAAGCAGGTTACAGCACGATTTTGCAGGAGCAGGATTTTGTCGCTGGGTCAAACTTCGTTTCCGAGATGCACAAGGCGGTGCAGCAAGGAAAGCGCACCCTGGCGGTGCTTTCACCGGACTATTTGAGCGCACGGTTTCCTGAAGCGGAATGGACGGCAGCGTTTGCGAAAGATCCCACTGGCGAAAAGCGGACACTTATCACCGTCCGAGTGCGAGACTGCAAACCACCGGGGTTGCTTGCATCGATTGTTTACATTGATCTTGTTGGTCTGAATTTATTCGACGCGAAGGAACGGCTGCTCGCCGAAATTCGAGCATCACTATCCGGCAAACGCGTCAAGAACTCATCACGTCGCCGCCAGACAAAAACGCCTCCTCCGAGTCCAGCCGAGTCCAAGTCTCCCGGAAGCATTCAACAGACTATCGAGGGCAACAACAACACACAGGTGGCCGGCGACTACGTCGAAACCAAGAAGGTTATTCAGAAAAATATTATTCAACCAGACCACCGGCATGTTGATGAGGCCACTGCCTTCGAGATAAAACGTCTCGTCGATTTCTTGGCCGAAATTGATGTGCTGGCTGGGCGCCCTGATTCCCACTCAGGATGGTATTCGCACCTCTATCGTCGATACAAAGTAACTTCCTATAAGCTAATCCCTGCCGAATTCGGCGAGGAAGCCATCCAGTGGCTTCGCCAACAAGTGCCGCAGCAACGGTCCAAGATTCGACGGAAAGCTCCAGGGATATGGCAACAACAACTCTTCAAATCAATCTGGGCTAAAGCCGGGCGATTGGGCATGGAGAAGCAGGAACTTTACGATCTGGCTTTCCGGCGTTTGGCCCTTAAAGAGCCGATCACATCGCTCAAGGAATTAGGAGAACAAAAGCTCAAGAAGCTCTACGACATTATTATTCGAATGTAGCCGAAGGTCAAAGGACCGGTGACCAAGGAGAGAACCATTTTGCCACAGTGCCATTTGCCTCCAGAGGCGGCAGCGTCTTTTGCCGGAAACCCCGTTCACAGTGAACGAGCACGCATTCGTGATCGCGGAGATTGCGGAGTTTGTGTGGTTTTATTTTGTGTTCCTCGGTTTCGTTGTAATTCGCATTGCGCTTGCCGGCGCTGTATCCCCATGAGCGTTTCACGACGCGCTTCTTGCCGAGAAAGTCGGCGGCTTGCACTGCGTCGGCTTCGTCGGCTGCACGGAAAATGAGGCGGTTACGGAGGTTCAACGTCAGCACCTTGGCCTTGTCGTTGCCAAGCGGCGGAATAAGCGAAGTCGTGCTCTGCGCGGCTGCGACAACGGTTGCGCCTGCCTCCCGGATCACGTCCACGCAGTTGTAATCGCTCGTGCCGTCTTCGCTGGCGGTCATGAAACGTTGGGCTTCGTCTGCCCACAGTATGAGCAGGTTGTTCTTGGCGCGGGCCGATTTCGTCTGATCGAAGCGACGGAGCGCGTGGTTGTAGTAAAGCAGCTTGAGGAATGTGTTCACGTAGCGCCGCTCGGTCTGGAACTTTTGCGGCATCGTTGTGAGGATGATTTTGCCGGAATCAATGGCCGCGAAATCAAAGGTGCTTTCGCCCGTGCAGAACACTTCGGCAACTTCGGGCGTGAGGAAGTATTGCAGATAGTTGGCGATGGTTTCACGCACACCGCCAAGCTGTTCATCGGGCTGTGTTAGGAAGCGATTGGCAAAGTGCGCATAGACTGCGTCGCGGCGCGGCGTATCGAGGAGCGATTCAAGATTTTCCATTTCCTCTTCGAGCAATTCACGGTCAGACAGAAGCTCGAACGCGCCTCGCAACGTGACCGGACGATTCAACTCAAAGAGCATTTCGAGGGCATGAGCGATGTGCGTCTGTGCCTGGCTCTTGAAGAATCCCTTGTCGCCGCCCTGGCCAAGACTGGTGGCGGTGTCCACGATGAACTTGGCATAGGTCGTGAAGGGAATGCTCCGGTCGCCGGTCAGGTTGTAGCGATGCGGCGGAGTCCAATTCACGTCGGTGTCATCGGCGCGGATTTGCAAGTGAATCAAGTCGTGTTCGCGTCCGTAGTGACGGGCCATCGCCGCCAGCGTTTCCCAATAGACGCCTTTCTCGTCAATGCACAGCCCGCCCCAAGTCGGCTCATTCTGGAAGACTTGATGTGCGAGTTGGTTTATGCCGGAACTCGTCTTGCCAGAGCCGGTGTCGCCGGTAATGAGCCAGCCGCGACAGAATTGATTTCGCCGCCATGTCAATCCGCCGAGCCGTGCGACAAATCCACCTTTGCTGGGTTTGAACAACAGCCACGCGGCAATCAGCGCCAGCATGATGCCTCCCGCGAGCATGTAGTATTGCGGATGAACGAGCAGCCATTCCAAATCGGGCGGAAAGGCAATCGGGCTGACCGGAATGAAGTCGAGTTTCACGGCCACGCTCTCCCGATCAGACAACCCGCCAGCAAACTAGCCAACGCGGCGAAGAACGCCGCAGTGCGGGTGATACGCGCCGCCAGATGTGTCGAGGGAAGCTTTCGCAAGGCTTCAAGCAAGGTTGCCGATTGAGCCTGAAAAGTCCGTGTCGATTCCGTGAGCTTCACGATGTCTGCCCGCACGAGGTCGAGCGCTGGCATCTCGCGTTGACGCAACTGATCCCAATGCCGCTGGTGGATGCGAAACAAGTCCACCAGCAACAACACGGCGTCGTCCTCCCGGAGACGATGCCGCTCCCGCCAGTCAGCGATGGCTCGCTCGAACTCGTCGTCGAAATCAGGTTGTTCGGAGGCGGGCATAATCACTTGGTCGGCAAGAGCAGTTCGGAGGCAGATTCAATCTCGGCGTAGAGCTTCCGCTGCCATGTCTGGAGACGTTGCCGGTCGAGCAAGCTGAACGACGCGTGCTTCGCGGCGGTTGTGATGGTCACATTCTCGGCATTCAGGGCTTCGACCAGCCAATCCTGCAATCGCGTCATCGCGATTTCTCGTCCGCCAAGCTTGTCTTTCAGTTGCGCCCGGACTTCCGATGCCTCGAACAGCGTGAAACTATCGCTGTGCGCCGCGTTGCGCACGACGATGTAACCTGCCTGCTTGCCAAACTGGTCGGCCAGCCGTTGCACCTGGTCAACGCTGTCGGCCTCGTGATTGACGGGCATGATGAGCGTGAGCTTCGCGCCCATCGCCGCGAGCACGGCGGACAAGTCAATCTCCGCAAAGTATTCAATGAACAAATCCGTGGAGGCTGCCCGGCAATCCATCACCACGAGCTGCGACTTCTCCAACGCGGCGAAAATGCCGTCCATTTCGCGACGGTTGTCGAGGTCGAGAAAACGGGCGTCCGGGTGAAATCGCTTCAACGTCGAGTTCTCGTTGTCGGAATCAATCGCTACATGAGCGATCCCCTTGTCCTTCAGGAATTGGACGAAGTTCACGGCGAAGAAGCTTTTGCCGACGCCACCTTTTCCATTGAGGATCAAATCAAGTCGTTTCATGGGGTTTGAGGTTTGAGCATCCGCACTTGGGCGATGCGTGGGCCGCGACTACGCGATGGCATGTCATCACCGTTGCCATTGCCTGTGTTTTCGGCGGGAGGCGGTGCGGCGGCTGGCTGTTCCGGCGTGGACGCCGGATTCGCCGGCGCGGGGACAACGGTCCGTTTGCGTCCGGGACGCCGGCGCGGACGGACGATTTCTCCCAGCACTTCGTGACAGAACACGGCGATGGCCGTCTTGCTCGTGGGTAGGCAATGCTGCGTGAGCAATTCGGCAATCGCACGATACGACGCGCGCTTCTGCCGGAGTTCAACGATGACATCTTTGGCCGGCATCAAGTCCTGGAACTTCTCGGGACGGCGCGGTGTAAATTCTGCGACCGCCTGCCGGACACTGGCTGGATCAAATGAGGTCATGCGCGGGAGCGTGTTGAATACGGACGGGGAACTCTGTGAGCGGCGCAATGGACACGCACAGTTGATGAACTGCCAGCGTTCCGTTCGCGGACGATTTGCGATCCGCTCGCGGCTGCGGCCAGTTTGTGGTCGCGGACATTCTGTCGTCCCGGACTGAACTGGGACGAATCACGTTCGTGACCGTTGCCTGATCGCGACTGTTCTGGCCCGCTGCCAGTTCACGGACACGGACAATTTGCTGCCGCGACTGCGGATATGGACTGCCTGCGTCTGCGGTTTGACCGCGATTCTGATCCTTGCGCGAATGCGCCCTGCCTCTGGCCAATGCGCGGTCACGGACTGGCCCTTGCCGTGGCCGCTGGCCGCCGCGAATGCGCGGTTGTTGCGCGTCTACCTCGCGACTCATTCGCGGACGCAGAATCCTTGTGACAACAAGGGGTAAGGCTTGTCCTGTATCAAACATGATGACTGACACACTCCCTCCTTTGCTGGCTGAGTTCCGTGCGCCACTGTTCCAATTGCGCCGCTACGGTCTGAATCCGTGTGACCTGGTCCATGCTCACAACCTTGGCTCGTGCTGCGACCTGTTCGCCAAATCGGGTCTCCGGCAGGTCAATGATGATGTTCGCGGTGTTGTGGTTGATGTGTTCGCCAAACCGTTTCAGCACTTGGATGGCGGTGCGGATTTGGGCAGTCGTCGGGGTTTGCATAATCAGATACGCATGGCGTGTGAAGGTTTGCGGGCGAGTTCCTGGCGTTGGGTTCGCAGGCTTCGGGGCAGCCATTCTGCTCGCTGGGCTTCTTCTGGAGTTACGGGATGCGCCCACGGTTGGCTGAACCCGAGGTGCGCGGCAGCCTCCTCGGCGGCGGTCTTGGTGGGTGCTTCAACAACAGTCCGGAGCGGATCACACATGACGCGGGCGTATTCCCGGTCGGTATGGTAGATGCCCCAGAGTTGACAGACCGGCTGTTGAGTTGTGCTTGTGCTCACCCGAGCAATTCAACACAAGCAGCGAGAAGACGGATGTATCAGTTACACAAGGTGCGCGACCAGTCCTGAATGTGTCCACTTGGAATTCGCAGTGAATCCGAAATGGACTGCCTCACTTGCAGTAGTATTTGTCGGAGTCCGCATCATACGCAATGAGGCCGCAGTCAACCAGCAACGACAAGGAACTCGCCAAACGATCAGCCGTAATGCGCGGCTGCCATGGATATTCAACCAATGCTTCAAGGCCGCCTTCTTCCAAGATGATTCGCAGGCGTTGCCGCCCTCCGTCGAAACGATTAGTGGCAACTGCGAAATGCTGGCTCAGAACCAAGTTCTCGATCAGAACAGCAAGCAGGTGTTCCAGCGGCTGTTCGGAATTCTTGTCGAACACGTTGCACCAATAGGCGAGAGAAATGCGTGGCACTCCCCCTCGTCCGATCTCCTGCTTTAGTTGGGGGTCATCCGTGAGCCATTCACCGAATCGGCGCATCAAAAGAAGCACTTTAAGCGCGGAGACACATACCGAATCCGGTTCTTCTCGGACACCACGTTCAAGCTCGCGTGAGAGCGAGAAGAGACTCAGGCCATTGTCAGTCATCGCGCGGACAATGTAATCATCGAGCGACTTCACTTTGCCAAGCCATGCCTCCAAGGCAGATGCGGGCGTTTTGCGGGAGAAGACCTCGGGAGCGGATTTCGCCACAAGGTCATTTAGCGTCGCAACGAGTTTGGCAGGATTTCGTTCGTGACAATTGAGAATGCGATGCTCAACCCATGCCAGGAGACATTCCATAGCGATGCGCTGTGCCTGCCGGACTTGCAGCAATAGCCATGTCTTCGCGCTGTGCTCCGGTCCGCGATCCAGCCCCAGACCTTTCCTGTTGGGCAGTCGCCGGAAAGCCATTCTCTGGCGAATTTCTTCTTCCTCCAATGGCCGGCTGCTGCCACGGAGCACGGACAGGATCAAATTGAGCGTGGCGCTCCGACGGCCAACATCACTCGTCTCGTTGATCTTAGACTCGTCGTAAAAACAATCGGCGAAGATTTCCCGCTCCCGCTTGGAAGGCAGCTCATCCACGCGCCATGACTCGAACAATTCCGAAGCTTGGGTTTCACTGGCGAAAAGTTCCTCATGGTCCGCAAGCATCGAATAAGCGCGGTGCTTTTGAAGAGAGGAATCCAACGCCTCGGCAAGCCCTGCGCCCTCCTTGGTGACCTGAAAGAACGGGCCGCTTATCTGGTGGATGAAACCAAGCCCACCCCTGTCTTTCACCGAAGGCCCATATTGCACTGCGGCCTGAAGACTGGTGTTGCCCGCGCTCCGACGCCATGCTTTGAAGGTGAGGTTCGCTTTGCCTTTCTCAAGTTCGTGGGGTTTGGAACGCAAACCCGGAATCCCGCCCACGTTGTTGAGTTGATGTCCCCACAGAAACAAGCTCTCGACCTTTTCCTTGAAACGGGCCAGTTCCTTCGCAGTCGCCTTGTCCTCGGAGTCTGATTTCTTGCTCTCGTAGAATTTCCAATAAATCCAACTGAGCACACTGTAGGGACGAACATGCCGAGTTGTGTTGTTGATTCCGGGAAGGCACTCGTCCATTAAGCTGAAATTCACCTGACCGAGGGCGAGAAAATCCCTTCCGCCACGGTCCGAACCAAATTGCGGTAGCAAGTGTGGCCCATTCCGGATTTCTTGAAGATCAAGACTCATGAGGTTTTCAAGTGAACAAGGAAGTGGTTGCGATGCGGGCACACCGCGATGCGCTCTGATTCGAGTGTCCGCTTCACTGACTCCGGCAGAACCAAGTGGCATTTCGGGCAGGCATTGCGCCCGTTGCTCCATTCAACAAGGTCTATGCGCTGCCGCCGACGCAATGACTCCAGCAGCATTTTGCCGGTGGCTGTCCTAAATATCGTGAAATCATCCGGCGGCTCTGTTCTCTCGACAGCGCAATCACGGACAATCTCGACTTCCTCGCGGAATGTCCGGGTCGAAAGCAGGCGGTCTATTGAGGCTGCCAAATCCGGCGCTGCTGGCAGTATGACTTTTTCCGTAATGATACGCCCTAGCTCGATGATGATTGCGGTGGAAGCAACAGACTTATCCACCGGCCCGCCGCAATAACGTTCCAGTTCATCGTGAAGATGAACCAGTCTCGCCATCTGTTCGTCCGCATTATATTGATTCTGGCAGAGAATGTTACCCGCCAATGTTGCCGAAACTGTGAACAGGTGGTGGTCAAATGTCGTGATCGCCTCACCACGGCGACAACGTGAAACTGCTGTGTGATGCCAGCGGCGGCAGAATTGTTCCGCGCCTTCATCGTCATTAAGCCGCTCGGTGAACATCGCGAGTTCAACTTCAAGCCACATGTTAAACGCCGCCTTCAATTGGGCTTGGTCCAGAATCGTCTCAACGAGCAGCTTCATGGCAGCATCGAAACGCTGCAAACCGCTCAATACGTGCTTCGGCTTTGCCTCGGCTTCCTCGTCGTCATCATCCTCAGCATCTCCCGTAACCGGGCTACCCGATGTCGAGTGTTTGCGAGTGCCGAGCGAGTTCAGCAGTCTCCGACGGAGTTTCCCAAAGATTTCATCAAGCGCTGCCTCGGGCGAACCCGTTGCAGCCTGTTGCTCACCGGATTGGCTCGAAGGCTTTAGCCGCTCCAAGTCAATCGAGGGAGTCTGCGCTGTTTCATCGCTCTTGGGCGAGACGGCTCTCTTGGAAATGTTGGTATCGAGCTTGAAAGTGGTGAGATGCTGTTGCGCGCTCAATGCGAGATACTCCAAAAGAGCCGCATCATCATCCTCCGTTTGGTCGTTGTTGATGAGGCGAATCAGTGACGTAATTCCCAAGTGCGGCAATCGCGGCAGTTTCAGAATCTCCTCATTCTGAATCCAACCGCGTCCCTCGACACCATCCCGCCTGAAGACGGCCTGTAATCCAGTCTGGGTGGCGTAATGCTCCGCGTGGGGGATCGCGGCTTGGAATGAGCCGTCCGTGGCAACCTCAACTTTGAATTCCACCATTTCGCCATCAGGACGAACAACAGCCGCCTGCCATGCACCGCGGACGTTGCGCGAACTGATTAAGCTCCCGATCAAATCTCCGTGCTTAACAATCCGTGCATGAACCACGATTCGGTCGCCGATGCCAGCCTTGCGGAACTCCAGTTTTTGATGGGCTTTGGGAAGCGGAACAGTCTTCCACGAAATCGCCCGCTTTGATCGTTGCGGTTCGACCCGGAGAACACTCACCTCGATGTTGTCCGTTGTGCAGAGGGATTTCTCGGTTGCGTTGGTGCTGCCGGTGACGGTCAGCCTATTCCCGTTGTTCAAGTCGGCCTCGAACCATTTGGCGTGAAGCGGACGCCCATCTGTCTCGTCCGAAATCAACGCAGCATCTACTTTGAGTCCACCCGCCGGCTTCACACCGAACGGGAAAGTGCTTTGGTCCTCTCGGCCTGGGAGCAAGCCAATGGTCAATCGGCTGCATTTCGCCTCTTTGGCCAATGCTTGCATTGCTCCAGCTTGTGCGTCGTAGAACGGGGAAAGCACTTTCAACCTCGCCGCTCCACCGCTGCCATTGAACACTGATCTAATCTGATCGAAGACAGATTCCGTTGCGCAGTGAATCAAGCGTGGTAAGTCCGGTCCTGCAAACGCATGGGCTAATCCGACTTTCTGCGCCAAGTCAGTGAACGTCGTAATCCACCGGCGATCCGGATTGAGAAAGTTCTTCCTCCCATCAAGAGCTTGGAGGAATTCGGCGAACTCCCTGAATATTTCAGGGTTTTGCCGGGAGTGAAACATCTCGATCACTTCGACATTCCGACCAAACCCACCAAAGGTCAGATTGCCACTGCTAACCATCAACAAATCTCCATCCGGCCCGGACAAATAGCTGCATTTGGGATGGAAGACACCGTTTGAAAGAGCAACTGGAACGAGGTGATACTCCTGTCCCACGCGGGCAGATTGTCTTTCTGCCAAGCTCTGCTGATAACCATCAACGTCCGCGACCACCCAGATGTTGCGACAACCTGTCTTGACGAGGCAGTTCTTGATGATGTGCGTCTCGAAGAAAGTCAGGCTTAACGCGTAGGTTGTGAACAGCGCGTTGTCCCAACGCCCCTTGGCAATGATCTCGATTGGCGAAAGTTCATCAGCCATGGATGTGAGTGCCAGCCAACATCGGTTGTGTGAGAATAGTGCGGCGGGAAAGGTTTGCCGATTCAAATCGTGATGGCCAAGTGTGCGCGTGATACACGCCACAAGTGGGAGGTTCAGATAGCGTGGTCGTGCATGGTGACCGCCAAGACGCAATACAACCTGGCAAATGCCCAGGAATACTTCGAGGAACATCTTTGCGTTGGCGATTACTACGACGAGGGGCAGCGAGTATCTGGGGAATGGCTCGGATCGGGCGCACAGCGTCTTGGGCTGGCAGGCCGAGTCCGTGCGGATGACTTTCTTCGCCTCTGCGAGAATCAACATCCCGCCACGGGCGACACGCTGACGCAGCGACTGAACACCACGCGGGCTGACGGTGACGGCAAAGCCGCGAACCGCCGAATTTTCTACGACTTCACCTTTTCACCGCCGAAGTCGGTTTCACTGGTCGGATTTCTCGGTGACGACAAACGCGTGCTGGAAGCTCATGCCCGGGCGGTGAAATCGGCAATGCGCGAGTTTGAGGCTTTCGCCGCAACCCGCATCCGTGCTGGTGGTGAGCATCGCGACCAACGCACCGGGAATTTTGCCGCCGCCTTGTTCACGCATGATACTTCTCGGGCGCTCGATCCGCACCTACACACCCACTGCATCGTTTTCAACGCCACTTTCGATGCTTCCGAAAATCGCTGGAAAGCGCTCCAGAACTTCGAACTCTTGCGCGCCCGCAAGTTTGCGGAGAACGCCTATTATCACGAACTCGCCCGCGAGTTGCGCGGTTTCGGATATCACATTCGCAATCTACCGCGTGGGGATTTCCAGATTCAGGGTGTGCCGACGGATTTGTGTGACCGTTTCTCCAAGCGCGATGCTGAAATTGACAAGGCTCTGACGAAGTTGCTTGCCGACAAACCGGAGCTGGCCGGTTCAAACATCGCCGATTTGCGGGCGCGTTTGGCAACCGAAAGGCGGACGCGAAAGCAGAAGGATCTGAGTCGCGATGAACTGCGGGCGTTGTGGGGCGCTCAACTGAGTCAGGCAGACCGAGAAGTATTGCGTGGGTTGACGGAAGGCGTGACCGGTGATGGAAAGCAATGTGCATCCATTTCGGTGGCCGAGGCGGTTCAGTGGGCGGAGGAACATCTCTTTGACCGCAACTCGGTCGTGCTGGAATGCCAACTTTGGCAGGAGGCGCTGGGGCGGGCGCGAGGCGAGGATTTCTCGCTGGCCGAACTCAAAGATCTTACGGAACGACGCGACTACATTCGCGACGCAGACCTTCCCGGCGGAGTGACCAAGCGCGACGTGCTATTGCGCGAGTGGGAAATTGTTCAAACTGCAAAGGAAGGCGTCGGCGACTGCTGGCCGCTCGTAGCCAAGCCACTTCCAACGAGTCCGAAACTCGATGACGAGCAACGCAAGGCGCTTGAAGGACTGCTTGGCTCGACCAATCTGGTTTCTGTCTTTCGCGGCGGTGCGGGCACAGGCAAGAGCTTCGTGTTGCATGAACTCGTCGAACAGCTCCAGCACGCCGGCCGGCCCGTGGCTGTTCTCGCGCCGCAGCGTCAGCAAGTCGTAGATATGGAAAGAGCGGGCTTTCCGTCACCGGTGACGGTTGCTGGGTTTCTCACGAAGGGCGAGTTGCCGGAGCGCGCCGTGATCGTGGTGGACGAGGCCGGCCAGATTGGCGGGCGGCAAATGCTGGCATTGCTCCGTCTGGCTAAGGAACGGAACGCACGGGTCGTTCTCTCCGGGGATACACGGCAGCATGGTGCAGTGGAGGCATCGGACGCTTTGCTCGCCATTGAGCGTCATGCGGGGGTGAGGGCGGTGGAGTTGCATAAGATTCGCCGCCAAGACCCCGGCATCGGTCGCGATGACAGCGAACGCGCCAGCATCAAACGGTATCGGAAAGCTGTTGTATCCGCTGCCGCTGGAAGACTGGCAGAATCCTTCAAACGTCTTGACCAAATGGGCGCCTTCATTGGTTGTGGCGTGGGAGATCAAGCCGACAGGCTCGCCGATGAATACGTTCGTCTCGCTGAACAGAGCGCCTCGGCGGTCGTAGTGTCACAGACCTGGGGCGAAGTGCATCGCGTGAATTCGAGAGTGCGCGAGGCGCTCAAGGCGAAGCGATTGCTTGGCGCGAACGATGTCACGGTTCAAGCGCTCGAACGCGTGGACCTGACCAATGCGCAGAAGCGCGACGAACGATTCTATCCGCCAGATGCGGTGATCGTATTTAACCAGAAGGTGCGCGAAGCCGACGCGGGCGCGAAAGGCAAGCTGTCGGGAATTCTCAGAACCGGACTGCTCGTGGAGGTCGGCGGCCGGTTCGTCACGGTTTCAAACAAGATGCTCGACCGCATTTCGGTCTGTCAGACTCGCGACATTGCGTTGGCGTCCGGCGACCGCCTACACCTCAAGGCCAATCGTAAGCTGGTTTCCGGCGAGCGCGTCACGAACGGAGAGCTGGTCGCGGTGAAGTCGGTTCGTGGCGACGGCAGCGTTGAACTCGCCGATGGCCGGGTGTTGGATGCGAGCTTTCGTGAGTTTCTGCCTGGCTACGCCGTCACGTCTTATGGGTCGCAAGGTAAGACCGTGGATTACGTCCTGTTCTCCGATTCCACCATCAAGGCAGCAACGAACGCACAGCAATGGTATGTGACCATTTCGCGCGGGCGGCGCGGCATCCGCATCTTCACGCCGGACAAAGAGCAATTACGCGAGAATGTCACACGATCTGGTCATCGGCCGTTGGCACTCGAACTCGCGGCTGGTGTAGCTCCTCGTCGTGGTGTCCGCCTTTGGGATCAGCTGCACGGTTACATGCTGCGCTTTGGCCGTCGTGCCGCCGACAATTTCTGTCGGCTGAAATTTTCCCGTTGTCGTCATCAACCCATTGAAACCCATGAGCACAAAATCACCCGAATGCTGGGCGAGCGATCCGAACGCTCGTGCGGTCAAAGTCGAAGTGTCGTCTGAACAAAGCCTGCTGCTACCGTTCGACCAGTTCGCCTTTGCCGAACTCAAGAGTGAGGGCAAAGAGCAGCGTCTTCGGTTGGTCTTCGCTACGCATGAAGTCACGTTGCGCGGCCACTCTTTGCGACGAATCGAAACCGCCCTTCAACGGATGGAATTGTCATTCCTGATGGTGCTGCCACCGAATCACCGGTCGCTCGTGCCCGATGGCCAGCCGAGCATCCACCAGATCAGCGTCATCGAAGTTCAAGACAAGGCGAACGAGGAAAAACCGCTACTCGCCCAGGTTGCGACGCAGGAGGGCGTGTAGCTTGGCAGGTGAGAGAATGGTCACGGTCTTGCCCTTGACCGTGACAAGTTCTTGCTCGCGAAACTTCGCCAGCGTGCGGGAAAATGTCTCGCTGACCGTGCCAAGCTCTGCCGCCAATACACGCTTGGTCATCGTCAATTCAATCTTCACCGGACGGTCACTGGCTGGATTCGGACAGCGTTTGACCAGCCAGTTCGCAAGACGTGTCTCCACGTCCTTGAGCGTCAAATCTTCGAGTTGCCCCACCAGCACCCGCAAATGGCTGCTCATCGAACCGAGCATCCGCAGAGCCAGCTCCGGTTGCCGTTTCAGCAGCGCCAGGATGCCCGCTTTCTGAACCAGCAACACTTGTGATTCTTCCAACGCGCGAGCGTCGGCAGGGTAGCCTCTATCCGAAGCCAGGGCCACCTCGGCGAACGAGTCGCCCACGCGAAAGACATGGATGACCTGTTCCTTGCCGGCTGCACTGACACGATGAACGTTCACCGCTCCCTTTTGGACAATGTAAAATCCCTGGGCCGGGTCGCCTTCGCGAAATAGATACGAACCCTTTTCGATCGTTTTGACCGTTGTGACAGCGGCGATGTTCTCTAGGTCTGGCAGGGGCAGTCCCGTGAACAACTGGCAACTGCGCAGCGTGTTGACAACAACGGCGGTTCTGAATTCGGCTGGCGAGACGGTCATGCGCTTACCATTCAATCACTTTCCCGCCAAAAGTAAACGAGCCAGTCCGCGCCCACGCCCCGTTCCACCTTCGATTTGAAACCCTCGCCGCCGAGCCGTTCAATGAGCGGAGATGGCAGAAACGGCGCAACGATGATGATGCCGTTTCCGGGTTTAAGCTTGTCCACCTGCTCACGGATGAAAGGGAATGGTTCGATTCCGCCGTTAATCATTTCACGAACATCACAACGTTTGAATCGGTTCAGTGAAGGCATCATAGTTCGTGTCCTTTGGATAGTCGTCAGCCACCGATGGCGGTCATTGGGCGGCAGGGTTGATAGGCGTCGCGAAATGAGTGCTCCAGCGGCTTGCGTTGCAGAGCGGCGCACAACAAATCCTGAATGGCGGCGTCGTCCGGCTCGTGACGCAACGCATGGCGTAAATCAATTTCACCGTGGTCGCCCAAACATGGCCGCATTTTGCCGTCTGCGGTCAGGCGCATCTTGTTGCAGGTCTCGCAGAAGTGCAGATTCGTCATTGCGCCGATAAAGCCAACCCGCGCCCCAGTGTGCTTCAACTCGTAATACCTGGCCGGGCCGAAGCCGAGCCGCCAATCCGGCTGCGGGATCAGCTCGTCCTTTTGGCGCAACAGTTCCATCGCCTCGCCCACACTCATGAAATTCTTCTCGGTCAGCACGTCGGTGGTGGTTACCGGCATCAGTTCGATCAGGCGCAACGGCAGGCCGTGTTCCGCCGCGAACAACACCAGTGGCCAGATTTCCTGCTCATTCACCCCGCGCATGAGCACGGTGTTGAGTTTGATGCACTCGAAGCCTGCCGCCACGGCCGCGCGGATGCCGGAAAGCACGGCATGCACGTCGCCACCAGTGATCCACCGATAAAGGATGGGATCAAAGGCGTCCAAGCTCACATTGACCGTGCCGACGCCAGCCTCGCGCAAGGGTTGCGCTAGTGCGGCGAGCTTCGTCCCGTTTGTGGAGATGCCGATATGCTCGACGCCGGGGATTGCCCTCATCCCGCGCACAATGTCCGGCAGGTCCGCGCGCACCAGCGGTTCGCCGCCGGTGAGCCGGAACTTGCGAAAGCCCATGCGCGCCGCGACACGCGCGACGCGAAGGATTTCATTCGCCGTCAGATGGTCTGGTTTCCGCTCCCAACCCTTGTAGCCCTCGGGCATGCAGTAGAGGCAACGCTCATTGCAGCGGTCGGTAACCGAGATGCGCAGGTAATCAATCGTGCGTCCAAATGTATCCATGTGTATCAACGATGGTTTATCCGCCTGACACCGGCGGAATCAAGGCCACTTCATCCGTGTCAGCAAAAAGCTCCACCGAATTCACATACTCGGAGTTCTTTGCCAGCCGCACCGAGTTGCGATACCGCTCCAATCCGGGATGCTCGGCAACAAGTTTACGCCACAGCCCATCGGCATCCGTCTCCCCGCACTGGAGAGTCATTTCCGCGCAGCGGGTGATGTCTCTCAGGTGGGCGAAGAAGAGGATGCGCATGACAGGTGTTTTAGGAAACCGCTCTAGCCTTGTCCACTGTGGGTTGCAGAATGCAACGAAAGGTCCGCCGTCATTTTGTCTGCCGGTTTGACAAGTTCCTCGCGAATCCGCGCCAATACTCGCTCGGCCTCCTGGGGATCAAAATCCTCGTGCTTTCGTTTCTGCACTCCGAGCTGGCTCAAGTCGTAATGCTTGGCCGCTCGCAACCCGTGGCGTTTGAGGATATGCGCGACACAGTGTAGCGGACAACCGTCCAAGGCGATGATGGGCCTGCCCGACAGGGCTGTGCGCACCAAAGGCTTCACATCACCGCCCACTCCGGCAATACAAGACATCTCGGCAACTTTGAGCCGGTCGAGTTTCACGGCAAGGTGGTTGGCCAACTGCGCGGCGCTCGAAGCGCCGGAGCACGAATAAACCAATGGACGTTTCTTGTTGTCGCTCATGACCATCGTGAGCATAGACTCACAACTTCAGTTTGGACCATCCAGCGGTGACGAACCTTGACCGGGGTCAAAGCTTCGGGCCGCAACTACGGATCAGAGCAACGCAAGGATCGCCCAGCCTGCGAGAACCGCGAGAGTGAATTTGAGCAGGAGTATTTTTAGCATAGAAGCCAAAGGTTTGGGTTGTAACGATTTCAGCCGCGTTCGCGAAGATCTTCTTCGTGCAGCAACCTCATTCGCGCGGAAAGAATGGCCGCCCGACCAAGGTAGCCAACCACATGTCTTGGGTTGGCCTGATCAACCACGGGCAGGCGACCGATGTTTCTATGCAACATCCTGGCAAGCGCCGCGCGCAGGGGTTCATGTGATTGCGTAGTGACGAGATCAGTGCTGCCCGCCTCAGCTACGGTCATCCCCCCGGACGGGTCTTGCCGCAGTGCGCGCACCATGTCTCCACGAGTAATGATCCCAACGAGTTGCTGTTGCTCATCCACAATTAGCGTGCCCTGCCGTTGACTGACGGGAGAGCTTCCGTCGCCGACCAGGTCAGACAGCTCAGCGAGCTTCATGGTGGCGGGAACACAGGGCGCGTCCCGCTCCATCACGTCGCCTACGCGGGCCAGCTCGAACGGATCAATACTGTATTCACACGTGACGTGATGCCCGCGGCGCGCAAGTCTCTCGGTCAGGATGGAACGCCGCATAAGCAGAACGGTGACGCCGAATGCTGCCACCGTTCCGACGAGCAAGGCTGGGAGCATCATGAAATCATGTGTCAATTCCACGGCAAAAACCATGGCCGTCAGCGGTGCGCGCATCGTCCCACTCATCATTGCGGCCATGCCGATCAGCGCCCATAGGCCGGCCTCATGCCCGGGAAGCCATTGTCCAATGAGCGCACCGAGTGCGCTGCCGATGATGAGCAATGGTGCAAGCACACCGCCCGATGTGCCTGAGCCCAGCGCAACGGCCCAGACCAGCGCTTTGGCGATCATCAGCCCTGCCACCGCAGCGCCGATCATTTCGCCACGCAACAAGGTATGAATCGTGTCGTAGCCGACACCAAGCACGCGCGGCTCGATGATGCCGCCGACGCCGACAACTGCAGCGCCAATTGCCGGCCACCACATCCAGTGCAACGGAAGCTTCTGAAACAAATCTTCAAATGTGTAAACCAATTGCGTCAATAATCCCGATCCGAGTCCGGCAACCAATCCTACGCCGCTGGCCATGATGAGTTGTGCGCCGGAAGGAGCGTTGTGCGCAACGATTGGAAAGATTGGCCCGATACCGAGCAGCGGCACTCGCATGGCAGCCGCCACAATGGCGGCCACGGCCACTGGAATGAAGCTGCGCGGCTTCCATTCGAACAGGAGCAATTCCACCGCCAGCAGAATCGCGGCAACTGGCGTTGCGAACACCGCCGACATGCCCGCCGCCGCGCCCGCCACCAGCAAGGTTTTACGCTCCGCCGCACTGAGGTGAAACTGCTGTGCGATGATCGAGCCAAACGCTCCTCCGGTCATGATGATTGGCCCTTCCGCGCCAAATGGTCCGCCCGTGCCGATGGAAATGGCCGCCGAGATGGGTTTGAGAATTGCGACCTTGGTTTGAATCCGGCTTCGTCCGAGCAGGATGGCCTCCAGCGCCTCGGGAATCCCATGGCCGCGTATCTTATCCGAACCAAACCGTGCCATCAGGCCAATAATGAGAGCGCCAACAACGGGCACGGCAATAACCCAGTATCCGAGATGATTGCCCTGCGGCAGAGCCGGCAGTGCGGAGAAGCGTTGATAAAACGCCAGGTTGGTGATGACCGCAATAAGCCAGAGAAGCGCAAACGCCACCAACGAACCAATCACGCCAATGGCCGCTGCCACCGCCGAAAGAATCACGACGCGCCGATCCGTGCTGAAATCGGCCAGACCGGCATGGGACGCCACCCGCCCATCCAACCCGGCAGCCGGTTCGAACCGTGAGTCTTCATCATCCATAAGGGCGTAGAGATTATATCGTAGTGCGATATATGTCAATTCCGCAGTAGCGTCACGGGGATGGCTCGTGCTAGGCTTCACGTGGATGGCAGCACGCAAAAAACTGTCCCAATTGCAATACGAGAACCTCGCGGCGTTTCGCTATGCGTTGCGGCAGTTTCTTCGCTTCAGCGAGGATGCCGCGAAGCGCGCGGGCCTGACACCACAACAACACCAGGCGTTGCTGGCCATCAAGGGTTTTCCGCGGCGCGATGAAGTGACCGTGAGCGAACTGGCCGAAAGACTGCAACTTCGCCATCACAGCACGGTCGAACTGTTGGATCGTCTGGCCAAACTGAAACTGGTCGTCCGCGCACAATCGGACAGCGACCGGCGACAGGTGAATGTGCGCCTGACGCCGCGTGGAGAGCAAATCCTCGACAAGCTTTCCTCGGCCCACGAGGAGCAATTGCGGCGGATTGGACCGGAACTCACCGGATTACTCAATCAGCTAGGCGCAGTCAGAGAATGACGGTTCTTTGGAAAGCGAGAACAAGCGCGAGTTTCTGTGCACTCAATCACGCTTTGATGTGAGTCAATGTCGGCTGCGTCGCTTTCAGTTACGGTTCAATCGTGATGGGAATGCGACGCGCACCAAATTCTGCGCTCGTCATTCCGATGCTGAATCGACAGAATTAGCCAGAGTCCCATGTTCAACACGCTCAATCTCCGGGCCGCGTTGGTCGCCGCAGTAGCCACGGTGCTGCTGGTGGCTTCGATTCTCATTGGCTCGCGCAACCTGACGAACTTCGATCCGGCACTGGTGGCCTATCTGTTCGGCTGCATCTTCGCCTGCTTCGGGATTGTCTATCGTTACACGGTTTGGCTGCAACGACCGCCCACGTGGCGCTATTTCGCGCGGGGCTGGAAGTTGTTCTTCACCGGACGAACCATCGCTTACGGCTGGGAACTGGTGAAACATTTCATCGTCCAGTTTCTCGGTCAGAAATTCATCCGCAACCGGGGCAAGGCGCGTGGTTTCGGTCACATGCTCATGGCCTGGGGATGCCTCCTGGCGTTTGCCATCACGTTCCCGCTGGTCTTTGGTTGGATTCACTTTGGCTTGAAACCGGGCGGCATCAACATCTATGAGATTTTCGTCTTCGGTTTCAAGGTCATGGAATTTCCACTGCACACGGTGCTGGCGGAGATCATTTTCAACGGATTGAATTGGTCGGCGATTCTCGTGATCGCGGGTGTGATGATCATGATGCGCCGTCGCCTCACGCACGCAGGACAGATCGCGATCCAAACGTTCGAGGGCGACTGGCTGCCGCTGCTGTTGTTGCTGGCGATTTCGTTGACCGGCCTGGGCATCAGCCTCGACTACAAGTTCATGGAGGGCAAAGCGCATCAGTTCATGGCCATCACCCACGCCATTACCGTCATTTTGTTTTTGCTCTGGATGCCCTTCGGGAAGTTCTACCACATCATCCAGCGTCCGGCGCAACTTGGGATCGCCATCTATCGCCGCGCCGGTGCGGAAGGTCCGCAGGCGGTTTGTCCGCACACCACGAAGGAGTTCGACTCGCAAATGCACGTGGACGATGTCAAAGCCGTCGCGGCAGAACTGGGTTTCAATTACGCGCGCAAGGATGGCAAATCGCATATTGAATACAGCCCGCAGGGGAAACGCGCCCTGCTGGCCAAAGCACATCTCAAGGCCCGGCAAAAGGCCGGTTCGCTTTTTGGATAAATCGTCATGGCCACTTTACCTGTATCCGCCGAGAACCTGATCACTCAATTCGGGCCGTCGCTGAATTTCCCCCCCATGCAAGGCTACCCGGGGCGTGACGAACCGGATGACGTCGTCAAAACACATTGCTGCTTTTGCGGCATGCAATGCGGCATCAAACTGCTGGTGAAGGACAATCGCATCGTCGGTTTTGAACCCTGGGAGGAGTTTCCTTTCAACGAAGGGCGGCTGTGTCCGAAGGGTGTTCAGCGTTATCTTCAGAACAACCATCCCGATCGGTTGCTTGATCCGATAGAGCGCGTCGAAGGAAAAGGCTTCCGTCCCATTGCCTGGGAAGCAGCTTTTGAGCGCGTGGTGTCCGAGATTCAACGAATCCAAGGCAAATACGGCAAGGACGCGTTTGCCATGCTTTCCGGCGTCTCGCTCACAAATGAAAAGAGCTATCTTGTCGGCAAATTTGCGCGGGTGGCGCTCAAGACCAGGAATCTCGATTACAATGGGCGGCTCTGCATGGTCAGCGCTGGCGCGGGCAACAAGAAGGCGTTCGGGCTCGACCGTGGTTCAAACAATTATTCCGACCTCGCGCACGCCGAAGTGGTGATGATCTGCGGCACGAACGTCAGCGAAACCTTCCCAACGCTTACGCACTGGATCTGGCAGGCGCGCGATAATGGCGCGAAGCTTATCGTCGTTGATCCACGTCTCACGCCCATCGCCCGCACCGCTGATCTGTATCTGCCGATTCGACCGGGCCGTGATTCCGCCCTCTACGGCGCGATTCTGCATCAGCTCATCAAGCACGACTGGCTCGATCACGATTTCATCGCCAATCACACCACCGACTTTGAAAGGGCAAAAGATGCGGTGAAGGACTATGACCTCGAATGGGCGGAGCGCACGACGGGCATCGCCAAGGAGAAGATCATGCAAGCGGCGCAGTGGTG
Source organism: Limisphaerales bacterium (assembly GCA_044225555.1). Taxonomy (GTDB): domain Bacteria; phylum Verrucomicrobiota; class Verrucomicrobiia; order Limisphaerales; family JADLHS01; genus JADLHS01. Next base: position 92,045 of record JBGAIM010000016.1, on the reverse strand, counting down.
GGGTGCGGCCAAGACAAGTTTTCTGCTGCACGCGCGCGGCATCGAGCACCAGAGCAAAGGCGTGGAGAACGTGGTGGCTTGCATCAATCTCGTGCTCGCCACGGGTCGCATCGGCAGGCCCTACTGCGGCTACGCGACCATCACCGGTCAGGGCAATGGCCAGGGCGGGCGCGAGCATGGTCACAAGTGCGACCAGCTTCCCGGCAATCGCGATATCGAGAATCCCGAGCACCGCAAATACATCAGTGGGGTTTGGGGTATTGATGAGAAGGAATTGCCCGGCAAGGGACTCACCGCCTATGAAATCATGGAGGCGATTCACCGTGGCGAAATCAAGGGCCTGTTGAGCATTTGCTTCAATCCGCTCGTCTCGCTGCCGAACAACAACATGATCCGCGAGGCGCTGGAGAAGCTGGAATTCTACGCCTGCATTGATTTCTTCCTGAACGAAACCGCCCGTCACGCCAATATCATCCTGCCCGGTTCGTTGCACGAAGAGGAGGAAGGCACGGTGACAACCGCCGAGGGGCGCGTCGTGCGTATTCGCAAGGCCGTGAATCCTCCGGGCAACGCCCGCACCGACACCAGCATCTTGCTGGAACTCGCCAAACGGCTGGGTGCGGAGAAGCATTTCAGTTTCAATTCCTCCGAGGAGATCTTCAACGAGTTGCGCGTCGCTTCCAAAGGGGGCACAGCGGACTACTTCGGAATCACCTACAAAAAGATCGAAGATAACATGGGTGTGTTCTGGCCGTGCCCTTCGGAAGATCATCCTGGCACGCCGCGATTGTGGGAGGACCGCAAATTCAAAACACCCGATGGCCGGGCGCATTTTAACGGCGTGGCTTATCGCGAACCGGCCGAACTCACGGATGCGGAATACCCGATGATTCTCACCACCGGTCGTGTGGTGTCGCAATACCTGAGCGGCACACAGACGCGGCGCATCGGCAAACTTGTCGAACAATATCCCGAACCGTTGCTGGAAATACATCCCAAGACGGCGGCGCGTTTCGGCATCAAGGATCGCGAGTTGGTGAAGGTTGTGACGCGGCGCGGGGCGGCGGAATTTCCCGCGCAACTCGTCGAAACCATTCGCGAGGACACCGTGTTCATTCCCTATCATTGGCCGGGCAAGAAGTCCGCCAATCAGCTCACTTCGGGACATCTCGATCCCGTCTCCAAGATTCCCGAATTCAAGGTGTGCGCCTGCCGGCTCGAACCGCAGGGGCGTCCTGCACCGTCCCCTGCGGAAACCAAAGCCTACGCCAGCGCATGAACACCACGACGTTTCGCACTGACCAGGAATTCTTCTTTGACCCGCAGCGTTGCATCGGCTGCCACGCCTGCGAAATGGCGTGCGCCGAATGTGAAACGAACGGCCAGACGGCGATGATTCACGTGGATTACGTGGATCGCTTTCTGAGCACGCAAACCTCGGTGCAGGTCTGCATGCACTGCGAAGACCCGGTCTGTGCCAAGGTTTGTCCCGCTGACGCCATCACGAAGGATGAGTTTGGCATTGTTCACAGCGCTAACACCGCGCGCTGCATCGCGTGCTCGAATTGCGTGCAAGCCTGTCCGTTCGGCGTGCCCAAGAAAGTCGAGCCGCTCGACCTGATGATGAAGTGCAACATGTGCTACGACCGCACCAGCGCGGGCAAGAAGCCGATGTGCGCCACGGTCTGTCCGAGCGGCGCGCTGTTTTATGGCACTCGCGAACAAATCGGCCGTAACCGCCCGAACAGTTCGCCGGTGAACACGTTTCGTTTCGGCCAGCAACTCGTAAAGACGAAGGTCAATATCATGATGCCCAAAGGGGCTACGGAACTTGTCGTAGATAGCGAATGAACAACAACAGCCCATTACCCGAAAAGTCCGCGCCTGAAGTGGATTTCCCCATCGAGCGCGTGGAGGCCGAACACGTTTCGCGGCGCGAGTTCACCAAGTTTCTATGCCTTGTGTCCGGCGGCATGGCCGTCGGCAGCGGCTGGGTGGCCGTAAAGGACCGGCTGTTTCCACCGCACCGGATCGAAGGCGAGGAATTCGTCTGCAAGACCGAAGAAGTTCCGGTTGGAGGCACTCGCGCGTTTACTGTAACAGGTTCAAAGATTCCGTTCATTCTGATTCATCTGAATGATGGCAGTTGGCGGGCTTTCGAGCAGAAATGCACGCACCTTTCCTGCGCCGTGTTCTATCAGCCTGCCGCCGACAAGATCCAGTGTCCGTGTCACAACGGGTGGTTTGACGCGCGAACCGGCAACGTTCTGCAAGGCCCACCACCGCGTCCGTTGAAGCGCCTCGAAGTCCTCGTCAAAGGCGACGAAATCTACGTCACCGAACCCGCGTCCACATGAGCACCTTCCGCGAAGCCCAAAGACAGGCGCATCCCACGAAGACCAACACGCTGTTGCTGGGCGTGATGTGCGTGTTGATTCTGATTCTCTGCATGCAGGTGTGGCTGCTCACCGTGGCATTGAATGAATCCCTCGACGGCCACAACGCGGTCAAATGGCCGGCCTTCTGGTCATCACTGGCGCTCTTCGGCGCGGGCGCGGCGTTGTTGCGGTATCTGCCTTCGCCCCTAAGATTGCCCGCGCGTGAGATCGAACGTGAAGCCTTTCCGCACGCGGCACTGGCTTGGCGCACCCTGGGTATCAGTGTCGTTTCATTGGCTCTTGCCTTTGCCGTCTGGTTCATGTGGTCGGCCATTCCCATCCGTCTGAAGGACGCCGGATTCAATCTTTCCCGCCAGCAACTTTTCTGGCTGACGGCAACCCCGGTGCTGCTCGGCTCATTCCTGCGCATCCCTTACGGCCTGATTGTTTCCACGTTTGGCAGTCGGCGCAGTTACACTTTTGTCACCCTGTTGCTGTTGCTACCGTGTATTGCCACCGGCTTTGCCGTGAAGAACCCGGCCACACCCTATTGGGTGCTGCTGGCGTGCGCGGCGCTGACCGGCATCGCCGGAGCAAACTTTGCCACCTCGATGGGCGTGATCAACCTGTGGTTTCCCAAGCAATCCCAAGGCACGGCGCTCGGCATCAATGGACTGGGAAACTTTGGCGTGACCATTGCGCAGTTCACCATCCCATTGGTCATCGGGTTCTCGCTGCTCGGGGTGTCGGCGGATTCAACTGGCATACCAGCACGATCCATTCACGTCGAGAATGCCGCGTTTCTCTGGATTCCCTTTATCCTGCTATGTGCGGCGGCAATCTGGTTCGGCACGAAAGATCACGCGACCCAGCCCAAAACATTGGCGTCGCAACTTGTGGCGGGCAAACGGTTGCACACCTGGGTGCTCTCGCTGCTGTATTTCCTGACCTTCGGTTGTTTCGTCGCCATGGGGGCATCGCTGCCGCTCATCATCAAGGAAGTGTTTGCTTCCGCTCCCGGTGGTGCGCCCAAGCCGCTGCTGTATGCGCCCTGGGCGGCAGCCATTGCCACACTCGCGCGACCGCTGGGTGGCTGGCTGGCGGACAAGTTCGGCGCGGGGCTGATCACTTCGATTTCAGTCGGGACAATGGCCTTGGGCGGATTCAGCCTGTCGGGATTCCTCCAACCGGACCAGTTCGCCGGATTTTTCACCGTCATCCTGATCATCTGTGCCGCGTCCGGACTGGGCAACGGCAGCGTGTTCAAGATCATCCCGCACGTGCTGCCAAAGGAAGCGGGCGCGGCCATCGGCATCGTCAGTTGCCTGGGTGCGTTGGGCGGATTCGTGCCGCCGCTGCTGCTTGGCTGGACCATGGATCACTTGGGTGGACCAGCCTGGGCCTACACCGGGATGGCGTTTTTCGCGCTGCTGTGCCTCGCGGTAAACTTCTGGTTCTACCACCGGCGGAGTTCGCCATCCTGCTGTTAACGTTCCAACTGGATACGCGCATCTTTACAGGATTGGTTTCGGGAAAGGTCAGCCTGCAAATCATCCGGGAGAATCTGTCGAAGAGAGCGGGCGTGCCCATTGGAATAGTGGGTTTTGGTGCGTTCCATGGGCAAACCAGAGCTGCTACCCAGCTTACTTACTTGAATTGGATCATTACCATCACTTGGCATCACCCAGATTGCGGTTGGTTGAATGACGGACGCAGTTGACCATCCTCCATCTCGTAAGAGCGGTCGAACACGTCCAGAGAACGGTGGTCGTGCGTCACAACAATCACGGCCGAACCGCGTTCGTGGGCGACTTTGCGGAACAATTCCATCACCTGCCGGCCACGGTGGCTGTCCAGCGCGGCGGTGGGTTCATCGGCGAGAATCAGGCTCGGCTGGTTCGCCAGAGCGCGGGCCACGGCGACACGTTGCTGCTGGCCGCCGGAGAGCGCATCGGGCAGGTTCTTCGCACGTTCAGCCACGCCGAAGTAGTCGAGTAGTTCCATCGCGCGTTTGCGCGCGGCGCGGGGCGTGGTGTCATTGATTTCCAGTGCAATGGCGACGTTCTCCGCGGCGTTCAGGAACGGAATCAGGTTGGCCTTCTGAAATACAAATCCAAGATGCCGCCGCCGGAATGCGCGCAAGTCCACCAGCGGGCGCGGACCGTCCATCACCGGCTCGCCACCGATGATGATCCGGCCCGACGTGGGCGGATTGATCAAACCGACCGCAGTAAGGAAGGTGGATTTGCCCGCGCCGCTCGGGCCGAGCAAGGCGACCACTTCGCCGCGTGCCAGACTCACGGAAACGTCCTTCATCGCCACGACCTCGGTATTGCCCGAGCCATAAATCTTCGTCAGTTCAATGGCTTCAACGGCAGGCTGGTTGGTGGTGGTGGTCATGACAGCACCTTGTTGGGTTCGACGCGCATGGCTTTCCAGATGCCGAGCAGGCTGGCGAGCACGGAAATGACCGTGACCACGAGGGCCAGCCCCCATAAGTCTTCCGGCGCGATGAGCACGCGGCGCGGAAATTTTGGAAAAACCCAGCCGCCCAGATACCAGGCCAGGCCGAAACCGAGCGCGCCGAGCAGGAGCGCCTGTTGCAGGATGAGGCCGGCGATCATTGGGTTGCGCGCGCCCATGAGCTTGAGCATCGCGATGTCGTGAATTTTGTCCAAGGTCAGCGTATAGAGAATCAGCGCCATGATGATGGTGGAGATGATCACCAGGAGGGCGCGGAACAATCCGATCTGCCGGCGCGCCTTGTCAATCATGCCATGAACCAGCAGTTCGCTTTGTCCGGCACGCGTGTAAACCGTCACGTCCGGCCACGCGGAGATGGTTGCCGCGACTGCCGCGGGATCGAATCCCTCGGAAACCCGCACGGTGATCGCGCTGACCATCGGCCGCGCCAGTGCCGGGATTCCCGAGGACAAACCGCCCCCGCGTTCGAGCAGCAGCGGTTGCACCTGGCCCAAGTCCTGTCCCGCCGCGCGCTGCACGCGCGCCGTGCGCTCCAGTCGGATGGCTTCGCCCGGCAAGTCGAATTGTATTGCCTGCGCATCCTGTGTGGTGAAAAACCCGATGCCGTCGCCACCCGATGAAACCATTCCCCGGCTCACGCCCACGACCGTGTAAGTGTCCTTGCCGAGCGCCAATGTTTCACCCAAAGCCAGACCCAATGATGCATCGGCGATCATTTCGTAATGCGCCTGCCCGAGCGGACGGCCGGCGATGAGTTTGACCCATTCCCCCTTGTCCTCGGGCCAGGACAGGCCGTGAACGTTCATGCGCAGAGGCTTCCCGTGGTGTTCACGTTGAACATTGTGGGAAACGAATGTGCGGGCTTTGGCGACGCCGGGCACGGCGCGCACGCGATGTTCAAGATTCGCGGGCAGGCGGGAAATCTCGGCGAACGGCCCGCGCGTGCCGCGTTGCACAACCCACAAATCCGCGCCGATGTGGTCCACCACCACCAGCGCATCGTCAATCATGCCGCGGTAAATGCCGCTCATACCCAAAACGATCATCAGCAGCAGGCCAATGCCGACGGTGGTCAGCGCAAAGCGTCCGACGTTGTGGCGAATGTCCTTGGCCGCGAGGTTCATTGCATCGTGATGCGTTGACCAGACTTGATCGTCCCTTGCTTCGGATTTGCCGGCGTCACGACCTTGTCGCCCGAGGACAAGCCCTGCGTGACTTCCACCACAACGTTCCCCCGCAATCCGAGCGTCACGTCCCGCCACGAAGCTTTGCCGCGTTCGGCGACAAAGACACCAGGCTTGCCACTGTGCCATTGCAAACAGGTCAGCGGCACGGCTAGTGCGTCTGCCTTGCGCGCGGTTTCGATGAATACCTCCGCCCGCTGGCCGATGGTCCAATTGGGGGGAAGCTCGCTCACACGCACGTCCACGAGAAACTCCCGTGTTTCGGGATCGGTTTCGCGTCCGAGCCGGGCAAGCTCGCCAGGATAACTCTTGCCGGTTTCCGAGCGGAACATCACTCGCGCCTTCTGCCCGTCGGCCAGCGCGGCGGAAGCCGTTTCGTCCACCCAAGCCGAGATCCACAACTCATTCGTCGCGATGAGTTGCAGAATGGAACTGCCCGGCACGACGACACCGCCCGGGTCGCGGTCGCGTTTCGTGATCAGCCCGTCGTAAGGGCTGCGAATCTCCGCGAAGGTCAGTCTCTCGCGGTGATAATCCAGATTGCGCTCCGTCGTGACGACTTGTTGCCCGGCTTCTGCAGTGGCCGCGCGGGCGCGCTTCAAATCGGCTTCCGCGATGTGCAGTTGCTCAACAGCCTTGTCCATTTCCGCCGGCGAACTGACTCTGGTGGCCACAAGATCGGAAATGCGTTTATGCTCCTGCCGGGCCTGTTGTTCGACGGCTGCGGCGCGGGCTTCGTCCACGCGCACCCGCTCGGCAGTGGATCTCGCGGCTGCGAGCGCCGCTTCCGCAACTCCGACCTGGCGCTTGAGTTCGCCCTCGTCGAGCCTCGCAAGCAACTGGTCTGCGCTGACAGCGTCGCCTTGATCCACCAATACTTCAGCCAGCCGTTCCTGGATGCGCGGGCTGATGGTCGTCTTGACCCGCGCTTCGAGAGTTCCCGTGCCCATCACCTCGTCGGCCACAATCCCGGGCTTCACTTCAAACGCCTCCACCGGCATGGCGGCAAATTTCACGCGATAGATGACTACCGCCACGATGACAGCCAGGACCAGCCATTTGGCGGATTTGCGAAGCGCATTGAGAACTTGATCGCGTTTCACGGGCGTGCCTGCTCGTTTCAGTGGTTGTGCGGGGCGACCGGCATAATTGGTTGCGTGCCAGATTCCGCGTGCTTGTGAAGTTGCGGTTGCCCGGTTGAGATCGTATGCAACGCCTCCACATAATGGACGAACTCGACGTAGGCAGCGACATATTCGCGCCCGGCTTCTACATTGTGCTCGGCGTGCTTCCTATCTTCAACGGCCTCAGCGAAGCGTTGCCGGATGCCGTCGGCAGCTTCGCCTGTCACGATCTTAATTAATGCGTCAGCATTGCCACTTTCGAGCGCCCGGTCGGCGGCCTCGACGGTAGGTTCAACTTTCGTGCCGGCAGGCTTAAGGCCGGTATAAGGCGCGCCTTCACCAGCACGATGCACGCGGACAAGCGTTTCGAAGAAGAACTGGTCGGCCAGTTCGCGTGCTTCCTGGCTTTGCGTGCGCACGGCAAGTGCCCGGTTAAAGGCCGATTTCAATTCCACTTCATGCTCAGGCTTGATCCATTTCAACACGGGCGTGATGTCTTGCTTTTCCAAGGCCGTTTTCGCAGCGCTGACGACCGGGCCGTCCAGCGTGTCGCAGTGGGCGAACGCCGGGGTGGCCGATAGCAACCAAGCGGCCGAGAAGATACCGGCGGCGAGCAGTGTGTTTATCAATGTCTTCATGTTCATTTTCCTTTCGTGTTTGGTTTGATATTCAACGCGAGGCCAAGGAGTGAGACCGGGCTGACCCGACGGCTTCGACAAATAGTGTCCAGCCGGCCTCCGCGTGTGCCGCGATGTCGAACGCACCGCCGCTCATGACCCAAAGAACAACTCCCGGCTGAATCAACCCAAGAAAGAGCACTGACGCTGCTTCCGGATCAACCTCAGTGCGAATGAACCCGTCGCGTTGTCCGTCGCGGATGAGTTGCTCCACGTGGTGCAGATACCCGCGAATGATCTCATACATCCGGCGACGATGTGCGGACTGGCCATGCAACATCTCCTCAGAGAACACCACGCGTGGAATAGCCGAGTTGCGGAGGACGAGTTCTACATGGCGGGTGAGCAAGTCATGAAGCCGATCCAGCGCGGTTGCACTGCACCTTCGCACCTGGGCCACATTGGAGTCCATGCGCTCGGCGATTAAATCCAGCACTGAAGCCAGCACATCATCCTTGCTGGAGAAGTGCCGGTATAGCCCCGATGGCACAACACCCACCGCTTTCGCGACGCGGGCTACATTCAGGCCGCGCATCCCATGGCGTTCCACGACATCCAATGCCCCTTGGGCGATCTGTTCCTGCCGAACTTTGGTTCTTGTTTTCCTGGCACGCATATTGTGAATTCGCGTTCACAATATAGTTGCGGCATCCTCGCGCCGTATTGACGCAGGTCAAGGCTTTGGCAGGTTTGGGGACTTGTCAGCGTTCAGTGTGCGCTTTGTTCCAGGTGCACAGACCCTGCAAATCACTGAATTCGCAGCGGCAAGGTAGCAAATCCGCTGGCTGGATAGGCAGCGAGTGCAGGTGATGTTTCCGGGATGGTTGCGATGTTCAGGGTGTGGGCCAGCAATTCCTCCATGAACACCTTCATTTCCAACTTTGCCAGCGGCGCACCGGGACAGACGTGGATGCCTGCGCCCCAGAGGAGATTCTTGCTGTAATCCCGGTCGAGGCGAAATGAATCCGGGTCTTCAAAAACACGTTCATCACGATTGGCCGAAATCCACATCAGCGTGATGCGTTCGCCGGCGGCGATTTGTCGTCCGCCGATTTCCACCGGGCACGTCGTGATTCGCCGATTAGATACGAGCGGACCGAAAATGCGGAGGATTTCCTCGATGGCGTTCGGTAGCAGGTTGGGTTGGGTGCGCAATTGCTTCTGCAAGTCGGGGTGTTCGGTCAGGTAATGGGCGAGAATACCGACCGAGGCGGAGATCGTGCCAATTTCGCCGACGGTCCAGTTGCGCAGGATGCTCGCCAGTTCCTCGTTGCTCAGAGGGCGTCCCCAAACCTTTTCGTGCATCAGTGCTGTGGTGAGATCGGTTTCAGGGCTGGCGTCTGCTTGCAGCCGGGTTTCCAACAGATCATCAATGATGGCTTCAAATTCCAGCGCGATTTCGGACATCGCCTTGCGGTCTTGGGCGAGGGTGGCTTCATGGTTCTTGCGAGTCCATCGCAGCAGCGGTTCTTGCAATGCTGCCGGCCACCCGAGAAACGCGCACTGGACTTGCACCGCAAACGGCAGTGCGGCATCTGTCATGAACTCCACTTCGCGGCGCACGTTCAAATCGTGCGCGAGCTTCGTGGCGATGCCGCGACAGATGGGTTCGAACGCCTCCATGCGTTTCGCTGAGAAGTAGGGTTCGATGATGCGGCGATACTCGGTGTGCTCCGGCTGGTCCATCCCGCTGGGCACGGAAAGATGCTGCGAAACAGCGCTGCTGAAGGTTTTGTGATCGAACAGCACGCGCATCACGTCCTCGTGGCGGAACAAGGACCATCCCATGAACTCGCTGTAGGCGACAGGACAGCGCTGGCGCATCCCATCGTAGGCCGCACGCTGATCCCGCTGCACCTCCGGAGTGGTCGGATTCCAATCTGGTTCAGGGGGGCTGGTTTTTATATCGTTCATCATAATGTCGGGGGCGGCACAAACTTCTCCCGTAAATAGCCAAGGCGCGACTGCAAACAAGGCAGACAGTTCCCCGGGAATTCTGACGGCTCGGCACTGTCGCTCCGAGGCAGGCAGACAGAATATTGGAAGCAATTCGGGAACAAGAGTTCACTCGTTGGAAAAAGGATCGTCCTCTTCCGCGTGCCCCCACCGGGATACCCTGGGCCATTCGCGTTCATAGCCGTCACAGGTCGTTTGATAGGCCGGACAGAGGACGCAGCCATCGCCGCGAGTGATCTCCACGTTGGGCGTGGGCGGGTAGGATTGCAAAAGCTCTTCCGCCACGAACCGAACCTGCTGTTCGTCGGCGCTGAGGGGGCGGGACGGAAGTTCGGAGATTCCAGCCTCTTGCAGACAGATCCCGCCTTCAACAAAAAGCACCGAATTTTCCGCGTCAATATGGTGTTGCATGGCCGTGATGTATCGCTCTGTCGTGGTCCGGAGTTGAATTTGATCCGCTGGAGACAAAGGTTGCCTCGCGATCAACTGCTCGATCTGGTCCAGCAAGGCTTTGAACTGACGGTGATCATCGGTCAGCACAGCAATCGGGCCGTGATCGCCGGGGAGATGAAGTTGATTTACCAGGGTCGCAAACAGCACTTGCTCCTCCCGGGAATGGTGGAATTGGTCGGCATACACGCGAAAAAAGCGAACGAAACGATCCAGGTCTTGCGGGCCGGTCTGGGCGTTGACGAATTGACTCACTGCGGTCCGAAACGAATCCAGCATCCGGTCAATCAGATCATGCTCGACGCGCAGTTCCTCCAGCAGTTGCATGACCGCAACGTGGCATGACCGTGTGCCGGAATTAATCATGACCACTGCGGTCGTCTCATCCTGATGAGGAAGGACAATCTGCTGCTCCAGTTCATTCATCTTTCATTGTGCGGAAATCTCAAGCACTCGTTGGCCGGGCAACCACGCCTGTTCGCGAGGCTTGTGTTCATACGCGCTCTGGACCTTGCGGTTTCGCGTCCAAAGCCCGCTCGAAGTCTTCGATCAAGTCATCTCCATCCTCGATGCCAACGGATACGCGCACCAGCCCATCGCCGATGCCCGCTCGCTGTCGCTCGTCGGCTGTCATCAGCCGATGCGAGGTCTTGCTGGGAACACACACGAGACTTTCCACGCCGCCCAGGCTCAATGCCGGCATGACCAGGCGCAACCGGTTCAACATCCCATCCACGAGAGCCGGATTACGCAATTCAAACGATAGCATTCCGCCAAAGCCGCGCATTTGCCGCGCCGCAATGGAGTGGTCGGGATGTTCGGGCAGGCCGGGATAATTCACGCGGGCCACGGCGGGATGCGTTTTCAGGAACTGTGCGACTCGTCCGGCATTTTCGTTGTGTTGGCGGACGCGCAAGGCGAGCGTCTTTAGTCCGCGTTCAAGCTGGTAGCAGGAATGAGCGTCCAGCATGCCACCATAGTTCGTGGCCGCTTCGGTCAGGCGGCGTATGATTGCAGTTGAAGAAACAACCACGCCTGCGTTCACATCGCTATGACCGTTGAGGTATTTGGTGGCGCTGTGGATGACGGCGTCGAACCCGAGAGGAATGGGATTCTGGTTGATCGGGGTGGCAAAGGTGTTGTCCACCACGGTCAGAATGCCGTGGTCTCGACCCAGTGTCGCAATCGCTGACAGGTCCACACAGCGCAGGAGGGGATTCGACGGCGACTCCACGTAAATGAGGCGCGTGTTGGAACGGATCGCCGCAACGAACTCCGCTGCCGTGCGATGGAAGGAAACCTCGACGCCAAGGCGGGTGAGTTCCTTTGTTGCCAACTGCTGCGTGCCTCCATACAAGTCGGTTTGAAACGCGGCGTGGTCACCCGGTTTGAGATGCGCGAACAGGAATGTGGAAATCGCCGCCATGCCCGAGCCAAACACCAGCGCATCTTCGCCTTGCTCCAGCGCGGCGAGCTTGCGATTGATCACACGTTGGTTGTGCGTGTTGAAATAGCGCGGGTAGATGTTTGCGTTGGTTGAATTCGGGAACGCGTATGCCGTGGAGGTGTAAATGGGACTGCACGCCCCGCCGGTGGATGGATCGAGATGAGTCCCGGCGTGAATGCAACGAGTGGACAGACCGTTTTGCTTCGGATCATTGTTCATGAGCGGGTGTGGGTTGCCTGTTTCTTTCGCAAGCTCCGGGGCAACCCCAGCAGGAATTCGCGCAAGACAACAGCGTGATTATGTTGCTCATCGTGCGCGGCATACACCAGAGTCACTGCCCCGCGCGTCAACGCGCTTCGCAAGGGTTGCAATGAATCCAGATTGGATTGCAGTTCCTTCCGGTAGCGCCGGCGAAACGTTTCCCAGCGAGCCGGGTCATGCCCAAACCACACTCGTAGCGCGCTGCCGGGCGCGACGCCCTTGAGCCAGCCGGTTAGTTTCATCGCATTCTTCCGGACGCCGCGAGGCCAAAGGCGGTCCACCAGATAGCGCTCACCGTCCGAGTCCGTCGCCGGCTCATACGCGCGCTTGATTTGTAACTTGATGGACGCCATCAGCCACCCATCACAATCAGCGGTCCTGGAATTCGTGCAGATAACACGCCGGACTGGAAGGCTCGGCCGGTTCATCCTTCATGGCGTTGGACTCGTTCCGAACTGCATCGGGTGTAGTTCCCGCATCTATTGCCAGCGCCCGGGGAAACAGAACGTTGTTTTCCTTATGGACGTGCTGGTGCATGTTGCGCTCCAGTTTCGCGAGCGCGTCATACATCGTACGGAACGTATTACAGGCCCAGTCCGGCGGCGTGTAGCCGTCAGTCAATTCCTTGAAGCGTTCGAGCGCAGCGCCGGCGTTGTCGTGTTCGGATTCCAGTTTTGCGAAGACGGTCTTGAGTTCAGCGACACCAGCGGCCTTGTCTCCATCTGCGGCCTCCAATTGCCGTATTTTCGGGAACACGACCGATTCTTCCTCTTCCGTATGCGCGGTTATCGCCACGTTGAAGGATTCAAAGACTTGGCGGATTTCGTGCAGGCGCGTTTCATGGTCGCCGTGAACAGCGGCGACTTTTCGGGTCATGAAGTCCAGCCGTGGTAGTTCTTCGCGCAAGTAGTCATGATGCGCCTGCTCGATGTGATCACACAGCTCGGCCAGGCACATGGCATCGGGATTGGCCTGGGAGGCATCGGGCGCGCCATCCAGTGCGGTCAGCATCGCGACGACGGTTGCGGGATCAAGCCTCTTGGCGCGGCAGACCTCCGCCAGCGGCTTCTTCCCGCCACAGCAATAATCAATGCCGAGGTTTTCAAAGATGCGCGACCGTGCCGGCACGGCGCGGACCATCTCTCCAACAGTGGTTTCAGGTGTTATGGCTTTCATAGCTTTCATTGTTTGATTTTCTCAGAAGGTTGCAGATGTGAAGGCGATACCAGTTTGATTTTTGCCGTTGGCGGAGCGCCCTCAGATGGCACAACAAGTTCTAAAAGCTCTGGGTTGCGATGGATGAACCCCGCAACATACGAGCACCGTGGAACGATGCGCCATTTGAGATGCCGCGCCTCGGTCAGGGCGGCACGAACCAATTGCGCGGCAATGCCCTTGCCGCGGAATCCTTGCGACACAAAGGTGTGCTCGAAGACGGTATTGCCATTCTCTGAGCAGTAACTCAGATAGGCGACCGTTTCGTGATCATTATGCATTTCGAAGCGCTGCGAGGACTTGTTGTGCGTCACCTCCAGGAGTGTTGCCGAACATAGTTCCGGGGAAACAACTGGACGGCGTTGATTCCATTCCGCCTGCACCAAGGCCCGAATTTCTGCCGTCGTGCTCAGAGCCAGCACCTGGGTGGCCAGTGCCTCGGCGGCGGTCAATTCCATTGAACGAATCGTGTGCTTGATCTCCAGCAACCGACCGGGCGTGACACTGAGGTTGCGGAAGCCCAGTCCCAGCAAGAGCGCCGTAAAGGCAGGATCGCTGGCAATCTCCCCGCAAACAGAAATCGCCTTGCCTTTGGTTCTGGCTGCGTTTGCCAGCGCGGCAAGTGTTCGAACCACTGCCGGGTGCAACGGTTCGTAAGAAGAGTCCAAGTCACCACCAAGCCGATCCGCCGCCAAAATGTATTGCACCAGATCGTTGCTGCCCACGCTCAAGAAATCCACTTCGTCAATCAGTTGTGAAACCAGTATCTCGGCGGCGGGCGTTTCGATCATCGCACCCACAGGGATGCTGGAATTGAACGACTGACCTTCCCGCGCCAGCTCGGATTTCACGGCTTCGACGACTGCCTTGACTGCGCGCACTTCCTCCAGACCACAAATCATCGGCAGCAGGAGTGAAACCGGATGCGTCGCGCTCAGTCTCAGAATGGCCCGCAATTGAGTTCGCAAGATATCACGATGAGTCAACAGCAGCCTGATTCCCCGGCGGCCGAGAACCGGATTGGGCTCAGATGGCAGCGGAAAATAGGCAAGAGGCTTGTCGCTGCCTATGTCGAGGACGCGAATTACGGTGGTCGCGGGCCATAGATGCTCCGCTGTGGCGCGGTAGAAACGGTATTGCTCGTCCTCGGAGGGAAAGTGGTCCTGCGCGAAGAAAGCGAATTCCGTTCGATACAATCCAGCACCGTTTGCTTTCACGCGTTCGGCGGCCACGGCGTCACCGGTCTGACCGACATTTGCGGAGAGGTTGACCGTAACGCCATCACGCGTCACCGCTGGCTGATCCACCAAATGCTGCAAAGCGCTCTGATGGGCTTGCAGGTCCATTTCGAGCCGGTCATACGCTGCAAGAATATTTGAACCCGGATTGATGAATGCGCGGCCCGCCAACGCATCAATGATTACCAGATCTCCGGCGGCTATCCGCCCGGTGGCGTGCGGCACTCTGACCAGCATCGGAATACCCATGGCGCGGGCCAAGATTGTCGCGTGGGCTGTCAAGCCGCCTTGCTCAACAATCAAGCCACGCACCCCGCGTCCTTCCAGTTGAGCCACGGCGAAGGAAAACAATTCGCTGGTCACCAGCACGCAGCCTTGCGGGTCGGAGGGAATGACGGGCGGAGACTGCTGGGCGAAATGGTCCATGAGCCGCTTGCGGACTTCGTGAAGATCGGCAGCCCGCTCTCGCAAATACGGGTCGTCAAACTTTTCAAAGACGCCCACGAGCCGCTGAATGGCCTGCTCAATCGCAGCTTCCACATTGATCTTCTGGGAGGTGCAAACCTCGCGGACAGCCAGCCGGAGTTCGGCGTCGCGCAACATGAGAATCTGCGCTTCAAAGATGTCCGCCTCCTTCTTCCCAAGGGCTTTGGTCACACTCGATTGCACTTCGTGCAACGTTTGCTCAACAGCCGTGACTGCCTCGTCAAACCGTGCGAGTTCGGCTAGAATGTCCGACTCCGCAATTTGTCGTCGCGGCACGACAGCCTGCTTGGCGCAATCACACAAGAGCGCACGCCCACGGGCAAGCCCCTCCGAGGCAACTTCACCGAGGATCATGGCGGTCTTGGACTGCTGCTGTTCCGTATTCGACATCTGTTTCACACGCTGGTTTCGCCGCATCCACAACGATTTGCCGGACCAGACGGTAACCGGTCATTCGCGGCGGGCACTCCCGACGACTCGATGTGTCGGCTGCTACCGGTGGCTTGTTGATGTGCGCAAAGGCCGGTGAAACAGTAAGCGAACAAAAGCTGTATTTCAAATACATCTTTTGTCTTGAACCTCTCCTTCGACTCAGGCACGCTCCCTCCCGATGCAGTTGAGCGCCTACTCTGATTACTCGCTTCGGGTTCTAATGCACGCCGCCTTGCGCGGCCCGGAGCGGGTCACGGTGGATGAAGTGTCCGAGACTTTCGGCATTTCGCGGCATCACCTGGTCAAGATTGTGCATGATCTCGGACGCCACGGGTATCTGCACACACAGCGCGGCATTGGCGGCGGCTTTACGCTTGGGCGCACGCCGGAAAGTATTCGGCTGGGCGACATTGTGCGGCTCGGGGAGGAAACCGAGAAAGTGATAGACTGCATGGACCGGCCCAATCGCCCGTGCCGAATCTTCCCGGCGTGTCGCTTGAAAGGCCTGCTGGACGAAGCGGCGGCAGCCTTCTTTGCGGTGTTGGACGATTACACCCTGGCGGATCTCGTCAAGCAACCCAGCCGGATGCGCACTGCTCTCGGAATTTGATTTTATGAACTACCGAAAACTCTGGATCAGTCTGTTTGTCGTCATGGCGGCGTCGTTTACCGTCCTGATTTATTACGGAAACGACCTTTACCACAAAATGCCCCCGATTCCGTTGAAGGTGGTCACAGCGGATGGGACGGTCGTTTTCACCGAACAGGAAATCCGCGACGGCCAAAACGTGTGGCAATCCGCCGGCGGACAGCAGATGGGGTCGGTGTGGGGACACGGAGCTTATGTTGCCCCCGATTGGTCGGCAGACTGGCTGCACCGGGAATCGGTCTGGCTGCTGGATCATTGGTCAAACCGGCAATTCGGCAAGCCATACAAGGAAATACCCGCGACCGATCAGGCGGCACTGCGAGCAAAGTTGCAAGCCGAAGTGCGCACCAACACTTACAAGCCGGACAGTGGCGAATTGGTCGTGTCCCCCGATCGGGCGGCGGCAATCCGCGCGGTGGCCGATCATTACGTTCAACTCTTCAGCGACGCGCCGGAATTAAAGAAGCTGCGTGAGGCTTACGCCATTCCCGACAACGTATTGCGCGATGCCGGGCGACGACATGAAATGACGGCCTTTTTCTTTTGGGCAGCTTGGGCCTGCGCCGCCGAACGCCCCGGCGAAACCATCAGTTATACGCAGAACTGGCCACCTGAGCCGCTCGTCGCCAACGTGCCGACAGGTTCGAGCGTTCTGTGGTCGGTTGTCAGCTTCGTGCTTCTCCTGGCTGGTGTAGGTGCACTTGCCTGGTATCATGCCGTCCTCAAATCCAAGGAGGAACAGACGCATGATCTGCCGGAGAAAGACCCGTTGCTGGGACTACAGCCGACCCCTTCCATGCGTGCCACGCTTAAATACTTTTGGGTCGTGGCGGCGTTGATTCTGGCACAGATCATCATGGGTATAGTCACCGCCCATTACGGTGTGGAAGGCAGCGGTTTCTATGGCATCCCACTGGCCGAATGGCTGCCGTATTCCGTTACCCGCACCTGGCACACGCAGTTGGCCGTGTTCTGGATCGCCACGGCCTGGCTGGCGACCGGGTTGTTCATTGCTCCGGCAGTATCCGGACACGAACCGAAGTTTCAGCGTGCGGGAGTCAACTTTCTCTTTGTCTGCCTGCTCATCATCGTGGTCGGTTCGATGTTTGGCACTTGGTATGGCACGCGGCAGCGCATGGGATTGGAAATGAACTTCTGGTTCGGTCACCAAGGCTACGAATACGTGGACCTCGGCAGATTCTGGCAACTATTCCTGTTCGTCGGTTTGTGGGTCTGGCTGCTCCTGATGGGCCGCGCCATGTGGCCCGCCTTTAAGAAACCGGGTGAACATCGCCATTTGCTTGCCTTGTTCTTGATCGCTTCGACCGCCATCGCGTTGTTCTACGGCGCTGGCCTCATGTGGGGACGACAGACGCACTACGCGATTGCCGAGTATTGGCGCTGGTGGGTCGTGCATCTTTGGGTGGAAGGATTCTTCGAGGTATTCGCCACCGTTGTGATCGCCTTCCTCTTCACCCGCATGGGACTCTTGCGCACTGTGACCGCGACTGCGGCAGTGTTATTCTCGACCACCATTTTCCTGTCCGGCGGCATCATCGGCACGTTCCATCATCTGTATTTCAGCGGCACGCCCACGGCAGTGATGGCGCTGGGCGCGGTATTCAGCGCGCTGGAAGTTGTGCCGCTGGTGCTGATCGGCTTCGAAGCCTACGAGAATCTGACTCTGTCGCGCGCGCGGCAATGGGTGTCAGCCTATCGGTGGCCAATCTACTGCTTCGTGGCCGTAGCCTTCTGGAATCTGGTGGGCGCGGGGCTGTTTGGCTTTCTCATCAATCCGCCCATCGCGCTGTATTACATGCAGGGGCTGAACACCACCGCCGTGCATGGCCACACCGCACTGTTCGGAGTTTACGGGATGCTGGGTATTGGTTTGATGCTGTTCTGCCTCAAGGGGCTTACGGTTCATCGCACCTGGCGAACCCGACCGCTGGCGTTTGCCTTTTGGTCCATCAATATCGGTCTTGCTCTGATGGTGTTGCTTTCCGACCTGCCCCGTGGACTGATGCAGACCGTGGCCAGTGTCAACGAAGGCATGTGGTGGGCGCGCTCGGCGGATTTCATGCAAACAGGCATCATGGAGACTTTCCGCTGGTTGCGGGTTATCGGCGACACAATTTTCGGCGTCGGGGTGCTGGTGCTGGGCTGGTTCGTGCTGGGCATCAAAACCGGCTGGTCGTTGACAGATCAACCTGACGAGATCGCGAAGCAATTCCCCGAAAGTGCACCGGTGAAAGCCGTGCAAAGTTGAATCCGTCGAGTCGTCTTGATTCGCCATTGTCATTGTAATGAACCGTGACCGACTGTATCTGCTGAAATCTGACTTCATGGACAACGGCAAAGGGCCGTATTTCTGTCCGGGTTGCGCGCAAATGGTCGGGCTGTTGGAATTCTATCCCGCGCTTAAACAGCAAGTGGAAGTGCGCTGGCTCGACTTTCCTCGTCCGCGTCCAGAGTTGATTGAACTGCTGGGTGAGGAAAATCAGAGTTGTCCCGTCCTGGTATTGAAAGAAGCGCCGACGGGCATTCCGTCAACCGTGACGCTTCAGCAGGCCAAGGGACGGTGGTTCGTTGAGGGAGCGAACGAAATCGCGAACTACCTCGCGCACGCCCACGGTATCGGCATTCCGCATTGAGAGACTTGCTCGTGCTAGATCGAATCGGACCTGCCGCTGTCGCGGCGCGCATGTTCTTCATCCAGGTCACGCAGTTGATCCAGCAGACCTGCCAGTTTGCGGCCCGTTTCGGTGAGTTGGTATTCGACGCGCTGCACCTTGCCCGGAAACTCGGAGCGTGTAACCAGTTCGTAATCGAGCAGTTTGCGCAATCGCTCGGTGAGGACCTTGGTGGAAATGCCGGGGATGAATCGCTCCAACTGACCGGGCCGCGTGACGCCGCGCCCAATGGCCGCCAGAACGGCAGCGGACCACTTGCAGCCGACCACGTCCTCCAGCCGGCGATAGGCGCGTCGTTCCGGCAGCGATAGATGTTGAGCCGCGCCTGTGCGTTTGCGTTTCACGATGAAAGGATAGCAGACATTCCCACCTGCCACAGCCGGGCACAAAATGGTAACCCTGCACCAGATTTTGCCCTCTTTCGCACCCATTCCGAACTGACCAAATTGACCTTGCGACATCCGGCAACCGCGCCGTGCGCCGCTGAATCAAAACCATGAAATCGAAAAAGGAAACGACTATGAAGACCAAAGCTGTATTCTATCACGCGGGCTGCCCCGTTTGCGTGGCTGCCGAACAGAACGTCGCCGCTGCGCTCGACCCGGCGCGGTTCGACGTCGAAATCGTTCACCTGGGCCATGATAAGTCGCGACTGGCGGAGGCGGAGAAGGCCGGCGTCAAATCCGTGCCCGCGCTGGTGCTCGGCGGAGCACCCTATCACATCAACTTCGGTGCAGGTATCGAGGCATTGCGCTGAATTGCCGCGCTCGCCCGCAAGGCGATTGCTCGCGGGTGACGCGGCCTTCTTTCCTGCCCCAGCGGCCTAGCAAACCTGAACAGCATGGCTGAATACCAAGCTTGATGTGGCGGAAAACATGAGCCTTTGACTTACCCCGAACTGAACCACCACCGGCGGAGCACACAGGCAGACTTTGATGTAAGTCAAAGACCCTTGCCGTGCGTTTCCTAAACTGCCTCCATGGACAATTTCGCTGCAAGGCCGTTGCTCTGTTCCGATTCCTGGTTGCAGGAGGAACAAATCGGCGAGCCATTTCATCGTTTTCTAACCCTTAAGTCGTCCGATTTCCCGGCGGCGGTAAAATGCTTCGGGGAATTCAAGAACGCCCTCATCCGGCGCATTCAATGGGAGGAGACAGAGATTCTTCCTGAATTTCAGCGCCGGGTCGGCGGTGGTTTGGAAAGCACTTGTGACGCGTTGCGGCAGGAGCATCGCGAAGTCCTGGAGCTTCTGAGCGCCATCGAAACGAAGTTGAGCCGCGCAAACCCGGCCACCGAAGTCGAGGAGGCGGCACTCCAAACGCTGCTGGCCAGCCACAATCACAAGGAACACACCATTGTCTTTCCGGCCCTGGAGTAACATCAGCGGGCCACGCCCAACAAAATACCCGCTTTGCCAGCTGTCTATGTGGCGGCGACCGCGTCCGCCGGCCGATTCCAGTTCACAAACAAGCCAGAATCTCGGTGAGCCACAGGGAACGCACGCACCGCGCGCTCATGCAGACAGGCGGAGACAAAATCGCGGGTTGAGTATTGCGCTCTGGTTATCGCACTCGAAGCCAGAACATGGCAGCGTTTCGGATAGATGCCAGCGAGCGGCTCAAGCCCGTCGTTCAGCCGTGCCACTATCCCTGTCAGCCGGTCGCAACTTTTCAACAGCTTGCTCAGAAACTCAGAGGTCATGCGCGGCAGGTCCACCGCCAGAACGAGCAACAGTGGCGAAGTGCATTCGTGCAGGCCGCGCTCAATCCCCCCGATTGGTCCGAAACCCGGTTCAAGATCGAACAGCACCGGACATTTCAACGCGGAATAGTCCTCCCCTACGCGGCCTGAGATGAAAATTTCGCGAATCCCGAGCGCACGGACCTTCTCTACGGCGAGTTGGATCAAAGGCTTGCCGTCAATTTCCAGCCACGCCTTGTCCCGGCCCATGCGTCGGGATTCGCCTCCCGCGAGAATGACGGCGCTCGTTTCCACATCAACCTTCCCGGCTGAGCGCACCGTCCGTCAAAATCCGACAGCGCAAGCCCGCCCGCCCACGCAGCCATTCCTCTGCGCCCGAACCTAGCGCGCTGTTCATCCAATGGCAGGGCTTGCTTTCCTCGACACCTTCAAAGCGCACGCCTTGAACTTCAAACTGCTTTCCAACCAGTGAGGGCAGGTCCGCGCCGCGCACGAAAGCGTTGCGGCGGGTGGCTTCGGGCTGCGCGTCAGGCAGATTCAGTTCGTCCCGCAGCGCTTCGAGCACTTCCATGGCGAAGAAGGTGATCTGGCCTTTGTAGTTCTCCTTGTAGTCAAAGAAACGGTCGCCGCGAATGCCGCGTCCGGCCACGCATTCGATCCTTTCCGCAGGGACAATGGGATGTTTGCCGGCGGGCTGACCGTGATGGCCGAAGAAATTGTGGCCTGGTGAAATGAAAAGATGTTCGATGAGAATCATGCGCTACTTCGCCTTCAATATGTCCTCTACCCAGGTCATTGCGGCCATCATGGTGGGGAAGCCAAGCGTCGTGGTCGCCAGCAACACTACGTGGCGGATTTCGTCCGGCGTGCAACCACCGGCGAGCGCCCGGCGCGTATGACTATGCACCGCACCTTCCCGTGATGCGCCGATGGCCAGCGCCAGCTTCACCAATTCGCGTGATTTGGCGTCGAGCGGGCCGGCCTCTGCCGTCGCCGCGCTCAAGGCTTCGTAGGCCGACATGATGACGGGGTATTTCCTGCCAAACTTTTGAAAGCGGATCGGCGGTGTGTCCGGGATTTTGCGAGATGGATTCTTTCTCATACCTGTTCAGTGTAACGCCACCGGGCAGCCGACGGTAGCAGTAAGGGCCTCGTAGGATTCCGCGCAGCGATTGCAAAGTCCGTGCGCGGGTGACCAGGCAGGAAATTCTGCGGTGATGCGGGAGACCAGTCCTGATGGCAGAACGCTCGCGTCCGCCCAATGAAAGGTTGGAAAGTCGCACAAGGGACAGGAAGCGCCGGGTGCAGGCCGATGCGCGTCGCGCAGCCCGCGTGGATCGGCGATGAGTGCGAGGAATTCGGCGTGCTGTGGGGCTTTGGTTTGCCAAAGAGTGCTGAATGTTTCCGTCTGTCTCTGCTCCGGCCAGAACGAGTAGCCTCGGGCAAATGCGGCGGCGTGTTGCTCGCGAGCCTGCATTGGTGTGTGGCCAGCAGCAGCGAGGCGACCGTCAATCGTGATGTCCCAGAGCAACCGGTAACGCTCGCGAGCCAGTCGCTTCTGCGCCGCGTTCAGGCCGGGCAAATCCAGCACAGGCGAGTAGCCGAAGGCGGGATTCAGCATGTCGTGCAAGTGCGTGAACTCGTGGCGGAGATAGTCGCGCAGCGCCGCATCGTGCGTCAGGCGTTCCAGGCGCAACGCCAGCAAACCGGTGCGTTGCCCCGTTTCATTCACGTAGAGTTCCGCGCCTTCGTCATTCTTGCCGGTGGTCTTACGCACCGCGAGCGCGCCCAGTTGCTCGCGCACCAGCGGGAATTCCTTCAGCACGTCCGTCAGCGGCAGCTCCAAGCCCCATTCCCGAAACCAGTCGAGGTGCAGTTTGAAGAACGCGGTGTTGCGCTCGTCCGGGTCAAGAATGCCGTAGAGTTTCTCGCGCTCACGATGGAAACGGGCGATTTGCAGCGACGGCACGCCCTTGCGTCGTCCACTCGCGCAGAGGAAGACGGCGGCTTCGATGAAATCCTCGTCGTAACGGAGTTGCATGGCGTTCCGAAGTCGTTTCAGCGACCGACAATCGCCTTGAACTCCTTCGCGTCGAACGCCTGCAGCGACTGCGTGCTTACATTGCCGGCGGCCACGAGCGCGGAGATGACGCTCAATACTTTGGTTTCGCTGGCGGCACTGAGGATCAGGACACCATCGTAAGCGCCCGTGGTCCAGAATTGCGCCTCCACCTTGACGCCCGCCTTTTCCGCCGCCTTTCGAAAAGCGGCCGCGCGCGCGGGTGACTTTTTGATATTTCGCACGCCCTGTGGCGTGAACCGCAATAAACTCACATAACGAGCCATATCAGTCCTTTCTGGTTTTGGTTCTGGTTTAAGTGGCTGCCAATGCGCCGGGCGGCAGATCGCGAATGCCACACGAATCGCACAAGCGGTCGGCGGTTTCGTCCACCGGGCGGAGCAGCAAGTCTTCGCTGCCGGGGTTTACGCCAAAACGGGCGCACTCTGCTTCGATGAAGGCTTGGGTAAACTGCGACAGCGCACGCAGGTTCGGCTCGCTGGTTCCGGCGACAAGTCGGCGCGTGAAAGCCGGTGTCCAACGACCGAGATGCTCGCGGAGGAACTTCTTTTGTGCATCGCGACATTGAACCAGTTGCGCCGCGTCGAGCTGATGTTCGAGCGCGTAGGCTTCCTTGGCGGCGAGGACGCACATGAACTCCAGTTCGAGGCAGATGTGATCGTGGCGCTCGCCGGCGTCCTCAGCGACTTCCAGCCCGAACGCACGATAGAACGCGGCAAGGTCGGCAAGACGATGTGGCTGGAAGAGCGGGTCGGCCTTGATGTCGCCGTATTCGATTTCGTTCAACGGGCATGAACCACGCGCGGCGTGGCCGAACGCAGCCAGGTAAGCGTTCAGGAATGAGTCGAACTCCTGGGCTTTGAATGTGCATGCCTCCCCACCGACTGAGATCTTGCAGGCTGCCTGGAGGTAATCCTGCGTGTCGGCGGCGCATAGCCATCGCCAGTTTTCCGAGGAAGGGTCTTCGTAGGCCTTGGCGAGAAAGCGGTGAATGAACGAGCGTGCGACGGCGAGATCAATCGCGGTTTGCAACGTCACCTGATCATTTGTAGCAGCCGACGCGGGTCGGCTCTCATTGGATGGAGCAGACTCATGTCCGCCGCTGCCTGAATCATTTGCGCGGTAGTTCCCAAACACCGAACGTCTCGGAGTGTTGGTCTTGGCAGTCCATTCGCCGCGCAGTTTGGGCTCAGATGGAGTTGGCATGTTTGGAGTCCCGCAGGTGCAGAGGTTCTTCGACCGTGGTTTCGATGATCTTCGTGCCGTCCTTCGCGTAGCCGATGATGGTGTCATTATACATCGCGAACTTTTTGCCGCGCACTTCCGTCTCGAACACCTTCGGGCCTTCCTTGATCTCGTAGCGATGGCAGATGCGCTGGTCCTTGCCGAAAAGTTGCAGCACGGCGAGAAGTTCGCGGTCAGGCGCGGAATACTTCTCGATGGCATCGTCCACTCCCGGACCGAACATCTGGCGCAGATAAGGTCGCGACACCCAGCGCGGCGGGATGTAATAACCATTCGGCTCAGTGCCGAACTGCGGATAGAGCGGCAGCGCGACCTTCGCGACGTGAATGAGGTAATAGAGCGGGTTGTTCCGCGCTTCCTTCCACGTGCCGTCCTTGTTCATCTCGATCAATCCCTGCAAGCGGATGTGCCCGATGCAGGAAGACATGCAACGCGTGATCATGGGCAGGCCGCCGCCTGCCTGGTCCTTGCCTTCGACGCGCGGGTAGCAGCCAATGCACTTCTCGCTCGTGCGGGTCGTGCCGCGATAGTAGGTCTTTTTGTAGGGGCACGCCTCCATGCACTTGCGGTAACCGCGACAGCGTTCCTGATCAATCAAGACGATGCCGTCCTCGGGGCGCTTGTAGATGGCGTTGCGCGGGCAGGCGGCGAGGCACGCGGGATACGAGCAATGATTGCAGATGCGCGCGAGGTAGAAGAACCACGTCTTATGTTCGGGCAACAGTTCGCCGCCTTTGAAGTATTGACCCTTCACTCCCTTCTCGTTGCCGACGGGATGATCTTCGTAACGATTCGGTGCAGACCATTCTTCATCGGTGGGCAGATAACCGAGCGCGCGATTCGCGCCTTCCGGGCCGATAAAAGTTTTCGTGGCCTCGAAAATGGTTTTGCCGTTGAACTTGCCGTAGGGCGCTTTCACGTCTTCGGGTTTCCCGCCCCAGTTCTGGCCACCGGGATTCGCCTGTTCGAGCAAGTCGAGCGTCTTCACGTCCCAATGGTGCGGATAGCCGCCGTAGGGTTTGGTCTCGACGTTGTTCCACCACATGTATTCCTGTCCCTTGGAGAAGGTCCAGGTGGACTTGCAGGCCATGGTGCAGGTCTGGCAGCCGATGCAGCGGTTGGTGTTGAAGACGAACGCGAACTGCTGGTCGGGATACGCCGCCTCGTAGGGGTATTCCATCTCGCGACCGAGTTGCCAGTTGAGGACGTTGCTCATAATGAAATCAGTTACAGGTTCAGTTTCGGGATGGGCGAACCCATCGGGTCGGTGGCAGCGGAATCCATTTCCACGATGGCCGCCGAGGTAACGAGGCTCTTGCTCGCGGGCGCGGCAGCGGGAGTGTGAGTCTCCTCACGCCGGTTATCACAGGGTTCAGGCCACGTCACAACTTTACCCCAGCGCGCGAAGACCTCGGCGATGAGTTCGCGGATGAACGGCTCGCCGCGTTTTTCCAGCGCCATGTGCGGACCGAGGTAATGCGGGTTGCGGAACAGCGCCAGCACCTGCTTGTGCACGTAGCCCATGCGCATGAACTCCTCGATGAACGTCTCGGCCATGTCGTTGGTGGTGTCCTCGTGCGTAAGGAAGGCCATGCCGTTCAGTTCAAACGGATCTTCAAAATCGAATTCGTCTTTGGGCATTCGCTTGCTGGGTTCTCGGTTTATTCAAACGTTGCTCCGCCGCCACCCTCGCCTTTGCCGCTGAAATCGCCGGCCAGGTATTTCTTCATCTTGTCGTTCTCGGCGTCGGGAGACATGCCGCTTTGACCCGGTTTCCACGGGCCACGACCACCGAGACCGCCATCCTCGGCTTTGGTAATGCGGATCAAACATTCCTTCGGCACGGTGTTGACTGCGTGGTTGTCCGCCTCGCCGCCAAAGAGAAAACTCATGTAGGCTTTGGACTTGTGGAACAACGTGTCGGTCTGGTGCATCGGCATGTGCCAGTTGCGCGTCACTGATTGCTGTGAGCCGAAACGGAAGTTTGAGATGTAACCTTCCTCGGTAAGCGACAGTCCGTCGGGCCGCGTCTGCTGGGCTTTCACCGTCTTCTCGGTCGCGATGAACGACCCGTGTTTCATCATCACCACGTTGTAGGGATATGCGGCGTTGTAGGTCAGACGGAGCATGAGACGGCTGACTCGATAGAACGGATCGCTGGGCGTCGCGCCGAGATACGGACGGTCGGCAGGATTGGCATCCACATAAACATAGTCGCCGTCGGCAATGCCGAGATCGCGCGCCGCCTGCGGGTTCATGTGGAGTTGGTGTTCGCCCACGTTCGGCAGGCGTTTGTCCACGCGATAGGGATCGCCGAAATTCGAGTTCCAGATGAGATGCCAGTCCACGTTCGCCCACGACGAGTGGACGGAGTGGCGCGATTTGGGCGTAAGGCAGTAGAACTGAAACCCTTTTTCCCACAGGAAGTTCTTCGAGTTCTTCGTGTCGGCCCAACTCAGCTTCACGTTGCGCACGGTGCGTTCGTCCCAATGCTCGGCGTCGAGCGGGATGCCGTAATCGTTCGGGCGCACGAGCGGGTTGGTGCTGACGATGACGTTGGGCAGATACGGCGTGGCTTCCGGTCCTTCGCGATGGACGATGAAGTTCTCGCCGCAGGCCAGCGCGGTGGGATCGTCCGTATAGGAATTCATTCGGCCGGTTTCGGTGTGGAACGGGTCGTTGTCATGGATCTGCTCATAGAACGGGATGCGCGGATAGCTGCGGAAGAGCAGGAGCGCGCCGCCGGGTGGCCCGTATTTGCCGGCCATGATGTCGTCCACCGTGTAGCCCGCCGTGGTAGTGCAGGTGTCGAGCAGGCGCTGGAGATAGATCTTGCGCTTGCCCTCATGCTCGAACTTGAAGTGACTGTAAAACCGTTTGTCGCCGGTAACCTTGCCCAACGCGGCAGCGATGCCCGCGAGGATGGCGAGGTCGTCCTTCGAGTCGTAGAGCGGTTTAATGCCACCCTTCCAGACTTGCAGGAACGGGTTCGAGCAACTGGCGGTGACTTCCAAATCCTGAAACTCCACCCACGAGTTCGCCGGCAGACCGAAATCGGAATACTCCACGCTCGCCGTCATCTGCGTGTCCATCGTCACGATCAACTCCACGTTCGGGTTGACGTTCTTGATCATGCCGTAAGCCCACTTGGCGTTGTTGATCAGATTCACGTTGGTCGTGAAGATCGCCTTGGTCGGCGTGGGCATGTGCGTTTTGCCGGTGAAGACCTTGCGGCCTTCCTTCGGTGTGTTGACAATGAGCGGGCGGTCGCCGTGATTCCAATAGGCCGGCTCTTCGTCCTTGGTGTAGGCGTGGGCGTGAACGTCGCGGCCATGCGCCTTGGGATCGAGGTTTTGCTCGAAGGGATCTTCCATGATCCAGCCTTTGAAACCCCAGCCAGTGAGTTTGCTGCCCTGAAACAAGGCCGCCTTGTAGAAACCAATGGTTGATGCCCTCACCTTGATGAATCGCCGCTGGTTTGATGGTGGCAATGTCCTTGGCCAGCCGGTCCATCAGTTCCTTCGGCGCGCTCGTGATCTCGGAAACCGTGTCAAGATCGTAGTCCTTGAGGTGAATCTGATACAGATTCCATGCGGTGGCGGCTTCGATTTCGCTGCCGTCAGCAAGTCTGATTTTGCCTTTCCAGTCCAGCGTGGGGTCAACGCCGTTCTTCGCCATCGTTGTGCCGACCATGTCGCGCGTGAGCGCCTTCGGCGCGTTGGATTTCGCATCCCACACGACGAAATCACCCAGCTTCGCATGCTGTTCGTCGGTGATGCCCTGAATCTTCTTGCTCGGGCCGTCGGCGGGCAGCGTGCTTGTGTAATTCGGAAACACCTCAGCGGCGCGCAGTCGTTTGCCGTTATCGGTGCGGACGAGCAACGGGAAATCCGTGAACTGCTTCACGAAGGTTTCGTCATACCACTTCTTCTCGATCATCAAGCGCGTGATGCCCAACCACAGCGCCGCGTCGGTGGCGGGCCGGACGGGAATCCAATAATCGGCCTTGGTTGAGGGCGCGCCGTATTCGGGGGCGATGACGACGATCTTCGCGCCGCGCTCCATGCATTCGATGAACCAGTGGGCATCGGCCATTTTGTTTTCCACCAGGTTCTTGCCGTTCATGATGATCAGCTTGGCGTTGCGGAGGTCATTGAAGTCGCACTCGCTGTTCTGCAAGCCATGCACCCACGGATGACCGGGCGCTTGATCGCCGTGCCAAGTGTAATTCGACCAGACGCGACCACCCTTGGCTTCCTCCGGCTTTACCCCACGAACATGGACATCCAGCAGCGCGAGGGAATTGCACAGCCGATACATGCCGTATTTCCCGAGCACGCCGAGCAGACCCATACCGCCGCGCGTCTTGATGGTGCGCGTGCCCGCGCCGCCCATGTCCTCGATCATCTCCTTTGGATAGCCCTGTGCTTCGAGCAGCTTCGCCCCCGTCTCGCCGCTGTAGCGCGTGGCGATGGCCTTCATACCCTTGGCGATGTAGCTGAAGGCGTCGTCCCACGAGATGCGCTCGAACTTGTCCGTGCCGCGCGAATCGAACTTGTAGCGGGCTTTCACCTCGTCGGTGAGTTGCGGGAAGCCGTCGTCAGCCCAGCGTTTCCAGCCGCGGCGCACGATGGGATGCTTCAGCCGATACGGTCCGTAGAGAATGCGATGGAACGTGTAGCCCTTCGCGCAATGACGGTTGCCCCAGTTGGCGGTGGCGTGGTTGCCGTAAAGGTCCGTGTAGGTGTTGATGTCGTATTGTTCGCCGAGACGGACGATGACGCCATTGCGAACGTGCGCAGTGATGCGGCAGTTGTGCGTGTCGTTCGGCGCGCAGACCCACGAGAATTGATGATCGTAGGCGTATTGATTCCGGTAAAGCTGCTCCCAATCGCGGTTGGGGTAATGGGCGAGAGGATTGGCGACGTCCTCGGCGGGCTGGGCTTGCAGAAAGCGCAACGGCAGGAATTGCGCGGCGGTGATGCCCGCACCGACAAGGCCGCTGCGTTGGAGGAACGAGCGGCGGGAAAGGGAGTCGTTCAGAGGGTTGTTCATGGTGAATTCAGCGTTGAGCCGTCCTTGCTTTCGCGTCATCGAAGACCAGTTGAAACCAGTTGCTGATCATCTTGCGGCCGTTGCGGTCGCCCTGTTCGCCGTTCCAGATGGCGAACGCAATCGGGACGGATCTGACTTTGGCTAATTGCACGTCTTCCTTGTCTTTTGATTTCAGGTCGCGGATGAAAACGACGCTCCAAAATCCGTCGTGCCAGATGCCCTTGCCGCCCACGTTCTGTTGCGCCATCGGCTGCGAGGTGAACGAACCGAAGCCGCGCGCGTTGGCATCTTCGATGGGCGACTTGTGCGGTTGCGAAGTCACATTGCCCGAGCTGGCGGCGGTGTTGTAATTGGTGAAGGTCCACCTGTCCACGTGCATGGATTGATAGACCGAGTCCATGTCCGGCGGGTGGCCCTGTTCGGCCTCGGCCTGCCAGCCGGCTTTCCATTGCCAGAGGTTCACCGGATGCTGAACGTCGCCCATGCCGAGGAAACCGTAGCCTTCGGTCATGGAAAACTGGATTGCTGCGGCATCCTGAAAGTCCTGGACGCGAATGGCGGTGTTGTGCGGCAGTTCATCGCGCCATTGCAGCAACACGGCCAGTTGCTTGCCATCGGTCATTGCGGACACTGCCACGGCGTAAACCTGATTGGGCTCAGGCCAGAGTGGGTTGAGCGGGACGCGAGCCGGGTCAACTGACTCCCACGAAGCCGCCATCGGATCAGTCGGGAGCTTGGCAACTTTGCGCACGCGAATCGTATTGTCTTCTGGAGCGAGCAGGTCGTTGACGGAAACGTCCGTCCTTCGCAGGGATTGAATGTAGTGAACCAGCGCCCAGCGCTCGCTGGGTTTCAACACATCCTCACCGTAGGGAATCATCGGCGTGCCGGGCAGACCGTTGTTGATGCGCAGGTAAAGGTCCTGTCCCGTGTGCCCGCCACGAAAGAGGCCGGTGTTGAAATCGCGCGGGCGCACCGGCAACCCCGAGGCGTCCTTGAGTGTGGGCACTTGCGGCCCGTCGCCCGCACCAGTCTCGCCGTGGCACAACGCGCACTGCATCTTTTTGAAAACGTCCCGGCCCAAAGTGAGTTCCTGCACACCCGCGGCAGGCTCGGGCGGCACAACGACGGGTTGGGCAAGCTGGTTGTTCGCCGCTGCTTGTTCAAAGACGTTGACGCGGTTTCCAGAACCGTCCGTGCGG
This sequence comes from Limisphaerales bacterium, assembly GCA_044225555.1. Taxonomy (GTDB): domain Bacteria; phylum Verrucomicrobiota; class Verrucomicrobiia; order Limisphaerales; family JADLHS01; genus JADLHS01. Next base: position 62,088 of record JBGAIM010000016.1, on the reverse strand, counting down.
GCCGTCAGGTATTTGACATACTTCACCACATCGCGTCGCTCCGGTTCGGTCAGGTAGGAAAAGCTCGGCATGGAACTGCCGGCCAGGCCGCGCGTGACGGATTGAAACAGATCCTCATCGGTAGGCAACGCCTGACCCGGTGTGGATTTGATTTTGAACTGGCCGGCGCTGAAGTTCCGCGGCTTGGGATAGAGCCACACTGAGGCCGGGCCATTCCCATCACCATTCGCGCCATGGCAGGCGGCGCAGTGCTGGTCGTAAACGGCACGCCCGGCAGGTGATGCGGCGACCGTTGGGGATGCAGGTTGGGCGGAAAGATCCGTCGCGACGAACAACGCGACCAGAACAGGCAGGTGACGCAGCGCAAGGTTCATTGAGGGTCGCAGTTTACCGCCGGCTACAGCCATGACCTTGACCTGGGTCAAGGAATGCATGACTGCGCCGGAGATTTGACTTCTCAATGATGCCCGCAACTGCCGGACACCATCTGCGCCACATCCACCACAGCGCGCAACTTGGTGATTTTCACGCGGAATTCTTCCGGGCCTTTGACCAGATGTTCCCACGTGAACGCGCCCGGCCATTGCGCCGCAAACTGGTAGTAGAGCGGCACAGGATCGTGGTCGTTCAGGAGAATGAAGTGATCGCCGACCGACATTTCGAGCCAGGTGCGAATGATGAGTCCGTGTTTGACGGAGCAAGGAATCGGACGCACGTCCATGACGCGATCCGGGCCGAGGAGCTTTTCAGTTTCGATGTTTGTGTTCATGTTTTGTTTTGTGTAGGGATGAAACGGTTCAAACCGATGACGACGCAGCATTTTGCGAAATCATTCCCGGATGCCACGGTGGATCGAATACGAGTTCAACAAAAGCGGAAGAAACGCCTTCCAGATTGAGCAAGGCGATTTCCGCGCCGCCACGGATACTTTCACCCATCGGGCAGCCTGCGGTGGTGAGGGTCATCGCCACGCGCACATCGTCGCCGGTGATTTTCACGTCGTAGATCAACCCAAGCTCCACGATATTCATGCCGATCTCGGGATCGAGCACCTGGCGCAGGGCGTCGAGAACGGCAGCTTCGGTGGGTGGATTCGTATTCATACAACGGCGGGTTTGGTGGTGGGCAAAGGTCTAAGCTGGGGTTTGCGAAAGTGGGAGAACACTTTGATTGCGTTGAATCCGAACATGACCAGGCTCGCAAGCAACAGCACTCCGCCCACGCGCACCCAAAGTTCACTCTCATGCAAAATCGCTATTGAGATGACCAGCAAACCGGCAAAGTAGGCAACCAGCCCGCTTGCTTGCGCCCGTTCAGAAACCATCTGCGAGGTGAGCGGCAATTGCGCGCGTCCAACATGTGGACTGTAAACGCCGAACCAGACCAAGAACGGCAGAATCTTGTGAAGCATTCCAAGAATCGCGAGTGTCACCACTCCGAAGAGACCGAGGAAGCCATAGACATTCTCCAACATGCCGAAGAATTGGTTCATGGGCAGCGTCGGCCAAGAGAGCACCAGCGCTAGCAAGCAAACCGGAATCAACATTGCAGCGGCGACTAGAAAACTCTTCAGCCCCCAATCCAACACCGGACGTTTGCGGGCGCGCAACATGGCGCGGAGTTCCCAGCCGAACGACGCCAGACCACTCACCGCGATAGCCGCGAACGCAATCTTCAGCGGGCTGCGCAATAGAATCGTCACGACTGAGCCGGCCAATCCGATGTTCAGCAGCAGAATCGAGAGCGCCGCGCGCCGTGTGCTCTGCACTTCGGTTAGGGTGAACATCGGAATCAGCCGATACGATACGCCGACGATGAGCATCACGAAGAATCCCACCACTCCGAGATGGGCATGCGCATGCATCGCGCCAATGGCGTCGAAACGGGAAACGATGCCCGCCACCACTTGCAACCCGCCGACCACTTGTTTCACGCCCTCTGCCGTTGCCAATCCCTCAGTGGATTCGTAGGCGCATTTGGCTGCCGCAATGGACAAGCCCACAAGAATCGTCAGGGAAAACCAAGTCAGCGCAGCAGTGATGGCGGTGGCCACGATGCTCCATTTCGGCACACGCCAGAGCGTTCGTGCCATGTTGTAAACGAACAGCCCCACGCCCAGCGCCAGTGCCGAGCCGAAGTGACCGACTTGTTTCATGTCCCAAACGTTGAACATCCAGACCATGCCGACAAAGCCGATGACATGAATTACGAACTGCCATTTCGCCAGTCGCTCGCTGTAAAGTTTCGTTTCGAGCGCCACGGGCACGAGTTGATACATCGCGCCCATGACCACGGTGCAGATGAATCCGAGGACCACCAGATGCGTTGCGGCGATGACGTATTGGTTATAGTGGTAGCTCGCCAGAATAGACGGTCTGGCGATGATCCACCCAACCGCACCCAACAACGCCACCAATCCCGTAAGCATGAAGCGCAACGGCAGGCTCACCGACGGTGCGGCAGCGCGGGCTTGTTTTGGCTTAGCAGCGCGCACGTCAGGTGCGGCGGATATGGGTAAGGTAGCTTCCATCAGTTTGTTCCTCGGTTTCGCCGACAAAGCCGCGTTGCTCCAATTGCGGGTAAAGATGCATGGGCCTGCGGTCGGTCCTGGCGCGAAGTTCCGCATCAGCCGGTAGCGTTGCGAGCGCTTCAAGAATCGTCACCAGAGGCTGGGGCGGTTCGAGTCCGCGCGCATCAACATCCACGACCTTGCTGTCGCGTGAAACCACCCCGCTGTGCAAACCCTCCGCTGCCGTGGTAACTTGGGGACTGACTCCTGATGCAGCAGAGTGGCGCGCGAACAAGACTTCCCAATCGCCGGAATCCAGGACTTTTGCACTATGACCAAAACCCTGTTTGCGAAGCACGTCGAACAACGGCTTCGGCTCGAATGGCGCAATCAGGAGCAGTTGGTCATTTGCCTGCAATGCCGCGGTTGCGGTCATGATTTTCGAGAAGGGTTCGCGACCGGCACGGATGTCGTCGCGAACGTCGAGCGTAATTGTTTTGGTGCTCATATTGCGAATTTCACGCTGTTACAGCAGACGCGCGCTTGATCTCAGGAATCCCCATATTCGCCGGTTCAGGCTTCATCAGCGTCAGCAGCATCGAGAATTGCTTGGTGGCTTTGACCGCGTGGGGCAGGCTTGGTGGCATGTAAATCATGTCGCCGGCTTTCGCGGAGTGCGGCTTGCCAGCAAGCGAGAACTCGCATTCCCCCGACAGAATCTGAATGAGCACATGTTGTGTTGAAGTGTGTTCAGTCAGTTCCTGCCCTTCGGAGAAACCAAACAAAACAACGCGGGCATTTGCGGTGCGCAATACGGTTCGGCTCACGATGCCATTGGGTGCAAACTGCGTTTCGGCGGCGAGAGAGATGTTGTTGCGCCCTAAAGACTTGGCAACCCATCCACGCTACCTGCGCCAATTCTGTAAAATGGAGGTTCTCGACGCCCGCTGTTAAGAATAGAAGAAGCCCAATGATCGCAATGATGAATACGTCGGATTCCCGATGACGATGTGGTCAAGAACTTCGATTTTGAGAAGTTGACCGGCTCGAATGAGGTCGCGGGTGATTTTGATGTCGGCTTCGGATGGGGTGGCCTCACCGCTCGGATGATTGTGCGCAATGATAATGGCGGCGGCACTCGCCATGATGGCTAACCGAAATACCTCCCTGGGATGACAGAGAATGGTATCCATCGTTCCAATGGACACCAGATAGTGACCTTTGATGCGCCGACGGGTGTTAAGGATGAACACCACCAGACATTCACATTCAGAATTGAAATAAGGATGAGTCGCGATATGTGTTCGCCAAAAGGCGGCTGCCTGATCCGGCGTCTCGCACTGTTGCATGGTGTCGGGGGTGGGACATTCACGAAGTGATACGATTTTCCACTCCTGCGGTTGTGGTGGAAACTTGATGGGTTTGACGATCTTGTTCTGTGGTTGCAGAGCGGCTGTAGGGCATCCAGTGGCGATGAGGTTTTCCGTTGTGTTCATGTTTTGCGTTTCGTTCTGAAGGAGCGGGACTGCTCTCTTCACCTCCGCCCCGAGAGAGCAGCCCCGCTCCTGACGAAACGCACCCGCGTCTGCCTGTGCCGCCGGGCGGCGGAGCATTAGCAACAGAGTGACAGCGGGCGAGAAGATGTCTCGTCCGCTGGCGCGAGGTTGCGCGGAGCAACCAGAGGCGCGGGCAGATGCGGGATGAACAAGACGGAAAGCTTCAGCGAAGGATGCTGAAACGAGCACCAGATTTAGGCGAGTGATGAAATCCGACTCTCGCCTTCGCTAAAAATGAGTGCCAGCAAAAGTGCCAGCAACTCACCAATGGCTGAGTTGTCGCAGACTTGTTCGCGAGTAGTTGACGAGTTTTAGTGGACTTGACGAAGAGCGCAGATCAGCCCTATTTTACAGGCGTTTACGTAGCCTGTCATTCGTCAGGGCTGTGAATGCGGGAGTTGTGATTGGACGACGATGCGCGTCGAAAGCGTCACTTTTCGTTCGATTCCGACCCTCGCCTCCATTCTTTGATGCGTGTGCTTCAGTAGTTTAGGAGGTTTGGGAGTCCAAACGGACACCAAAGCGGACACCAAAATTCCCACTCCGTCAGAGCTGAGCGTAACCGGGCCTTACTCGCCCACTACTCCTTAACTCTGCGGAATCGGCTCGCCATATCTTCGCGGTTGCACAAACAACCATGAAGACTCGTTATCGCTTAATTCGCCGTGGTATTCGCAACAACGCCTTCTATTGTGTGGACACCACCACCGGCAAACGCACCAGCCTCGGCACCGCCGACAAGCACGAAGCCCGTCAAATTGTCGAAGCCAAGAATCAGGCCGAACGCCAACCGGTGCTCAATCTCCAAATCGCCAAAGCATATCTAGCGGGCACCGACAACGGCACGGCCACGCGCACCTGGCAGAACGCGCTCGACGCCTTGATCAACACCAAACTTGGCGCGAATCAACACCGCTGGCGAACTGCTGCCAAAGACCGAGCCTTTGTCCCACTGCTGGGACGCATCATCATTGAGACGCCCGGCGAACTCCTGCTAGCCGCCCTGCAAGCAGGCAAAGTCTCCACGAACGTTTACCTACGACGCTTGCACAACTTCTGTGTGGACATGAACTGGCTACCGTGGCCGCTGATTCCCAAGCGCCAATGGCCCGCTGTGACCTTCAAGGAGAAACGAGCCATCACACTGGCGGAGCATCAGAAAATCCTCGCTGCCGAAGTGAACCCGGAACGCAAAGCCCTTTACCAGTTGTGCTGGCACTTGGGGGCGAGTCAGGGTGACATTGCCATCTTGAAAGGTGAGGACGTGGACTGGCAAAACGGGACGGTGAGCTTCAGCCGCAAGAAAACCGGTGTGCCGGTGATTGTGCATTTGGGTGCAGATGCGTTAAACCTGTTCAAGGATTTACCCGCCGAAGGATTGTTATTTCCTTATCTAGCAACCGTGAGAGCTGGAGATCGCGCCACAGAATTCCGGTCACGATGCCGGCAGTTAGGCATCCATGGAGTCACCTTGCATTCCTACCGCTACGCCTGGGCCGAACGAGCGAAGATTTGCGGCTATCCCGAACGCTTCGCACAGGAAGCGCTCGGACACAACAGCAAGGCCGTCCATCGCGCCTACGCGAAACGAGCGCTGATGAAACTACCCTCCTTACAGGAGTACGAGGAACGCGCAACACTCAAGACCGCACCCACAGCCTGAAGTTTCCATGGTCGGAGCAAAACACGCAGCCTATCCTCTGGTTAGGCGTCATTTCGTGATGCATAAACTGTGTGACTGACAACCGGTGCAACCTCGTGCTGCAACAATACACTGCTCTACAAGCACGGCCACTCCGTAAATGACCAACATGACAACGAGACACGCAGGCAGCGTCGCAAATCCGTGTGGGTCGCGCCCGATGCGCTCGAATACGCTGCTCACGATGATGGACGAAACCCCAAGCGCAACGCCGTGAAAGAGTGCGTAACGGATGTGGAAGAAGCGCTGCGGAAAGTAGCCTCTCCACTCCTCAACTCCGCACTTCTGGCATCTGTATCGCATGGGGTGTGATGACGCCTAACGACAAAAGCTCAGCCACGCCGGACCAGTGACGTGGCCCGCGAATGCGGACCTGCCAGCGCCAACCGGCGTTGGCTGCAGCGATTTGTTAGGGCAGATCATTGAAACCATTCTTCATGACCGAACTTTTGAATGAATGCGGCTTTGTTCTTAATGCGAACGTAACTCCAGAAATGCTCGTCCGGATACTGGTACAGATAAATGTCCCCGGGTGTCTTTGTGTCAATGCGATGATCAATATAATAGTCAATCACTCGCCCTTTCGCATCCGTGAATCTGCCAGGCCTCGTTCCACCATCACCAATGGGCAGGAAGAAAAGATTCGTTTCCATCTGAATTGGCGGAGTGATTCTGGTGAAACCCTGAACAAAATCACTGTGAGTCGGCAAGTGCAAACACCCTACTAGCAAAACAGGCAGCGATAGAATTGGCAGTGCTCTTTTCATTGCCCTAACGACTCAAGCTCAGCGACCCGGCACACGGGACGCAATGATTGCCAACCACGGTGACATGCCGGGTTCGCTGCATGAAGGGTTGCGCGGCGTGAGCAAACAGTGCACACGCAAGATATGAAAACTATCCAACGAACCCTTCATGACGAGAGCAACCTTAACGCAGCCGCTGCGGCTGACAAGTCAGCAATCAGACACGTCTTCAAACTGGGTCTGGACGTGGATCTGCGCTACGTCGTCACGGCCGTGCAATGTGATTCCGGCGTGATCCCGCCGGCGCAGAAATTCAATCGTGCGCAGCTCCTGGCGTGGGTGCGGGCGAAGGTCAACGCTGGCCACAGGGTGCACACGGTGTATGAATGCTGCGGCTTTGGTTACACGTTGCACGAGGAACTTACCGCCGCGGGCGCGCACTCCTTGATCACCACGCCGATGCGCTTAAGCCTGGAACGCCGCCGCAAGAATGATCGGCTGGATGCACGGGAACTGTGTGTGCGCTTAGCGCGGTATCTGGATGGGCACACGCAGGAGCTGCGGCCCATTCGGATTCCGAGTCGAGCGGAGGTGCAACGGCGGGAGTTGGGCCGGCAGCGCGAATTCTGGAAACGCGAGTTGCGGCGCTTGGAAAATCATGGGCGGGCCTTACGCATCGAACATGAGCATGAGACCTTACCCGCTGGTTGGGCCGGCCCGCGCAAGTGGAAGCAACTGGGCCAGGAGTGCAGCGAGTTTGTGCGCGGACAACTGGAGCCCGTGGTGAGCGAAATCCGGAACTGCAAAGCGCAGTTGGATCGGTTCACCCAGGAGGTGGAAGCGTGGGTGGCGCCGGAACAACTTCCCACGGGCCTGGGGGCATTGAGCGTTTCGTTGTTGGACGGTGAGGTGTGCGACTGGCAACGGTTCAAACATCGCAAAGCCGTGGGCAGTTACACCGGCTGTTGTCCCAGCGAACACAGCAGTGGCGGGGTGCAACGCTTTGGCAGCATTGATCGCCACGGCAACGCTCGCGTGCGGGTGCTCTTGGTCGAAGCGGTGTGGCGCTTGCTAAAATGGCAACCCGGCTGGCACGCGCGCCAGAAACTGTTGGCCAAGTTGAAACACGGCGCGTCGCTCAAGAAGAAGATCGCCGTGGCCCTGGCGCGGCAACTGGCCATTGACCTGTGGCGCTGGCGCACGGGAAAAGCCACGGCGGCCGAATTGGGTTGGGTCCTGAAGAACGCGGAGGGTCGAACGCCCAGTCCGCAGTAGCCTTGGACCAGCAACCCAGAACGAAACTTTTTGAACACGGAATTTCCAACCACGTTGGTTTTGGCCGCGGGGTGGCACGCTGCTCGGCGCTGCAGCTGGTGCACGCGAGTGCATCTTGCGTTAGATGGGGCGCGTGCCGCCCACGGCGGTTTCCTTAAGTCAGGCAAGACATCATGGGCTCACCCTGAAGTGATGCTCGAATAGGAGCTGATGGCTCGGGACACTACCAGCCATGCCAAAGGAAACTGCGCCCCGCGGAAGAACCAACGACTCAGGAAACACCGGGAAAGGAAAAAAGACCAAAACCGCTTTTAAGAAAAAAACTCTGGCTCACGCCTCACTTGCAGTTGACAACCCTCATAGGCAGCGCATGGTTAGACCACGTCATCGTGTATCCATGGTCTTCCGATCTCTCCCACGAAAAATCCAATCTCCACCAAGCACCGCGTCTGGATAAATGTGCTCTGGCGTGCGAGGCAGGAATACCACGAGCGCGTTCGGCTCTGCAACCCAACGGAACGGCATCATCATCTCGCCGTCGTATGTGAACTGCTGAACGAGGAGACACCCCGTGGTAGCGTCCCATCGCACAATCGTAAAAGCTGGGTGCGATGAAAATGCTGCACCACGAATCAAGTATGCCTGCCCTGTGCCACCTACCAGACTCGGCGCAAAAGCGGAAAGCTGCGGCGTGTCAAGCTGCACAAAGGAATGCTCCTGTAGAAGTGCCACGGCATCCTGTCGCCTGGAATCGGGAACACGGACGTAATCGTTCGTGGAAAGCTGCGGCCACGAACCTGCGCCCTGAATTTGCGCTGCGTCCTCGCGAGTAATCTGCCAAGCATGTCGTTTGGGTGGAGCGAGGCAACCAGTGAGGAAGGACAAAACAAGACAGCCGATGATCGCTCGAACGGTTGATGTGCTATGTGGCATGGCGAAGTGGTCTAACCAGTAATGGACTTCGGCCTTTGCAGCCTATCAGAAACCATAGTTCGACCGTAAACTGAGCTCAAAAACCTGTCTAGCACTTAATTACATCAATTTTTGCTCATTTCATCAGAACAGGAAAGGCGGCGTTGATAACGTCACCCCGCAGGGGGAGTCAGTTGCCCCGCAAACCCCACTGACCCGCTCTCGACACGGCTTTTCTTCGCGGCATTCTTCCGCTGCCAATGTTGGTTTAGCGTGTTGGTCATCTTAGCAAGCCACGACCGATCCCCGGCCAGCTCCAGAACCTCCTGCCCGGCGAAATACTTCACACTGTTAGGGGGCGGATTGCCGAGCGGCTTCAGCAAGCGAGCGGCGACTAACACCGGGATGTCATGCGCCCGACAGTTCAACACCCAAGCCACCTGTTCAGCGGTCAATCGTGCCGGCAAGCGACCAAGCAACCCCATAAATTGATTTTGTTCGTCGCTCATAATCAAAACGGGATTTCAGGGTCGTCATACAAGCCACGCTGCCAACTCTCCGGATCGGCTGGACCGTCTCCGACATTGTCACCGGCAACCATCGAGCGCAGGTGAATCAGCTTGTCTGAGTTCTCGCCCAGCGACTCCTCCAACCGACGCCACAACTCACCGCGAACCTCTACGAGCCTTCGCTTTTCGCGATCATCAAGACAGCTCTCGGGTGACTGGGCGTAACCCTGTAAGGCCCGGAGAGCCACACCCGATTCAAAATCGCCCTTTGCAAACCGAAACGGGATAGGCAACCAGCCAATGATGTTTTTCAGCCGGTAATGCCAGCGCCGTCCGAAGTATTCAGCGAAATCGCCGTAGTCCCTGAAATTAAGAAACCCAGCCGCAATCCGGAGGCGAGTCCGGTAAATCAGATTACCCAAGCCGAGGATGGTAAATCCGCCCGAGATGTAACCATTGATACCCCGAGAGAACCGAATCAGTCGCTGCCGCTTTCCCGCCGAGGATTCATGGTAACCTTTGGAAAGGTAGCCACCCAGGTAACGGCCTACGGCTGTCGCGCTCGTCCGGATCGGCAGCAACTCCACCCGACCAAACCGATATTGGCGGCACACTTGGCGCAGTTCCTTCCATTCCGTTGCCAACGCTTCGTTGCGCAGGTGTTTCCCCCGGCGCTTCCAATACGGGAGACTTTTGTCGCAGAGGACGGCGACATTCGTGCCGGTGCGAATATCCTCCTTGGTCACCACGATGACGTGAAGATGCCAGACCTTGTCCGAGTGCCGTTCAAACACACAAATCCAGTCGGCATACCGTTCAGCCACGACATTGGTGCGGAAGGAATGCCAGCGCTTTTGAACGAAGCCCCAGCCCTTAGCCAGCTCCCGGAGCTCGCGGGTTTCCACAGAACCTCGACCGCTACCGGGCACCCCGAACGACAGCGTCAGAAGCCCAACACGTTCAAACCCATACTGGCGAACCATCCATTCGATGCCTTGCACCAACTTGAACCACATCTTCCGTTGCGCGGGCGGCAAAGGACGTGAGGACCACGACTGCCTTTTCTCCTCCTTGATGCAGTTATCACTATATTGACAAGGAAGGGCCGCGGCGGGGGGGGGGGGGGGGCCGCCCCCCCCCCCCCCCCCCCCCCCCCCCCCATCAGGGCACGAGGTAACGCACGCGTTGTTAAGCGCGGAGATGTCCGGAGAAACCAACTTGGGAGCAAAACAGCCCGGTCATTGAGTTAATGAACCGGGCCGAGGAAAGACCGCTGATGGGCAGATTAAAATAGATCGAGACAATGAAATTCTTGTGACGGATTCTTCGTTGGTGCACGCCTCCCGCCGCGACTTCGGCATCATTCAATTATCGCGCAATCAATAGGGGCGCTGGTATTCGCACTACCGCTTATTACTTTATAGGTGTCTCTTGTTACGTTCGTGAGCCACGGTCGTGACCCTCACAAGATATTTCACAGAACAAAAACCGCACTGACTACGAAGATAGACACCGGCAGCCGGAAATCGATTCACAAAAACTGAAAGAAAATTCAGGGGGAAGCTTTTAGGACGGGGAGCTGATGCTCAGTTTGTGCTCCGCTTCTTCAGCACGCGCTGGCGCGCAAATCCAACCGCTCCGAAGAAGCACCAACACGGAAATCAGCGGACACCAAAACGGACACCAAAAGAGTTAAAAAGGGTAGCGGCGAGTTAACCGAGTTATGGTTGAATACTCAGCAAAACCAGCTACTTTGTCCTCGCAACGGCGGGGATTTCAGCCGATTCCGACCCTCGCCTCCATTCGCTGATGCATGTGCATCAATGCTTTACGAGGCGGCAGGTGGTCACTGCCAGAGGGACTGCCAGTAGAGCATTTTGAATCGTTTTCACTTCGCTTTACTCAGCAGCTACCAACGGCCAACCAACCCCCTGCTCAATAACGAAGGGTCGTCGAACAAAACAACATTGCCGGCAGAAAGCAATGTTATGAAACCACGGTTCAGTCTGTATCGCCGCAACGGCATCTATTACGCCCAGGACACTCACAACGGCAAACAGGAAGGCCTGCGCACCCGCGACGAAGCCGCGGCCAAAGCGTTGGTCCACTCCAAGAACGAAGCGTTCCGGCAACCGATCCTGAATCAGCAAATCGCGCTGGCCTATCTCAGCGCCACCGACGCCGAAGCCGCCAAACGGAAATGGCGTTTCGTCATGGACGAGATGACCGGGACCAAGCAGAAGGACACCCGCCCCCGTTACGTCACCGCCTGGGCCGACCATGCATTCGACCTCATCCGTGACCTGCCGCTGATCGAAACCCGCGCTGATCACATCTTGAAAGTCCGGCCTTCTACGACCGGTTGCTACATGAGTGTTTTCGCGGCGGCCTGAAATCGCCGCGCATCGTTCAAGAAGCCGTGAACGAAGCGACCATTCTCAGCCTCGTGTCATGCCGGATGGGAGTGGCGTTTGTCAGCAGCGCCACGCGCTGGCGTCGGCCTGGAAACGTGGACGTGCTGCCGGTTGGAGATTTGAACCTACCGCTGCCGCTGGCGCTCATCTGGCGGAAAGACAACACAACTCCGTTGCTCGCGAAATTCGTGGCTGACGTACGGCAGGTACCGGAAGTGGCAGAATTTGCGAAACGGTGATGGTTCATGCCCGCCGCTCTCTGATATCCGCCAGAATCTTCGCGATGACCTCCGCCTTGGGCTTCGCACCTTGCGGGCCGCCGTGGTGGAGGCGCACTCGTTCAACTGAGATTCACGATGGGAAGCAGCGCTTGAACGCCAGCAGCCACTTTGGGTTTCCTTGCAGCCGGACGCGGCGCGTGAGCAACGCCCACAAAAGATTTCGCTCGCCCGCAAGAAATCCGAGCCACGTTTCCGAATCGGCGGTGACTTTGATGTTCGGTTCGCCGAGCAATCCCTTTTCCACCGTCAGCTTTCCCGCGCGAATGGTAACCGTCGCCTCGGTCGCCTCGCTGCCGGTGAAAACGAATTGATAGACGGCATCCAATGTTCCGGCGGCGTTCCGTTGGAATGTATTTTTCATTCCTTCCAGCAACGCCGCGATGCTGCGCGGGCGCGTCGAGCCACGGGCGTGGCGCACTGTTTTGTGCGGATGACGTTTCACGACGTGCGCTTCCGCGTCCGAGCCGGGAATGACATAGACGGGTTCGTGCTTCGCCAGCAGTGGACGCATGATTTCGTCGGCGAAGGTCTTTTTCGACGCGAGGTAAGGCCCGATGACATCCTCGCCCGCCGGGCACACCGCCATGCAATACGCCGCCTTGTAGTTCGCGCCGAAACTCAAGCTCTGCCAGACCGAGACGCTCTCCGAATCCTTCACGCGCCGCCGGTAATCTTTTCCGTTCCGGCTGTCGGCGACGGTTTCCACCCAATCGGCAAACCCGCCCATGAACTCGCGGTAATTGTGCGTGTAACACGACGAGAAATTAAACGCGCCGTCCGCGCCAATCGCGCCGACCGGACACGCCGCCACGCAAAGCTTGCATTCGAGGCACGGATTGTAATCAAGTTCCTGCGAATACGCGCTGATCTCTGCGCCAACGAGAATCGTGCCGAGCAAAATGAAATTACCGAAGCGCGGATGAATCACGTTGCGATGGATGCCCATGTGCCCCAGCCCCGCCGCAACGGCGACCGGCTTGTGCGCCACCACCCACATTCGCTCGGTCATCCAGCGGTCGGCCTCCATCGGAAATCCCATCGGCGGATTCAACGCGCGAATCCCCGCACGCTCCAACTCCGCCGTGATGCGCCGCGCCACGTCGTTGACCTCGTCGCCGGTGTGATGAAATTCCGAGTTGGCGACCGAGCGCGCCGGACTGCGCACATTGTCCCGGTTCATGCGCAGCACAATACTGATGAGACTGCGCGCGTGCGGAAAGGCGCGCTCAATGTGCGGTCGTTCGCCGGCCAACGCCGGACGATCCACTTCCACGAAGCCAACGTCATCCGCGCCCGCGTCGAGGCACAACTGCCGCAGCCATGCGGCATCCAGCGGTTCGGAAATTTTCTCCGGCGCAAGTCTTCGCCGATGCGCTGCAACTGTGGGATGCACTTTGGACGCCGAGTTCATCGTTCAAGCCAGTTGAGATTCTTTTCGGATGCCCCGGTCGAACACGCTAGCCGGAGCGAAACGACGCAGCCGGCTCAAGAGGATTCCTCGGCCAACCGGGTAGCGCAGTCGCGGCGACTTCGCAGTCAAGGCGCGGCATACCGCTTCCGCCACCATTCGCGGTTCATCTCCGTGCGCGATGTTCTTTTGCAGCGCCGATTTCAGCCGTTGACGTTGCACGGCATATTCCTTGAGCGCCGTCTGCGCGGTCTTCTCGTTCTGAGAAATGTTGCTTTTGGTGTAAGCCGGTTGGATCAGCGCGGCGCGCACGCCAAATTCCCGCATTTCGTGATCCAGCGTTTCGGTGTATCCCTCCAGGGCGTGCTTGCTCGCGGTGTAGATGCCCATATACGGCGCAGGGAGAAAGCCCACCACCGAACTGATGTTGACGATGCGACCGTAGCCCGCCTGCCGCATCCCCGGCAGAACGGCGTTCGTCACGCGCAACACGCCGAAGAAATTGGTTTCAAACTGCTGCCTCGCCTCTTCGAGGCTCGTCTCTTCCAACGCACCCGTGAGCGCATAACCGGCGTTGTTGACGAGGATATGAATCGCGCCCGCTTTCCGCGTCACGCCTTGAACCGCCTCGCTCACGCTGGTGTCGTCGGTGACATCCAGCTGAATGATTTCCACGCCGGGAATGGGTTTCGCAGCTTTCGGATCGCGCACCGTGCCGAACACGCGCGCGCCTTGCGCCGCCAGCAATTGCGCGATTTCCCGGCCAATGCCGGACGAAACGCCGGTGACCAAAGCTGTTTTGTTTTTCAATTGATAGTGCATATACACAATAGGATTTCTAGCTTATCGCCTTCGAGGGCATTCAGGGTTTATTTCTTGTTCAGAGCCAACGCCGCCGTTTCGAGATCGGAGAGGATGGCGGCCCAACGTTTTTCACCGAGCGTTTTGACCACGGCGCTTTGAGCGGACTTCCAGGCCGGCACAAGTTTCTCAACCTGCTTCCGGCCTTTGGCCGTGATGGAGAGTTCCACCAGATTACCGCGCCCGCCGCCGCCGACATTCACGAACCCATCCCGTTGCAAGGGTCGCAGATTCCGCACGAGCGTGGTGCGCTCCATGCCCAGCCAATCACTTAAATCCGCCATGTTCCAACTGTCCCTGGCCTGCAAAGACGCCAGGATCGTTCCCTGCGTCGGGCGGATGCCGTGCCGCCGCATCTCCGCGTCATAAAACTGCGTCACCGCCCGCGTCACCCAACGCAAGTTGAAGCACACACAGTTTTCCGCCGCCGCCATGTCCAGTTCTTTCGACATCGTTATGTGTATATGCACTACTAGAGCGAAGCGGTCAACTGCAATTTTGAATTTATGATTTGTTGCAGTCCGAGACGTTAGCGGCTTGCGCGCGAGTGACAAACCCTGTTCGCAACGGATTTCAATGTTCCGCGGTGCTCACGGCAGCGGCGGGCCGAGTTTGACGCGGAAGAAACGCTGCGGCGACGCGGCATTCGTATCCGTCCAGAGGAACGGCAGGGCAGGCGAGTTAGTGATGAAGGCGGTGCTCCAATGCATGAGGTTGGTCGAAGTTTCCACGCCGTAATCCGGGCCGCTTTGACCGCTGATGTTAAAGCCGAGGTGTCCGCCCGTGAAGGAAACATTGCTGAGCCCCGGCGCGACGAGCGGATTCACCACGACAGCGAAATTCTGCGTGGCGCTCAGGCTGGGCGAACCGTTGTCGGAGACTTTCAGCCTGAAGTTGTTGGTCGAATTCGCCTGCGTGACCAGCGGACGGAACGAGAATGCGCCGCTGTTGGGGTTGAGCGTGGCATTCGCCGCACCCGCGAGCAGCGCGAACGTGAGGGTCTGCGGTGGCTGATTCGTGTCCGTGGCGCTGGCGGTGAACGCGACGGTCTGGCCGACGTTCACGGTCTGGTTCGCAATCGGCGCGAGCACGGGCGGCGTATTGGTCGGGCCAACGAGTGTGAGCGCAATGGTCTTGGTGTGACTGATCAAGCCGGCGGTGGCGATGACGGTCACGTTCGTGGTGCCGGAGGTGACACTGTTTGACGCCGTGAGGGTCAACAGACTTTGGCTGCCGGTGTTGGGATTGTTCGTGAACGTGGCGGCGACGCCGCTCGGAAGATTGCTGACGCTTAGTGTATAGACCGCGTTCAAGCCGTTGGTGGCCGTAATCGTGATTGTGCTGTTACCGTTGGTTCCGGCATTCACGTTCAGGCTGGTGGGACTGGCGGACAGGTTAAAGTCCGGCCCGGGCGTGCTCCATGAGATCGAGTCAATGTAACAAGTGCCCGTCCAGGCGGCGCTGGTGGCGAACTGAATGCCAAAGGCTTGAAATGGCGACACAGCGTTTGCCGGCACGGTCAGAGTTAGCGTGTTCCAGGCATTGGCCGTAAAACTCCCATACCAACTGCTGGTCCAGGCCCAATTGTTATCCTGCAAATACGGCTGGATGCTGCTGATCTTGTGTCCGCTGGGAATCCAAACGCGGAAGGTAATCGTCACCCCCGGCAGAACGGACATGCCGCCCACGTTGACCGATGAACTGCCGGATGCCCCGCCAGTGAAATTCACGGCGAGCGCTCCGTTGCCGACATAGTGTTGCGCGGTTGATTGCGCGACTCCGGAAATGATTCCGCCGCCGCCATACCAGCCCTGTGGACTCGTCTCGAAGTTGAATTGCGCCGGGTCGGGATTGACGCCCGGAAGCGTGGCTTTGGCTTCGGCTGAAAAACCGGACACGACGGAGTTGCTGACGGCAACCACCTGATAGTAATAAGTCAGACCGCTGGTGAGACCCGTATCGGTGTAATTGGTATCGGTGATCCCCGTGACAACGGGCGCGATGGAACTGCCGCCGCCGCTCTGCGACGCGCGATGAAGATTGTAGCTGGTCGCTCCGCTGCTCTCGCTCCAGGACAAGGTGACCTGACCAACACCCGCAGTTGCGGTGAGGCCTGCGGGAGCGTAGGGCGCGGCGTTCGGGGGCGGCGGCGCAGCGCCACCGGTCAACGCCGTCACCAACGCGGCATCCGTGACCGCGCCCGAAGTCCAATGAAACGGCTGGTTGGGGGTGCTCCAGTAGAAGGGACTGATGCCGTGATTGCGGGCCGATTCGGCGACATACTTGTTCCAATAGAGCCGCGAAGCATTGTTCCAATTTGCCTGCGTGGCGTTGGTTGCCGCAAGGCTACCCGTATTGTATGCCCCGAATTCGCCGATCAGGACGGGGATGCCTTTGCTGACATACAAGTCGTTCAACTGTTGATGATACGCGTCAATCTCGTCTTCTTCGCCAAACGTGGCGTTGCGCGTCGGGTTGCCGGAGTAATGGTACGCCTTCCCCCAAAAGTATCTCGATGTGCCCCACGAGGGATCGTCATGAATGATCGTGAACAGCGACGGAGTGTACTGATGATACTCGACCATAATCCGATTCGAGACGGTATCGGTCGGCAGGGCGTTCATCCACGTCGGATCGGACACGCTGGGCATGACCAGCCAGCGATTGGTGTTGTAGCCGCCGACCGCGCGCACCGCGTTGACGTAAGTCTGATAATAAAACATCAGCGTCTTCATGTGCTCGGGGCTGTTCACGTTGGGCTCATTGGCCGCGGCAAAAAGCAGGCGGTTGTCGTAACCGGCGAAGGCGGTGGCAATCTGCGTCGCGTAGGACTGCATCTTCGCGTTGATGACGGGATCAACGTTGGTGCCGATGTTGTTCTCCATCCAGCCGCCGTCCCAGTGGATGTTGATCACGGCATACATGCCCGCGTCGAGCGCCCAGTCCACCGCTTGTTTGACCTGCGCGACGAACGCGGGATTGACCGGGTAGTTGGTGACGCCGCCGCTGACGTTGGTGGTCGCGTTGAAGTTCCAGGAAACCGGAATACGCACGGCATTGAACCCGGCGTTGGCGGCGGTATAGAACATCGCCGGCGTCCGACTCGGCACGCCCCAGGTGGCTTCCAAGGTGTTGCCCATGTTCCATCCATAGGTGGGCAGCGGCAAGGGCTGGGAGGCGGGCGGATTCGTGGGGGCGGGTTGCAGCCCGAGATTGAACACCGAGTCAAAGCTGTGACTGCCGCCGGTCGCAATCGTACCGCCATTGATCGGAACGGTAACAATTTCTCCGCCCGCGTAAGCGCCGGTGGCCACCGCCAACGCTGCATAGCCGCCGCTGGACGTCTGTCGGCCAAAGGTAAACGCGAAAGTTCGGTTCGCAGCCAGCGGCACATTCAGCCCGCTCCATTGCAGCCAGTCGCCATCCGTGAAACCGGGATTCGCCGCACTGAAAGCGATCAGGAACGTCGCCGTATTGCCGCTGATCGAGTAGATGCGCAGGTAATACGTCGGCGTGGTCGCGGGCGTGCCGTAGCCGCCGCCGGAGTTCAATCCCGCCGTCTTGATGGCGAGCGACGTGAGCCGCATCGCGTTCGTGCCCGTGGTGAATTTCTGACCGACGGGCGGGTTGTTGTCGGTGAAGTAGTTGATCCCATCAGGGAAAGTTGTGTTGCCACTGGTCGAAAGTTGGGAAATGTCGTTCGCCCCGGGCGTGGGCGCAGTAAGGCCGAGAGTGGAAAGCGTCTGCGCGTACAAAGAAGTGCACGCCAGACTGGCGACCAGGATGCAAATGGCACTACGAATCGTCATATTCGTGGACTCTAGCCTGTAGGCACGGATTAAAGTAGTCGCTAATTCTCACGATGCGGACTTATGGCACGGCTGGTCGTGGCGCGCAGATCTGGGTTGCCATCACGGTCATATATGACGCAAGACCGGCAGCGCGACCGGATTGCACGATGACTTGCGCCAAGCCGTTGACAAGCAGGGCGAATCTCGCGTGACAATCAACACGGCTATCTCACCGGGGAACAGCTGCGGAGCAATATGCAGTTCTCACTTCAATCCGCTTTGGTGATAATTCCACTGAGTCCGCCGCCAGGAGCAAGAGAGAGCGTGAGTGTTGTTTTGGCGTTCACGCTCGAAGTGGATTCCATCACCGCTTGATAGTCGGAAGCCTTCGGATCGTCCGCGAAGGCTCGCAGCGCCCACTGCTTCGGGCCCAAGAAGTTCAGCGGCACGTTGAATGAGGCGGCGGCATCGCCGTTCATCGCGGCCAGATACCAACGAGCACCCGCGCGACGCGCCACGACGATGGATTTGCCGACCTCGGCATTCAGCACCACGGTTTCGTCCCACACCGTCGGCAGGCTGCGGAGAAATTCCATGCCGGGCTGACCGCGATAATTCGCCGGGCTGTCGCACAGCACCAGCAGCGGACTGGGATAAATCACCGTCATCGCCAGTTGCCGCGCGCGGGTGCCCTTGACCTGCGTCGGCGAAGTGATCTTGAAATCCTTCGGCGCGCGATTGACGAAACCGCCCGGCGTGAAATCCATCGGTCCAAGCAACGCGCGGGTGAACGCCAGATTGATGGTGTGCTGCGGCGTGATGACGCCCTCGCCAAACTTGTTGTATTCGTTGCCGAGCACGCCTTCCTGCGTGATGAAATTCGGATAGGTGCGCGCCAGGCCCGTCGGCTTGTATGTGCCGTGGAAGTCAATCAACAGGTGATATTTCGCGGCGGTCGCCAAAACTTTCTCGCACCACTGGACGGTTTCCTGCGACTGGCCGTTGAGGAAATCAATCTTCACTCCGGCGAATCCTTGTTCCGCCAGATGCTTCAACGCCGCTTCCACGCCGAACGTCTCGATGTCGAGCGAGTGCGCCCAGATGAGCAAGCGGACGTTCTTCGATTTCGCATACGCCATCAGTTCGGGAATGTTCACTTCGGGAACCGGCTTTCGGAAATCTCCCCGCTTTGCATTCGGCGGCGAGTGCAACGACTTCATGTAACTCGTCATCCCTTCATACCAATACCAGTCCATCAACTGATACGGCCAGCCCATCTCCGCCGCGAGATCAATGTATTCCTTGTGCGACAGCGTCGTGCCGCGCGCGTCCACATTTTTGTGCTTGGGATCGGAATCGTGGGGGTTGATGCCCGTCCACCACGCGTCCCACGCGCATGCACCGGGCTTGATCCAGGATACGTCCTTCAGCCGACTCGGCGTCGCGAGCGTGGCAATCAAATCCGAACCCGCAAAATCCGCCGCCGTCCGGCCAAAGATCAACACGCGCCACGGACTGACCCGCGGCACTGCGGAAACCACCAACCCGTTGCCATCAGCGCGTCGATCCAGCACGGCCTTCACGCCCGGGTTGCCCGTGCCCGCCAGCGACAGGCCCGCCCAATCCAGCACATCAGACTCCGCAATAGCGAAGTAACCCGCCGGAGTTTCGACGAGAAGCGGAAGGACGCTCTGATGCGGACGGCCCGGCTGGCCGGTCGGAATCGCGCTCAACTTCGTTTCGGGATACTGGTTCTCCGCGCAAGCTGATTCCCCGCCCGCCCAGCAACGGGAATCGTCGCCAAAACGAAACTCAGTCAATTCGTTCGTCAAAACGAACTGCCCCAGGCCGGAGTTCGCGGGCAGGTCGTAGCGAAATGCCACGCCATCGTCGTAGGCGCGCACGATCAAACCAAACGTCCGCGCTTGCGCGCCGCGCGCTTGCAACGTCAACCGCAATTCCCGCCCGTTGTCCCGAACCTTGCGGCGGTTGCCGAACGGGTTTTCCCAAGTGCCCTTGTGACGCTTGGTTTCAGCCTTCGTGATAATCGCTGCCGGACCAAGCTTCGTGCCGTCCTTGAATTCCAGCCCCAGCGGTGAATTCGTCAGCACGGTCCGTCCGTTCACCGTGACGCGATAGTTCAACCCTCCCTCGTCCGAAACGATCACCGCCAGCCCGCTGCCGGGTGAGGCAATCTGACGTTCCCCGGCAAACATCGGCAACGCTGTGAACAAAAGCAGAATGAAGGATGGGATTTTCATGGAGTAAATGTTTTTGCCCAATTGGGTTCAGCGAGTCCTGACGACAATGTTTGCCACTTTCAGCCCTTCAGCCTCGGCAGTGAGCGTGATTTTGCCCGCGTCACCTTTGGGCCGGAGAATGACGAGGCAGCGGCCTTCGTAAGTCTTGCGCAGCGGTTCGCGGAAACTGGTGGCGTCATTCGGCGCGGAACTGCCGGTGGCGGCAAGCTCCCCTGCTCCATTGATGCTGAAACGAACCGGAATCACGGCGTTGGGAACGCGGTTGCCTTTTCCGTCCACCACTTCAACCGTGACGTAGGAAAGGTCGTTGCGGTCGGCGCGAATTGTCGAGCGATCGGCGGTCAGCCGAATCTCTTTCGGTGCGCCTGCTGCCTTCAATGCGGTCTTCGCTACTTCTTTTCCGTTGATCAAACCAATCGCGCTTAATTCGCCCGACTGGTAAGGCACATCGAACTTCGCCGTGAGTTTGGTTGCGGCGGAAACGGGTTTCTCGCCAATCACTTTGCCGTTCAGTTCGAGGCGAACGCTGTCGCAGCGCGAATAAACTGCGACCTGTAACTTTTTGCCCTCCTGGCCCGGCCAGTTCCAACTCTGCGCCTCGTCCGGCCAGCCCCAGCCGCTGACATTCTCGTGAACACCTTCCGGCAGCGGCGTGTGCACCGCCATCTCAATCTGGCTGCGACGCCAGACGACGTCGCGATAGTAAGACTGCGGCTTCTTAAATCCGCACACGTCAATGTCACCGCACCAGGCGTTGTACCACGGCCAGGGCTTGAGGAAGCTGTCCTTCTCGTTGCTCAACCAGGTATGACCAATGCCCGATTCGCCGAAGTAGTCCAGCGCCGTCCACACGAAGTCGCCGATGAGGTAAGGATGCTGTTCCACGAGCGTCCAGTAATCGAAGAAGTCCTTGGGAAAGGATTCGCTGGCATACATGACACGTTTCGGATTGCGCACGTGATCGGATTCGTATTTGTCCGGGAGATAATTGTAGCCCGCCACGTCGAGATGCGTGAACGCGGGATCGGAAAGGCGATCCCAGTTGCGGCTCACGTTGCCCCAATCCGAGCAAATCGCCTGCGTGATCGGCCGCGTGCGGTCATGCGAGAGCACCGCCTCGCGCAGCAGCTTCTGCGTCGCCTCGGCGCGGAACTGCTCGGGGATTTCGTTGCCGATGGACCACATGATGACACATGGATGATTCCGGTCGCGGCGGACCATCGAAGCGATGTCGCGCTGCGCCCAGTCCTTGAAGTACAAATGATAGTCATCTCCGTTCTTGCCCTCGTTCCAACAATCAAACGCCTCGTCAATCACGAGAATGCCCAGCCGGTCACACGCATCAAGAAACGCGGGCGAAGGTGGATTGTGGCTGGTGCGAATGGCGTTGAAGCCGTTCGCCTTCATCAGCTCCACGCGGCGCTCCTCGGCGCGATCAATTGTCGCCGAGCCGAGCGGGCCGTTGTCGTGGTGCAGGCAACCGCCCTTGAGCTTGAGCATCTGGCCGTTCAACCGGAAACCGTTCTCCGCGTCCACTTCGATCTTGCGAATGCCAAAATGGGTTGAAGTCTTGTCCAACGTCTTGCCATCGGCGGCGATTTCAATTTCGGCCGAATACAACTCCGGCAAGTCGGGCGACCACAATTTCGGCGAGCGCACGTACACGGTTTGCTGAATCATGCCCGTTTGGCTGCCGGAGAGTCGCACTTTGCTTTCGGTGGTTTGAACCGGTTTGCCTTTGGAATTCAACACGCGAGCGCGCACAAGAACATCGGCTTCGGCACTGCCGTCATTGCGAACCTCGGTCGCGATCTTCACGACAGCCTTGTCCCTGGAAACCTCGGGTGTCGTAACGAACACGCCCCACGTCGGCACGTGAACCGGCTCGGTGGCTGTCAGCCAGACATGGCGGAAGATTCCCGATCCGGAATACCAGCGGCTGTTCTTGCCTTCGTTGCGGACGCGGACGGCGAGAATATTCTCTTGGCCTGCCGGTTTGAGGTGCGGCGTCAGGTCGAATTCAAAACTCGTGTATCCGTAAGGATGATTGCCGAGGTACTGGCCATTGATCCAGAAGTCGGCGTTCATGTAAACGCCATCGAAGCGCACCGCGACCCGCTTGCCATGCTCGGCCGCTGTCAGCGTGAAGTGTTTTCGATACCAACCCGTGCCGCCCACGACGTGTCCAGTGGAAGCGCCGCCCTTGCTGTCAGCGGTGTCGAACGGGCCGACACGAGCGGATTTCACTCCCGCCTCGTAGAGGCCGCCGTTGCCATTGCCGTCGAACACGCGCACGGCGAGCACATCCGAACCGTCGCCGCGCACGAGCGATGCGGGAACGCGATAACGCCGCTGCGTGTCCCAAGCCGTTTTATAGTCCGGCGGAAACGACCCCGATCCGCAGTCCCTGCCTTTGCAGTCGGCGGGAATTTCGATGCGACGACGAAACCAGCCATAGACATTGTCGTCAGTGTAACTCGAATGGCGCTCCCAACTATCCGGCAGCGTGACGGTCTGCCAGCCGCTGTCGTCGAACGTGCGCGCTTTCCACGCGGCGTCATCGCCTTTCTGAAACCGCCATTGGCAGGGCACAACGGAGAATTCCGCACCCACACCTTCGCGCGGTGGCAGATCCTCGATGCTCCAATCATGCGGTACGTCGAGCGGTCGCCAGTTTGAATCATCAAACGCCGCCGCTTCCGCGCCCGGCGCATCGGCGCGCAGGAAACGCCAGCCGGAGTCGAACGATTGGTCGCGGATGTTGATCACGGCTGTTGTAGCCGAAGCGCTGACGGCGACGGTTGCCAAAGCGCAACTCAACGCCAGCAGGCTCACCTTGGTTTGGTTCAGCATAAAGGTTTTCCTTTCACCGGGCCGTGATCGTCATGGGCAGTTTCAAACGGATGTCGTCCGAAGCCGCGCCGATGAGAAACTCATATTTGCCGGATGCCACGACGTATTGCTTTTTCTCCGCGTCCCAATAGCGCAAGCGTGCGGTGGGAACTTCCACCGTTACCTGGCTCGATTTGCCACGTTGGAGATGCACGCGGGCGAAACCACAGAGCGCCAGCCTGGGTTGCGGGACGCTGGATTGGATGTGCCGGAAATAGACTTGGGCCACCTCATCGCCGTCAAATTTGCCGCTGTTCTTGATGGTGAAAGTCACCTTCACTTTGCCATCCGGGGCAATCTGCTTCGCACTCAGCTTGCCGTCCCGGTAGTCAAATTTCGTGTAGCTCAGGCCATGACCAAACGCATAGAGCGGTCGACCCTCGAAATAGCGGTAGGTGCGGTTGCTCATTGAATAATTCTTGAAGTCCGGCAGGTCGGCGGTGGCCCGATAAAACGTCACGGGCAGGTGGCCGGACGGATTCGTTTCCCCGAACAGTACCTCGGCCACGGCGCGGCCGCCCGATTGTCCGGGATACCAGGCCTGCAGAATGGCGCGCAAATGTTCGTCCTCCCAGGGCAGCGCAACCGCCGAGCCGCTACAGTTGACCAGCACCATGGGTTTGCCGGTCGCGTGCAGCGCCCGAACGAGGTCCTGCTGCACTTCCGGCAACTCAATTGCCTCGCGGTCGAAGCCCTCGCCCTCCTGCGCCGGCGTGATTCCTCCCACATAGATGATCACATCGGCGTTGGTGGCGCGGCTGAGGGCCTCCGCTTTGAGTTCGGCGATCGGGCGGGTCGTCTCGTTGTCCTGACGACTCCAGGCAGCGATCGCCTTGTTGGTGGTAATCGGACTACCCAGGGAAAACGTCACTTCGGTTTTTTCCCCGGCGAGTTGTTTGATGCCGTCCAGAATGGTAACGGGCTTGGAAGCCGACCCGTGGTAATTGCCTTCCAGCATGGATTTCGAGTTGCCGTTCGGCCCGATGACCGCAATTCGTTTCAGCTTGGCGCGGTTAAGCGGAAGGAGACCGTTGTTCTTCAGCAGCACCAAGGATTGGCGCGCGAGTTCCAGCGCCACCTTCCCATGCTCCGGCGTGTCGTTGTCCTGGATCGTGTATTTCGCGTAGGGCACGCGGTCTACCGGATCAAACAAGCCCAGCCGGAAGCGGGTCCACAGGGTGTGAAACAGCGCGTTGTCCACTTCACTCTCGGTGACCAATCCCTGTTGCACCGCGCGCACCAGGGCGTTGTAATCGCCCCCGCAACACAGATTGCAGCCCGCCTTGATGGCAGCGGCGGCGGCCTGCTCCGGCGAGTCCACGTAACGATGCTGCCTTTGGCCCCAAATATCGCGAATCGCATCACAGTCGGAAACCACATAGCCGTCAAAGCCCCACTGCTGGCGCAACAAATCATCCAACAGGAACGAACTGGCGCTGCACGGAATGCCGTCCAGCGCGTTGTAGGCGCTCATGACGCCTGCCACTTTGCCCTCGCGCACCACCCGCTCAAACTGCGGCAGATACGTCTCATACAGGTCGCGCTCCGAGGGCTGGGCATTGAAGCGATGGCGGTCACGTTCCGGACCGCTGTGGACGGCGTAATGTTTCGCGCACGCCATCGCCAGCAGGTAATCGGGATGATCGCCTTGGATCCCTTTCACGAATTCGATGCCAATCTCGCTCGTGAGGTAAGGATCTTCGCCGTAAGTCTCCTGACCGCGCCCCCAGCGCGGATCGCGGAAAATGTTGATGTTCGGCGTCCAAAACGTCAGACCGGCCCACCACTTGGAGTCACCATTGTTTTTGGCCGTGTAATCGTTGTGCTTGGCGCGGCCTTCGATGCCGATGATCGTGCCCTGCTGATGAAACAAGGCCGGATTCCAGGAGGATGCTCCCCCGACAGGCTCGGGAAAAACTGTCGCATTCCCGTTATTGGCCACGCCGTGCAACGCTTCGTTCCAATAATTGTAGGCGGGTAGGCCGAGACGCGGAATCGCGGGCGCACCGTTTTGTAGTTGCGCCACCTTCTCGGCTAGCGACAACCGCCGGATCAAATCCTGCGCACGCGCTTTCAGTGGCCGATCCGGGTCGCGCCAGATCGGCGCTTCCTTCACTTCCGGCACGCGCATAGCGGCGGCGGTAAACGCGTCAGCCAGTTCTGATGCCTGAAACGCCACCACCGCAGCGCCCGCCGCATCCTTCACCTCAAAGGTATTGAATTTTGCGAGCCCCTTGCTCGCCACAAAGCTGATGTTCAACGGCCCGCGCAGGGCATCATCTTCCTTTTCAAGCGTGCCCGTAATGACGGTTACTTTGCGCGCCCCGCCCGCCCGAGCAATTACATCCACGTCCTTCGCCAGGACCTGATCCCCGGCGCTGACATCGAAGACGCGCTCGCCCGCGGCGCTCGCGACCGTCTCCGCCGCGCCGATGGAAACCGTGTATCGCCCCGCCGGCAGATGGGAGATGGTGACGACAAAGTTGGTGCCGTTGACGTCTTCCCTGAACGCGGCCGCATTCTCTCCCGCCCCTTCGATCATGACGTTTGGGCGATCCTTGTAATGGGCAAAACTGCCGCTGACGGTCACTTGATAACCGCAATTGGGGCAGATTTCGTTCGCCGCAAACACAGGCCGGACCGAAAACCACAGGCCGGCAACCAGCAACAGGAGGAAGATTGTGTGGTTGGAGGCAGAAACAGAAATCCCGCCGTTGAACCGAGTGAAGCGGTTTGGTTTTGTTTTCATTTTATGTTGACGCGTTGCGAAATCGGCAACCCCGTCCTCGAGGTGGAACCGGACACATCCTTGACCGTCACACTGAGCGTTCCCTGCTGATCCTGCAGGTCATGGTCATACGAAGTCCAACTGAGGCCAATACGACGAACATCGTATTCAAGGCTCCGGTCCCTCGCGCTCGCTGCTGATTCTTGGCAGGAAATAGCGAAGCTGGCACGTTCGAACTCCACCATGCCGAGCGTCAGTGCGTCCGCATCCGGCCCCACGCCGGGGGCGGTCGCCATTTCAATCGCGTCGTTCGGGATAAGCGCCCCAACCACGAATCTTCACCGCGAACGCAGTCTTGCCGTTGAACTTCTCCGGCAACATCAGAAGCGCGGAGACAAGATGAGGGTATCTCGCTTCAACCAGCCAACACGACTGGTGCCGTCGGTGATCTGCAACCAGCTGTCTTTTCCGTCGAGCACACGCAATTCCGCGCCGTCGTGTGCCGTGAACGCCGAGGGTGATTCGTCAAAGGGGCCGTTCCGCACCGTTACCTCCGTCACCGCAACGATGCCGATCTTGTGCGATGCATTCTGTGATATTGCCAGTCTGGCGCACACGAAGATCGCCAGGGCACTCGCAAGGGCCAGCCAGATCCATGAACGCAGTGTCGATGCCAGCACGGGCTTTATCTGGCAGACGATGAGCAAACCGAGCGTCACCCAAACTGCTCCCGTGGACAGGGTCACCCATTCGTTCACCGACAGATTTCCCAGCCAGCGTTGCAGCCTGTTCGCACCCAGTTTCGGCCCCGCCACCTGGTTGCGGGCGAATTGCAGGTTCGCGCGCACATCCGGATCGCGAGGCGACATTTCCTCCGCCTGCCGATAAGCGGCAATGGCCTGGCCCAACTGGCCCGACTTGAACCGCGCGTTGCCGAGATTGAAATACAACGCCGGAGAAATCGATCCGGTCGCGATCATCTTTTCGTACGCCACCGCGGCATCCGCAAATTTGCCCTGGGCATAAAGCTTGTTCGCGGCATCGAACTGGGCTTCCTGCGGAGCCGAGTTGGTTAAGACCAGCTCCGCGTGGACGAGGAGCGGCAGGAGCAAGGTCATCAGCGGCAGGAGTCGTTTGATCACTTTACCGCCTCCAGTTTCTTCAGCGCGCTTTCAAGCCGGGGGATGATGGCGGTCAGTTCCTGGCTCGACTTGATGGGTGCATAGCGCGCAAGGTTGCACGACTGAAACAACTCATGCAGTTCCTCGAGCGTTGTGTCCGGCAAGCCGCGCGGGCGTAGCTTCTCGTCAATCACCGCTTCGGTAATGGCCGAAGCCGGACAATCCAGGCGTTCTCCCAGTTTTTCCTGCAACAAATGCACCAGTTGCGCAAAGAATTCATCCGCCCGGTTCTCCGCGGCCAACGAACGCAACCGCTCCAATCCACTGCGAAGAGTTTCGGTTACCTGCCGCTGCCGTCGCAACCGCGGGTTGCTGGCCAGCGAATCGGTTCGCCGGCGCCAGACCACGGCTCCAATCAGTGCCAGCGTCGGCAATGCATTCAACACCAGAAACACCTTTTGCCTTCCGATGGCGGAGCCGGGTTGTGTCAGGGCGCCCAGCCGTGGTTTGATGGGCACGATGTCCTGTTGCGGCGGCGGCGAGTCATTTGCGTTTCGGGAGGACGCGGCCACCACCGGGGCCGGCGCACTGCCACCCGGACGCACGATGAGTTTCACCGCCGGATGCGACAAGGTGCGATACAATTTCGTCTCCGGGTCAAAGCAGGTGAACGTGAGCGGCGGCAGTTCTTTGATGTCCGTGCTCTCGGGCGTAATGACTTGCTCGAAGGTTTTTGCGCCTTGCAGCCCCAGCGGGTCGCTCGTCTCCACATTCACCGTAGGCGGATACACCTTGAAATCGCGCCAGGCGGTTTGCTCCGGCAACATCAGACCGTTGAGATTGCCGCGTCCGTTGATTTGAACCTTCACCGTGATCGGATCGCCCGTGGCCACATTCGTCGGCCCCACATTCACTGTCATCGAGAACTGGCCCACTGCTCCGTTGAAATCCGCGGGCCTGCCTTCCGTCGGCAATGGCAACACCTGGAGAGTTTGCGGTTCGAGCGGAAGCGTCACCTGGGCCCGTTGGCGGTAATTGCCCCAAAAATCGCGCGGCCCGAGATAAACCACCACGCTGCCGGCGCCCGACCCGGTTGAAAACGAACCGGTTTTCACCGCCGTCAGTGAAAAACTCATTGGCAGCACGGTGTAAGTCGCATTGCCAACGCGCCGCGAAAAATTCTGGCCGTTGACCAGCTTGCTGGCATTGAAGCCTTCACTGACCAGTTCCGGCAATTGGGCATCGCTGATATTCCCGACTTCGCTCCGCACGTACAGGCGCAGTTCGCCCGCCACGACTTCACCGAGATAGAAAGCTTTTTTCGGCAGCACCAGCCAGAGGAAGGCGGACCGGGCTTCAAGCGCCGCCGGCGGTGCCGTTGGGTCTTCCCGCAACACGGTCAACTTGAGCGGCTGACTGGAGAACTTCTCGCCGTTGATCTCGATATGAAATGCGGGGATTTGAATTTCGCCGGGTTGATTCGCCAGCAGGGTGATGGAGTAGCTTTTTGTGGATTGCACCTTTCCGTCCGCACTGATGGACGAGTTCTCAGCCATGGATATGCCGCCAGCCACTTGCAAACCCGGGATCGCCGGAAGCTGGGGCATTCCGCCAGGCGAGACGCCCTC
This sequence comes from Limisphaerales bacterium, assembly GCA_044225555.1. Taxonomy (GTDB): domain Bacteria; phylum Verrucomicrobiota; class Verrucomicrobiia; order Limisphaerales; family JADLHS01; genus JADLHS01. The sequence goes on along the minus strand of JBGAIM010000016.1, from coordinate 33,494 downwards.
AAACGCGAACGTCAGCGTCACGGACTCGCCCAACACGATGGCATTGCGGCTCAGTGACGTCGTGAACTTGCCGGCGAACGCGGGAGCAATCGTTCCCAGCAGGCAAATGGCGAGCGCCGCCAAACGCAGCCGCGCTGCGCCGGGTCGTCGCTCAGTTGGCGTTTTCCACAACAGCCTTTCCATTCTGGCCAAACAGTCTTGTCGGTCGGTGCGCCCGGCGCAAGCGTCCGTTCACCCGATTCATCGTAAATGGACAGCAAAGTCGCAGATTTGTTCGGGCAAAAGTTGAGGGCGGCTTTGACCCGGCGTGATTCTGTAACCGGTTGCCACACCCGTTCGGAGAACGTCGCTCCGTCCTTGGCAACCGCAGCCACTCTCGCCAAGCTAACGGCATGTCGGACCCTGTCTTTGCCCGAATGCAGCAACTCCTCGCGACCACCGAATCCCCGGAACTCGGTCCAGGTCCGCGCCCCGGCGTGCTGCCCCTGGGTGAGTTAAACTCCAGACTGGAGGCCGTGCTTCGAGCTAGCCGGCTCTCCCTGCGACAACAACAACTCATCTGTTCGCTCATCCTGCTGTGGCACGACCATCTTGATACCTCGCACACCATCTCGCAAGGAATCGAGAACGCCGACGGCAGTTTTGTCCACGCCATCATGCACCGACGCGAGCCGGATGCGTGGAACTCGAAGTATTGGTGGCGAAGGGTGGGGAATCATCCGGCGTTTCCCGAAATCGCCCAGCGGGTCAGTGAACTTCTGGCGAGTGGCCCAGCGACGGCGCAGGCGGACTTGGCCAGACGGCTTGTCGGTGATGGCCAGTGGGACGCTGCCGCATTTGTAGAGGCGTGTGATTCGGCCAAGGACGAACCGCTCATCCAAACCTTGCGCGCAATTCAACGCATCGAAACCGAAGTCCTGCTCGAATTCTTCTGCCATGAATGAGTTCTTCACGGTGCTTAACGCCGTCCTGCCGATCTTTGGTTTGATGGTCGTTGGACTTGGATTGCGCAAGTTCAACTGGCTGACGGAGGAAGCAGACAACAGCCTGGTGCGGGTGAACGTGAACGTACTCCTGCCATGTCTGATCCTCGATTCGGCCCTCGGCAATCCGGCACTTTCCCAGATTGGCAATCTGCTCCTCGCCCCGGCCTTTGGCTACGGCTCGGTGGTGCTAGGGATCGGACTGGCGTTCGCCGCGCGCGCCTTGCACGGATTGCGGGAGCGACCCGCGGCACGGACATTCGCGGTCTGCGTCGGCATCTACAACTACGGCTACATCCCGCTCCCGCTGGTCCTGCTCTTGTTCGACAAGGCAACCACGGGGGTGTTGTTACTGGTCATGATGGGTGTCGAAACGGCATTGTGGACGCTCGGCGTATGGACATTGACGGGGGGCAGTCCCGGCCAGAATTGGCGGCGCATCCTCAACCCACCGCTAATCGCGATTTTGCTGGCACTCCTGCTCAACACGCTCGGCCTGAACGCGCACCTGCCCGGGCCGCTGCTCACTGGCATCCACTGGCTCGGCCAATGCGCAATTCCCATGGCACTCATGCTCATCGGCGCGATTGTGGCCGATCACCTGCACGAATTTCATTCCAAGTCCGGCTGGCGCGTCATCGGCGCGGCGGTGCTGCTGCGACAAGCTGTGTTGCCTATGTTGTTTTTGCTGGCAGCGAGGTTCCTGCCGGCATCGGTAGAATTGAAACGCGTGATGGTGTTGGAAGCTGCGATGCCGGCGGCGGTTTTCCCCATCGTGATGGCGCGGCATTACCAGGGCGATCCGGCCACTGCGATGCGTGTAGTCATCAGCACGTCCGTTGTTGGGCTGGCGACCATCCCGCTGTGGATTCGGTTGGGGATGAAGTTCGTTGGGCTGTGAAGAGAGGCGAGCCAATCAAGGAGCGTAGGCGCGATAGAATCTCTGCGGGAAGTTTTGCGCGTTGGAATCTACAAAGGTGAATGGTGAGGCGTTGGTGAACAGAAAAATCCACGTCGTGGGTGGTGAGAGATTGGTGGCGACTTGCACCACATAGTTCGTGCCCGCCGTGCCCGTAACCGTGAATTGAAACTGGCTGTTCGCGGTATAGGTCGGCGAACCAAGAGTAGCGGCAACTGCGGGGACGATCACCGTCAGCGTGGTCCCCATACTATAAGCGACGCCAAAGCTGTTGCAGGCCACCATATCGTAGGTCCCAGCATCATTGGTTTGGACATTGGTCAAAGTCAAATTGGTGGAGTTGGCTCCATTAATCATCAGACCATTCTTCCGCCAGGCGTAATGCAGAGAAAAAAGACAGCAATCGGAATAGCACCTTGGCAATGCATATAGGGTAACATCCCTCCCTACGGGAATAGACTGGCTGGATGGGTTCACCTCGAACCACGGAATGCAACAACTCAAACACCCGGGAGAGAGGGTAAAACCAGATTGGATTCCAGAGGACCCACCGAACGCCGGCGAAGTTGGAACGGTGACACCGCTGCCGGGGTCACCGCCAAAAGGAAAGTTCGGCGCGATGGAGGATTCGCCAAGATAGCCTGGCTCGAAATTTCGCCAGGCGACGAGAGCCGAAGCGTAGTTGGATCCCAGATTGGCGGACCAACCGCGGACCAGAATCGCTGCCGTCCCACCAAGAGCCACGCCCGGCACAGCCAGTTGATTTCCTCCATGCAGTCGACCGGCGGAGGCGAGGTTTGTCGCGATCAATCCGGTGGCCGTAAAGCTGGCAGGGTTTAGCGTACCAGCTGGCGCGATGAATAGCTCAAAGCGAAATGTTCCAGGCTGGCCACCTGGCATGCCAACGGGGAGGCCGTTGGAATTGATGAGGATCAGCGTTGATGCGCTGTTAATAAAGTTGATCAGCCCTTGGGCATGCCCTCCCAGCCGGCAACCGAGTGACAAAACGAGAGCGAGTGCGATGGTTGCCAGGCGTTGGTGTTGCCCACGAAGGTGTCCGGCAAGTGAACGGTTCATGACTTTACCTTTCCCTCAACGATTAAGGTAACATCAACTCGTTTATCCTCCGGCGTTGGCACTTAAGCAAGGCCATTTTGTCGGGTAGCAGTGGAGAATGTTTTCCTCCGTTAGAATTCTAATCTCACCAAGGCGCGGAAATGAATTTGCCACCCAGCCCGCGACGCGCCTGACACTCGATGGCATCCGTATAGATTGCCAGCCCAACCACTCCGGGAGCATACGCGCGACAAACCTCCCCGGAAGGTGTTCGCATTGGCATAAACAAAGGCGGACGGTGAGGCTTTGGCAAGTTGCGAACCCAATCTGGGGCGCTCCGAGAATGGTTGCAACCTGCGCTGCGGCCTTCCAACCCGGCGGCGTAGCTAACATTTCGCTTTCAACAAAGCGGCCACCAACCCATCCATCGTGTGCTGTTTCGCTTCGACGAGCGGCTTCAACGCAAGCGTTTCAATCGCTTTCGTGGTTTCCGGGCCGATGGAGGCAAGTTTGGTCTTTGGGAACTTCTTCAGCAGCGCGGGCAGGTCGAAGCGCTTGTGGAAATGTTCCACGGTCGAACCGCTCGCGAACGTGATCCAGTCCGCACCGGTCGCAAGCAACTTGGCACTCACGTCGGCAAGTTCGTCTGGTTCAGCCACGGTGCGATAGACGGGAATGTCGTCCACGATGGCGCCGAGTTCTTCGAAGGCCTGCGGCAAGTCCGGATTTGCGACCTCGGCACGCAGCAGACAGATCTTCAAGTTCTCGATGCTCTCGAACTTAGAAAACTCTTTGGCGATTTTTGCGCCGATGGCTTCCTCGGGCATCAAGTCCACTTGCAGATGCAACTCGCGCAGCTTGGCGGCCGTGGCCGGCCCGACCGCGGCAATGCGCGCGCCGCCGATGTCGCGCGTGTCCTTGAACGCACGGAAGAAGTATTCAAAGAACGACGTTACACCGTTGACGCTGGTGAACACGAGCCAGTTGTAGGCATTCAATTCGAGCAAGGCTTCGGTAAGGCTTTGCACATTGGCCGGAGCGCTGGTCTTGATACAGGGAATCTCCAGCACCTCCGCGCCCAGTTCGGTAAATTTATGCGATAGCTCGCCGGCCTGCGCGCGGGAGCGGGTGACAACCACCCGCTGTCCGAACAACGGGCGCTGCTCGAACCAGTTCAGTTTGTCGCGGAACTTCACCACGTCGCCAATGACTGTTAGCGCGGGCGGGGTGATGTGTTCCCTGGCGGCAAGCTTCTCAATCGTGCCCAGTGTGCCGACGGTGGATTTCTGCCGTCCCCACGTGCCCCATTGCACGATGGCCACCGGTGTCTCCGCCGCCAATCCGCGGGTTAGCAACGCTTGGGTGAGTTCGGGTAGATGGGTAATTCCCATCAAGATCACCTTTGTGCCGGAGATACGGGCGATCTGATCGAAGTCGAGTGCGCTGGTGCTTTTGTCGTCGCCTTCGTGGCCAGTGAACACAGTGAAGTTGGAAGTGTGATCCCGATGGGTCAGCGGAATGCCCGCGTAGTTCGGCGCGGCAGTGATGGACGAAACACCGGGCACGACCTCGAAGGGAATTTTGGCTTTCACCAGCGCTTCGGCTTCCTCGCCGCCACGACCGAAGATGTAGGGATCACCGCCTTTGAGTCGTACGACGCATTTGCCCTCGCGGGCCTTGGCGATCATCAGCGCGTTGAGTTCGTCCTGGGAAACATCCTGCCGTTTGCCGCGCGAGATGAGTTCGCAGCCAGGGCGGGCGTGCCGGAGCAGGTCCGGATTCACGAGCAGATCGTAAATCACCACGTCCGCGCGCCGGAGCAATTCCGCGCCGCGCAACGTAAGCAACCCCGGATCGCCCGGCCCCGCGCCGACGAGATAAACTGTGCCTGTCTTCGACATCGGCTGAATGATAGCGGGCGCGAGCGAACTGGGAAAGAATTTGGTCAAAGCTCCAAATCCCAACCTCCAAGTCCCAGCGAATCTTCAATATCCAATCCCAAACATCCTCGGCGCGAGTCAGAGGATTGAAGCTTGGTCCTTCACCGGACGTTACGCTTCGCCCTGGGCGATTCCCAGTGTCCAAACCGATCCTTGGGCAACCGTGTGTTCACCGGATACACCAAATACACTGCGTTCTTCGAATAGGCCCAGGCATCAATCAAATTGGCACGCGGGAAGGTCTTCCTCACTTTCTTACTCGTGCCGGGATCGTTGATGATGACATCGCCATCCTTCGTAAAGCCGACGCAAACCACGAGATGGCCGCTCGGCTCGCGGCCTTTTCCCCGGAGACGGTTGTAACAAAGTGATAGTCCGACCGGGATGCCGTGGGCGATGTAATCTTCCAATTCCGAAACGTCGCTCAGTCGCGTGGTGTAGGCGCGCAGGTCACGAAAGGAACCGGCGTAGGCGGTGTTGAACACCCAGTTGCCCGTGCCACCCCATTGCCGGTCGTAAACCGCTTTCACCACCGCCGGCACGTCCTCGTCGAGTCCCGGTCGTCCGAGTTGCTGACCCCAATAGGCGAGCAACATCGAAACGGTGGTGGGACTGCAAAGTACGTCGCCGTTTTCGTAGGCCATCTGCGAACGCTCCGGCACGTCAATCAATCGGCCCCACGCGGCGCGATTCGGCAGGAGGGCGGCAAGCCCGGCGTTACGATCGAGCAGCGAGAGGCTGAGGAACTTCAGCTTGGGTTTCTTCCGTCCGTCCGCGCCCAACGTAACACGCAACTGGACCCGCTCCGCCGGCTGCTTGAGCAACAGTGTGTCCGTATCCACGTCGCCGTCGGCATCCTGCTGTCCTTTCACACTCTCGCGTGGATTCTTCGCTGGATCGGTGGACCAAAGCCCCAGATTGAACCACTTGGTGGTGCGGTCGGGATAAATTGCGCGCGCTTCGATCTTCAGGCTGGTGCCGGCAGGCGTGTCGGCATTCCAGGAGACAATGAGTTCATCCCAACGGATGCGGGTCGGCAACTCGGGGGAAGTGAGAACCGTCGTGCTCGCGTTTGAGCCGACCGAGCGGGTGAAGGCGCCGAAGCTCTTGAAGGGGATGAACTGAATCCCGCGCGGATCGAAGGTGTCGCCTTTCGCATTCATGAAGGAAAACAACCCGAGCGTCGCTGCGAATGAAAAGATCGCCCGTAAAATTCGAAGTGCCAGCCACCAAGTCCCGAGCACCAGCAAAGCGAAGATTAGGCCGGCGATGAAATTCACAAACCATCCTGAAATAACACGCCGACTGGAGGAGAACAGCAGCCCCATCAGGACGCCAGCGACGAATCCGCCGAAGTGCGCGACGACATCCGTTCCGGGTGCGACACCGAGCAACACGAACAACATCGCCCCGGCCGCCAGGCCGCCGAGCAAGATTCGCCGTGGTTGTAAGCCTTTTGGAAATTCGTTGAGCGAGGGCATCGCGATCAACCCTAACGCACCCATCACCACCCCGGACGCACCCAAGCCGTGAAAGGATGGCCCATGCACCAACCACGACGCCACATTACCAAAAACGCCCGCCAGAAAGGCCGCCAGCAAACCGACGCCTGTGCCGTGCCGCCCCAGCGCCAACCCAAGCAGGAGGAAACCAAAAACGGCGTTGGCGGCGAGATGAGCGAGATCGGCATGCAGCAGCGTGGCGGTGAACAGTCGCCACCATTGGCCAGCGGAGACGGCGGCACCGTCCACGATTCCTGCAGCCTCAATGACTGTGCGCTGCGTGCTCAACCAATAGAACACAAACGTCAGCAGCACCCAGGCGGCGGCAAACCAATCAAACACCTCGCCTGTCTGTGCAATGGCTTTTTGCCAGGGCCACCGGCGGTTTTCCAAACGGTATTGCCGGATGGCAGCAAGCGCCGCCGTGTGTTCTGGTTCGGCCACGAGCAGCGCCCACCCGGTTTCCTCCGCGTGATCCAAAACGTGTTCGATGCCTTGACTGGCGAGCACAAGACTCCAGTCCATTGCCTGTCGCTGTGACCGGGCGGCAATTCGGGCGGTTGGGTTGCTGGGCGGGTCAGGCGGCATTGACGGCGCTATTCATCTACACCCTGAGCAAATCTGTCCAGTAATTCGTTAAGGCCAACCCTCATTCACCCGATTAACTCAGTGGAACTACTTTTGCTTATTTGCGATTCAACGGCATAGTGTTGCCAGCCAAAGTTGAAGCCATGAAAGTGATTCAACCCAACTGCCGCGTGCAATTCGCCGCGGAAGACATCGAGTTCATCGTGTCGGTGCTCGGCGCGAAGACGGGCGACTCGGATTGCCTCGTCAAGTTGCTGGCCGACGAGGAAGCGCGCGATCAGATTCTCGACGACCCGGCTTTGCTCCACGCCCTGCTCGAACGGGGCGGTTGCCTGCGCGTCTCCAGTCACTTTTACTTCTACGTCCTCGTGCGGCATACGTTCCTCCGTTCCAAGATCGCCGACCGCGCCGTGGCGGATTACGTGGCGGAATTGCTGGCCGAATTCGCGCGAACGGAACGCACGCGTTGCGTTGTGCCGGGGCAAACAAGCCCGCTGGATTACTTCTTCGAAATGCTCGCCGCCTTGCAAACCGCCGACGACCGCGCCAGTTTTCAAATCCGGGTGCATATCGGAAATCACTCGTTGTTTCTCTCGGGCGTGTTCCATGAGCGCATTCGCTTTCGCGCGGAGAAGAAGGGATTCCCCGGTCTGAAATACTACGAAGCCCTGGGCCGCTCCCAATATCGCGCCGCGAGCGATCATCGGCTGGCCCAACGCTACGAACTCACGACCATCCTTGGCACGCTCTCCGAACGTTTCGACGCCACCCGCCGCGCGCTGAATGAAATCTCCGACCGTTTGTTCTCGCTGGGCGATGGCGGCGAAAAGATGGAACGATTGCTGATTGCGAAATCTCCCGAGTAGGAGCGCCGAGCGCCGTCGCGGCTAGTTGCTCAAGTCCCAGTTTCTTGGTTCAAGCCGCGCCGGTGCTCGGCGCTCCGCTCACGCCAGCAACCCCAACCCTTCAATCGCCGCCCGTGATTTCGCTGGCTCCGTTTGCAGAATTACCTGCCAGCCGCGCGCCGCGCCCGCGTCCACGTTTTCCTGGCGGTCATCGAGATAAAGGACCTCGGCGCCGCGCTTGCCGGACATCTTCTCGAGTTCCTCGTAAATCTTCGCCGCCGGTTTCATCGCGCGCACTTCGTAGCTGAAGATGTAGCCGTCGAAATTGGCAAAGAACGGAAACGCCTGGCGGATGTGCTCGATGGCCATGTCGTTTGTGTTCGAGAAGATGTAGGTGGGAATTTTTTTGCGCCGCAACTCGGCGTGCAACGCGGTCATCGCCGGCATTTCGGTGAAGATATCGGCGAAGAAGGAGCTGAATTCCTCGAGGCTGCCGCTGAAACCCGAGACACGGCGCACTTCGTCGAAAAACTCCTGTCGCGTCATCAGCCCCGTTTCATAGCGGTAGAGCAGCGGCGAGTGGTCGAGGAACTTCTGAATCTCGGCCGGCGACGTTTTGGACTTCGCGGCGAGACGGCGTCCGGCAATCGAGTAATCAAAGTCCACCAGGACTTTGCCGAGATCGAAAACGACGGTAGAGGGTTTGGCCATATAAATCAGTTAGTGTTGCAGCCTAGTGTCCAGAGTCCTTTCGCTTTGTGCAGAATCGTTTCATGATCTTAGGAAAGTGGGTCGCAAGAGCGGTTTTATTGTCCGCGAGCTTCAGAAACCCGTAATTCTTGCATGGAGTTCGCTCTGGACGACAGCCTGACGGCGGTTGATAGCCCGCAGGACGCTCCATTTCTGAGTAGCGAGGTCTCTTAAGTTTCCGGTTATATGCCTCCATTGTTACTCCGAGCATTCCTTCAAGTGAAAGCGTTGGCCCAAAGAAACCAATCTCCTGATATTCCAGTTCTGCCAAATTATCTGGATTTGCTACTGCCGCCTTGTAGACCACCTCTCCTTGAGCAATCAGCCAGCATTTGAAGTATTCAAATCCATCGTCGCTCAAGCCGCCGCACACTAAATAGCCCGCCATCCACAGCCTTTCGTCGTTTGCTACATCGAGAAACATGGCCTCCCATGCAGCGAAGTCCCAGATTTCATTGACCTCGAATTCTCCCAGCCTGTTTGCAAGCCACTCCGGGATGGCGGATGTGTTCGCCGCCCTCGCATTTGCCTCCTGAATAAGTGTCCAAAACTCGCTCTCGGTCATACCGTGACGGGTTCACAATTACATTTCTCTCCTGCCTTCCAAGGCGCGGCTCAACGTGAGTTCATCCGCATATTCCAGCCCGCTGCCAGCGGGCAGGCCGTAGGCGATGCGCGAAATCTTCAACCCGGAACGTGCCAGCCGTTTCGCGAGATAATTGCTCGTTGCGTCACCCTCTACATCCGTGCCCAGCGCGATGACCACTTCCTTGATCGGTTCGGCGGTCAGGCGTTTCTCCAGTTCCGCGATGCGCAGGTCCTCCGGCTCGACCCCGTCGAGCGGCGAAATCTTCCCCCCCAACACGTGGAACTTGCCGCGAAACGTGCCCGCCTTTTCAATACTCAGAATGTCCACCGCGCGTTCCACGACACAGATCAGCGAACCATCCCGGCGTGTGTCCGCGCAAATGGCGCAGGGCGACTTCTCGGTCAACGCGCCACACGTCGTGCAGAACTGAATCCGCTCGCGGGCGGTCACGATGGTGTCGGCCAGGTGTTTCACGACGCCGGACTCCGTTTGCACCAGATGCAAGGCGATGCGCTCCGCCGAACGCGGCCCGACGCCGGGCAGCTTGCTCAACGCGACAATCAGTGCGGTGATGGAATCGGGAAGCATGTGGGTTGCAGGTTGAAAGTTGAATGTTGCAGGTGGAGGCGCGCGACAACCAGCAACCTGTAACTTTCAACTTTCAACCACAAGGTCAGCCAAGTCCCGGCATGCTGAAGCCTGCGGATCAATCTTGATGGCGGCGAGGCTGCCGTCGCACTTGGCGGTGACTTTGACCGCGCCGCCGCCGCTGGTGGCTTCCACCGTGCGCTTGGCGAGGTCCGACTGAATTTGTTCCATCTGCTGCTGCATCCGCGCAGCCTGTTTCATGAGTTTGCCAATACTGGACATAGATTTGAATTAAATTGAAATTACTGAACTTTCTTAGGCCAAGCCGCGAAGACTGAGCTTATCCGTCACTTTTGTCATTTCGGTATCAGAAATTTCCTTAGCTCGACTGAGCGCCTGATTTGCGGCTTCCAAAATCATACTTTCAAGTTTCTTTGTGCTGCGCAGATTGAGCGCTTGCCGTTTAATTTTGATCATCGTCAGCGAACCATCGCATTTCGCCGTGACCTTCACAAAGCCATCCCTGTTCGTAGCCTTGACGGTACGCTGAGCGAGCGCGGCTTGAACTAGCTCCATCTGCCGCTGCACCCGCACAGCCCGCTTCATAAGTTTGGCAATGCTGGACATGAGAAAAATCTAAGATTTGCGATTTTAAAATGCTTACGCCCGCACTTCGACTATCTGTCCTTTGAAAACCTCCAGCGCCTTCTGGATGAGCGGGTCGTTCTTGAAATCGTCCTTGTTGAACGGCACGGAGGCTTTCTTGTCCGCAACCGGTGCTGCACTCTTGGCGGGCGCCGCGGGCGCGGCCTTTGGCGTTGAAACAGCGGCAGCAACTGGGGCGGCCGGAGCCGCCGCCACTGGCACACGCCCCACCGGCGCCTCGGCCTTGATGAACTTGAACTGGGAATTGGGATGGCCAAGTTCGGTCAGCTTGGTTTGCAGCAACGTGTGATTCTTCGGATTGTCCGCCAGCCCCATTTGATCTTCGAACTCCGGGTCGTAACCAATCGTGAATACGCCTTTCGCAAATGAAACCGGGTGCGCGTTGATCAGGTAATTCGCCGTGAATTTGCTCACGCGCGCGACGGCATCTGTGAGTTGCGACCAGAGGGTTTCCAGATCTGCAGAAGCGGCGGGCGTTTCCGCTCGCGAGAAGCTGCCACTAGTTGCAGGCGGAGGGGTGGCAGCAGCCGGAGGTGCGGCGGTGGGTAGGGACGCATTCCACTGCGTCCCCGACTTCGGCTCAGGAGACGGGGACACGGTGGAACGTGTCCCTGCCGGTGCGGCTGGCGTGGTCGCGGCGACATTGCCACCGCCACCGCTCCGCAGCGCATTCAACTGCTTCAGCACGGCGTCAATGCTCACGGCGTTGCGCGCTTCGATGGCGCGGAGCAAGGTGACTTCGAGCAAAATCTTCTTCGATGCCGCATCGCGCAAACGGAGTTCCGCGTCGGCCAGCACTTCGAGAATGCGCGTGAGCGCATCAGTGGTGGCTAGGGCAGATTGTTCCTTCAGCGAACTGGCCTCAGCCTCGGAAACTTCCATCAGGCTGAGATCACCTTTGGAAACCTGGAACAAGATCAAATTGCGGAAATGGCTTAGCAAATCGGAGAGCAAGCGTCCGAGGTCCTTGCCTTTCTGCGCGAGATCGTTCAGTTGATGGAGCGCGGTATGGATTTCCCCGGCGAGGACGGCGCGGCTGAGTTCGAGAATTTGTCCTTGCGCGGTGAGGCCGAACATCGTGAGCACATCCGGCTCTTCAATCTTGTCGCCGCAAAAGCTGATGAGCTGATCCAGCGTGGATTCGGCATCGCGCATCCCGCCGTCGGCACCCCGGGCAATGGCGTAAAGCGCTGCTTGATCCACGGTCACCTTCTCCTTGGCCGCAATTTCACCGAGATGTTTGACAATGAGCGCCGTGGGGATGCGCCGAAGGTCAAAGCGTTGGCAGCGCGAAAGAATTGTCGCCAGGACTTTCTCCGGGTCGGTCGTGGCGAACATGAATTTCACATGCGCCGGCGGTTCTTCGAGCGTCTTGAGCAGCGCGTTGAACGCTGCTGTCGAGAGCATGTGGACTTCGTCAATGATGTAGATTTTGAACTTCCCGCTCGCCGGAACGTATTGGCAGGTCTCGCGCAACTCGCGCACCTGCTCGACGCCGTTATTGCTCGCACCGTCAATCTCCAGCACATCCATCGCGCGGCCGTCGGTGATTTCCTTGACGCGATCATCGTTGTCGTCGAAGTCCACCTTCGGACCGCCGGTGCAGTTGAGGCATTTGGCAAAGATGCGGGCGATGGTGGTCTTGCCCGTGCCGCGCGGCCCGCAAAACAGATACGCGTGCGCGATGCGGTTCTGCTTGATGGCGTTGGCCAGCGTGTCGGTGACGTGCTCCTGGCCGACGACATCGGCGAACCGTTGCGGGCGATACTTTCTGGCGATTACCTGATAGGACATGGGCGATTAAGATTAAGAGAAAGATTACGATTAAGAGGTCGCGCGTCGAGCAACAGTTTGGAAATCGTAAATCCGAAATCGCCAATCGTAAATGAAGAATGCTAGGGTGACCACGGCAGATACGGAGCAAACTACCGTTGCTGCCTTCCGGCCCTGGCGGGGTTCGTAAGTCCACATTCCATGGGCCCTAGCGCCGCAAACTGTGCGGGAGCACCGTCCGGGCTTCAAGCGAAAACCGCTGGCGTAACCAAATCGCCAGGCATCGCGTCCATGCAACCTGTCGGTTGATTAAAACGGTGTGGCGCCATTACTGTTGCCCCAACGAATGAAACGCTTTTGCTGGAGAAAATGTTGGTTGGCCTGGCTGCTGATTGCTGGCCTGGCTTCAGATGGAAGCACCCAGACTCTCTCCTTCCCGCCGCAGACGAATTGCCTCTACGACCTCAGCGCCGTCACGCAGGCGTTCACCAACACGCTCGCGCAAAACGGCATCGCCAACGGCTCGCTGCTCGTTCTCAAGGACGGCCAGAAGTTGCACGAACAATTCGCGGGCATTTACCAGCCGAACACCCTGCGCGTCATCGCCTCCGCCAGCAAATGGCTCAGCGCTGTCGTCATCATGTCGCTTGTGGACGATGGCTTGCTCAGCCTCGACGATCCGGCGTCGAAATTTTTCCCGACGTATTACACCGGGCAGAAAGGCACGATCACCCTCCGCCAGATGTTCAGTCACACGTCCGGTCTGCCCGGCGATGAAACCAGCGATGCACTCACCAGCGACACCATCACTTTGCAGCAAGCCGCGCAGATCATCTCCACCAACAACCTCATCGCTGCACCCGGCACGGTGTTCTGTTATGGCGGACTTTCCATGCAACTTGCCGGCGCGTGCGCGGAAGTCGCCTCCGGCCAATCATGGTCGAACCTGTTCGAACTACGCGTCAAACGGCCGCTCGGCCTCACGCTCACCACCTACGGCAACACGCCCAATCCGCGCATCGCGGGCGGCGTGTCGTCCACGCTTTACGAATACGCCACCGTCCTACAGATGCTCCTGCAACACGGTCTCTGGGGCACAAACCGCGTTCTCTCCAGCAACGCCGTTTCTGTGATGCAACAAGACCAGACCGCCGGCGCGCTCATTCAATGCTCGCCCTATTCCAAATACGGCCTAGGCGACACGCGTTACGGCCTCGGCGAATGGCGCGAGGAACTCCGCCCCGACGGCAGCGCGTATCAGATCGGCAGCGGCGGGGCGTTCGGGTTCGCGCCGTGGATCGACCTCGACCGCAACGTGGCCGGCGTGTTCATGGTGGTAAACCTGATGGAAAACGTCTTCCCCGGTGTGCAACAGCTCAAAGCCGCCGTCCGCACCGCCATGGACAACACCCCTTGCAATCATCCGCCTTACCTCAGCATCCAATCCGCCGGGAACACCACCAATCTCGTCACACTCCACGGCGCACGTGGCCGCAGTTACGTGCTGGAAAGCTCCGGCAATCTGACGGCTTGGACCAATTACCTCACGTTGCCGGGGACGAATGGGCGGTGGGGAATCCCGCTGGCTGCCACGAATGCGCCAGAACAATTTTTCCGTGCCCGGGTGTTACCCTGAGCCAGACCTTAAGGCAGGGGAATGTGCGGCAAGGGAATGAACTGGGCGGTCCTGCTTTGAATTATTCCGCTGCCGTTCATTCCCCTGCCAACTCCTCGGAGACCGGCGCTCCGCCCCCAAGCGCCAGCGGCGCGACATATTTGTAGAACTGTGACGAAATATAAACCAAGCTCCGCTAGGAGCGGCATATTCCGCCCCGCCGGGGCTTGGGGAATTATGGCGCGTGATACTACAAAGATTTCGCTCCTGACGGAGCTGGAGCTGGCGTGACCAGTTGACGCTTCAACTGCCGTTTGATCTACTCCGTCGAACTGACCTTTATGGCACACAGCTCAAACCAACAACTTAGTTTTATGCCTGAGCCAAAAAACACACCGCAAGAGGAGTATCAGGGCGAAGGCGCGATTCACCGTTATTCAGTCAGTCTTGTAACCCAAGGCCGGCATCGCTTCTACACGCTGACAATGCCGAGTGACGTCTTGGCAAAGACATGCTTCGTTACGACACGGGAAGAAGATCCTCAAGTCGGATTTCAACGTGTTTTAGACAAAGAGCGAGCTAAACAAATTGCTGATTATATCGATTCGGGGTTGGGTACAATTCCAAACTCAATCGTGTTGTCAGCTCAAGCAGACGCTAATTTGAAAGTGGTAGGTAAAGGCAAGACGATCGAGTTTATGGCGGCGCGTAAATCTTTTCTGGTGCTCGACGGCCAACACCGAATCTTCGGATTCTCTTTGGCAAAGACCAAGCTGCGTGTTCCCGTGGTTATCTACAACAATCTGTCAAAACGCGATGAATCACGTTTGTTCATCGACATCAATACGAAGCAGCGGCCTGTACCAAACGAGTTGCTCTTAGACATTAAGAAGCTAGCGGAATACGAATCTGACGCTGAAAAACTCTTTGGTGAAGTCTTTGATCTCTTTTGTGGCGAAACCAGCAGTCCGCTTTTTGGGATGCTTAGCCCCGCAACTAGAACGTCTGGCAAAATTAGTCGTGTGACATTTTATGCTGCACTAAAGCCGTTGTTCTCCGTATTTGAAAAGAATGACAGCCAATATGTTTATGAAGTGCTTCATGCTTACGTGAGAGCGTTCAAGGAAGGCTGCTCAAAGTTAAACGCATCGCGGGCAATCCTAAACCCAACAGTATTCCGGGCGATGATGCAGCTTTTTCCTGAAGTTGGCGGGCGCGTCAAAGACCGATTCAAGACCTATACAGCAGATAATTTCTCTGCAGTTTTAGATCCTGTGTTTCAGAAACTAAAACCTGCTGATTTGCTGCGTCCTGCTCGCAGCCATGTTGAGTTGTTAGAACTGCTCTCTAAGGCACTAAAGCAGCATTTCACCCTGTGATCTCATGGCGAGTTTTGAGGAGGGCCTCCGGCATTTCTGGCTCCGTGACATTCATCAAGTTGGTGGTGTCACGGCAGAGGAGTTGCGCCAGTGGATCATCCGCCGAAAATTCGTGGTTACCCATGTCAATGGTCGTGACGATTTCATTATCCGAGTTCTCGCTCCAACTGAAGCCGTAAGGGCAATCGCTCACGACAGTACTCGGATGGCATCAGCGGCGTTTGAGACGATGCTGGGAATAAGCACAGTCAAAGGGCTTCCGAGATCGTCAGCGTGGATACTTATTCGAGCTTATTACGCGGCATATTTTGCGGCTCACAGTCTTTTGCGAACATTCGGCACAGTCTGTATTCAGCTCGATGCACAGCAAACTTCCTCCTTCGATCGTGTTGCTAGCGCATTTGGCATGCTACCCAACCTTGGATTCGAGACGGGCTACTATCTCGCCGAATACCAATCAGGTTTGAACGAAATCCACTTTCGTAAAACCTCGGCCGCTCGCAGGGGTAGTCACGAAGTGCTTTGGGAGGCTTTTGCAGACAAACTCAGAGAAGCCTCAAATCATCTCCTGACTGTGTCGGCAGCATTCACCGGAGTTGCACTACAACTTGCAAACTTGGAAACTTTCCTGCGCCAAGCCGGACATAATGGCGGCTCCTGGTTATCACACGTTAGAAACCAGACAAACTACCGACACGAATACGGTCTTTGGTTTCCCTACGCCGATTCAAAAGTGGAAAGCCAGGATTTGGCTCGGATTGTGAAGCGGTGGAAAATAGATCCAGCCAAGCTCTTTCCGGTGGATAGCTCGGACCAAATAACCGAACACGTTTCGCTCTGCACGATTATCGTCTCTATCTGTCACGCGGTAGCAATGGATATTGAAACTCACTCTCCGGCCCACAAATCTTTCCACACGTACGGAGGGTTGGCCCTTACTCGCTTGGCCAAGAATTAGCCCTTTGGCAGGAATGGTAGTGAATCACCCTGCCAAAAGTTTCCTCCACCGTACCAACTGCTTCGCCACTTCCTTTGTGCCGGGAGCGCCGGGGAGATTGCGTTTGGCCATCGCGCGTTGCAGATCGAAGATGGTCAACGCATCGCGCTGGAAGGTTTTGTCCACGGATTGCAGGTCGGCGAGCGTGAGTTTGTTGAGCGGTTTGCCCGAGCCTTCGGACAACGCCACCACCGCGCCCACGACGTGATGGGCTTTGCGGAACGGCATGCCCTTTTGCACGAGGTAATCGGCGAGGTCGGTCGCGAGGAGCGCGGGATCGCTCGCGGCGGACAGGCAGGAGAAGGAGTTCACGCTGGTGTGTTGCAGCATGGCGCTCATCAACCGCACGCAGGCGCGGACGGTGTCGGCGGTGTCGAACAGCCGTTCCTTGTCCTCCTGCAAGTCGCGATTGTAGGTCATGGGCAGACCCTTGAGCAGCGTGAGCAACGACATGAGGTTGCCATACACACGCCCGGTCTTGCCGCGCGTCAACTCGGCCACGTCGGGATTTTTCTTCTGCGGCATGAGCGACGAGCCGGTGGTGTAGGCGTCGGCGATCTTGATGAAGTTGAACTCCGCGCTGGCCCAGAGAATCACGTCCTCCGCGAGCCGCGACAAATGCATGGCGAGCACCGCACCGGCGGCGCAAAACTCGATGGCGAAATCGCGGTCGCTCACGGCGTCCATGGAATTTTGCGTGAGTTGAACCTGGCCGTCGGCGTCCACAAAGCCCAGCAACTTGGCGACGAGCACACGATCCAGTTTCAACGTCGAACCAGCAATCGCGCCGCTGCCGAGCGGGCAGACATTCACGCGCGAATGACAATCCCAGAGCCGTTCGCAATCGCGTTCGAGCATCTCGACATAGGCGAGCAGGTGGTGCGCGAAATAGACGGGCTGCGCGCGTTGCAGGTGTGTGTAGCCGGGGATGATGACGTCGGCGTTGTGTTCGCCGAGGGCGACGAGCGTGCGTTGCAGGCCGACGATCTCGCCGAGCAACGCGGTGATTTCGTCGCGCGTCCAGAGCCGCACGTCGAGCGCGACCTGGTCGTTGCGCGAGCGGGCGGTGTGGAGTTTCGCGCCGGCGGGCACGCGTTCGGTCAGCGCGGCCTCGATGTTCATGTGGACGTCTTCGAGTTCGGGCTTCCACTTGAACGTGCCAGCTTTGATCTCCTTCCCGATCTTATCTAGTCCGGCGATGATGGCTTTGGCCTCGGACGTGGTGAGCACACCGATCTGCTTCAACATCGTGGCGTGAGCCATGGAGCCGGCGATGTCGTGTCGCCACAAGCGCCAGTCAAAAGAGATGGATTCGGAGAAGGCGGCGACATCCGCGCCCGGGCCATGAGTGAACCGTCCGCTGCGAGAAACTGGAGATTTCTTTTTCATGCAATGCCCGCAGAATTTGCCGCTCGCCGGAGGAAAAGTCACTCCCAAAGCCCCAATCCCAGCGCAATCGGCTGGCCGGATGCGCGCACGGCTGCTAGGGTCGCGCGCATGGACGAACCGATCATTGACCTGCAAAGCGACCACTACTTCATGGGCGAAGCGTTGCGTCAGGCGGCGCGGGCCTACGAAGCCGAGGAAGTGCCCGTGGGTGCGGTGGTCGTGCGCGAGGGACGCATCATCGCGCGGGCCAGCAACCAGGTGGAACTGCTCAAGGACGCCACTGCCCACGCCGAGATGCTGGCCATCACGCAGGCGGAGGAGGCCGTCGGTGACTGGCGACTGAACGATTGCACGCTCTACGTGACCAAGGAGCCCTGTCCGATGTGCGCCGGGGCGATTGTGCATGTGCGCTTCAATCGCGTGGTCTTCGGCGCGAGTGATCCCAAAGGCGGCGCGGCGGGCAGTGCGTTGAACCTGCTGCAATTCCCCACGCTCAATCATCGCTGCGAGATCACGCGTGGCGTGCGCGAGGAGGAATGCCGGCAATTGTTACTCACGTTCTTTGCCGAGCAGCGAGAGAAGAATGAGAAAGCGCGCAAGCAGGCGGAAACCAATTGATCGGGGAACATTCAACATTCAACGTCGAACACTCAGTATCCAAGGCCGACAGCGTTTCCCTTCGGCGTTCGATGTTGAATGTTGAGCGTTGAATGTTTGCTTTTCCTTAATTCAAACGCTCAACGACCTTGAATCTTAGAAAGCGCTTCTTCATCCAGCGCACCGCCAGCAGGTCATAGAACGATTTGAACAGGCGATTCCACACGCCGTAATGCGCCTGGCCCGCGGCGCGCGGATGATGGCTGATGGGCACTTCGATGACGGTGAACCCTTCCATCTTGATCAACGTGGGCAGGAAACGATGGCCGCCGTTGAAAAATTTCACGTCCGCAATGCATTCGCGTTTGAAGGCGCGATAGCAACAACCCGCGTCGGAGATGGTCTCGCCCGAGAGTTTGTTGCGAATGCCGTTGGCGATGCGCGAGGAGGCCACCCGCACCCAACTATCGCCCTTGCCGCGCGCTTCGACCCGCGAGCCGCACACGCAGTCCGCCTGATTCAATCCAGCCAGTAACTTGGGCAAATCCGCCGGGTCATTCTGCAGATCGGCGTCCAGCGTCACGATCACCCTGCCCCGCGCGGCCTTCATGCCCGCCCAGAGCGCGGCGGACTGGCCGGATTGTTTCTCGAAACGTTGCGCCCGCACGCGCGCATCCTCCCCGGCCATTTTCTGGAGCAAAGCCCAACTGCCATCGTTGCTGTTATCGTCCGTAATCACGATTTCGTAACTGCGTTTCAGCGGGTCGAGCGCGGCGCGGATGGCCGTGAGCAACGGTTGCAGGTTGTCCTGTTCGTTGTGGCACGGGAGCACGACGCTGATTTCGGTGGTGGTGTCGCTCATGGCGAGTTCGCCGGGCACATCTTGCGCGTGAGGCTTTGTCTGGAGCAAGCGCAGATTGAAGTTCGCACTTGTCTCGGACGGCTCACGCGTTATCGTCCCGTCGTGCGCCGAGTGTTGCAATTGGTTGTTCCCCTTTTTCTGCTGCTGACCGTGTGGTCCGCTTCGGCGGCCTCGGGCCGGGTCGTGAAAGTATTGCCGCATTTCCTCGATCTCGAAGGGCGGCACTCGGTTTCCCCCAGCCTTTACGACCGCGATGCTTATCAGGCGGAGTTGCGCCAGCATCCCGAGAAGCGCTCTGGAATGCGGTTCGACATTTTGTGGCGCGGACGCGGCCAAGCGAAGGAAAAAGCCACCCTCCGCGTCGAACTGCGCGGCGTGGCCAAAGGGAATCTGCCGAGCGAGACGAAGCTCGAGACCGAGGTCACCATCACCGGCACCAGCCACTGGGCCTTGCTCAAATTGGAGGGCGAAGACTACAAGAAGTTTGGGGAAGTCACCGCCTGGCGCGTCACGCTCTGGAGCGGGGACCAGTTGCTCGGCGAACAAAAATCCTTCCTCTGGTAATGCGACCGATGCGCTCTTTTCTGCTGGCGATCGGGGTTGTTGGAATTATTTCATCCGGATTGGCCAAAGACCCCGCTGAGTATCGTGTCGGTGACCAGATCGCCGAAGACGTCATCACGCCCGTGCCGTTGATGGTGGTGGACCCGATTGCCACCAAGGCGCTCAAGGATCGGGAGGAGAACCGCATCCCGGTGATTTTCCGCTACAACGAAGCCGCCCTGGCCAACGTGGAGGCCGGCCTGCGCGAAACGTTTTCTCTGGCCCGCAGCAATTTTCTTTCGCTCGTCGAAGAGAATTTTCGTCGCCCTCAACTGGACGCCCGCCAGATGGAGTCCGAACAATTCCAGCGCGTGATTGAGACCTTCAAGCGCCGCAACAAAACCTTTCCGTTAAGCGAGGAAATGGCCCGCGAGTGGGCCAGTGGCAACCTCGTCCTGCCGGAACAGATCGCGCTCAGCGCCCGGGTGCATCAGGCGATGGAAGGATTGATCCGTTACGACAACCTGACCAACACGCCCAAACTTGGCAGTCTGGTGTTGCTCGTGCCGGTGAAGAATGAGGGCGAGACGATCAACCTCCAAGACGTCAAAGCGCGCGGCTACAACGAACCGCGAACCAATGTGCTCACCATGAGCCGGGCCCGGCTGGCGTTGCTGGAGAGATTTGCTCCCGACGAGGAGGAGATGGCGAAATTCGCGACCCGTTGTCTGCGCGAGAATTGTTACGTCGAAAGCGATCTCACCCGGGCCGCGCGCGCGCGCCACACGGACCCTCTGTTCGTGGCCGACAACTATCAGGCCGGTCAGGTGATCGCCCGCAAAGGACAGTTGGTGGATGCCAGGGTCATGGCGGCCTTGAGCCAGCTTCAGGAAAAGACCGTCGCGGGCCGGCTGGCGGCCCAAGTCGAGCACGAGCGCGAAAAGGCCGAACGTGAAACGGCTCAGGTGACGCAGATTCGGGAGAACAACCGCTGGCTCATCATTGGCCTCGTGGCAGCGGGTGTAACGCTGGTGTTGGTTTTGCTGGTTCTGGTGCTGCGCCGTCGTCGTGAGCCGGCCATGCCGCCTCTGGCGCTAACCGGAACGGCCACCGCGCCGCTGCTCAACGCCCCCGGAGAAACCATCACCGGCTTTAGCAACACGGACACCTGGCAACAACGCGCGCTGGCAGCGGAAGAAAAGGCCGCGCGCGCCCACGAAGCGATCCGGGCCGGGGCACTGGCGCAGTTGAAGGAAAAACTCGTGGGCAATCTGGTTTCGCAGCGCGAGCAGATGCTCGAGACACAGCAATCGGCAGCGGCGGAAATGGCCGAGTTGGAGAAACGCCTGAACGAACTCCACGCCCCGTTGCAAGAACGGCTGCGCGTCTATGAAACGCGCATCGCGGATCTCGAAAAGGCCCTCGCCGCCAAGGGCGAGGAAAATCGCGAATTGATCCGGGCCAAGATCGAAATGATGCGGAAACAGCTCGAAACCGAGCGCTCCAAGACCGAAGTGCAGTTCAACTGACGCTCAAGACGCGTGCGCCTTTTCCTGCGCGTGCAAGGCCTGTTCGTAGCACTGCAACGCCTCTTCGTACCGCTCGAGCCGATTGAACAATCCACCCTTTTGCAGATAGGCGATGGTCAGGTCGCCGTTGGCGGCAATGGCGTGGTCGTAACATTGCAGGGCTTCGTCCATCCGGCGCAGTTCCTCGAGGGCGATCCCCTTCTTCACCAGCGCCTCCGCGTGGTCGGGCTCGATCCGGAGAATTTCCTCAAAGCACTCGAGCGCTTCCGCCGCCTTGTCCATGTTCAACAAAGATTGTCCCTTGGCCAGCAACACAGCGTCGTGTTCAGCGTGCTCGTGATGGCCATTCTCGCTGGCGACGCCATTGGGGTGTAGGTCCCCCCCGGCGTCAGCAGAAATTGGCTTCACCTCGACAGAGGAATGCGTGGTGTGCTCGAGTTCGAGAATGCGCTTTTCCAACTGGGCCAGCGCGGAGGACATCCGTCCGCCGGACTGGGTCACGTCTCCGGCCCCCAACAATTGCGCTTCAGCCGGCCCCGGCGGCGGCAGCGCCACGCGGGCGCTCTGCACCATCGCCGTGAATTCCGCCAACCGGCTGACCGACCGCCATTGCAGATACGCCGTCAGCAACAGAACCAAGAAACCAACCGACGCAATCGTGCCGGCCACCGTCATCAACATGCGATTGTTGCTTTCCATCGAACGTTCCAACGTCTCCATCGAACCTTTCATGCTTTCAAGTTCGGTGATGCGCTGCGTCGTCAGGGCTTCTTCGATGGCCTTGAACCGGGCGGCCACGGCCTCGGCGTTTTTGGCGGCGAGGGCCTCGGTTTCCTGCCGGTTGCGTTCGAGGGCCAGTTGCGTGGCATGAAGCTGCTCCTGCAATTGCAGGTAGGAGCGGAGGGTGTCGTTGGAACTGCTGTTGGATTCCGCTGCCCCGGTGTCATTCGTGGCAAAACCAGAGAGGACAAAGAGGGAGCAAAGAACCATTGCGGAAGCGATCCGCCATGAACGATTGAAATTCTGAGAAGTACACATACGACTGCGCGTGAGACTGAGCCGTCCGCCTGCTCTTGTCAATTCTCTGCCCCACCGGGTTATGCACAATCAATTCCCACCACGCACATCCCAAGCATCGCGCAAACCATCGCCGAGGAATACGGATGGGATTGATCTGTTCCGCGCCTTCGGCCATCAGCGAACCCCAACTGGCCATGGGTGGTTGGATGCCGAGCCCGAGGTAGCTCAGGAAACTCTCGTATAGAACGATCGCCGGGACGGTGAGCGTGAGATAAACAATCACCACGCCAATGATGTTGGGAATGATATGTCGCCGCAAAATCCGGATTGGCCCCGCTCCAAGCGCGCGGCTGGCCTCCACGAATGGTTGTGACCGCAACGAGAGCACCTGTCCGCGGACAATGCGCGCCATTGTGAGCCACGACACCGCACCCAGGCCGACGAAGAGAAAGAGGAGGCGCGCGGAGCTTGCCAGCGTTGCGGAGCCCGTGTGTTCGAGCCGGTTTTTGAACGCGCCTTCCAACGTTGTGATCAGCACGATGACAAAGATGATCGAAGGCAGCGAGTAGAGGATGTCCACCACCCGCATCAGCGCGTTGTCCACCCGCCCGCCGAGGTAGCCGGCCGTCGCACCCCACGAAACGCCGATGACCAGGCTCACGCCCGCACCGACGATCCCGACGAGGAGCGAGATTTGCGCGCCGTACATCACGCGGGAGCACACATCGCGCCCATGGACATCAGTACCGAACCAATGCCGCAAACTGGGCGGGCGAAATTGTTCGTCGGACAGCGCGTCAGGGCGA
Organism: Limisphaerales bacterium; assembly: GCA_044225555.1. Classification (GTDB taxonomy): domain Bacteria; phylum Verrucomicrobiota; class Verrucomicrobiia; order Limisphaerales; family JADLHS01; genus JADLHS01. The sequence continues at coordinate 10,558 of JBGAIM010000016.1, read as the reverse complement.
TGCGGGGCCACGAACGGCCAAATCACCACGAGCACAACGACCACGAGCAAAAACCACGCACTCGCCACGGCAAGTTTGTTTTGCCGGAAGCGTTGCCAGGCGCGGCGATTCGGGCTGTCGAGGCGTTCACTCATATTTCACCCGCGGGTCGAGCCACGTGTAGGCGAAGTCCACGATCAAGTTCAGCACCACCAGCAGCGCCGCGTAGAGCAGGGCCAGACCAACGGTCACGGTGTAATCCGAGTTCAGGGAGCTGTTCACGAAATGTGGGCCCAGTCCGGGTATCTGGAAGATGGTTTCGATGACGAACGACCCGGTCAGCAGATCCGCCAGCAGGGGGCCGGAATAGGAGACCACCGGCAACACCGCGAGTCGGAACGCATGCTTCCGGATGATTCCGGTTTCGCTCAGACCCTTGGCGCGCGCAGCGATGATAAACTGGGACTGCAATGTATTGAGCATCCCCTCGCGCATAAGTCGGGCGATGCGGCCGGCGTAATAAAGTCCCAACGCGGCAGTGGGCAGGATGAAATGCGCCGGCGAAATCCAGAGCGCCACGGGCAGCCAGCGGAGTTTGATCGCAAAAAATACCACCAGCAATGGACCAACGACGAGGCCCGGCACACAAACCATCAACACGGCGGAGACGCTCCCGACGTAATCCTCCCACCGTCCGCGGCGCGCGGCGGCGATGACGCCAAGTGGAATCCCCACGCCCATCGCGAAGCAAAAAGACAATGCACCGAGGGTCATCGAGATGGGCAGGGCTTGCGCGATGATGTCGGAGACGTTGTGATTTCGGTAGCGCAGCGAGATGTCGAAACTAGCCTCGGCGTGATGCCATTGGCCATCCGGACCACGCTCCCACACCAGGCCAAGGTAACGGAGGTATTGCTTCCAAATCGGTTCATCCAGGTGAAACTTGGCCCGCACCGCTCGCTCCACTTCCGGCGACGCCGGCTTGCGTTCACGGTCAAACGGACTGCCCGGCGTCGCGCGCACCAGCACAAACGCCACGAGGCTGATGACGAGCAGCAGCAGCGGCAAGGTGGCGAGGCGTTTGAAAAAGTGGCGCATGATTGTCGAGAGGCGACGGTCGAGGGTCGAGAGCCTACGAAGGCGGTCGTCGCAAAAATGGAGTCTTTGATGTTGGTACTTCGAGTGAGCGATTTAGCGAAGCGATCCGTTTGGCCAGTCGTTCCATTGCCTCGAGTACCGGCTCAATCTCGGCTTCATTCAAGTAGCTTTCATCGAGCGCGAGATAGAGAACTGACGCCAGTTCCATCAATGAGCCGTAGGCTTGTTCGAGAAAGTGCGCAAAGTCCTTGTCAGAATTTCGTCCCGAACCCTCGGCGATGTTCGCGCCAACCGAAATCGAAGCGCGCCGGATTTGCGCCGTCATCGCGAACAACTCGTCACGCGGAAATCCTTTCGTGAGCCGGTAAACAGTGCGGTTGATTTTTCTGGCTTCTTGCCAGACCTCCAGGCGCTCAAATCGGAATCGTGCTTTCACGTCTGTTTATTGTTCATGTACTTTCTTAAGCCAGATAGATGCGTCACGCGAACCGTCTGGCTCTCGGCCCTCGTCACTCGACCTTCGACTTCTTCATCAGGAACTGCATCGGATGCTCATCCAACAAGTTTTGCCAGAGACCAGAAATCTTGTTGGTGTCGAAATAATTGAAGCCGGCGTAAAAATACAGCGGTACGATGGGGGCTTCTTCGACCACTAGCAAATGTTCAGCCTGGCGCAAAAGCACTGCGCGCTTTTTGAGGTCGATCTGCATATTGGCGTCGCGGAGGAGTTCATCGTAACGGGCGTTCTTCCAGCCGGTGCGGTTGTTGCCGCTGGCGCTGAGAAACATATCGAGAAAGGTGTTCGCATCATTGTAGTCGCCAACCCAGCTCGAGGCCGAGAGGTCATAATCGAGCTTCGATTGGGCGCTGTAGAAGATTTTTCGCTCCACCTGCCGCAATTCGAGCTCTACGCCGAGCGCATCGCGCCACATCTGTTGGAGTTCAACGCCGATCTGGCTCTGCAGTTGCGCTCCGCCGCTGCCACCAAAAAAGGTGTAGTTGAAACGCGGGAAGTTCTTTCCGCCCGGAAATCCGGCTTCGGCCAGGAGTCTGCGCGCCGCCTCGACATCGTGCGGCAGGCCCTCGGGGGGCTCATAATTCGCGACGCCGTCAGGGACGTAATGGCTTGCGGGTTTCTCGCCGCCGCCGCCGGTGAGTTTGCGGACAAGGAGCTCCTTGTCGGTGGCCAGCGCGAAAGCGCGACGCACTCGTGGGTCGTTGAAGGGTGGTTTGGTGACATTGAAGCGGTAATAGTAAGTCCCAAAGTACGGAAAAGTGTGGAAGTCCGGCCGCGACTTGAGCACGTCCATCAATTCAACTGGCTTGAGGTCCTTGTCCCATACAATGTCCGCCGCGCCGGTTTCATAAAGATTCAGAGCGATGTTTGCCGAGCCGACGGGCAGAACGTCGATGATTTCCGAAGCGGTGTTGGCCGCATCCCAATAGCGCGGATTGCGCACGAGCCGCACCTTTTCGTTCACCCGCCACGCGCCGAGTTGGAACGCGCCGCTCACGGGCAGTGGCCGCGCGTGCAGCCAACGGTCGCCGTATTGCTCGATGACCTTGCGCGGGAGGACGGCGAGCGTGGGGAACGCGCAGAGATCGAGGAAGAACGCGAGCGGCGAATTCAGCTCGACGCGAAAAGTGTGAGCATCCAGCGCCTGAAAGCCGAGTTGCGTATCGTTCGTAAGCTTGCTGTTGTATAAATCCTCGGCGCCCTTGATGTAGAAAAGTTGCCCCGCGTAATCGCTCGCCGTGTTCGGATCGAGCGCGCGTTTCCAGGACCAGAGGAAATCTGCGGTCGTGATCGGTTCGCCGGTGGACCAGGTGAGATTTGTTCGCAGATGGAAAGTGTAAACGCGGCCATCGGGTGAAACCTCCCAACGCTCGGCGAGTGCGGGTACAGGCTGCGCGGTGCGGGCATCGAGTCGCGTCAGTCCCTCGAACAGCGCCTTGGTGATGCGCATCTCGGAAATGCCGGTGACGATCTGTGGATCGAGGGACTCGGGCTCATTGCCATTGGCGATGGTGATATTCGCGGGCGGTTCGTGCTGGCGGCAACCCGTGACTAGCAGGAGCACCGGCAGGATCATGCAGGCGAAGAGCAATCCGACCTCCCTCACCGTTTGCGCGCCGCTGGCTGGTGTTCTACGAGTTTTCACGCCCAACCTCTTTCACGCGGATGTAGGGACGCAAAACCACCAGGCCGATGGGGCAGATTGCCGCCAGCAAACCGATCACCAGCCACATCGTGCCAGAGTTTCGCTCGCCAACCTCGGGGCAGTATTTGGTCAGCAAGATACCGGAGACGCTTGTTGCCATCACCTTGCCCAACAGCAACGGAATGTAAGACAGAGCCGAATACGAGGCTTCCTGCCCTCTTGGGGCAATGGCCGCAGCATATTCGTAGACGCGCGGCGAATAGAAGGCTTCGCCGATGGAAAAAATCGTGATGAACAAAGCGATCATCACATAGTAGGGATGGATGTCGCCTTTCAGGCTCAGATACCAATGCCCGACCCAGTCGCCAAGCCAGCCGTTGGCGGCCCCTTGGAACCATGCCGTCGGCATGGCCATCACGAAGACGGAGGCGGCAGACAGCGCCCCGCCCAAAACCGACATGCCGTAGGCCGGCCATCGCTGCGTGAGTGCGCCGATCAACGGCACCAAAAGAATGACCAGCCAACTGTTGATGTTCCAAAGGGTGCCAACCGGGGCGCCTTCACCCAATTCCCGGATGCCGAACGTGGGGAACACGTAGTACATCTGCATCAGGATCAGTTTCAAACAGGCAATCAGCCCGAGGAACGCCAGCAACCGGTAGAAGCTGCGCTGCTTGAACAGGCTGGCGAACAACGCCACCGTTTCCTTGGTCGCGTTGGTCACGGTGATACCAAGCGCCTTCAAGATGCCACCTCGAACTTTGGTCGGAGTCGGGTGGATCTTTAGCCCCTCATCGGTCACCTCGGCCCCGGCGCGCATCCACCACACCAGCGGCACCAACGCCAGTTCGAGAACCCAGCTCACCAGAAACAGCGCGCGATAGGTGGTGATCGTGCTGCCGATCAACGGCAAGTCCAGTTGACCGTGCTCGCCCATGCCCTGGCGCAGCACATCGAACAGTTTCCCAGCCGCCAGGAAGCCCACGTTCATCATCATGTAAACCATCGAATAGGAGATCGACCGCTGTTTGGTCGTGGAATACTTGCGGACCGCGGCGACCAGCACGGGTGTGCCCAAGGCCTCGCCAATGGCCAGCGGGAACAAGCCCCCAGCCAGCGCGATCCATTTGTTCGTCGCCAACACCATGACCAGCCGCGCCACCAGACAAACCCACACCCCGAAGAAGAAGGTCTTGCGCAAGCCGAGCGCATCCGTCAGCGAGCCCACCAGCAGCGTCACGCCGGTCATCGTTACGGACCACACCAGCACCAGCGTCAACGCTTCCTGGTCGGAGAAACCGAATTCGGACGAAAGCCAGAGCTTGATGGTGAGGTTGGTCACCGCGTACGCGGCGACGCTCAGGAACTTGATCAGGAACGTGAGCCAAAGTTCACGCGCCGCGCCTTGGAGCACGGTGAACTTATCCAGGAAACCTTTGACTTGATTGGCACCAACCATGTCGGAGGCGTCAGTTTGAATGCAGGCGAAAACACAGCAAGCCGCGTGACCTCGACCGGCTGAAAAGACAAGGGCCGCCCGCTGGAGTTTTCCAAGGGGCGGCCGCTTTCGGATTCATTGCGGCATCATTTGTTCGTGCCGGCCTCGGCCGGGGGCGGTTCGGTGACAGCCGGAGGCGGTTGCAGTTGAACCGGCAGTGCGTTCGAACCTGAGGCTGCCGCGGGAGCTGCAGTGGGAGTACCCGGCGGCAAGGCGACGGCCCCCTGCTTGTTCTGCTGTTCGATGGCGCGCTCGAAGTCCTTGGTCCGGCCCGAACGGCCACTGGCTTGGATCACGGAAATCAGCATCAACAAAACGAAAAACGCTATAGTGGCGTACTTCGTGATCTTGGTGAGGGCGTTGCCTGAGCCGGCGCCGAATAGCGCGTCCGTGGCGCCGCCGCCAAAGGCCAGTCCCGCGCCCGCATCCTTCTTCGGCAGTTGGATCAACACCAACAGGATCAGGAACAGGCAATCCAGCACCAACAATACCGTCAATAAACCAGTGACAAAAAACATAGGCCGGAAATCTTATATGGAATTCTTCACGATGTCAGCAAAACTTCTTGCTTCCAAAGCCGCCCCCCCGACTAGCGCCCCGTCCACATCCGGCTGGCTCATCAATTCCTTGGCGTTGTTGGGTTTGACGCTGCCGCCGTATTGGATGCGGACCTTCCTGGCGGTCGCTTCGTCGAACAGTTTCACGAGCAAGCCGCGAATGAAGGCGTGTGCGTCCTGCGCCTGCTGGGTGGTGGCGGTCTTGCCCGTGCCGATGGCCCAGACGGGTTCGTAGGCGACGACGGTTTCCACCATTTGGTCCTTGGTCAACCCGGCGAGACTCCCGCTGACCTGGGTTTGCAGAACCTTTTCCATCTGGCCGCCTTCGCGTTCCGCGAGGGTTTCGCCCACACAAACAATGGGCTTCAAGTTGGCCGCATGAACTGCCGCCGCCTTCTTGGCGATGAGCGCGTCAGACTCCTTCTGATACTGACGGCGTTCGCTATGGCCGAGAATAACGTAGCGGGTCGAGAATTCCTTGAGCATCACGGCGGCAATCTCGCCGGTGAACGCACCGACGTTATTCTCGCTCATGTTTTGCGCCCCGAGCTTGATGTTTGAGTCGAGGACAGCCTTGGACACGGACTCGAGCGCGGTGTAAGGCGGGCAGACGACGATGTCCACTTCCTTCACGCTGCCGAGTTCGCGCTTGAGATCGTTCACGAGGGCCAGCGCCTCGGCGACCGTCTTGTTCATCTTCCAATTGCCGGCAATGATCAGTTTGCGTTCTTTGTTCATGTTGTGAATTTCAATTCTTCCTCGGCGTTTATTGCTGTTGAAACGAGAATTTAGCACCCGTTGATTCAACTGCTTGCTTGACGCTTTCAGCATCCTCACCCTTCCCCAAAAAAAGCAACTGCAACTGCGGAAGCGGCTGGGGGCAATATCTGCTACAAGCTAGCACTATGGTCGTAGCGGTCCGAGAAGACGAGTAGCCCCAAACAACCAAATCAACGCGTTGTTTCTCGGCTATTCGCATGTCACTAGCCAAAGCAAGTTGGTCCGCCGTGTATCCAGACGCACTCATTAAGCCACTACTGACCGGGCCAGCATAAATCACTTCATGCGTTTTGAGGTAAGCGTCTGTACCAAATGTTTGAATACCAATCTGCCGAACGTGATCGTGACGATTGGTAGATGCACAACCTGTCAGAAGACAAGTTGCCAAAGCACAAAAGAGAACAATAAACCCTCTCAATCCCGTTACGTTGATCATTCTCATTTCTCTGATAACGCCGCCACACCAGGCAACACTGCGCCTTCGAGAAACTCCAGGCTCGCGCCGCCGCCCGTGCTCATGAAGGTGACCTTGTCACCGAGCTTGGCTTTGTTGAGCGCCTTCACGCTGTCGCCACCGCCGATAATGCTTTTCGCGCCGTTCTTCTGGGTCGCGTCAGCTACCGACTGGGCCACGGCATTCGTGCCGGCGGCAAATTGCTTGTTCTCGAACAATCCCATCGGGCCGTTCCACAAAATCGTCTTCGCCTTGGCGAGCACTACCGAATACGCCTTCACCGTGGCCGGACCAATATCGAGTCCGGCGGCATCGTCCGGGCAGTTCAGATCGGCGCTGGTCTTGGGATTCTGGAATTCGATCACCGGCTTGCCCTTTTTGTCGAGCTTGTCGGTCTTCACGGGTGTGCCGACAACATCATCAATCGGCAGGAGGAATTGCACGTTCTTCGCCTTGGCCTTGGCCAGTGCGGAAGTGGCAGTGTCTTTGGCGTCAGGTTCAACGAGCGATTTGCCGGTCTTGTAACCTTGCGCGAGCCGGAACGTGTAAGCCATCGCCCCGCCGATCAAGATCGTGTCCGCTTTTTCCAAGAGGCGGTCAATGACCTTGATCTTGTCGGAAACCTTCGCGCCACCGAGAATGACGACGAACGGACGCGCCGGTTTCTCGAGTTCGTCACCGAGGAATTTCAACTCGCGTTCCATCAGCAAACCCGCGGCACACTTGCCACCGCGTTTGGCGACGATGCGCGCCACACCTTCGGTCGAGGCATGAGCCCGATGCGCCGCGCCGAAAGCGTCGTTGACATAAAAGTCAGCCACCTTGGCAAGCTTCTCGGCGAAGGCCGGGTCGTTGGCTTCTTCTTCGTTGTAGTAACGGACATTTTCGAGCAGCAAAATGCCGCCCGGCGGGAGTTCACTGGCGAGCTTCTCAACTTTCTCACCGATGCAATCATCCGCGAAATTCACCTTGCAGCCGAGCAACTCGGCGAGGCGGGCGGCTACCGGACGCAGAGACATCGAGGGTTCGCGCTTGCCTTTGGGGCGGCCGAGATGCGCGGCGAGGATGATCTTCGCGCCCTGCTCGATCAGCAGGCGCAGCGTGGGCAGGGTTTCCTTGATGCGCGTCTCGTCAGTGATGACCATCTGGCCATCCTTCTCTTCAAGCGGCACATTGTAGTCCACGCGCGCAAAAACGCGCTTTCCGTGTGTGTTGATATCACGAACCGTAAGCTTGGCCATAAAAAAGTCCCGATCAGAAATCCCGTATTCCCATCAGGAACGCAGAGGATAGCGGCGAAATGGAGCGAGTCAATGCTTTCACCGGGGCGGGATTTGCTGAAAACAAACCATCGGTTGCCCCGAAGCGAAACGAAAAAGGCCCGGGCAGCGGGCCCGGGCCTTTGAAATTACCGCTTGCGAGGATCTTCAGAGGCTCGCCGCCGGCGCATTGGTGGTTGAACCGCCCGGCAAGCTGTCTTTGTCTTTCTTGTTCCCGTCCTTCGAGTCGTCACCCTTCTTCTCCGGGACTTGCTTGAAGATCGGGTAGTGTTGGCCGGTCGCTTTGTAGGCGATCAGGTCCAGCACATAGAAGTGGTTCAGGAGGCTGACACAGAAGCCAACGATGACCAGGAACAATACGAACTTCGGCCAGGCGCTGGGCTTCTCGCCGAAACGGTCGTCCGCGCCGACGCTCGAACCGGCCGGCAAATGCGCGATGCCGGTGAGGGACGCGCCGAAGGGCACGTTCAAACGGGCCTTGGCGTTGACCGCCCAGCCGTTCGCATCGAGGATCGGACCCAGGTTGCGTTTGCGAAGTTTCATCCACGCCAGGATCATTGAAGGGCCAGAGATCACCAGCAACAGACCCACAATGGCCAGGCAGAGTTGCCAGAACGGGAGCGTGAACAACCCGGAGGCCTGGGCAATCAACGTCGTAATCAATGCCCCGATGGCACCGAAGGCAACCCCCATCGCGGCGACCGCGCCCACATCAATCTTTTTGGGTTCGGCCTTGGCCTTGTCGGCATTCACGGTGGCCGTGGCAGCCGAGGCAAGTTTCGCATCCGCCGCCGCATCCGCCGCCGCTGCGCGCTTGGCAGCCATTTCTTCGATCATGCGCACCAGCTTCTTGTACGGCGCCCAGAAGGCCTGCCGGATGCTGATCGGGTTATCAATCAACTTGGTGATCGTGGCATCCCAGTCGAGACCCTTGCGGTCGTAGAACAATCCGTTCCGCCCGACCATCAGATTGTCGGCGTCGCCGTTGGTGAAAGCCGCGACGATCTGGCGTTTCTCGCCCGTGCCTTTGCGCACGCAATCGCAGTAGGCCAGATACGACCCGGCCAACCCGGCCATCGCCGCGTGTTTGCCGGCATCTTCCACCGGCAACGTCAGGGTGCAGGAACGCTGGTCCAGGAACAGCGTGCCCACTTGAAAAATCGCCGGTTCGCCCGCGTCATAGAAGTCACGGAAGTTGACGAAGTTGATGCACAGCGTGTGCAGATCGCGGACGAAACGCGTGAGCTTTTCCACGTTGGCAATCGAAGTCGCCTCGGGTTCAAGCGCCTTGTCTTTGGCGATGAGCGCGGTGAGGGTTTCCTTCGCCTTGCTGCCGAGGATTTCGCGAACGCGTTTGAGGCCAAGCTTCTCGACGGCGGCACCTGCTTTGCCAGCGCTCCAGCACTCGAATGCACCGAGCTTGGCGAGCAGCGCGGTCCAGTCTGCCTCGGTCAACTCGGTCTTGTCGCCCAGCAAGGGTTTCACCGCGTTGGCCTGCAAAGCGGCAACGGCCGCGGCGTGGGCGGGATTGACCGCACCTTTGAGGGGGAGCGGTTTGCCCGCGCCAACCTGGGCGAGCGGGAAGCCCGCGATTTCAGCGGCCGTGATGCTCATGTCCTTGGCCGCGACGGTGAGGTATTCCTCCTCCTTGCGATTGAGCAGCGCAATGGCCCGCGGATCGTAAGCCGCGAGCCGGCAGCGACCGAAATAATCGTCCACTTTCGCCTTGATGGCTCGCACGGCGGCGGCGGCGGCAGCCGTCGCATCGCCCGCAGGGAGGATGTTGGCCTTGTCCGCTTCAGCCTTTTTGTTCCAGTCATCGAAGGCCACGCACTCGGCGAAAAACGCATCGACTTTGGCCTGATCAATGCCCGGTTTGGTTGAACGATCCGGCACCGTGCCCAGGCAGGCAGCGATGTCGTTGAGGACGGCCTTGGTGGCATCGTCCGTGGCAGTTTCGGGAATGATGACCCCGTCACCGTTCAACACCGTGTTGACGAAAATCTTGTTGGCATCGGAGGCATCCGCGACCGAGATGGCCGTGGCGTCCTTCTTGCCGAGGTTGACGAGAATCTGCTTCGCGGAGGCGGCCAGTTGCTTGCCTTCGGGCGTGGCATCGTTGATGGCCGAGATCGCCACCGAATCACCGCCTTTGACGAGGTCGTCAGGATTCTTAAGCATGGACCCGGCCCATTTGACGCAGGCAATGAGTTCCGGTGCGCGGATGCGACCGTCTTTGTCCGTGTCAATCAACGCAGCGGTCTTGGAGCAAAACTCCAGGCCGGTGGTGGGACAAGCCAGCGCGACCCAGAGTTTCTGGTCGAGTTGGTCGAGGTTCATCAAGTCGGCACCGGTGTCCAGTTTGACCTGGTCGAAGCCACCGGCACGGAAGAATTTCCATAAATGAGTGCTCATAGGTATCAGAGATTCGGATTTACTGCACAGCTTGGAGTCGCCGAGGGCGAAACCTTGGGTCAAAAAAGGGCTGGCAGGGATGTTCGGCCTGCCAGCCCTGGGGTTTGATTGACTTAGTAAACCGTGGTGCTCTCGGTTTCTTCCACCGGCGAGGTCAGTTCCTCGGCCGTCAGCACCACCTTGTTGCGCGCGTCACCCGCTTTGTTGCCTTTGACCGTGATCGTGTAGGTCACCACTTGCTTGGCCCCCAGCACCGCCACCGGCGCAAAGTTCACCGTCTTCCCGCTCACCGTCCCTTGCGCCGAACTCACCGGCGCCGTTTCCTCGTCCGAGGT
>JBGAIM010000030.1:0-22648 GCA_044225555.1 Limisphaerales bacterium | reverse complement strand
GAACTGCGCCCCGCCGTGCTGCTCATTACTTTGGGCGAACTCGGCATGTTGCTCTGCCAGCGTGGGCAGAAACCGTTTCACATTCCCACGGTGGCTCAGGAGGTTTTCGATGTGTCCGGCGCCGGCGACACGGTCATCGCGACGTTCACGCTAGCCATCGCCGCCGGGGCCTCACCGATCGAAGCAGCGTTTATTTCCAATCATGCGGCGGGCATTGTGGTTGGCAAGGTCGGCACCGCCACGACGAGCGTTGATGAATTGCTGGCCAGCTTCCGGAAATGACTTCCGCAAAAATCACCCCGGACTCCCTGCGCGCCATGAAGGCGCGTGGTGAAAAGATCGCCGCGCTTACCGCCTACGATTATCCGATGGCCAAGCTGTTGGACGAATCCGGCGTGCCATTGCTGCTGGTGGGTGATTCGCTAGGCATGGTGGTGCTTGGTTATCCCAATACCACCCTCGTTACCATGGCCGAGATGGAGCATCACACCCGCGCCGCCGCGCGCGCAAAACCGAATGCCTTGCTCGGCGCGGACCTGCCCTTCCATGCCTATGACACGCCGGAGACCGCGCTCGCCAATGCACAAGGGCTGGTCGCGGCGGGTGCCGAATACGTGAAGGCCGAAGGCGGCCGGGAAATTCTCCCGCAGGTTCGCGCAATCGTTGGTGCCGGAATTCCATTTGTAGGTCACCTCGGCATGTTGCCCCAGCACATTCTAGAGGAAGGTGGCAAATATCGTATCAAAGGCCGCGACGACGCCGGCCACGCGAAACTATTGGATGATGCGGCGGCCCTGGCCGAGGCCGGTGCGTTCGCCGTGGTGCTGGAACTGGTCACACCGCCCGTCGCCAAGGAGATCACCGGGCGATTTCCCTTTGCCACCATCGGCATCGGTTCCGGGCCTGACTGCGACGGACAAATACTGGTGACACATGATTTGATTGGAACCTTTCCGTGGTTCACCCCCAAGTTTGTGAAGCCAAAATTCCACGCAGCCGAACAAATACGGGCGGCGGTTCAGGCCTGGAAGCAGGAGATTTAACCCGGGCAAAACACAAGCGGAGCGACCACCTGATCGCTCCGCTGAATTCTTTCGGTTACCGATTCAACGCACCGAAGTCATTCCCACACCCACCGGCAATCCGGGAGTCGGGCCGAGTGGGGGCGGCCGGTGGCTCAACGCCCGCCGGCGCATGCGTGTAAAGACAAACAAGTTGAAGAAGTGCATGCAGCCCAGCACAAGCAACACGAGCCCGACCTTGGTGCTCAGGATTTCCAAGCCCTCTTGCAATGTGGCCGCCGTCACGCCGTATTTCAGCGCCAGGGTCACATAGCCAACGTTGATGAGGTAGAACCCAACGACCAGGAGGTGGTTGACCGAGTCCGCGAGTTTCTCGTGGCCGAGAAAACTGTCCACCAGAAAAATTCTTCCGTTCTGGTGCAAGGTGCGCGCGACCCAGACGGTCAGCGCGATGCTGATGGTGAGATACGCGAGATAGGTGGTGACGATCCAGTTCATGGTGTTTCCTTTCTTTGTTTCCGTTATTTCTGCCCTGACAGAAATACCGTAACACAGAGATTTGCTGGTGCAAGCGATTTTTTAGACGCAACGCCGCCGCCGGCGATCCGGTTCGGGCAAAAGAACTTTTGTCAGCCCGCCCTGAAACAGGTAAACCACTGGCGTGAAACGACTGTCCCACATCAACCGCCAGGGTGAAGCCTGCATGGTGGACGTCTCCGCCAAGCCCGTCGTGCGGCGGGAGGCGATTGCGCGCGGAGAGATCCGGCTGAGCCGGGCGACCGTGCGCCGGGTGACCGGCCATCGGATCACCAAGGGCAATGTGCTGGCCACGGCCCGGCTCGCGGGAATTCTGGCCGCCAAACGGACCGGCGACCTCATCCCGCTTTGCCATCCCCTGCCCTTGTCGCATTGCGAAGTGAATTTTGACATTCCGACCAGTCGCGACCGCATTGTCATCACGGCCACGGCAAAAATTGCGGCACCGACCGGGGTGGAGATGGAGGCGTTGACGGCGGTCAGCGTGGCGGCGCTGACGATTTACGACATGTGCAAGGCGGTGGACAAGCGAATGCGGATTAGCGGCATCCGCCTGGTTTCAAAGACCAAGCGCCCGCTGGAGGCAGGGGAAGCATGATTGATCCCAAACAAATCACGGCCGGCATCATCACCATTTCGGATCGCGCCGCGCGCGGGCAGTACGATGATCTCGGCGGCCCGGCGCTCAAGAAAGCGGCGGAAGGTCATGGCTGGCGCGTCGGGGCTGAAGCCCTGGTGCCGGATGAAAAGCGTGACATCCAGCAGGCGGTTCGCGAGTTGATTGGCAAAGGTTGCGAATTGATTCTCACGACCGGCGGCACGGGCGTGGCATTGCGAGACGTCACCCCGGAAGCGGTGCGGGAAATTGCCGTGCGGGAACTGCCCGGCTTTGGTGAAGTGATGCGCGCCGAATCCATGAAGATCACTCCCAACGCCATTCTCTCCCGCAACCTCGCCGTCGTGGTGGACAAAACGCTGCTGATTTGCCTGCCCGGCAAACCCAGCGGGGCGGTTGAGTGCCTCGGATTTGTCGTGAAGGCAATCCCGCATTGCGTCGAGGTGTTGCAGGAAGTGCCGACGAGTTGTTGACCTGATCGTTTTCAAATGCAAGAAGCCGAACCGCTCCAGCAAATCAACCGCACCTGTGTCCGCCTGCGCGGGCGGACATTGATCTATTTTGGCGGGTGTGACTATTTTCGACTCAGCCGGCATCCGAAAATTCTCCAGGCAGTGAAGGACGGGTTGCGACGGTTTGGCTTGAACGTGGCCGCCTCGCGCGTGACCACGGGCAACCATCAGCTTTATCCCACGCTCGAACGCGAACTTGCGCGCTTCTTCGGTGCCGAAGCCGCGGTGCTGGCGAGTTCCGGCTACGTCACCAACCTCCTCGTAGCCCAGGCGCTGGCGGGACAATTCTCCCATGCCCTGGTGGACAAACGCACTCATGTCGCGCTCCAGGATGCCGCCCAGATGTTAAACTGCCCGGTGCTTACCTTCCAGCATCGCGACCCGACCGACTTCGCGGCCACGTTGCAGCGTTGCGGTCGCGCGGTCCGGCCGATTGTGCTCACCGACGGAATGTTTTCCCGCGACGGCTCGGTCGCCCCACTACGCGCGTACCTGAAGCTGCTGCCGCACGATGGTTTGCTGATGGTGGATGACGCGCACGGCGTGGGCACGCTGGGCAAAACGAGCAAGGGGTCGGTGGAACTGGAAAGCATCCCGCGCGACCGCGTGGTGCAAAACATCACCTTGAGCAAGGCGTTCGGCGTTTATGGCGGAGCCATTCTCTGCTCGCGCCGACTGCGGGAAAAACTGGCCTTGAGCCGGATGTTTGTGGGCAGCACGCCCCTGCCCTTGCCACTCGCGTTCGCCGCCGGGCAGTCGCTGAAAATTCTGCGACAGGACAAAAGTTTACGGCGGCGACTGGAAGCGAACGGCGGTTTCGTCAAATCCGCTCTGCGTCAAGCCGGGTTCAGTCTGCCCGACTCACCCGGCCCGATTGTTCCGCTGCATTTCGATGACGCCAAACAGGTCGCGCGGCTAAAGCGGGCCCTGCTTGCCGCCGGCATTTTGCCGCCGCTGATCAACTACCACGGGGGTCCGGCTCACGGCTATTTTCGCTTCATCATTTCCAGCGAACACACGCAGCCGCAATTGCGCGCGCTGGTCCGAACTCTGACACCGTTTGCGCCCGCAAAAAACTGAGCGCACCGCGGCCTGGTTTACGGCATTCGGAGGCGATAGAATCTCGTGTTGCCGCTGCTGATGGGATCGAGCACGGTGCGAACCGTCCCGTCGCCCGTGAGGCTCTGTAAACTGGCCCAGTTGGTATCAGCCAGCGAATTCTTGTATTGAACGGTGTAGCTCTGGCCGATCGACGTCGCAAATCGCAATTGAATCTGCCCACCGACCACTTGGGCCGGGAGGAATTCCGGCATGCCCGGACCGGCCGTCGTGATGCGCAAACTCCAGCCGCCACTCATGCTGCCGGCATCGCCCACTTCGTCATCGTAAACAAATAACTTCCAGAGGCCATTCGGGTCAGTGCCGTTGAACACCGCCAGATTCGCCCCGTAATCTCCAGCCGTCGCCGGCGCGGGCAGGGCGTCGCCGGGTTCAAAATTGGTCGGCCGGTAGGTGCCGGACACAATCTGGTCCGCATCGGGTAGATCCGTGGCCGCCTGATCGTCGAAGACCAGGGTGGCGCCGGTCAAGTCCGCATGCCCGCCAGCATCCGACATTAACAGCACATTCGTGCCGGTCGGTCCAACGAGCAGCACATCCAGATCATCCGGGAACGAGTGGTCCACACCCCGCAACGCCACAGTGACTTTGGCCACCGCACCGGTCAATCCGGCGACGGTGATGGTTGAGGGATAAGGCGAGGCGGCACTGGCGTCCGCGATGGTGATGCTTGCCGGGTTGACGATTTCCGGCTGGACGACCGTGAGGTAGGCCTTTGAACTCGTGACCGCGCCATAGGCGTTGGTCACCACCACCGAGTAACCGCCGGCATCATTGGTGGTCACGCCGACCAAGGAGAGCGTCTGGTTGGTGCCGGCGGGAAGATTCACGCCGTCCTTCATCCATTGATAGTACATCGGCGTCCAGCCGGTCAGCATCACGGTGAAACCGGCATCCGTTCCGACATAAACATTCGTATCCGTGGGCTGCAGGATGATCACCGGCACCGGCGGCGCGACGCAGCAGGTAAATCCACCACCAAGCGAAATGTTGTCCACATACCAACCCGCGCCCGCGACACTGCTATCGGCGAAGAACCGCCAGCGCAGTTGAATGTTCTGCCCGAAGGAGGACCCCGGGAGGTTGGCGACGGTGGTAATGAAGCCCGGGTACCCGGTCGAAATTCCACGCCAACTGGCGGGGCTGACACTGCTATAACCGTTGGTCACGAAACTGCCACCCGCCGCCAGAATGTCCGTGAACGCACCGCCTCCGATGGAGATCTCCAAGAGTCCGCCATCACAGCAGGACTCCGTACTGTAGGCGTGGCGGAAAGTCAGTTGCCCGCCATTCGTCGGCACGGAGAAGGTGGGCGAGGTCAGGGTATTGGTGCTAGTGCTGCCCGGGTCCGGTGCGAAAGCGGCATTGGGCAAAGAGTCGCGCACGGCGGTCGTCGTCGTCCACAGATTCCCGCCTCCGGTGAGCGCTGCGGTCCATCCGGCCGGCAGAGCCGGCGCAGTTACGGCATCGAAGTTTTGCGCCAGCGCAGCCGCCGAGACGCCGAGTTGGAAGTTGTAGCTGACGGTGCCCAGGTTGTTCGTGCCGTCCTGAAGCTGGAGGGTCGCGACCAGGGTACCGCCGCAAGCGCCGGTGGCAACCAAGCTGAACGTGTTGGAAACCGCGCTGCCGGGGAGCAAGGCCCCGTAAGTTTGCGGCCCGCTGGGAGAGAGCACGCCACCGGTGGGCAGAAGTGTCGCCACGAGGTTCGTGGTGGCGAGATTTCCGACGTTGCGCAAGCCGAACCGGAGAGTCACCGGCTCATTCGGGTCAATGACGCCGTTGCCTCCGCCGCAACTATCCGCCACCAGGGCCGAGCCGGACGGCACCACCATGGAAACCGGCGCGAGGGCCCGCTGACGCACGGCGCTGTTCAACACCGCCAGCCAACCACCATCCTGCGTGCCAAGGGGGGCGGCATTGTACCAATCCCAACCCAGAAAAATCACCACGCCGCTCCCCCAACTGATCAGGGCAACGGAACTTTGCGCGCTCGCCTCGTAGATGCTCCGCGAACCGGAGGGGAGACTGTTGGTCGTCAAGGCCGTGGTCGCACTCGGGGACGGCAGACTGCCCGGATCGTCGGCGAATTGCGTGCCGCTGGCCTGAGAGGTGAGCA
This sequence comes from Limisphaerales bacterium, assembly GCA_044225555.1. Lineage (GTDB taxonomy): Bacteria > Verrucomicrobiota > Verrucomicrobiia > Limisphaerales > JADLHS01 > JADLHS01. The sequence goes on along the minus strand of JBGAIM010000030.1, from coordinate 16,726 downwards.
CAAACGTGGAACTGACACCCGGCTCGACGAGCGCCCAATTGAACACCGTATTGAGCAACGCCGCCGTCCGCGCGCCGCTGGTGCCGTGGACAATCAGGGTTCCACCCCGGGCCACAAAATTGGAAAGCGCCGCGCGTTGGACCCCCGTCAGCGCCGCTCCCAGACTCCCATTTTCGAGTTCGGGGAACAAAAGACATTGATAGTTCGTCGCCGCCTGCGTGATGTCGGTGAAAGTGAGGGAGGTGAACCCGAGATTCGTCAGGGTCGCCTGCACATTGTCCGACTCGGCGCCGGTGCCTCCGCTGGTGGTGTCCACGTACAACGGATCATCATAGACGCCAACGACCGGCGCGTCGTCGTCCTGAATCGTGCCCAGTCCGGTCGCCTTGTTCACCACGCAATTGGTGGCGTTCGACAACAATACGGAGAAAGTCTCAAACGGCTCGATGTTGGTGTCACCCAGAATCCGAACCGCGATCACGGCGTTGGTCTGGCCCGCCATGAAACTCAAGACGCCGTTGGTGGCGAAATAATCGGTGCCGGCGACAGCGCTCCCGTTGGCCGTCGCAAAGTCCACGGTCACCGGCGCGAATGGTGCGGGCAAAAGGCTCACGTTGAACAGAAGATCGCTCGCACCACCATTGCCTTCACCTTTCGCCGCATCAGCGATCGCCATGGCCGGAGTATTGACCAGCGTAACGGTCTGCGCCGTGTTGTTGGAGGCATAGCCATCGGTTTCACCGCGCACCACCGTGGCGAAGTTGGTGAGAGCGCCGCCACCCAGTGGCGCCGCCACGACGGTCATCGTCGCGGCCACGGCACCGTTCAGCGTGCCGAGATTGAAGACGATCTGGTCGCCCACAATTGAATACGAACCCTGCGTCGTGGTCGCGCCGACCAAAGCGGCACCTGCGGACAGGACGTTGGTAACGAAAACACCCGTCGCGACCGCCGGACCGGAGTTGGTCACCACAACGGTGTTGGTAATAGGCTGACCCAACACTGCGGGGTTGGGGGCCGCGGCCAGGGTCATCGCCAGGTCATTGATCGCCACGACCGCGAAGTCAGCGCTGGTGGCTACGTGCCCCAACGTGTCGGCGGCGCGTAGGTACATGCGATCCGCCAGTTGCTGAACCGTGATGTTGCCGGTCCATGCGCCGTTGGCGAAGTTTCCAGAGTTCGTCGGCGCGAGGATCACCGGCGACGCGAGATTGCCGCCGCCGAACACGATCTCGTCCCACCACGCCCGCGTATTGTTGAAGTTGTAGAGATACGCAATGGTCAGCCCTGTCAGATTCGCGCCCCGGAAGGGAAGGTCCGCGAAGGCCAACACGTCATCCACAAAGAAGTCCACCTGCTTGTTGGTCCAATCGAGTTGAAGGGAAATCTTGTACCATTGATCAGCGGCGTAAGGAACCCCGTGCCAACCGCCAATATCCTCCTGGAGGCCCATGGTGCCATCGCTGCGCATGTAGAACCAGGTCGCGATCTGATCATTGGAAAGGATATTGGTGCCGATAACGAAGTATCCACCCGCAACGTTGGTCGCACTGGCGCGCACGTGGAACGTGACGCTGGCCGGGGCGATGTTGGTAAACGACTGTGAAACTCCATCGCCGTGTGTGGAACTCCCCCCGCTGAGGGACAAGCTGTAACTGCCGCCGGCCGCCGTGTCGTTGGTGACCGACCGCACGTAACTCCCGGCACCGATGTTCCACCCCGCCAGATTCCCATCCTCGAAATCATCCGCAAACAGTGTGACGGCATTCGAGCCCGCCCAACCGGTCAGGCTGACGGTGCCCGTGTAGTTGCTGACGGCGCTGTTGAATTCATCGCGCGCCGTGATCGTGACCGGAAATGGCTGGTTGACAAACTCCGGCGAGACAATCGGGTTGAACTCAAAATGATCCAATCCCCGCGTTGTAAACCGCCAGATCGGTCCAATGGTACTGCCGACGCGCCGGGAAATGATCCGCCAGTAATAGGTCGTGTTCGGCGAAAGCAGCGGCAACGTCCAATTCGTTCCCAGGGTGCTGCCCTGAAACACCAATTGCCCGCCACCCGGCGCCGTGCCGAAGTAAACCTCATTCGTGATCCCCGCGGCGCCATTGCTCCAGGACAAGGAGGTATTGGCGGCGATGTTGCTCGCCAAATTCAGCGGCACGGGATTGGACGGCGTCGGTGGCGACTCATCATCCAACACACTGATCGTATTGGAAGCAGCGTTGAAACCAGGCGCGCTGGCCGCGATCCGGACCGCCTGCGCTCCGTCCACCAGCACGTCGTCCACCAGGGTGAGATCAAAAGCGACATTGGTCTGCCCCGCCAGAATCGTGGCACTGGCAGCCACGGTGGCTTCCGTCGGGTCGCTTGATTGCAGCAACACCACCAGATTCGTCGGCAGCCCGCCGGAAATGGCAACCGACCCGGCCCCGGTCAACACGCCGACGTTTTCGTAGGTGCTGGCCGGAAGGCTCACGGCGAGATTGACGTTTTCATCGTCCAGCACGGTGATGTCACCCGCCCCATCAATCCAGTTGGCAACGTGAGCGGTTACCGTGGGCGCCTGCGCGCCATCAATGAGATTGTCATTTGGCACCGTCACCGTGAACACCGCCGAGGTTTGCCCATTGGGAATCAACACGGTTGCCGGCACTTGAATCTCCGTTAGGTCGCTGGAACTCAAGCCCACGACGACGTCGGCAGACGGAATCACATTCAGGCGCACAGTTCCCGAAACGCCGCCCGCACCCTCCGTTGTACTGGACGGCAGGCTGACCGACAGCGTCGCCACCTCGTTGTCCTCGATGCTCATCGTGCCCACGCCATTTTGAAATCCCACAGAGGTAGCCGTGATGGTAACCGGCTGGGTACCGTCAAACTCACCGTCATCCACCACATAGAGGACCACGTCAGCGTTGGTCTGCCCGGCGAGAATCACCACTGGGCTTGCGGGCATGATCTCCGAATTGTCGTTTGAATCTAGAAAGATGGTCGTATCCACCGCCGGCGCGGGGGTTGCCGTTACCGTGCCCATCACGAAAGGAACGCCTTCGACCGTGTTGCTTGGCAACGAGAGGCCCAGATATTGGGCCGGCACGGCGTTGATGGACACGTCTTCCAGCGCCCAATGATCGTAGCCATTGCCGCTGTGACTCTTCTGCCGCCAGCGAAATCGGGTCGCAGCGGATTGCGCCGCCGCCGGAATGGGCAACGACTCAGCCGTCCAGTTGTAATACGCCGAGGTGTCATAACTGCCGAGCAACGTCCAGGAAGCGCCACCGTTGGTGGAGCCCTCCAGCACCACGCCCTCACCCGGCAACGAGTCCGCTGTCTCCCAGGTTGAACTCGTCCCTTCGGCCAACCGCACCGCGAAACTGATGTTGCCACCGCCCCGGGTATCAATCGGGATCGTCGTCGCAAAGCGGCTGCCCGCATCACCGAACCAAAGCGAATTCGGCGATGAAATAAATCCTCCGTAATTGATCGCCAGCACCGTGCTGCCCACCGTGCCGCCGAAACTGGACCACTGCGACAGGTCAAGGTCCGGATCAAAGTCATCCGCCATGTAGAGTCCGGCAACGCTCAGCTCAAAGGTGCGGTCTTGAACCACCCCGGTCGTTTGATTCGTGAATGACAGGCGCGTCGTGTAGGTGCCCAACGGGAAACTGTTCGCCGCCGGCAAAATGCTGACATTGACGTTTACGGACGGCCCCCCGGAGAGCAGCACACCGCTGGACGGCGCGACATTGATCCAGGAGGAAGTGTTCGCCAACGACCAATTCAGAGTGCTGCCGCCGGTGTTGGTGAGAATGAACGAAGCCGGGTTCGGGCTGAACGGCCCCCCTACCGTCCCACCTGCCGCAAGCACCAGGGTCGGCACAATGAACAAGTTGTCCGGCACATCGTACGCCTCCCCGATCCCGCTGTTGCTGGTGCTGGCGGGTGAAGTGGCGCTGTAACCCATCCCACGTTTGGCAAAGGCTGCCCACAGTTCGTTGCGATTGGCCCCGCCGGTGTCCACCAGGTCCGCCTGCAAGATTCCATCGCGCGCCTGGAGAAAATTCGGTGATGCGGGAGTGAGCTTCATGCCGTCGGTGACGAGCTGGAGGATCAACTGGTTGCCGACCGCCCAGCCGTATTTGTTGACCAGGTTGGCGCGGGCCTCCCAAAGCACGGCACACCACACCTCGCCCTGGTTGTGCACCTCGCTCGGCGTGGTGCCAATGATCGGGCTGCGGGGAATTCCGGTGTGCGGACTCGCCAGCCCGGTATCAATGTCCTTGAACGTGAGCGGATTTTTCGTCATGTCCGTCGAGTAGGGATAGCGCCGGATGCCGTAATAATAATTCGCGGTCAGCCCGGAGAGCAGGTACGTCGCGTAACCACCGGCGGCGTAACAGCCGTTCACGTCGTCACCCGGTTCGCTCAACAACGACAGGCCATAAAAATCCGACCAGCCTTCACCCATGCCGTCGGACTGCGACGTGCCCAAGCCCTGCCCGCCGCCCACCAATCGCCAGCTCAATCCATGCGTGAATTCGTGAAAGACAATCTCCGCATCAAAATCCCCGTCCCGCCGGGGACTTGGCCCGCTAAAAATATACATCTGCATCCGGCCCGGTGAGCCGTCGGGGGGCGTGGAGAAATTCGCGTTGTTAACCCCGCCGCCGTCCTGCGCATCGGCCAGCACCGGATCGCCGCCCAACCCGCCGCGACCGAAATTGTTGATCTGAAAATTGCCCGCGCCCTCCGTGAAACCCAGTTCGTACAGCTTGTCGTGATACAGGTTGCACAGGTAGAACAACTGGACCACGGCGGCGGACATGTAATTCGTCGGATCCTGCGTGACGGGGTCCATCGCAAAATCGAACACGCGTGACGGAGAACCCGCCGGGCGCGGGAGGTCCGGCAGGTCATTGTCGTCGCGGTCAGTGTGGGCATCCACGTTGTTGCCGGTGGTTTCGTTGATCCCGTCGCTGATCCAGCCGTCCGGCGAGGCGTTCGTGTCAAACGCCGGCAACGTGAGCAAAATGCGATTGGTGAAGGCGGGTTGGGTGGAGAGCGCGGTTGCATGTCCCGGCGAAAATGGCGACGGACTGTCGCTGGTATAAACCCGGTAACTGGCATCGCTGAGATACCGGGTCAGACACCGGCGGAGCAACACCTCGCCATTCTGCGCATCCACGAACACCCGAAACATCTCGCCCCGCAAACGGCTGGTCAGAATCACCTGCCAACAAAGTTGGAACTCCTGCCGGCTGACCGGCACCCAGACCAGACTCGTGGTGGCTTCCCCGCGCAACGGCTGGGCCAGGAATTTCTGCTGCTGCTCCGCGCCACCGATTCCGCCCGCCAGCGGTTCAACTTCCCCTTCCGTGAGGGACTCCCCCACATTGCGAGCCGCCGCCAGGACCGCTGCCGCAGCCGTCAACGGCGGGCTGGCCACCAACGCCGCGCGATTAGACGTTCCGGCATTCGCCGCCACAACCGCGTCCGGCACAAAACCGCTGGAAATATTGATCAGTTCACCGCGCTTCGTGGCATGGGCCACCAGCACCGCCTCCAAGACCGGAATGCGATCCACTTCCTGTTGCCAGACTACCGTCCGCATCCCGTTGTGCGGCGTGGTGTAGGCGCGAACCACGCGCGCCTGGTCCAGCGCCTCCGGCCCGTGACCGAACAGTCCACGATGCTCCCGCAAAAACAACTTGGCCGGTCCATCGGGATCACTGGGAGCCAGCGCCGCCAGCGCACCAGCTGGCGCCACCGAAGCGGGACCGTTGCTGCCCGTCAAAAAGCCGTCGCGCGCCGAGACCAACCTCGGCGCCCCGGTCAATGAATCGAAATCCACCTGCAACTCTGGCAGTTGTTTTCTCAGCGCGATCAGCTCTACCTGCTGTTCCTCTGAAACGGAGGCCGGCTCGCCACGCTTCGCCATCCGGCCATCAAAATCTGCGAGGCGATTTCCCGCCGGCTCAATGAACGCACGAGCGGTTGTCGCGGCGAAGCTAACGAACACCATGAAAGCCGAGATTCGAAGGATATTACCGCTCATATGAAGGCAGGATTTGATGTAAAACATTTACCCCGATAGGCTAGGACCGATGCCTGGCCCCCTGGTAATGTTCCGGCGAGTCTGAGAAGCCCCCACTATTTTTACAAGGCCAAATCCACCCGACAACCTTACGTACGAGTCTATGGATCAAAACGATGTGAAATCTGTGCCACGACTTTCGCACCTCGTTTTGCGGATTGAAATCTTCCGACCCAAAAGTGGGATGTCGGCGCCGCCTGACAATACACATCTTTTTTCTGTTGCCGGGCCATAATCACCGTCTGATAGTGCCGCCGTGTGGTCGCCGACTCCCAAATCAATGCCCCCGAAACGCGCAACCTCTGGGCGACTCTCCCACGCTTTCACACTGATCGAACTCCTGGTCGTCATCGCCATCATCGCCATTCTGGCAGCCATGCTTTTGCCCGCTTTGTCGGCGGCCAAGGAAAAAGCGCGGCGGGCCGCCTGCCTGAGCAACCTGCGGCAGGTGGGCCTTTCGGTCCACATGTTTGGCAACGATAACGAACAGAAAGTCCCCAGCGGCCTCGATAACAATGGTGAATGGCACTCCCTCCGCATCAACCGGGACACCTACACCAACCTCGTCAGCTACACGGGCAACTTCAAAATCATGGACTGCCCGAATTTCACCTTTGGATCGCAGTCACGTTTCTCCGGCGACTACGGTTTTTTGGTTGGCTACAATTACCTTTGTGACGCGAAAATCCCCTTCATCCCGCCCGGGGTGAATGCGCCCTTCAACTGGCAAGTGGCCAGGAAACTGACCGATTCACCCACCAACGCCATTTGCGCAGACGCGAATCACTGGGGGGATGTGCTGACCATGGCGCCGCATTGCAAGGCCGGGCCCTTTCAGGTGCCCACTGACAACGGCCCCAGCACTTTCACCCGTGCCACCAGCCATCCCGTGCGCGTCGGCGCGGTTGGCGGCAACGTCGCGCTGCTCGACGGATCCGTGCATTGGCGCACGCTGCGCCAGATGAAGACCAACTACGCCTCCTCCTACCAACTTTACTACGGCCTTTGGTAAACCGGCCAAAATCGACTCAATCTTCGCCCCGGTAAACGGCCCGGGCCGTGCAAGTTTCTGCCACCACCACTTCCCTTAACATTGGCAGCTTTGGTTTGAGCTTCTTCCAAATCCAAACCGCGATCTCTTCGCTCGTCGGATTTTCCAGTCCGGCGATGTCGTTGAGATGTCGATGATCCAGCTTCTCCCAAATGGGCCGGAAGGCTTTCGTAATGTCGGCGTAATCCATCAACCAGCCCAGCTTCGGATCACACTCGCCCGCCACAACTATCTCCACTTTGAAACTGTGCCCGTGCAAGCGCCGGCACTTGTGCGACTTCGGCAAACGCGGCAACAGATGCGCCGCTTCAAACTGAAATGATTTCCGCAATTCCATCTTCATAATTTCTCACCGTTCCCAATCTACCCAGGTCACTAAATCTCCCAACGCCGGCCGGCCATCGTGCCGCCAGGTCAGTGGCGGATTCTGCATTTGCCCCAGCGGACAAACCCGCGTCACGCCCCAGTGCGCGAGTTGTTGCGCGAGTTCCGACGCCTTGTCCTCCGGTGCTGCCAGGCCAACCGTCGAGACTTTTCCGCGCAGATCGTCCGCACCACGCAACGCATTCGCCAGATCCGGTGTTCCCTTCACGTAAATGAATCGTCGCAGGCACGAGGCCTGGAATTTTGGGTCCGCCTCGTACACCACCGTCCAAGCCGTCGAATTCTCGCTGCGCCACATCCGCGTGTCCGGCGAATGCGCCGCCCGCACTTCATAAAACGCCCGCCGCGAAGCAATTGTTGCCGCCGTTTCCGTCGGCAATTCCCCGCGTGGCTCGGCGGCCTCGCGCTTCGCCAATTCCTCCGCCAACATCTCCGCAAATTGTTCCGCCGATACGCCACCACCGTGCTCGACATAGATGACATGCGGCGAAAGACAGCCCAGTTGATCCCACGCCACCACATCCGCTGCCGCCCGCTGCACGACCTTTTTGGCGCTGAATCCTGCCAACGCTCCACTCGCCACGAAACCGAAACTCACTCGATGACCGTATCCCAAGAGTCGCGCTTTGATCGGCAACTTCCCGCGAATCGCCGCCAGCGTCTCATCACTGCCCGTGGCCGTCACACAATCCGCCTCGGCAAATAGCACCTGTTCCAGCAACCCCGCGCCTCCGCGCCATTCCGCTAGTTCCAGGCAGGCCCCGAGCTTGTGGTCAGCGTCATAGATCGAGTGCGCAAACAGCCGCGGCAAGAACGACGTCCCGCTCGCACACTTCACAAACTGCGCCGACCGCACCAACAGTCCGAGCACCACGCTCATCAACGTCGGATTCGGAATATTCCCCGCGGCGATGTGAACGAGGAACTCCGGTCCAAACGCAAATGCCGCGCGATTCAACCGCTCCTCCGCAGTGGTCGCGACTAATTCATCCAATCGTTTCCCGTGCCCCAGGTCCTGCAACATCAGCGCATTGAGATTCTCCACCGTGAGCTGCTTGAAGAAGCCATCCAACCCCGTCGTCAGCGTCCCGCGTGAAAACCCAGTCGCCTTTGGCCCCTGCTCCAACGCCAGCTTGCGAAACGGATACGCCTCGTTCAGCCAATTGTCCGCCACCTCCGCGATTAAGTTGACCAATCCGGCCGTTGATCGTGCCGCCAGATACTGCTCACGATTGTGCTTCAACGTCGCGCACGCTTCCGTGATCATCTGCGGCGTGAGCGTCGCTTCCAGCGGCAGGTCGGCGAGAAAGTAATTCGGCAGGTTCATTTCTCCTTGGGCAACGGCAACTCGGCCAGCCGCGACTTGATCTCCTGATAGAGCTGCGTGGTCCACGGCGGAAGTTTGGCAACCTCCGGCACCGTTTTCCCGGCACGAAAATCCACCGGCGCGAGAATCACCGTGATCTTCTCGATGCCCGTGTCCGCCGCCAGCACAAACAAATCCTCCGCCGCCTCATCGCCCATCGCCAGGCAGCCGATGGACTTTTCCTTCCCGTGAATCATGATGTCGCCGCCGAGTTTCGTACGTTGCTCTTTGGCCGCCTGCGCACGATCAAACGCGTTGGGATAATTCACCCGCAGCGACAAATGATAGCTGCTGTTCGGATTCAACAACTCAATCCCGTAAATCCCTTCCGGCACTTGTCGGTCGCCTTCGCGCAACTTCGGTCCTGCCACCCCACTGGCTGCTTGAATTGGATAGGCGCGGATGAATGTGAACCCGTTTGTGCCCGACTTCGCGTACACCTGCAAAACCTTCTCTTCTTTCAATCCAACGAAAGCCAGCTCCTGTGGTGGGTAAACCACACCCGCCAGCCTGAAATGTGGCGACAGCCGCGTCCTCGCCGACACGCCGTACTGCTCAAGCCGTTCAGCAATCGTCGCCGCCCGGGCTGTGGTTTGATTCACCATTGTCGTCAGCACAACCATCGCTCCCATCAAAATAATCTTGGCATTCATGGCCTCACATTCACGCAGGCATTAACGAACACCCACGCGGCTCCGCCAACTTCGCTCGGCCAATCAATTCAAACCCATCGCCTCGTCGCACCGCCAGGTCTTCCGTTTGAATCGCCATCACGGAAAACACGTTGGCCAGATCGAACACCCGAAGCAAACCCGTTTCGCCGTCCGCCACCTCCCGCCCCGTCTCTGGTGACACCACTCGCGCCCGCACCCACGGTGGAAAATGGAATATCTGTGCCGAACCTGGAACTTGGAACTCGGAACTTGGAACTTTGGAATGATAGGCTTGCGAACTCAACTCACTCATCCCGTATTCACAAATGATGTTCGATGCGGGCACACCCAGCCGCTCCGTAATCAGCGAGTGTAGTTCTGCCTTTGACATCTCACGTGAGCGTCCCTTGTAACCACCGGTTTCCATCACACGCGAGCCCTCCCAAAGTTGGACCCGGAGATTGCGCGCCTTCAACTCGTCCAGCAGATGCACAAACGAAAACGCCGTCCCTACCAACAATAACGGACGAGAATCCTTTTCCGTCAAAGCTGAGAACGCCACCTCGAAATCCAAGCTCCACGCTCCATCCGCACCAAGACGCCCGACAAATACGTTCTGCTCCGCACCGAGTTTGCGCCGGACGACCTCAAACATGTGAACCAGCGAAGAACGCTGCGCTTGCGCAGGCGGTGGCGTGAGACAGACCAATCGTAAATCATCAATCGTAAATCGTAAATTCCGCTCCAGCCACGCCCACAACGACGCCTCGTAAATCTCCAACGACTCCGCATTATGAAAATGCCGGCTCGGCCGCTGCTCGGTTGTGCCACTGGAATAGAAAACATGCGTGCGTCGCTCGGGCGTGAGGCAGGAGAGTTCCAGTTCCTTGAAGGCAGAAGTCGGCACCGTCGGAATCTCCGACCAATGATTCACAGAGTTGGGCTTGATTCCACGTGCCTCGCAAATCTTTCGATACGGCTGGTTGCGACCATGTTGAAGTGCAAACAGCACCATCGCCATCCCGTTGAATTCAGCGTCCGTATGTTGCGCCAATGCCCGAGTGGACTCTGCATCAAGTGGGCCATGATCCTCCATGGAAAGTTCCATGAACGCCCGAAGGCGCGCGGCGAAGATTGAAAGCTCGGATGTCATGCGGTTTTTATTTGCAGGCTGGTTTTCCGCTACAGCCTGAGCCGACAGTCTATGCAAATTGACGCCTGCCGCAAACGATTTCCCTCATCCAGCCATGTGTCACCTGTAAACCGGAGCGCCGAGCACCGGCTCGGCTCGTTAAGAAACCAGGAGCCTGGCCGAGCCGGCGCTCGGTGCTCCAGACTTTACCTCAGCCCGCGTGCTTGGCACAAAGAGTCGGCGACGATGACCCCGAACTCCGAATTGGGAAAACTCGTGCGCGAAGCGCGCGCCTGCACCGTCTGCGCCGCGCACTTGCCGTTGCCACCGAGCCCGATCCTCCGCGTTTCGACGACCGCACGATTGCTCATCGTCGGTCAAGCGCCGGGCATCAAAGTTCACAACACCGGCATCCCGTGGAACGATCCGTCCGGCGACCGTCTCCGCCTCTGGCTGCAACTGTCCCGTGAGGAATTTTATGACGAATCGAAAATCGCCATCGTGCCGACCGGTCTTTGCTATCCCGGCAAAGGCAAGAGCGGTGATCTGCCACCGCGACCCGAGTGCGCTCCCCTCTGGCATCCCCGCCTCCGCGCCGCCATGCCGCAGATTGAACTGATCCTGCTTATCGGCAGCTACGCGCAGGACTATTACCTCAGTGACCGCTGCAAGGATTCGATGCAGGAAACTGTCCGCGCATGGAAAGAGTATTTACCCGAGTTCATTCCCCTGCCACATCCCAGCCCGCGAAACATCCGCTGGTTCAAACGCAACCCGTGGTTCGATGAGGAAGTCGTCCCCGCCATGCGCAAACGGGTGGAGGCATTATTGACCGCGAAACACGCAAACAACACGAAATAGCCAACCAGAGTCGGAAATTGGTTCGCGTATTCGGCGTATTTCCCGGTTATCCCCTCAATCCTACTTCAACTTCGCCACGGCTTCGGACATTTCACTCAAATGTGTGTCCGCGCTCTGCGCATCGGTAACGTGTAGAATCTTGCCATCCTTGCCGATGAGAAAACTCACGCGACGCGCGACGTTCTTCCCCGCCACGCGTACGCCGTACGCTTCGGCAATCTTGCCATCCGTATCCGTCAGCAACGTGAAGTTGAGATTGTGCTTGGCGATAAACTTCTGGTGGCTCTCCGCGTTGTCGAAACTGACGCCGATCACTTCCACATCCAGCTTGTGCAAGTCGGCCATGCGATCGCGCAGACCGCAGGCTTCCTTGGTGCAACCCGGCGTATCGTCTTTGGGATAGAAATAGAGCAACACCACCTTCTTGCCGACGGCGTCCGCGAGTTTCCACGTCTTACCATCCTGAGTCTGACCCGAGATCAGCGGCGCTTGCCCGCCCACCTCAGGCTTAGTTGTAGCCTGAGCAAAAACACCGACCGCACCAAGCGACAGAGCGAGCACGCCGGCCAGCAGACTTCTCGCACCACGGCGGACGGCAGCACCTGGAAGTTGAATGTTGAATGTTGAATGTTGGAAGTTTTTCATGGGTTTAAGGGGTTAACCGCGCAGCTTCACGCCTTGCAGTTTCTCGGTGAAAGTGACGAAGCCTTCGGCCTGTTTCTTCAAGCGCTCCAGCAGTTCGGCATCCTTGATGCGCCCGTCCTCGCCGAGAAGATTGTAAACCTGTGGCAGAAACACGCGCTCGGGATAGATGTAGGCGTTGCGATAGCCGAAGATGGCCTGCAACTGCTCGATCGGTCGCAGCGCGCCCCAGATGCCCGCGGCCACACCGGTGAAACAAACCGGCCGCCGCTCGAAACTCTCCGGGAACTTGAGCATGTCGATGAAATACTTGAGCACCCCGGGAATACCGCCGTTGTATTCCGGCGTCACGACGTGCAATCCGGACGCTTGCAACACCGCGTCGGCAAACGGCTGAAACGACTTGGGCTTCTCGCCGTAGCTGGATGGCGAAAAAATCTCCGATGGCAACTCCGCCAGGTCCAGGACGCGCAACGGCGTTTTGAGTTCCTTGTAAATGTCCTCCACTTGGGCGGCCACCTTGCGTGAGTTGCTGCCCGGGCGATTAGTTCCCACAATCAAAACGATCATGCCGGCAATCTAGGCGAACTTCGGCGAGTGGCAAGAACGCAGCGCAATACTTGCAGTTGCAACAACAAACCAGTGACTCTCTGTGCTCGCTCAAACGAACGAGCATGCGGGCATGATGGGGCGAAACCCTCCCCACTTATGAAACCGCGACCACTTTTGATGATCGCGGTTCACCTTAGCCGCATAAAAGCCCTCATGGGCTTCTACTTACTCTCAGATCACTTATTTGTACCCGCGATAATAGACCTTCAAGTAGGCCTTGACTGTACCCGCAGTCCACGCGCCGTTCTCTTGGTTTGCAACATTGCCACCCGAAGGGAAGGTGATTCCTGTCTTCCTGTTGTTTGAACTGCTCACTGTAGCGGTCCTATAGGTATGAGTTCCGCTGCTAGGTTGTACAAAAATGCCAATTGTAGTTCCACCTCGAATGGGGTGGCTGACTATCCGGGAAACTCGTTGAATGGCATTAGCACCCGAATTTGCAGTTAATTGACCAAAGGCAACCGTCGGCACGGCTGCTTGCGTGGGAGGATTGGCGTCTATAATGACTGCACCGCAAATGGTGTCTCCTGACACTGTGGCTCCATTCTTCCATTCAATGCCCGTGATCACGTAGAACTTCTCAGTTGTCGGCAGCGTATAGAACTCATAAAGTCTCGTAGTGTTCGCTGTGGTTGTCGAGGTTGTGTCAGTCACTGGGGTACTGCTTGCTTCGCCTCCTTCCTGCAACGCTGCTGACCAAGTTCCATCGCCTCTCCAGAAGGTCGAAGTTGAAGCACCCGTTCCCCCATTGAGTCGGCCCACAGCAAGATTGCCAGTTGTGATGTTTGCAGCGTCAATTCCACTCCCGACTTTGCTGCCGGAAAGCGATCCATCGGCAAGGTCAGCCAGATCGGCATCATAAGCCTGAATGTCTGTGCCGATGGCTAAACCGAGAGTCGTTCGCGCAGTTGCTGACGTTGTATCATCCAAAAGGCTCCGCATGAATGGTGTTACGATTGAAAAACCAAACTGTCCTAGCGCAACTGTGTACGGAAACTTATCTGCAGCCGTTCCGGACACATCGATTCCAAATCCGCCTTGGGCCGTTGAAACAATACTGCCTCCACTTCCCGCGCTATTTTGCACGGTCAGGTCCACCTCCACATAACCTTGTAAATCGACGCCATTGGCGGGAACTCCACCAGAAGGTGCAGCCGTAGGAACGAGAAGCGCTGGACGCGAAAACATGCTTTGACCATCCATTGGATATGCCAATACGATTTGCTGATCCTTCCAATCGCCCTCCGTGACTACTCGCTCTACATATATGTCTGTAAAACCAACCCGGGCATTAATCGTGTTGTCGTAATAAGATCCGGCACGCGCTTTGGTAACACAGGGGGGGTAGGGTCCACCATCAAGTGTAGGGCGGATCACGCTGATGTTAGCACCCGTTCCATTGTAAGGGACTTGAACACTAAACTCAGTTGATTCGCGGTGCCCGTTGATCACCAATCGGCCTCCAAGTTCTCTTGCGGGTCCGTTTCTAATGACTCGATACCAAGTGTTGGTCGTTGGAGGACTAAATGCACAAATCAAAGAACCGCCCATTACGAGTCGAGACCCGCTGCCATAAAAAGGCACTCCACTCCCGTCATTCCAACCCTCATATTGAATCAGATTGCGGCAGGTCCCTTGAGCCAATCCTTCTGCTGGTGCATCAAGAGGCCGCACGTCTCGGCCAGAAACTTCGTCCACAATTAGATTGGTGGGACCGTACAGATTCAGGTTCTCAATTGTGACTCCAGTCGTGCGTTGGCCTCCTTTAAGTACGAGGAAGGGATAGGGAGTGCGCTGACTGTCCGCGCCCGTTCCATTGACGTTCCCGTTCTTTATCGTTAGCATACCTATCGGGGTGTTTGCATTCAAACCAGTTGATGGTTCCGGAAACTTGTGCTGCACGACACCCCCACCATAGAGCCCTTCTGCGTCGAGGTCTTCAATCAGGGCTGCCCCGACATAATTCACGAACTTTACGAGGCAATTGGTATTCGGCGAAGTGAAACAGTCGCCCGTAACTCCGATTATGCTGACATGACCTCCGCAAGCGCTTTCACCGGGTGCAGGTTCGACGCAAATGCCAGCGATGTTCGCACCCGTAACGACATCTCGAAATGCTGCCGGGGCTCCATTCCCTCCATTGAAGCAGCGAATACCGTAGCCGCCACTCTGCAAAAATACGTTTCTTATTGTGTTGCCCTCCTGGGGATAGCAGATGCCGATATGCACATTGCTTACGTTTTCCGGAACGCCCGCTGAGTTTGCATAGATAAACGCAATATCTTCGATTCGAACGAAGCCATCATATTGCCCGTAGTTTATGTAGCCCTGGGCCAACACGTCATTGTAGTTTTTAGTGCGCAGGATGTCCTTTTGAAAACCGTGTGCCATCACCAGCTTCGTTAGATACGCACCTTCCCCACGGATTTTCACGTGGTCAGCTACGTAAACCAAGGTGTTTGTTAGCTTGTAAAAACTGGCTGGAATTAACAACTCCGAAGTCCAAAAAGGTGCATTGTTAGCGCCGCCTGAGCACGCTGTCAGCGCTCTTTGGATGGCGACTGTATCGTCAGTCGCCGCCGCGATAAGCGTAGGATCGAAACCGTTAGCCCCTTCCATCAAGTCCCCTTTTGCGCCCCACATCTTGACGTTTGCTGCTTCGCCATTGAGCACACGACACCAACGCCCTGAAGCGAAAGTACTAGCGAAGTATCGCCCGTAATCGACTGTCGCCGAAGAGGTGCTGTCCCAATGAAACGTCCCGCCGCCGCGGTCACCGGCTTGGTAGTAACCATGCACCAGTATCGCGTTATCAGACGCTAATAGTGTCGGGTCTATTGTTAGCAGTTCAGCAATTGAATTGACTGTATACGCGTAATCCTGGGCGCTGGCGCAATACGCCGAAGCGACGGCGACTAAGATTTGCATTGCACTGAGCATCATGAGCCAAGTCTTTCTGAACGCCGTTATTCTGCGGAATATTATCGGTTCATTCATGATTTGTTCCTTGTTTTGCAGCTCTAGTGAAACAAAAAAACATCAAGCGCTGCGGATTATTGGTTTTGTTTGTTAGCTGAGTGATTCAAGCAGCATGATTCTGCAAATCGGCGGTGGTTCATCAATGTTGCTCCGTTATCTCTCACGGACATTTGTTATCCGATAGCGACATTTTGAAGACCACGGAGGTTCAGCGATGATCTGCCGAAGACTCTAGCGAAGCGAAATCACCAGCAACCGATGCAACGATTTCAGGAATGTCGTCTGCGCTCTCAGCTCAGGATAGGTTTACCCGAGGAAAAATCATGCAACCTTCCATAAGAATTGAGGTAGTTAGCCATTGCAAAACGACGGCTGCCATTCCACGCGATGAACTGCGACGGTGTCACTCCATACCAGACTTTGAACTGACGGCAAAAATGCGAGGTCTGTTTGTAGCCTAGCTCAATTGCGACAACCTTGACGGGTCGTTTTAAGAGCAGCATCTGCCCCGCAATTCTCAATCTCGATTCATCCAGCAAGTTTTGTGGAGTCTGCCCAAACTGGCGCTTTACTTCCCGCTGAAGCTGACGAGTGGAATACCCCAATAGCGCGGCAAGCTTTCGAGAATTGTAACTCGAAGCTTCCGCCAGCTCGCACCATTCCTCCTTAACCACCGGCATCCGTGCCATAATTTTCCACAAAAGGACTACGACAGATTGGTTAACGTCAGGTGAGTCGGACAGGAAGTTATTCAAAAAAGCCGAGCTGGCAAGTGGTTTGAGTCACATTCTGTTTACGAGTTGGAAACATACTAGAAGCCATCTCATAAATATGTTCTTGTACTTTTATCGATAACGTACAATGTGGGTGGATGGATCTGAGCAACGAGCAATGGCGACTCGTCGATACCATCATACCAGCCGACCCAGTACGTGCCGACGGGCGGGGT
>JBGAIM010000029.1:0-23087 GCA_044225555.1 Limisphaerales bacterium | reverse complement strand
GCGTCAAACGGAGCGGTGTCGCCCGAAAGTTTCCAGTAACCATGCGCCAGCCGGATCGGGTAACAGAGTGAATCAATCTCCCACTTGCGTTCGTGGACGCCGGGTTTCATGTCAGTCTGATCGCTCTTCCACTCGCCGCGCTTGTTGTCGTCCTTGTAAAACGCGTTCGCATACGGGTCCTTCAAGATGCAACGCGTCTGCCGGTTGATGACGCCAGCGATCAATTGCTGGAGCGGCTGGTCCTGCTTCATCAAGGACAGATAGGGATACACTTGCGCCGAACTGTCGCGCAGCCACATGGCATCAATGTCGCCGGTGATGACATACGTGTCGGGCCGGCCATTCACCATTTCAAATTCCACCGTCGTATCGAGCGTGTTCGGGAAACAATTCTCGAACATCCAGGCCAGCTCCTTGTTCCCGATGGAGGACTTCACCTTCGCAATGGTCCGCTCCACCGCCTCACTCTTGAACCGCCGTTTGGATTCAGGAACACGGACCACGGGGAATTCCGAAGGGTCCGCCGCCTGCGCCACTCCGGCGAGCATCAACCCGGAGGCGATCAGGGAGGTTTGTTGGATGAACTGCCGCCGGCTGACGCCACTGGCGAAAGGCGCGTAGTCCGGGAGCGACTTCTCTGCGGTTGGCTGATTTGAAGTGGACATCGGCCAAATAATCCGGGCCAGCCTAATGCCACGCCAACGAGAAAGATGTATCCTTTATGGTAGATTTGTAACCGGCTGCCCCCGCGGCCTTCGTTGAGCGCACTGCTCTCCCAACACGGGTCGACGCCGCCGGTCAACCGGATCTTGCCGGATCGGAGATCGGCGCTCCGTGGGCAGAAAAAAACTTGGCGATCGAAGCCGAAGCCTCGATCGCCAACCACCCAACCCAAACCCACCTCGCTATTGGCACCTGCAAGCCATAAAACTGCGGACGTTTCGTCACGATTATCAGGCCGCGAGTATTCCTGACGCTACCTCTCCTGCCAGCGTGCAACCCTGACAGACTCAGGCTTCGCAAGCAGATATTGCCCCCGCCCGTTACTTAACCAAACAATAAAAATGTACCGTTTGTTTCACTTTTGTATCCAACGGGCTTAACATTTCACCGCCGCCCCTGTAAGGTGCGCCCGCTCTGCGCCGGAGTTATCCGCCCTGAGAGCTAGGGAACTTGGAATTGCAGCAGCACTGGTCCGAACTGATTTATGCCGACATCTGCGACGCTCGACTGGTGGCCGGAAGCTTTGCTGGCGCAAAACCCGGTGCGGGAGGTCTTTGTCTGTGGCCGGCAACTGCATCCGCCGCTATTCAGCCACGTCGTCACGTTTCCCCGTCTCGAAATCCCGCTGAAAGGCATCTACGAAAACCAGTTTGAGCAGAATGGCCGGATCGCAAAGCTCGGCCTGCGCCCCGGAACGGCCTTGTTCGCCGCGCCGAACTGCTGGAATTTCCCGACCTGGCAACGCAAGGTGAACGTGCTGTCCCTGTTGTTCGGAAAAAAACAGCTCGGTATCAGCCTCGTCGAGGCCAAAGGACCGGACAGCCCGCAGTTGATCGCGAACAAGTTCGCCATGCCCACGCCGGTCAACGGCCCCATCCCGCACATTCTCGAAGCGATGCTGGAATTGCAGGCCGCGAAAGAGCCGGCCACCGCCTTCGCCGAACTGACCCGCGCCCTGCTCCAATGCGTGCGCCGCCTCGCCTTGCAGAGTCCCGAGCCCGAAGCCGAAAGCCGCGGACAGAGCTTCTTTGAACGCGTCTGCGTTTATCTGCAAAGCAACTATCAGAACGACATCACTCGCGATTCCGTCGCGCGCCAGTTCGGCGTCAGCCCCAATCATCTGTCCCGGCTGTTCCACACGCACGGGCACATGACGTTCATTGATTACCTCACGCATGTGCGCATTGCGCGCGGCAAATATCTCCTCTGCAATTACAACCTGATCCTCGAGGACGTCGCCGCCCGCTGCGGCTTCCGCGACGGCCCCTACTTCTGCCGCGTGTTCAAACGCATCACCAAAACCACGCCGGCGGAATACCGCACGAAGGTGCTGCAACAGTCGGCGAGGAATGAGCAGGGAAATTGAACCGCCACACGAGCCTCAAGAATTGACGTGATTGGAAACTCGGCCAATGAACCTCAGTGGATAGAAATATGGTAAACGGTCTTAATCTTTCGCCACGTTCAACTGGATGGCGGGCCGACCGGCAAAATCATCGTAGACACACGGATGCGATTGTTCTTGGGCAGAGTCAATGACTTTGCACCATTCGGCACGTCGAGCCGGTATTTGAACAGGTAGCTGTAGCGGTATTCCTCGTCGCGATCCGGGAAGTGGCGGTGCGAACAGAACCACGCCAACGCGTCGCGCTTGATGAAACCGGGAGTGATGCGCGCCAGCGGATTGTCCACTGAATACCCGAAGACAATAACGCTCCCGCCTTCAAACACACGATTGTCCCAACTGCCCAGATAGCCGCTCCAATCCTTGACGCCCAGCTTCACCGGGCGGCCATCCACGGCAAACTCGCCCTCCGTATCGCCATGCACCGCCATTGCGAGCAAGTAAACGCGATTGAACTTCGTATCCGGCAGCGCCACGGTCTGGCCGTCACACGAAACGGCGTTCATCCGGCCATCCGCGCGGTCGCCGAGGTTGAACGTGATGCCTTCCGTCGTCACCTGATTGCCGATCATCTCCGCGGGCAGCGTGACACCGGCATCGTCGCACTTGCCGTCACCGCGATTGGTGTTCCAACTGAACACATCCAGGTTGAACCGCAACACCACCGGCGTGGAACGCGGCGGTTGCAACAGCGCGGGCGGCTTCAGTTGCAACGCCACCGAGCGTAATTGAAACGGTTTGAAGTCGAGCGCGAGTTTGCTTGCACCGGCGGACAACACCGCGAGTTCCTTTTCCACACCGTTGACCGACACGGCAGACTCGATGCGCGCAGCACTGGTCAACGTCGCCTTCACCGGTTTCTGCCCGTTCAGTTCCTGCAAGCGGACAATCACACGGTCGCTGTCCTCGGCCATTTTCACGGCGCGCACGGCCACATCGTCCGAGTTCACCTGCAAGAGACTGAAACTGCGACCCAGCTTGCCCGCATGTTTGGTGGTGCGAAACGCGAGCAACGGTTGATCCTGTCGCGCTGCCTGCCAGTCTGTTTTGCCCGCACGCCAGTCGCCCCGGTGGCTGGTCAGGCCATAAATAAACTCGTGCCGTCCCCAATCCTGCGTGGCCTGTTCACGATACGCGACATTGGTGCGCACTCCCGGCGAATAGAGCAACGTGAGCCGCAGTACGTCGTCGCTCGGTTTGTCGCTCCCGTATTTGTGTCCGCTGAGAATGGAAACGCCAGCCTTGCCGTTTTCATCAGTGAGATCGAACCATTGATGGCTGGGCACTTCGTATTTCTTGGGATCGTTGTTACCGCGTTGAATCTTGCCCAGTCCCCAGTTGTAGGTCGCCTTGGAATTGCTGACCGTCAGCGGGAACGCCGCCTTGAGCGACGCGTTCGTCGTCTGCCAGGCAATCCGATTGACTATCTCGACGCGTTCCCCGCCCGCCGCGAGCTGGATGGTCTGCACGAAGTCCGAGCCGCGCGCAGTGCGTTGGACTTCCAGCGCCACCCGCACGGGGCCGTCCTCCACGATGCGAATCCGCGCCGGGCCGTCCACGTAACCCATCGGTGCATTGGCGCGGTCCTGCCAATCCATGTTCCACGCCGGCCACTCGCGCGGCACTTCCTGCCGAAACTCCAGTCGCGCGGGCGCGGTGAGCAATTGCTTCTTCAATGACTTGTCGAAGATGCCGGCAATGTCGCCCCCGTCGTTGAGCGTGACACGATAGCGCGCATTTTCCAGAACGCGGTCGCTGACGCGCAACGATGATTTGCCCGCGCCGGCCTTGCCAGTTTGCACCCCGTAAACGGCAAATCCAATCGAAGGCACGCGCGCCAGAAAGAGAATTCGCGCCAGCCCATTCGTCTGGGACAACACCTGCGTCGGTACCGGACGACCTTTCCCATCCACGACTTGAATGCCGCCGGTTGAATTCGCTTCCACTTCGGCCTCCACCACGTCTTCGCGTTCGATGGCGAGCGGATTGTAAATCACCAGCGGCTCACCCTCGACCTGCGTGTCCAGTCCACGCGCCACGGCGCCCACGGCATCCTGCAGCACGCTGGCAAAGTTATTCATCGCAATGATCTCGTTGTTCCACGCATATTCGTAGGCCAGCGGCAGGCACGTGCCCGGAAGGATGTCGTGCATCTGACTCGCCATTACGAGTTGCCACGCGCGATTCAGTTTCTCGTGCGGATAGGTGGCCCCACCGAGCAAATGCGCCGCCACGGACGCGCGTTCAGCGGCGTCGGCGAGCAACTCGTTCTCACGATTCCACCGCTTCATGTAAGCCTGCGAACTCAGGCAACCAGTGGAATGTTCGGTCAGGAGCAGGTCGCCTTTGTAACGCGGCAGACCTTTCCGCTGTTCGTCGGTAATGTCGCGGAACATCTGATCGGCCTGGGCGGAAATCACGCGCACCGCGCCGGTCGTGGCGAGACTTTTCTCCAGCCAGATGACGGAATCCTCGCGCGGCCCGCCGCCTTGATCGCCGACGCCGTGGAATTGGAAATCCGCATACACGCCGGATTTGCGACCGTTCTCATCCAGGCGCTGCCGCCAGTAGGGATCAATGCTGAGATTCGTCGTGATGCTGGCGTTGTAATCCCCGGCATTCAACGCGGCGATCACGCTTTGTCCGTCCGTCCCTTCCCAGACACCGACATTGAACGGAATGTCGACCGCGGAACCCCAGCGGAGTTTCTGCGTCGAGAAACCGCGCAGCCCGCAGTGCGCGAGAATGGAAGGCAACGACGCGGGAAAGCCGAAACAATCCGGCAGCATGAACTCCACGCTCTCCGTCCCAAACTCCCGTTTGAAGTAATGATTGCCGTGCAGAATCTGGCGGATGATGGATTCGGTTGAGGGGACGTTGACGTCGCATTCATCCCAGGAGTTGCCAGCGGGAAACCATCGCCCCTGCCCAACCCAGCCACGGACTTTCTCGTAGTCAGCCGGATGATACTCCTTCATGAGTTGATAACGATACGCGCCGGTCCAGTTGAAGATGAAGTTGGGATATTTCGCGAACAGCGCGCCGTTCTCCTGAACGGTCTTGGGCAGATATTCGCGGATGGTCAGCGGATAAATCCAACGCCACTGCGTATCGAGATGCGAATAACCCACCTCGTAAAGCACCCGCTCCTTGGACAAATCAGGTGCTGCCGCTGCGGCAAAAGCCAATCCGGCCAGAGCCAAAATGGAAAGCCAACGAGGCAAAGGCGGCAGGGGAAATCTCAGCATAGGGCTGGAAAGGGGGTGGTCAGGATTGCGGGGCGCTGGTTTTTTTGGAACCAAAGTACGGAGATGCCGCCGCGCGTCAACACCCCAGTTTGCCTTGGAGAAAAGCGCAGATGGAGGCAGCGGCTGATTCCTTTTCCAAACGCGCCCGGAACTCCTCGTGCATCACCTGCCGGGCCAGCGAGGAAATGACCTTCATGTGACTGGCGGCGCCTTCCCCATCACAAACCACCAGCAGGATCACCACCCGCACCGGCGCTTCATCGAGTGAACCCCAGGCGATGGGTTCGCGCAATTTCAGCAGCACCAGGGAATTCGCCAGCACCGCTCCGGTCTTGCAGTGCGGAATGGCAAAGCCGTGGCCAAAACCCGTCGAGTAACTCGCTTCGCGTTGCCAGATCGCGTGTTCCACCACCCGCGGCTGCTCGGTCCGGCCCTGAATGTAAAGCAGGTCCACCGCGCGCTTGATGGCCTCCTCCTTGCTCGCCGCATCCACGTCCATCACGATTAACTCCGGCGCCAGCAACGGGGCGGAATGTTGCGCCGAAAAGCGGTCCAGCAATGCAGCCACCTCGCCGGCGGTCGCACATTCCAGAGCCGCGGCCAGGAGTTGCCGGCAATCCGTTTCTTTCAACCGCAGTAACTCCGCCTTCAACGCCCCGACGGCCGGGGCCGAAACACTGACTTCATCCAACCCCAAGCCCGCCAGCAACGGCAGGCACAGCCGCTGGCCCGCCATCTCGCCGCACAAGCCCACCCATTTTTTGTGCGCATGAGCCGTGTCCACGATCTGTTTCAACAGGCGCAGGAAGGATGGTTGCAGCGGATTGTAGAGGGACGCGACCCGCGGATTCGCCCGGTCCACCGCCATGAAGTATTGCAGCAGATCGTTCGACCCGATGCTGAAGAAATCCAGTTCGCGACAAAGTTCGTTCAACAGCAACACGGCGGACGGCACCTCGATCATCGCCCCGACCAGCATGTGCTGGTTGTACGCACCCGCGCCTTGGGCACAACGCGCCTGTTCCTCGGCAATGATGCGCCGGGCCCAGCGCACCTCCTCCACCGTCGCCACCATCGGCAGCATCACCTTGAGCGCCCCATAGGCCGACGCCCGTACCAGCGCGCGCACCTGCGTGCGAAACAGCGCCTCGAATTCCGGATACAACCGCACCGCGCGGTAACCGAGGAAAGGATTCTGTTCGGCCGGGAGACTGAGATAGGCCAGCGGTTTGTCACCGCCAATGTCCATCGTGCGAATGATCACCGGCTTGCCGCCGGCGGCTTCAATCACCCGTTGATAAACCTGGTACTGCTCCGCTTCATCCGGCGGCGAATTGCGATCCAGATACAACATCTCCGTGCGGAACAAACCGATGCCCTCGGCACCCGCCGCAAACGCGCGCGTGGCTTCGTCCGTGGTGGCGATGTTCGCCGCAACCTCCAACCGGTGGCCATCCTGGGTTATCCCTGGCTTGGCCCCAAACGCGCGCAACACCGTCTGCCGGCCCGCCAGCCGCTCGCGCTCCAAAGTGTAATACCGCCGCGCCCGATCCGTAAGTTTCGTCACCAACACCCCGAGATCGGCGTCGAGGATCGCTTCCTGCTTCTCGCTCAGGCCGCTTGAGATCTTCTCGACGCCCACGAGGGTGGGAATGCCAAACGAGCGAGCCAGGATGATCGTGTGCGATGTCGTTCCCGCTTCCCCCAACACCAGGCCTCTGAGAAAACGATGATCCAAGGCAAGAAACTGACAAGGCGTCAGCGCGTCCGCCACCAGCACGGTATCTTCGCTGAGCGTGATCGTGCGGCCCGCCGCCGCGCTGCCGTAAATGCGCTGCAACAACTGGTCGCAGACATCCCGGATATCCAGCGTTCGCTCGCGCAACAACGCGTTGCCGCTCGTGGCGAATATCCGGCAGAAATGCGCCTCGGCGTCGGCAATCGCCCCGGCCGCCGTACGCCCCCGGCTGGTGACCGCCTCCAGGAGACTGCGGCGGAATTCCTCGTCGCGCGCCAGCGAACGATGTGCCACCAGGAGTTCCCCCTCAATCCCCTTGCCCGCCACGAGTGCCCGTTGTCCGTACCACGCGATCAATTGTTGCAGCGCCTCGTCAATGCGCCGTTGTTCGGCAGCAATGTCCGCCACGCCCGCCATGGGCAGACCGTCCCCGATGCTGAATCCGCTCGCGCGAACAACCAGTCCTTGCGCGATGCCCGGCACCACCGGGGTGCCGCGCCGAAACACGGCCCCGGTGTTGCTCAACACCGGCGGCAACTGTAGTTCCCCCTGGGCCAGTGAAATCGCCGGCAGCGCTCCATCATGCCGGGGAAAAGTATTCCGGATGAACGACCCCAGCGTCGCCATCGCGCGTTCCTCGTCCGTGCCACTGACCTTGAGCAGGCAGGGATCGCTGAAACGGATGTCCGCGCCCACGAGGGAAAGTACGCTCTTGGCATTGGCGGCGCGACCGGTGCGTTGATTCAGGATGAGCACCTCCGCCGCGAAACCGCGCGCGACCTCCTCCAACGCGCTGGCCGGGCGGGCATGCACGCCATTCGACAAGGGACAGGAAAATGACAGGTCCAACGGCATGGATCAGATTTGGGCGAAGATGGCCTCCGGATTTTTCAGCGCCGCCTGCACGGGCACCTTGATCTTGCGGATGCGCTCGAAGCGTTCGGCTTCTTCGATGGCGATGTCCACCGCCAGAATGACCAAGCCGGCGCCGGTGATGTCCGCTTCCGTGAGCTTGTTTTCGATTCCCATCGCGCCCTGGGTTTCCACCTTGATGACGTGCCCCAGTTTTTTGGCAGTCTTCTCCAACTGCTCGGCCGCCATGTAGGTATGGGCAATGCCAGTGGGACAAGCGGTCACAGCGACGATTTTCATTTGGTTGGCGCCGGTGCAGGAACCGGCTTCTCGGTAAATCTTTTGACGGAGTTGATGGTCAAGGCGGTCGTCACGGCCCCGGCGATTATCGCCACGATGTACATGAGCCGCCCATCCACGACCGGCAGCACGATCGGTCCGCCGTGCGGCGCGGGATCCCCCACGCCCGCCAGCATGGCCACCGTGGCCGCCACCATGGAACCCAGCATGATGGAAGGAATCACCCGGAAGGGATCGCCTGCGGCAAACGGGATGGCCCCTTCCGTAATGCCAATCATCCCCATCCCCAGGGCGGCCAGGCCAGACTCCCGTTGCTCGTCCGACCAGTGTTTGCGATTGAGCAGCGTGGCGAGCCCCAATCCCAGCGGCGGCGTGCAGATCGCCGCCGCACAGGCGCCCATGATGGAATAATTCTTCTGTTCGATCATCGCCGCGCCGAAGAAGAACGCGGCCTTGTTCACCGGCCCGCCCATGTCAAACGCGATCATCGCGCCCAAGACCATCGCCAGCACCACCTGTGACCCGCTCTGGAGTCCCTCCAGAAAGTGCCCCATGCTCACCAGGATGGTGGCGACGGGTAGATTAAGGGTGAGCATCAACAACCCGACCGGCAACGCCGAGAGAATTGGAATGATGATGATTGGCATCACCGGCCGGAATATCTTCGGCACCGGCAGCTTCTTAAGCCAGTTCACAACGTGGCCGGCGACCAGGCCAATGATCAGGGCTCCAAGAAACCCCGCGCTGGCATTCTTCTCTCCCACAGTCTGCGGCATGGCGGCAATAAACCCGCCGACAAAACCGGGAACCAATCCGGGCCTCCCGGCCATGCCGTAAGCGATGAACCCGGCCAGCACGGCGGGGAACAATTCAAACGCTTTGACGCCGATAGTCATCATGTTCTGGATGAACACCGGCGCTTTGGAAACATCCGGCCCGCCATGCGCGTTCAAATGGTGAAACTGAAAAGCATACGTCAACGACAGGGCGATCAGGATCCCGCCGCAAGCGATGAACGGAATAACGTAGGAAACTCCCGTTAGCAGGTACTGCTTGTGGTGCTGCAATAGCTCTTTCACGACAAATCTTACTCAGCTTGCACAGGTTGGATGGACAGTTTCACCTCAAAAGTGCTTTCCCCCTGCAACCTTTGGAAGCGTAAAAATGTGCCTTCTCTTGTGAAATTGTAACGTCCCCGCTTCCGGGGAGCATCACTTTTTCGCCCAAGGGCTTCTGATTACCCGTCCTGGCAAAGCATGCCTGGCTTCCGCGCCTTCCCGGATCAGCGCGGTTTTCCCTTCGATCGCCACCAATAAGCCAGTGGACTTCGCAAACAAACTCCACAATGCTGACGCAAGCACACCGCTGGCGGTTCCGGTCACGGGGTGACTAACACGGTCCTAAGTTAAAGGACCGGGCAGAGAATCAAAGTCATGAAAATCAATGTCATCGGCGCGGCGGGCGGAGAAGTCACCGGCTCGGCCTATCTCGTGGAAACCCCGCAAGCCCGCGTGCTTGTGGATTGCGGCCTGTTCCAAGGCGGCAAGAAGGCCGATGCACTCAACCGCGCGCCCACCGAACCGAACCAGAAGCTCGATGCCGTCCTCATCACTCACGGCCACCTGGATCATACCGGCCGACTCCCGCTGCTGGCCAAGCTCGGTTACCACGGACCAGTCTTCGCCACGCCCGCGACGATTGAGATGTCCGCCCTCATCCTGCGCGACTCAGCGCGCATTCAGACTTCCGATGTTGAACGCCAGAATCGCAAACGCCAGCGCGCCGGTGAAGAACCGCTCGAACCGCTTTACAACCCAGAGCAGGCCGAGGCGATCATTCAATGCTTCAAACCCGTCCCGTATCAACAACCCGTGACTGTCGCACCCGGCATCCAGGCCATCTGGGCTGAAGCCGGCCACATGTTGGGATCGGCCAGTATCCAGTTGATCGTGGACGACGGCGGCAAACAAAAGCGCATCGTGTTCTCCGGCGATCTCGGCCCGAAGGGCATACCCATCCTGCGCGACTTCGAACCGTTCAAGAAAGCCGACCTGGTTTTTCTCGAATCCACCTACGGCGACCACGACCATCGCCCCTTCAAGGAAACCGTCGAGGAATTCATTCATATCGTGAAGGACGCCGTCAACGCGGGTGGCAAGATTCTCGTGCCGACATTCGCCGTGGGCCGCGCGCAACTGCTCACCACCCTGCTCGGCTCCATCTTTCGCAACCATCAGATCAGGCCCTTCCCCATTTTTCTGGACAGCCCGATGGCCATCGAAGCTTCCAACATCTACGTGCGGCATCAGGAATTGTTCGACGACGAGATGAAAGCCTTCCTCGCCGAGAAGCCACTCATGGCCGATCTCAAAACGCTGACCCTGAGCGTCACGGCTGAGGACTCAAAGAAAATCAACGATCAGACCGGTCCTTGCCTCGTCATGGCCGGCGCCGGCATGTGCAACGCCGGGCGCATCCTGCATCACCTCAAACAAAATCTCTGGAAGCCAGAGACGCACGTGCTCATCGTCGGCTACCAGAGTCGTGAATCACTCGGACGCCGGCTCGTGGAAGGTGACAAGGAAGTCAGCCTCTTCGGCGAGAAGATTGCGGTGAAGGCGCAGGTTCACACGCTCGGTGGTTTCAGCGCGCACGCCGGACAGACTGATTTGTTGAAATGGTTTAGCGTCATCGCCCCCTGCCAGCCGCGCGTGGTCCTGACTCACGGTGAAGATGGCCCGCGCCGCGAACTGGCCCGGCTCATCCAGGAACGATTCAAACTCGGCGCCACATTGCCGGCGCTGGGTGAGGTCATTGAGTTGTAAATTCGCGGACTGTTCACGACCTCCGGCACAGATTTCCCGGCCTCGAAGTGACCGAACCATTTGGATGACGCAATCCGTGAGCTACCGTCCACGGCTATTCAAGTTTGTCCGGTCGGGAGAATCGGCTTAATTGCCGCCGCCTTTGCCGAGGCGCGTCGAACCAGCGTGTTTGACCGAATTAAACTCTAGACAGCAATTTTCGCCGAGCTTACGGTCGATTCGTGAACTGTGATAGGCCGCAGACTCCGCGGTGGATTACTGGTTAGCCGACTATGCGCACCGTGAAGAAATTGATCATTGTGGTAGCAGCAGTCGTAGCTATTGGCGCACTAGCTGTCGCTGTCAGGGTTGGTTCGTTGTCGTATCGTCGAGCTGCGGCAGTCAGGGAATATGAGGCTCGGGGTTTTCAGATGGTCGAGGGTTGCAATGGCGGTGCGGCTGTTCAGGCCGATGGTCAGGTTCTGATGCTCAAGCAGTATATGGAGGACCTTACATATCCGCCCGTCGAGGACACGAACATGCTTGCTCAGTTGCAGGAGGCTTTGGTCGTCGCACAGGAGAAGGCCCGAGTCTTGAGCGAGGATTGCAGCCGGAGAGGTCACTGCGAGAGCCACCCTTGGACGACCAACTGGGCAGTCATCAAGCAGGCGCTGGCCGCTGTCGAGAATCCGAAATAATGAGAACGATGTCGCCTAATCACAGGATTGGCTGCGCTGGGCTTCACTATTTACGCAACCGTTGATTCGCAGGATTCAGGGCTGCTGAATCCTACTTCCGCAAATACTTCGCCACTGCTTCGCCGCGGGAGTGGACGTGGAGCTTGCTGTAGATGCCTTTGATGTGCATCCGCACGGTGTCAATGCTCAGGGAGAGCACGTCGGCAATCTCCTTGTAGGAGATGCCCTCGGCTAGGCGGTCCAACACTTCGCGTTCGCGCTTGGAGAGTTTCTCGATCTCGTTCTCCGCCGTGCCGCGCTGGTTGAAATACTGCACGACCTTGCGCGCGATGTGGCCGGTCATCGGCGAGTTGCCACGATGCACGTCGGCGATGGCCTCGATGATCTCCGCCTGCGGCGTGCGCTTGAGCAGGTAGCCGTTGGCGCCGGCGAGGAGGGATTTGAAAATCTTGTCACTGTCCTCATAGACGGTGAGCATGATGATCTGCGTATTCGGCAACAGCGGCTTGAGTTTCCGCACGCATTCGATGCCGTTCATCTTCGGCAGGTTGATGTCCACGAGAATCACGTCCGGCGCCGAGCGTGGAATCTGGGTGACCGCCTCCTCGCCGTTGCGGTAGCCGCCGAGGCAGGTGAAGCCGTCGGTGCCGGCGATCTGGGTGGCGAGGTTCTCGCGAATCCAGTCGTCGTCCTCAATAATGGAAACTTTGATGGGATTGCTCATCCGCTGTGCCGCACTATGAACCACCGGGGAGCACAATCCAAGCTCCACGAACATGTGTAGGAAGCAGGCGGGGAAACATTCAACCTTCAACGCCCAACATTTAACAGCCAACGCTCGCGTCTGCTTTCCGTCGATGTTGAGCGTTGAATGTTAAATGTTGAAGGTTCCCCCACAAAACCCCGTTCAAGTTGACCATTTGCCGCGCGCTTCGAGGGTAATGGTGGTGCCCTGCCCGGGCGTGCTGCGGAAGGCGAACCGCCCGCCGATCCGTTGCAGGCGTTGCTTCATGTTGGCGAGTCCGTCGCCGGCCGGCCCGGTCATATTTGAGGAAACACCTTTCCCATTATCGGCGATGGAAATGGTCAACAGATTGCCGACGACGGTCAGCCCGACGCGCACTTCGGTGGCGGCGGAATGTTTGAGCACATTATTGAACGCCTCCTTCACCGCCATGAAGAGATTGTGCCGTTCCTCGGTGGAAATGGCGTGGTCGGGCAGTTCCGCCGGCACGTCGAGCCGGCAGCGCACGTCGGTGTTCTGGAAATACTCGGTCGCGTACTGGAAAACGTAGTTGGCCAGGTTGTCGAGCGTGTCGTTGCGCGGGTTGATCGTCCACACGATTTCATCCATGGCGCGGGTGATTTCGCGAACGGTACCGGAAATGTTCTCAATGTGCGTCTTGCTCCGGTCGGTGGCGGACGTCTGGCGATCCACGAGTTCGGTCACCATCGCCACCTTGGTCAGGCGC
Organism: Limisphaerales bacterium; assembly: GCA_044225555.1. Lineage (GTDB taxonomy): Bacteria > Verrucomicrobiota > Verrucomicrobiia > Limisphaerales > JADLHS01 > JADLHS01. Next base: position 9,847 of record JBGAIM010000029.1, on the reverse strand, counting down.
GAGCCGACGTCATCGTGCAGATCGGAAGCGATCTGGATGCGCAACTGTTCGATCTCGCGCAGGCGATCCACCCGCGCGCGATAGATGGCCACGAACAACATGATAAACGCCGCGCCGGTCGCGAGCTTGAACCACCAGGTCTGCCAATAGTGCGGCAACATCTGGATCGCCAGCGTCGCGCCGGTTTCATTCCACACGCCATCGTTATTGCAAGCGATGACCTGGAAACGATGTTTGCCGGGCGGAACGTTGTTGTAATAGGCCGAGCGTTGCGAGCCGGCCTCCACCCATTCCGGGTCAACATCGGCCAGCCGGTATTTGAACCGGACTTTTTCCGGCACTTGCAGACTGAGCGCGGTGTATTGAATTTCCAGGTCACCCCGCCCCGGCGATACTCGCAACGTGGCCGCGGCGCCGTTCGTGACGCTGTCCCGGAGCAGAAGTTCACGCCCAGCGCGGACTTCCTCGATGACGACGGTCGGCGGACGGTTGTTGATGTTGATGCTGGCCTCCATCGCCACCACGCCGCGGATCGTGGGAAACCACAGCCGTCCGTCGCGGCTTTTCCAGCCGGCGGGTTTGGACACGCCGTTGCACTGGACACTCGCGAGTCCATCCACCTTTCCAAAGACGGTGCTATGCACGGCTTTTATTGTGCCCCGGTCCAGTTCCTCCAGTTCCTGGCGGCTCACCCGGAAAATGCCCCGCCGGCAACTCATCCAGAAGTAACCGAAATCATCCTCGAGAATCTCATAGATTTCGTCGCTGAACAATCCCTGGCGGGTCGTGTAGGCGGTGACCTTGTCGTCACGGTAGCGATTCAAGCCGCCGGTTTTTGTCCCGATCCAGAGCGTATGATCACCGTCCTCATAGAGGGCATTCACCGTCTCGGCGGAAAGTCCATCGCGCAGGGTGAAAGTGGCAAACCTAGCTCCGTCCCAATGACCCAGTCCGCCATCCGTGCCAACCCACATGCTGCCGTCGGCCCGCTCACAAATATCCATCACGACATTCCCCGGCAAACCGTTGGTGGTGGTGAATGTTTCCCACCCACCGTCGTGAAACCGATTCAGCCCCTTGCTCGTGCCGACCCAGATCGTGCCCTGGCGGTCTTCGTGAATGACCCGGATGGCAGCGTTGAGGAGCCCGTTCGTGCGCGGGAAATCGTTGGTCAGCCCCGCGCGTAGCCGGTTCAAGGCACCGTAAAAATCCATCCCCACCCAGAGACTGCCATCGCGGCCTTCGTGGAGCGAAAGCACCGTGTCGTGCGAGAGACCATTGGTCGCGGTGATGGCTGAAAATTTTCCATCGTGCAGCCGATAGACGCCACCGCCCCAGGTACCGAACCACATCACCCCGGCCCGGTCTTCCAGCAAGGAGGTCACGTTATTATAGTTGAGCCCCTCCTCCGTCGTGTAGGTGCCGAGACGTGCCGGGTTCAAGCGATATAATCCGTCCCGTCCGCCCACCCAAAGATTTCCCTCCTGATCCTCAGTGACTGTCAGAACCAAATCACCAAACAAGGTTTTGCCCAGGGTCCAGGGCGATGCCTGACCTTCGACGAATCGAACCAATCCACCGTAGGTCCCCACCCAAAGCTGGCCCAGGCGGTCTTCGTGAATCACCGTGGTGATTTTGTCGGGCAGTCCTTGCTTCAGCCCGTAACTCAGGCGTTTCCCGTCGGTCAGACAAATCAGACCATCGGTCGAACCGAGCCAGAGCCGTCCCCGCCGATCCGCGCCGACGGCTTTCAACACGTTCGTCAATGAGCCGAGACCAAAATTCTCCACGTCCTCCACGCCGGCGTTGTTCACGCTGACCAACCCGGTCACCGTCGCGACGCGGATGATGCCCGCCGGGTGTTCACAGAGCGCCTTGACCGAATTATTGATGAGCCGTTCGCTCTGTTTGAACCGCGTGATCCGTCCGGCCTGCAAGCGGGCCAGCCCGCCGTCCCCGCCAATCCAAAGACTGCCGTCCTGACTTTCCAGCAGGCATTGGATCTGGTTGCCGGGCAGACCGTCCGCCTCTTTGAACTGCGTGAACACGCCGTCTTCCAAACGCGTCACGCCGTTGCTCTCACTCGCAATCCACAAGCTGCCATCACGGCTCGCGCACAGGGCGGTGATCCACGCTTGTTTCAAGTGCGGGGCGGCCGCCTCTTCGGGCGGGGTAAAACGAACGCCGTCAAACCGCGCCAATCCCTCGTGCGTGGCCACCCAGAGGTAGCCATCCGGAGTTTGGGCGATGGCATAGACCGAATTCTGCGGCAAACCCTCGTCCGTCTGCCAACTGCGCACATTGTAGCGCGCCGGTTCATTCGTCGCGCCCCGGGCCATTCGAACCTCGGCGCCGACCGCCATCATCACACTCGACATCACCAGTAGCTGCCGCACAAAAATGGATTGCCGTCGCGAGCGCATCATCAGAATAAACGCAGGATATGGCCTTCCCGTCGTGCTGACAAAACCTATTCCCGCCTGCTCCCCAGAACAGCGAAGCCCTTTTCTCACCGCGCTAACATGAACATGCGTCTGTTCGCGCCCGGGCCGGTCCTTATAGTGACCGCAGACTCGTGAACCCTGAACCCAAGACGGATCGTGCGGGATTGTTTGGGCATCGTTTGTTTGACGATGACAAGTCGCACGCCGCATTCAGAGTATCCGGAAACCAGTTCCAACTCCTCGCGCCACTCGTATGAAAAAGCACCTCCTCGCCTTGTCCATCCTTGCACTCGTCGGCCAGTCTTTGCTGGCGGATGTCGTCTATGTCACTGCGCTGACGTCCAATTGCGTCAACTCCACCACCTGCGGTCAGGGCCAGAACTTCGACATCAACCCGCTGACCGGCCTTTCGATTTACAACGAAAACGCTCTCGGCTCGTTCACCTCGGCGGTTTCCACCAATCCGGAAAAACCGGCGACCCCCGGCGCGCGCTTCTTCAGCAATTCATTTTCCAATTCGACCCCGGACCAGGGCATTACCATCAATCCCGTGCTCGGAGTCGTGGGCGGGGTGTACCGGCTTTATCACGTTTACAGTTCCGCCGCCGGCAATGTCAGCACCAACGTCATCCTCGGCGTCACCAATACCGCCAACTGCGATCTGTCCTTTACCAGCACGGACAAATTCCAGCGGCAATACGGCACGGCGGTGGGCGGCGTGAATCCCTATCAATTTCTCGGCTATGTCACGAACAGCCCCGGCACCAACTGCCCCATCATCACATTCTATTTCAAAGACGGCATTGTGAATGCCGGCGCCAGCCAGCGCCTGCTGGTGGATACCTTCCGGTTTGTTCTCAACGATCCTTGTCTGGACATTCCCAAAGCGTCCGTGACCGGCCCGCTGGCCGCCAGTTTGAACACCGTCGTCGTTTCCGGGGTTGATGCGGCGGCGACCGCCGTCACGGTTTACCAGGATTCGGGAGCCGGGATGTTACCGGTCGGCACATTGAGTTCAGGGGTTGTCGCCGGCGCCAATTCGGTGCCGGTCAGCGGATTGGTCAAAGGGGCGCAAGTGGCCGCCACGCAAACCATCGGCGGCCAGGAAGGCTGCACGCCCACGGCCGGGGTGCTCGTCGGGGGCGGCGCCAATCCGCGGTTGCGGGTGGTTCTCAGCGTCCGCGAAACGACCAGCACCGGCCCCGTCGGCACTTCCGGCAGCACCACTGGGATTGGAGCCAACATCCATTTCCTCGGCGCCACCACCCGCATCAGCGGCGCGCCGGGTGACGGTCCGGTGTTGAATCCGAACAGTGCATGGCAGACGCTCACCTTCGATCGCGGCACCGCCCTCGTCGGTAATCCCAGCGGCGCCGTGGGCGACCTGGCCGCCGGCCCCGGCTATTCGGCCAACGACACGGTGGCCATCCGGGTTTACGCCTATCGCACAGTCCCGGAAAACAACGTGCTGATTTTCTCGCGGACTCCGGCCCAATCCACCGTCGTCACCAGCAACGACGTGTTCAGCGTCAACTGGACGTGGAATGCCGTTGCGGGCGCCGACGGCTATCGCCTGCTCCGCAGCTACAACTCGGACAACTACACCAATACTTCCGTGGACGTCCCCAACAACAGCTACACCGATGTCAACGCCTGGGGTGCCCTGGCCGCGGTTACGCCCGCCCAAACTCAAACGAACGCGTCCGTGAAATGGAATGCCGCGGCCGGCTCGACTCCCGCCGGAACCCTGAACGACCTCCAGGGCCAGTGGGGGGTGATTGATGCCATCGCCCTCACGATTGATGACCTGACGGACACCGGCCCCTTCGACCTCTACCTTGACAACCTCAAGAACGGCAGCACGGTGTTCCAGACGTTCGAAAGCGCGGTCGGCAACACATCGAGTTATGGATTCCAGGCGCCGAGTTTCTCGGGCACCACCTCCGGCAACATTCTCGGCGCCCCGAACAGTTCGCGGGTGTCCGTGCGCGCGGCCGACACCGGCACCAAATCGTTGCACGTGAAATTCCAGTGGAATGGAACGAACGACACGAAGTGGGTGCGCCTGACGACTTCGGGGGCCTTGGGGGTCAGCAATCCGCAGATCAATCTGGATGACCCGACGTCCATCCGGTTTCTGATGCTGCCGGTCGGCGGTATCCTGCCGGCACAACCGGCGGCCCCGACGCTGTCCCTCAGCAACAATGTAGCCGGGCAATCGGTGCTGAACTGGACCGGCGCTCATAATCTCCAAGCCGCCAGCATCGTGACCGGGACTTACACGAACGTCCCGGGTATCACGCTCGGCCCCTGGACCAATACACTCACGGCACCGGAGAAGTTCTTCCGCCTGGCCGATCCGTATGACAATTGATTGAGGCTGCGGGAAAATTGGCCTCCCAACTAAATCAAAAGCCGGGCCCACGGGCCCGGCTTTTTTGTCGGCAAACCACCGGGTGTGATCGCGTCACACGGCGGCCGCGCAATCCGCCCGCCAGTCTTCCAGGCGCTCCTCCAGACCAAGTTCCTTGAGATAACGCCGGTCCAATTCCGAGGGCACAAACACGGAAGCCTCGCCCGACAGCTCATGTTCGAGCACACTCGCCGCATGCACCGCTGTGATGGGACTGAACGTGCGCCCCGCCAACCGCCCGGGCTGGTGATGCAACGCCACGCCTTCCACTATCGGTTTGGGCAGGCCCCAGATTCCCAGCATGCACGCGCCAACTTCCGCGTGGCAGGTACCCATCACCTGGGTTTCCGTCTCCCACATCGTACGCCGCTGTGCCCGCGCCAGGGCCAGCACCTGGCCAAATGGTTCCGGCATGTTCGCCGCGAACAAAAGCTTTCCGATGTCGTGCAACAACCCGGCCGCAAACGCCTGATCTCCCACCTTTGACCCGCTGTTCTCCCGCCGCGCAATCTGCCGGGCGATCTGACCCGTTGCCACGGAATGGCGCCACAACGATTCCACCGAAAACCCGGCCAGCTCCATGTGCAGGAAGGGGGCGAACGTGTGCGCCATGAGCACCAGTGCCTGCGTCGTCTCCATGCCCAGATAACTGACCGCCTGCGCCGGATGGGCCACCTGCAGGTGCAACCCGAACACCGCCGAGTTCGCGAGTTGCAGCACCTTGGCCGTCACGGCCGGGTCCTGCGCGATGATTTCACCGACGCTTTCCACCGTGGCATGGTCGGATTGCATCGCGGAAGCGATCTGGAAATAAACCGTGGGCGGGCTGGGCAGATAACGCATCCGCGCAATCAACCCTTGCAGCGTCTCGCTGGGCAACCAGGTCTCCAGCGCGAGCGACTCGTTCAACGCATCCCTCAACGTCGTCACATCACACGGCTTGGCCAGGTGATGATGTCCGCGCCCGACACAGTGCAGCGTCTGCTGCACATCGGCAATCTCCGACAACACAATGCGCAGCGCCTTAGGCTGACAGCCCAGGATCTTGTCCAAAAGATCCACGCCATAAACCTCGGACAACTCCGCATCTGCCACCACGACGTCGAAGCTGTTGACGCCGGTCAACGCCAGGGCCTCCGCATCCGTACGCGCCAGCCGGACCGACCACTCGCCCGCCACGTCGGAGTTTCCGAATTCCACCCCCAACCGTTGATCATCGCTTACGAACAGAATTTGTTTTTTCATTTCCTTACCATGCCCGTTAGCCACACCGCAGCATTGCCAAAACGCCCGACCTGGGTGATACACGCAACCCGAAACCGTCACCAAAGACCGCAAGCCCGATGCCAGCCAGACGACCTCTGAGAAGGCTGGCATCTTGGTTCCCAGCGCCTTGCACCATGACGAACCTGCATGCAGGCGAAAGCTGCGCGAATGTACCGTCGCCAAATGGCTCATTGACGCCACTCATTTCCGCCCTATCCTCTGCGGCTCGTGTTGCCGCTGGTGAATCCATGACTCCGGCTCGGACGGAGTCCTGACTCTGTTCGTCCCCTCCTGGTAAACCGGCAACCACCACGTCTATTTCATGCTCATCATTCGGGATCTTAAGATAACGCTCGGCGCGCGGACGCTGTTCGAAAACGCATCGTTTCAGGTCAATTACGGCGACCGCGTGGCGCTGGTCGGGCCGAACGGCGCGGGCAAATCCACTTTGTTCTCCATCATCCTCAAACAACGTGAACCGGATTCGGGCACCGTGGAGCGCGATGAATGGACGATGGTCGGCTACCTCCCGCAGGAGGCCGAAGGTCATGGGGACGAAACGGTGCTGGAAGTGGCGACCGGTCGCGTGGACGAATTGCCGCAACTGGAAAACCGGCTGCACGAACTCGAGAAAGCCGGCGCCGTATCCACGCCGGAATACCTAGAAGCCCATGCGAAGTACGACAAGCTGAACGATCCCGAGGTGGACGTGAAGGCGAAGAAGATGTTGCGTGGGCTGGGCTTTCGCGAAACGGATTTCAACCGCGGCGCCCGGCAGATGAGCGGTGGCTGGATCATGCGCGCACGCTTGGCACGGTTGCTCGTCATGGAGCCGGACCTCCTGTTGCTGGACGAGCCCACGAACCATCTCGATCTCCTCGCCCTGCTCTGGCTGCAAGACTATCTGAAGAATTATTCCGGCGCGGTGCTGCTCATTTCACACGATCGCGAGTTCATGGACGAAGTAGTGGGCCAGGTGCATGAGATCTCGGAGAAGAAGTTGATCGCTTACACGGGCAACTACACGGATTACCTCCGTCAACGCGAGGAACGCTACGAGCAGCAACTCGCCGCCTACAAGAATCAACAGAAGGAAATCGCGGCGCTCCAGGAATTCGCGGATCGCTTCCGCTCGGTGACTTCCAAGGCATCGCAGGCGATGAGCAAACTCAAGCAGATCGAGCGCATGGAACTGATCGAGAAACCGCTGGCCCCGCGCAAGCCGTTCCGGTTTCAAATTCCGCAACCGCCCCGCGGCGGCCAGCGCGCCGTGTCGCTGGTGGACATTCACATGGCCTATGGCACAAACCAAGTTTATCGCGGGCTTGATCTCACCGTGGAACGCGGCGAACGCACCGTGCTGGTCGGACCGAATGGCGCGGGCAAATCCACGTTGCTGAAAATCCTGGCCGGCGTGGTGCAGTTCCAAAAAGGCGAGCGCGATCTCGGGCACAACGCCAAGATCGGTTACTTCAGCCAGCACCGCGCCGACACGCTCGATCCCGAGCGCACCGTGCTCGACGAGGTCATCGCCAGCGCCCCGCTCCTGCCGGAGAACGACGCGCGCGGCATTCTCGGGTCATTCCTGTTCCGCAAGGACGACATCTTCAAGAAGACCGCCGTACTGAGCGGTGGCGAAAAGAGCCGGCTCAACCTCATCAAGTTCCTCGTTGATCCACCCAACCTCCTGCTCATGGACGAACCAACGACGCACCTCGACATTCACACCGTCGAGTCACTGACGCTGGCGCTGGAACGTTACGAAGGAACGCTCATCTTCATTTCTCACGATGTGCATTTCATCCGGCAACTGGCCACGAAGGTATTGCACGTAAACGCCGGGCAGATCACGCCCTATGCCGGCGGCTACGATTATTTCCTGGAGAAAACGGGCGCCCACCAGGACGAACGTGCCGCCCTCACGGCGGCGTGACTCTGATTTCGCACCCTGATTTCGCACCTTGAATGAGTGCTGCAGTCCGACTAGCCTCGCGGAGTGTCCGGCAAGTAACCCCAATCAGGCTATGATCAAAGGCCGCATCCTGTCGTTCTTCCCAGTCCTGGCGCTGGTATTTCTGACGTTAATCCGGGTGCAAGCCGAGCAGCATCGGGCCACGCGCCTCGGAAATCCCGCCACCCGTTTCGCCACGCCGCTCCAGCGACCCGAAGACCTGCGCGCCATGTTGAACTCGGTGAAGTTGCGCGCGGATGTGGACTTCATCGCGAAGGAATCCGGCTTCCAAGGCGATCTGGAAGACCTGCGCCACGCCGCCAGCAACGCGGTGATCGTGGAAATCAAAATCCCGGTAGGCACGTTGCTGCCCGCGATGTCGACGCGCAAGAACGGCAAACCGGTCTTGTTGCGCGAGGTGCTGTGGGCGGGCAAGGAACCGATTGACGCCTACGAATTCTTTTTCGCTTCCAAAGGTCGCCGTTACCGCGTGGTCACGCCCAAGGCCTGCGCGAATTTCTGGGTGGAGGATTTTGGCAAGGAAGCCCGCCCCACGCTGACCATCGCCTGCAACGCTCCGGCGGAAGTCCCGCTTCGCCGTCATGTCGAGGTTTGTCTCACGGTGAGCAACACCGGTGACGCCGGTGAATCCACCACCACCGTGACGTTACCCATGCCTCTCGGCGCCGTGCTGGCAAATACGACCGCGGGCGGCAAGGGCGGCGGCGGCAAGGTGACGTGGGAGCTGGCGAACTTGTCCGCGGGCCGGAGCACCAATGTGTGCGCCGAATTTTCGGTGGCACAACCCGGCTCACTCGAGTTCACCGCCACGGCCCAGGGCAATCTCGCCGCAGCGGTGCAGACAAGTTGCGAAACGCGCGTCGTTGGTATCCCCGCGATCTTGCTCGAAGTGGTGGACCTAGACGACCCCATCGAAGTGGGCAAGAATCAGACCTACGAAATCCGCGTGACCAATCAAGGGACGGGCCCGCTCACCAACGTGAAAGGGATTTGCACCCTGGCAGACAGCCAGGAGTTTGTCTCGGGCACGGGCACCTCGGAGGTCACGGCGCAGGAACGCACGATCACACTGGGCACCCTGCCGGCGCTCAATCCCAAGGACAAAGCCACCTGGCGCGTGGTGGTAAAAACTTTGAAGGCCGGCGACGTGCGCTTCACCACCGAACTGCACAGTGACCAGTTCCCGCAACCGATCAAAGAAATCGAGGCCACGCAGCAGTACTGAAACGGCGGCGACCGACCGGCAACCGGGCAATGCGCAAAGCCAGCCTCCGCCACCCGGATCGAATGTGCGGCGGGCATCCAATGTCCCAAAAACTCAAACCGATCACCAGATGAACGCCAGCTCTCCGACCTCCCCGCAACTGATTGCGTCCCCTCAGCCCGCCGCCGCTGGCGAGGCGCCGCCTCGTTTCCCGTACTCGCTCCTGTTTGTCGTGTGGCTCGCCGTTGCATTGGTGGCAACGTTGGTGACGCTCGTCCTTCCGGAGAGTTTTACCAGCACGGCTCGCATCAAACTGGAGCGCGATCATGCCGACATCCGCGGCATCTCGGACCAAGCACCCGCGTGGAACCCCTACGATCCTTATTTCATCCAGACGGAATTCGAGACCATTCAATCTGAAATCGTTCTCAGCCGGGTCATTGATGGTCTTAACCTCAATGAGCTGTGGGGCAAAAAATACTACGATGGCCTGAAACTTAAGACATCGGAAAGCCTGGCGCTACTCCGTCGGGCCCTGGACGTGCGCC
>JBGAIM010000015.1:0-176548 GCA_044225555.1 Limisphaerales bacterium | reverse complement strand
AATCCCACCCCTTCCGCCATTCCTAAATAATTTGTTTCCAATAGGATGGCAGGACCAGAGGAGGCAAGTGCCAGTGAAAGTGCCAGTGAAATCAATACCGGGCTGTAACTCAACCACTGCTCCAGTATTAACCGGCAATCACTCGCGATGACGGGATTCGCCGCCCGCTTGGTGTAGCGGATACACCGCAAGCCACGCGCAGCTTCATAACTTTCGGACAAAAAATCCGAAAATTATGAAACGTCGTTTCATCCTCTACCGCCGCAAACTCGGTGGCACGTTCTACATCGAGGACACGCAAACCAAAAAGCAGGAAAGTCTCGGCACGAAAGACCGAGCCGAAGCCACGGCGTTGCTTAATGCCCGCAACGAAGCCGCCCGTCAGCCGCAGTTGAATCTCCTAATTGCCAAGGCGTATCTGGCGGGAACGGATTCAGGAGTTTCAACACGTACGTGGCAAGAGGCGTTCAATGCCATCATTGAAAACAAACACGGAGCCACCAAGGAGCGCTGGCAGCGCGCGGTCAAGCAAGAGGCCTTTGAGCTGATTCTTCCCTTGGTCATTATTGAGACCCAGGCGGAACAATTGTTCGCGTGTCTCAAAGCCGGTACGGTCAGCACCAATGTTCATCTCCGCGAGTTGCACAATTTTTGTATCGGAATGAACTGGCTCGCGTGGCCGATCATTGCCAAACGGCTCTGGCCCAAAATTGAATACAAACCGAAGCGAGCAATTACCGCAGACGAGCATCAAAGAATCGTTGAACACGAACCGAATCCAGAAAACCGGAGTTTTTATGAACTGTGCTGGCATCTGGGCGGGTCGCAAACAGACATTGCCAACCTGGTGGCCGAAGACATTGATTGGAATGACCGTGTCATTTCTTATGCGCGCCGTAAAACTGGCAGCCGGGCGTTAATTCACTTTGGTTCGTGCGTTGAAACCATTCTTAGTTCACTGCCAGCTCAAGGGTTTTTATTTCCCAGGCTTGCCCCGATGAAGGAAAAGTTTCGCGGACAAGAATTCAAGCGCCGCTGTGTCAAATTGGGCATCCTGGATGTCACCTTGCATTGTTACCGTTATGCTTGGGCAGAACGAGCTAGGCAATGCGGCTATCCTGAACGCTTCGCACAAGAAGCGCTGGGCCATAATAGCAAAGCAGTGCATCGCGCCTACGCACGGAAAGCCAAGGTGAGATTGCCATCGCTGGAAAGTTACGAACAACAGGCTGCGGAAGGCCGAATCATTCAGTTGCCGCCCCTTTCATCAGGGATGCACACGGGTCACAAGGTTGGCTGACTCGCATTTGGCTTTGATCTATGCCCGCTAGATTTCTTGCGGGCGTTGCGCGCTCGCCAGTAGCTGGCGATTGCGTCGCTGGCGCGGGCGAGCCATTTCTCGTCGCGACGGAATATCTCCAGCGTTTCCGTTGCAAAAAACTTTGTGCTGTTGCGGGCGGGATGACCCAGCGGCTTCAACAAGCCCGCTGCGATAAGCATGGGAATCTCGTGCGGCTCGAAACCGAGAAACCAAGCTGCCTGCATCGCATCGAGCCGCGCAGGAACGATCTTCCAACTCAAGAATTCGGTTTGTTGCGCGGTTACATTCATACGCGGACAGCCGCTCGGCGCTTGGGCCGGGGCGAAGGGGTTTCGGTTTGTTTCTCGGAGGTCTTCTGTTCGTTTGTGTCAGGCGCATTCGCATCAACCTGGCTCGGCGCTTGGTTCTTGGTCAGATCGAGTTGTTCCTCGATCTCGTTTTGGCGACGGCACAGGTGTTGGTAGTGCTCCTCCTTCTCGAACGGTGAGCCGACTTTTGTTTCAAGTTCCTTCGTCCGCTTCTGGGCGTCGGTAATATCCGTCTCCAGCTTGGTGGCACGTTCCTCGAAACCTTGGACGGTGGCTTCGAGCGAACGAATCGTGCCGAGCGCAGTGTCGGTGACGCGGGCCGCGTAGCTGTTCTTGCCTCGCACGACCACCTCGACGGTGTTGTTGAAGCTGGGACGGAGAAACAGATCGAACCCTGCAAAGCGACCGATTCGCACATCATCGCCGAAGCGGTTCTTGAGCTTTTCGGCACGTCGGAGAATCAACTCACCCGCAATGCCCCGGTTGTTGGTTTCCTGGCCGTCGAGTTCGATGGTGAACTTGTCGCCGGACGTGTCCTGACGAATGGCAATGTCCTGCCGCAAATTTGTCAGTCGCCCGGTGAACATCTCGGCGTCCTCATGTGAGCGGCGTAGATTCGAGCGGATGCGGTATTGTTCCTCGGCATGGGCGGAACGCAGCCGCGTGAGTCGGATCAGCTCCGCGTCCACCTGGGCTTTCTCAATCACAAGCGGATTACCTGACGCGATGGCTTTCACTTCAGCGTAGGTCAGTGCGGCCGAGTCCAAATCTTCAAGGCGGCGAATTGTCATGTCGCCACTCATCACCTGGGCAATGAACTTCGCCTTCGTTTCCAAGGTCTGCCACATATAGGCGTCGAACGATCCTTCGGTGACATAGCGGTAAACTTGCACGGTCGAGTTCTTGTTGCCTTGCCGCAGAATCCGTCCCTCGCGTTGCTCCACGTCCGCCGGTCGCCAAGGCGCGTCCAAGTGGTGCAAGGCAATCAACCGCTCCTGCACGTTCGTCCCCGAACCCATTTTCTGCGTGCTGCCGAACAAAATGCGGACCTTGCCGGAGCGCACGTCGCGGAACAGGTTGAGCTTGGAGGCGTCGGAATCGAATTCCTGAATGAAAGCGATCTCACGCGATGGAATTCCCAAGCGTTCCAGCTTTTCGGCTATGTCGCGATAAACCGAAAAGCCTTTGTCCTTGGGCGTCGAGAGATCACAAAAGACGAGCTGTGCGCAACGCTCTGCTGCGGTTGACTGCCAGATGCGGTGGATGCTTTCCACGGCTTGATTCACCTTGCCCTGTGGTTCATCTGGTGCGGCCGGTTTCATCAGCCGGAGATCCAACGCCGCCTTCCGCCCCTCCGACGTGATCTTCAACATGTTGTCCACGCTCGGATCAACGCGACCGTTTTTGAGACGTTCAGCGCGAGCCGCCAGCGATTGCACAAATGTCTTCAATTCCTCGGTCGCCGGCGCATTGCGGATGGCGGGCTTTTCTCCCTCCAACTTCGGACGTGGCAAGTTGAGCATGGCGGCGGTCTGCACGTCGGCTGACTGACGGAACATCTGCATCAATTCTGGCACGTTGATAAATCGAGCGAACCGCGTGTTGAGCCGGTAGCCCGCGCCGTCCGGCGAAAGCTCCATCGCGGTAACCGGCTCACCGAACGTGGCAGCCCACGAATCGAAGTGATGCAAGTTGTGCTTCTTCAAGTCCTCGGGCTGGAGATACCGCTGCATCGTGAACATCTCCGCCATGCTGTTTGCGATGGGCGTGCCCGTGGCGAACACCACACCGCCCCCGCCGTTGAGCGACTGGACGTGCCGCACCTTCAAATACATGTCGAACGCCCGCTCGCTGGCGGTCTGCGGCAAGCCTGCGATGCGCGTCATCTTGGTAACGTAGAACAGGTTTTTGAAGTAGTGCGCTTCGTCCACGAAAATCCGGTCCACGCCAAGTTCCTCGAAGGTCAGCGTATTGTCCTTCTTGTGCTCGGCGGCGAGGGCTTGCAGTTTGGCTTCCAGCCGCTTCTTGGCCTTCTCAATCTCCTTCACCAAGCGGCGATTTGAGGAATCCGCGTGCTGGCGTTTGATCATCTCCAACTCGTGAAGTTGTTCCTCGAAGAACCGCTCCTGCGTCTCGCGCGCCAGCGGGATGCGCTCGAAACCAGAGTGCGTGACGATGACGGCATCCCAATTTCCCGTGGCAATGCGGCTGAACAACTTCTTCCGGTTCTGGGACTCGAAGTCCTCTTTGCCCGCGACCAGGATGTTCGCGCCGGGATACAGCGTCAGCAATTCGGTCGAGAACTGGCCGAGCATGTGGTTTGGAACGGAGAACATCGGCTTCCGTGCGAGGCCGAGCCGTTTCAGTTCCATCGCAGCGGCGACCATCGTAAACGTCTTGCCCGCGCCGACAACGTGGGCGAGCAGCGTGTTCGGCGTTTGCAGGATGCGCCAGATGCCCGCTTTCTGGTGTCCGTGCAACTGGATTGCCCCGCTTGCGCCGGGCAACGTCAGATGGTCGCCGTTGAAAGTGCGAACGCGCGTGTGATTGAAGGTGTCGTTGTAGAGGCGGCAGAGGCGCTCGCGACGCGCGTCATCCGACCACACCCATTCCTTGAACCGCTCTTTGATACGTTCCTGCTTTTCGCGGGCAGCTTCGGTTGCCTGCGCATTGACTACCGGTTTGTCGTCCACCGTGTCATAGACCGTGGGTGTTTTGAGATTCAGCGCGTCTTCAATGAGTTCAAGTGCCGTGTAACGATCCGTGCCCCAATCGGTCGTGTTGGCGGTCGCGCCCTTGGCCTCCCAATTCGCGTTGATGTGCCATGTGCCCAACGCGTGGACGTGGCCGACCTCGACGCCGGACGGGATGTTCAGGAGTTGGTTGGTGAAATCCCTTACGTCGCCAGGCGGCAACCAAGCCGACCCCAAGCGCACGTCAATCTCCGTCGCGGCCAAGTCCGCTGGCTGCACCGACTTCAACGCCTCGACGTTCTCGGCAAAGAGCGGATCAGTCACGGCGGCGGCATCGGCAACGGCCAGCTTTTCACGAACGTTGCCGGAGAGATATTGGTCGTCGGTTTCCCATTCGTTTGTTTGGGGGTTGCGGAAGATCAGCCCCTTCAAGTCGGGCAGGAATTCTTCGACTGGCTTGTTCAACAATCCGGCCATGCGGTCGAGGTCAACACAACCGCACTCATTCAACGCCACGAGTAACGCCTCTTTCGGCGTGCCGACCGATTCCACTGGCTGCCGGTGGTGAATCGTCCGCTCGGTGAATATGGTGGCCTTGGTCGCCCGCTTCGTTTCGTCGTTGTAGTTTTCCAGCGACAGCAGCAGCGGCAAATCAGGATCGCCATCGAATGCGCGTTGGTTGGCACGAAGATTGATCGGACCAAAGCGGGCTGTGAACCGGTCGTAGGTGAGGTTGAGTTGTTGTCGTGTCTCCAGGACATGTTCCTCACCGCTGCCATCAACTTGGGAGCGCAAACAATCCCGCACGGCGTCACGCACCTGAACCATTCCACGAATCCGGGAACGGGTTTCGGACGGCAAGTCATTTAGCGGACGCAGGACGTTCTCCTCACGGATGCAGACGATCCCCTCGTGAAGACAAAACGCGTTCGGTTTGACGAAATCCGGCGCCGGGATGGTTTCTTCAATGGTCGGTTCGGCGAGCTGGTGGGCATGAGCCTGGTAAACCCCTTGCGGAAAGCGCTCAATCGCCTGCGTCAAGGCATCTCCCAAGCTGCGGCCATCCGGCTCAAGCGTTGGCTCGTTGTCGCGATACATCCGCCCGGTCAATCGGAGCTGGCCGAGCATCATTTCCGGGCGTGCCGCAAAGTATTCGTTGATGGTGAAGGCTTCCCCGATGTCGTTCGTGTAGCTTGCGGTTTCCTTCCAAGCCGGTCCGGTGGGCACTTCGCCGGCGCGGAGTTTGCGGAGCATCACGATGTCGGTTGTGACCTCTGTGCCGGCATTGCGCTTGAAGGCATCATTGGGCAGGCGAATCGCGCCCAACAATTCAGTGCGAGCGGAGAGCATTTCGCGTAGCGTCGAGTCCAGCTTGTCCATCGTGCCTCGCGACGTGATGAACATCACGAGGCCGCCCGGACGCACCTTCTCCAGCGCCGCAGCGAAGAAATAATCGTGAATGGGCAGTTTGAGGCTGTTCCACCTTGGGTCATGGACGGTGTAATCTCCAAACGGAACATTGGAAACGGCAAGGTCGTAGAACCCATCAGCCAACTTGGTTTGCTCGAACGGTTGGGCGCGAATGTCCGCGTCAGGGTAAAGCGCTTTGGCGATCCGCGCCGTCAGCGGATCAATCTCGACTGCCGTGACCGTGGAGCATCGCAGCATGCCTTCGGGCAAGCTGCCGATGAAATGACCGATGCCACAGGCGGGTTCGAGGACGCGCCCGCCATGGAAGCCGAATCGCTCGGCGGCTTGATACATCGCGCCGATGACGGCTGGCGAGGTGTAGTGAGCATTGAGTGTGGTGGAACGGGCGGAGCGATGTTCCTCGTCTGAGAGCAAATTGGACAGCCGGACTTGCTCCTTGCGCCAATCCGAACTGTCCACGTCGAACACTTGAGGCATTGCGCCCCAGCCGACATATTTGACCAGTACAGCCTTTTCTTGGGCGGTGGCTGGCCTTTCCTCCGCATCGAGCGCGCGGAGCGTTTCAATGGCTTTGAGATTCTGCTGAAACTTCTGTTTCGGGCCGCCGTCGCCAAGACGGTCTGCCTCCGTGATGCGGTAACTATTGAGATTGCGGGGAGACTCGTCCTGGTGACGGCGACGGTGGCCGACTGCTAAGTCTCTCCGGGCGTGAGCAGGATGTATTTCTCCCGCACCATTTCCCATGCTTGGGTCTGCGCTTGTTGCGCCGTTGATCCTTGTTGCATCAATTGGGTGCGAAGCGTGGCCATTTCGTCCTTCGTCTTTTCCTCCGCCTCCAGAAGCATCTGATGCAGGATGCCTTTTCGCTCCATTTCGCGGACCATCTTCGGGCGGTGTTCCCGCCAGTGTTTCTCGGCCATCCGACCGTATTGCGTCAGTGGTTTCATTGTTTGGCCTTCGAGTTGAGAAAAGGTCTAGCTGCTGATCTGATGGTAGCTGGTTACGGCGGAGGGCCATGATCTTTTTTGAAAGTTTTTACGGACAACCTCATGGCCGGAATAGTTCGTCAATATTTACACTGAATGCTATGGCAATGAAGCAACAGTGTTTGTCCGTGGCCACGCTGCGGCGCAGCTCGATGTTCGCGAGAATGTCCCGCGTGATGTTGCATTGCAGAACCTGAAGTTTTGCTACCAGCATGTCTTGCGACCAGCCCTTCTGGTAGCGCAGCTTGGCGATCTTCCTTCCGACAAGATTGGCATCGTGCTGCATAATTTCCGGTGTCTTTGATACATTGTTTTATGCCGGGTGATGCGTAGCTCCTACACAAACAAGTTTTCATTTATGCAGGTCAGGTATGCAGGGAGTTTTCCGCCGTGACTGGTGGGCGTTTGATAGTTGGATGAAGCCGGGCATGACTGTTTAAGTGGAGGTGCATGAACGAATCGTTTCATCTAGCAATGCGAAATTCCTCAATGGAACGGATCGAGAATTGGAAATCGGCCGCAATCATTGCGACCAGAAGAATGCTCGCTACCAAGCCCGCTCAACCGCGACGGCTTTTTTGGTCTGCGATGTCCTTGTGCAGCCAGGCGCGGGCATACGCCCACCAGCGTTTGGCCGTCGGCGCTGAAACACCAAGAATTTCGGCCGCCTCGTCAATCGTGAGTCCGGTGAAATAACGCAACTTGACCAGTTCCGCCTTTTGTTTGTCTTGCGCGGCGAACCGCTCCAACGCCGCATTCACCTCCAGCAGGTCGTCATTCACCACATCCGCAGCGATCTCAATCTCCTGAACATCCATCCGCCGCTGGCCGCCGCCGTGGCGCAGAGTGCGTTTGCGCCGGGCGTTCTCGATGAGGATGCGGCGCATCGCTTCCGCCGCCGCCCCGAAAAAATGCGGACGGCCGTTCCAAACCTTATTTTCTTCACCGCCAAGACGCAGCCAGGCTTCATGAACCAGCGCGGTGGCCTGCAATGTCTGGCCCGGAATTTCGCGCGCCAGCTTGGACGCGGCCAGGTGGCGCAACTCGTCGTAAACCAGCGGGAGCAACTCTTTGGCAGCGTGGGCATTTCCGTTCTGAATGGCGGAAAGAATTCGCGTGACTTCGCCTGAGTTGGCTTCTGAATCACTCACGGATTGCCTCTCCCGTTCTCCAATTGTTTTCCCCTCGTTATCACGTTGGTCAGGTCGGTCAATGAAGCGGTCACGGAAGGATGATCGTCGCCAAAATGTTTCCGCCGGATCTCCACTGTCCGCCGGAGGTTCGCTTCGGATTCGCTCAATTTCCCTTCATCGCGCAGCACGAGCGCCAGGTTGTTGAGGGTTGCCGCCAGACTGGGATGGTCGGTGCCTAACAACTTTATTTGCATCGCCGCCGCTTCCCGGAGCAAGCTCTCAGCCTCGGTCAGTTTGTGTTCATCCTGTCGGATGAGAGCGAGATTGTTGAGCGAATTCGCGACGGCGGGATTTTCCTCGCCATATAAGTTTTTACGCATGGCCAGCGCCTCGCATTCCAGTCGCCCGGCTTCGTCCAATTGTTTTTCTTTGCGCAGCAGCGCCGCCAAATGGTGGAGGGAGGCGGCCAGCTCGGGATGCTCCAGGCCAAGCAGTTTGCGGCGCTGCGCCAGAGCTTCGCGAAGCAAACTTTCCGCTTCAACGGTTTTGCCTTGAGCGGCCAGGATCAAGCCAAGATTGTTGATGGCGGTCGCGACGGAAGGATATTCCGGGCCGAAGATTTTCCGCTGCATCGCGAGCGACCGGCGCTCCAAGGTTTCCGCTTCGTCCAGTTTGCCCTGCTCCCGCAACACAAAGGCCAGGTTGTCGAGGGTGATGGCGAGGCCGGGCTGATCGTCGCCCAGCAGCTTTTTCTGAATGTCGATTGATTCGCGAAGGTATGGCTCGGCGTCGGCGGGTTTGCCTTGGGCGTCCAGCGCAAGGGCAAGATTGTTCAGCGAAGTGGCCACGGCCAGATGGTCATGACCAAAAGATTTCCGGTCCATCTCCAGCGCGTCGCGGTGAAGTTTTTCGGATTCGGTCAGCCTGCCTTCGCTGCGCAGCACCAACGCCAGATTGTTGAGCGATTCGGCGACTTTGGGATGTTCGTTGCCGTAAAGTTTGCGGCGCAGTTCGAGCGCTTCGCGGTGCAGCGCTTCGGCCTCGGGGAGCTTGCCCTGATCGCGCAAGACCAGCGCCAAATCGTTAAGTGAAACGGCCACATCGCGGCGTTTGTCCCCGCGCGAGAGATTCAGCAAGGATCGCGCGCTGCGATGCAGTTCCTCGGCCTTGCCGGACTGGCCGAGGGCGCGATAGACTTGGCCGAGCGTGTTGCAGATTTCGGCCTGCACTTCCGGCTGCCCCTTCAAGTCGTTCGTCACGCGCGTCAGGGTTTTGTCGAGAATTTCCCGCAACAGCGTCGTGTCGCGTCCCAGCGCGACGCCCGGTCCGACGCCTTTGAGCATGTCTTCCAAGAAGAGGGCCACCTGCCGGCTGCGCTGCGCTTCCTGGTCGGCGTCTCGTCGCGCGGCTTGTTCGCGGTAATACAGCGACGTGGAAACCACCAGGCCGACGACGATCGCGACGGTCACGGCAGTGCCAGCGATGAAAACAACCTTGTTGCGCCGGGCGAATTTTTGGAATCGATAGAGCGCGGTGGGCGGCCGGGCGAGGACCGGTTCATTATTCAAAAAGTGTTCGATATCCCCGGCAAAACTGCTCGCGTTTTCGTAGCGGCGTGTGCGGTCCTTTTCGAGCGACTTCATCACGATCCAATCCAAATCGCCCCGGATGAGGTGAATGAGTTTTTGCGTAGCCGCCTGGCGCTGGCGCGCTATGGTGGTCAGGTCGGAATCCAACATCGTGCTCAGGCGGGTCGAGGGCTTCGGTGGTTCCATTTCGCGGATGGCCCGGCGCATCGCGTCAAGCCCGACCTTCATGAGTTCCTTGGCATCAAATGGCGTCCGGCCGGTCAGCAGTTCGTAGAGCAGCACTCCCAGCGAATAAATGTCGCTGCGCGTGTCCATGTCCATCCCGCTCACCTCTGCCTGTTCCGGGCTCATATAGGCGGGCGTTCCGATAAATTGATCGAAGTCCGTGAACACCGTCTGGTCCGTCAACCGCTGGCCCGTCGCCTTGGCGATGCCGAAATCGATCACCTTCGGCACCGGCACGCCGTCGTGCTGCGTAACGAGGATGTTCGACGGCTTGATGTCCCGGTGGATGATACCCTTTTGGTGAGCGTGTTGAATAGCTTGGCACACCTGCTTGAAGAGCTTGAGACGTTCATTGGTGGACAAATTGTTCTGGTCGCAATATGCGGTGATCTTGATGCCTCGCACCAGTTCCATCACAAAATAGGGCCGCCCGGTTTCCGTCGCGCCCGCGTCAAAGACTTTCGCAATGTTCGGGTGATCCATGAGTGCCAGCGCCTGCCGCTCGACCTCGAAGCGGGCGATGACGTTCTTGGTATCCATGCCCAACTTGATGACCTTGAGCGCGACACGGCGGCAGACGGGGTGCTCCTGCTCGGCCATGAAAACGGAGCCGCAGCCGCCCTCGCCAATGAGCTGGAGGATTTTGTAATTTCCGATTTTATCGCCGGGTTTTTCACCCGCTGGCAAGCTGGGGACGATGGGCGCATTCGGTAGTGAAGCAACGGCGGGTGTTTCGAGCGGTCCGTCACTCGCTTCGTGGAAGCGAATCAGGTCGCGAATCCGCTCCCTCAGCGTGACGTCGTCGCCACACGCGGCCTGGAGATAGGTCTCCCGGTGCTCCGGCGGCAGTTGCAGCGCACCCTCGAAGATCGCCTCTTCGCGGGGATGCTTTTCATTCATAAAGCGGTCAGATCGCGTTTTCCAATAGTGTTCCGCGAATATTCACGGCCCCAATCTTACGCGATAGAATGTTGCGCGGTTCGTGGCGCCGTTGATGTGGACATAGTTCGTGGTGCCCTCTGCCGTGCCGGGGACGATAATCGGCAGGCTCAAATCGTGAAAGGAGTTACTGCCAAAATTGCCATTGGTCTGTACGACATAGCTGTGGCCGCCTACGGTCGTCCACTCCACGCGGATGCTGTTGCCGTTGGTTTTCACCACGCCCTTCGTTTGAAAATTGGACAGGGGATTCACCGGATCGGTTCCGGCGAGGGCTTCGGCGGCATTGCCCTGGCCATCGTTGTCAGAGTCCAAATCGGGAGGGAGTTGAGGTGCATGGTTCGTGATGAGGATGCCGCCGGGTTGCTTGATAAAATGGCCGCAGGCGCTATTGACAATCAGATTATCCACCACCAGCTTTGCGCCCGCGCCGAGGATGAACGTGCCGTTCCGCACGTCCAGAGTGGCCGTATGCGTTGCATTGGTCACATAGAGCGTGCCGCCGATCAAATTGACATTGCCCCGCGCGCCAACCACGCAATCCCCATTTCCCATTATCATCTGGTCAGTGATCACCACGACGCTGCTGTTGGCCGCCTGCGTAAAGGTTCCAGTATGGCCGGCGCTGTAACCGACATACATCGAGTTCAACTGACCCCGGACATTGTAGGCATATTCCGGAATTGATACGTGCGAGTCATTGCCATTGCCGATGGTGAGGCTGGTGCCGCTGCCATCCAGATCGCCGCCTTCCCAGAGAATCCAATTGGAATCGAGTCCTTGTCCCGGACCGGTGCCGACTCCCAGCAGCTTGAGATGACCCCCAAGGAAATGAAAACCTCCCGTCCCCAGACCGTTGGTCGAGCCGAGCGTGATTTGTCGAAAGGTGTGATTTCCGCTGAAAATGGTAAGCACGCCGTTGCCGGATGAACCGATCTGTGTCAGTCCGTTCGAGGCGGTGCAGGAGCCCCCCATCAGGGTGATCGAACTTGTGGCCACAAGCGAACCGCTGACCACGGTCAGATTGGACTCGACGTTGAGCACGGAGTTACTATGCAACGTCAGGAGACCGAGGCCTCCGGCGGTGCTGCCTAGCTTGAGTGTGGTGACCTCAATCGTGGCATCGGCGATGTCGGCGATGCCAGTGCCTGCGCCGGTGGTTGTGCCGTTGTTGCCGAGGCCGAGGGTGGCGTTGGTGAAGTAGAGCATGCTGCCATTTGAAATATCGAGGGTGTTGGTTGCTCCCGCCTTCGTGCCAACGAAAAAATCTTTGAGGGCGGTGACGCTGCCGCCGTTGGCGAGGATTAGATTGTCGGTGTCGAAGACACCTGCAAACAGGAACAGCGAACCGCCGTTCAAGATGGTGGTGGCGGTGTGCGTGGCGTTGGTGATGTAGAGAGCGCCACCGAAAGCGGAGACGCCGAACCCCCCCTGCGAATTACTGCGGACCGTTAGGGACGTTGAAATCAAAGTGGTGCCGCCGGTGACGTTGAGCGAACCGGCTGCGGTATTGCTTTCACCAATTGAAACAACCGGTACAGTAAGCCTGCCGTTGGCCACGTTGACCATGCCCGCTCCTTGCACAACGCGGAGTTCAGGCATTGAGACTTGTGCTCCATCAATGGAAAAAGTCCCGCTTGAATCCGGGTCGTCGAGAGCCAGGAAGGTTTTCCCGAGGGTTATTACCGCGTTGGACCGCACGATTAAAGAACCCGTTCCAGAGACGCCGATGGCGGTGGCGCCGAGTTGGACGTCGGCATTGGTGATGGTCAGGTTGCCCGTTCCGTTTACACCCAGGTTGATCACGGGGCTATCCGGGCCAGAATAAGTATTGGTGGCGATCCAGGTCCCGCCATTGATGGACATGGTTCCAACGGCAGGCGCAGCCCCGCCCATCGTGAGCCCGTAGCCGAATACGTTGGAACAGTTCACAAAAGTGGCCGTGCCGTTGAAAAGATTACCGACATAAAAGTTGTGTGGCGTAAAAATGGAATTGGACATGCTCAAATTGCCCGTTCCTCCGCCACCAAGAATGGAGCCCCCGACCGTGGTATACATCGAATGCGACGTGTCGATTGTTGAGTTGATCGCCAGCACTTGGCTGCCATCAAACTCCACTCGGCTGCCCAAATCTGTAGTAGTGGGTGTTGTTCCATTGTCCACCTTGAGCGCGGAGTTGAGGATGGTCAGCGCGCCGCCCGGGCGCACTATGAGGTTTGAAATCACATTCAAAGGTGTGCTGGTTCCAGCGCCGTTCAGGACCAGCGTGTTCGTGTAGGAATTAGCCGGCGAACTGATGGTGAGATCAGCCACGGTCATGGTGTTTGGGAAACTCGACGAAGTGGTGGCATCTATGGTGACTGATATCGGTGTGGTCAGGGAGGAATTGGTGATGTAACTGGAATCGGTGGCACTCGGCGCCCCGAGCGACCAATTTGTCGGAACTTCCCATTTGCCGGAGGAGGCGTTGGTATAGACGTTAGGCGCGGCGAGCGCGGGAAAGCTGAAAAACGAACCCGCCAGCGTGATGAATGTCGTGAGCTTTAACGAATAGACAATATGGGTTTTCATAAGGCAAAACCTCGCTCCTCTAGGACGGCAAATGACTTGAAATGGATTGAATCTCCGCTTTGGTCCTTATTTTAGTTCCTTCAGAGTTTTTCGTATCACCTGCTAGTGCGAGATTCTACTTAAATGTGTATCAACGGCGCAGACTTTTTTTTGATGATCCAGTTTTTGATTGGATTTCGCATGATTGAATGGTCGGGAAAACTGGGCTAGTGTTGTTGAGGTTTCAGAGACTTTAGCGCGAGGGCTGTGGGCAGGTTGCAGTAGTTCGAGCACGTTTTTTTTAATCAGACAATCAGGGAACCATGAACAGCAGGAGAAAAAGCGGGTTCACCATGATAGAATTGCTGGTGGTGATCGCCATCATTGCAATCTTGGCGGCGATGCTCCTGCCCGCACTGTCCAAGTCGAAAAGTCAGACTCAGTCTATCGCCTGCTTGAACAACCTCCGGCAACTTTCCATCGCTTGGCATCTTTATGCAGGCGATTTCAACGATCTGATGGTGCCTAACAACAACATCGCTGGCAACGAACCGGGGACTTCCTGGTGCCAAGGCACCGGCATTCTGGAGACGAACACGACGGTCATCGAATCCGGCTTGCTCTTTCGCTATAATCGTTCGACGGACTTGTATCGTTGCCCCGCCGATGCTTCGACCGTGGTCAGTTTGAGCGGCACCCGGCTTTCACAATTGCGCAACCGAAGTTACAACTTGAGCCAGTCGGTCAATGGCGATCCCACCGACTGGCTGGCGACGCATATTCCGAATTTCAAGAGAGTTTCCGAGATCAATGGGCCAAACCCTTCCCAATGTTTGGTCTTCATTGACGAGAACGAAGATACGATGTTGGACACGCATTTTGGAATGCCGACGGCAAGTTATGGCAACACCAATCAATGGTGGGACATGCCCTCGAACCGGCATGGTCAAGGCGCCAATTTGTCGTTTGCCGACGGCCATGCAGAGCACTGGCACTGGACGGTGCCGAAGATTCCCCAAAGCAATCCGATGCCGGTCACAACCGCAGACCGCCCTGATTACGACCGGGTGCGCGCGATAATCCGGCAAAAACTTTAATCTTGGTTTTTACGCGGTGGCCTTGGCGGAAGTATGTTCCTGAACAAGCATTCATGCGCGAGAGTTAGTAGAAAAACACGGAAGCCTGCTATCGCGGCAAGCTTCCGTGTGCGATCCAAGGGTATCTAAAAGGCAGGCTTCAAACACCGACGCCTTCCTGCTTTTGTTGCTGCTGGCCCTGAACACGGGCGACCGCGCGCCTGGCGGTGCGGCCAATTTGCGCCATGACCGTTTCCTTCTGGTCCTCGGGCAGGTCTTTCACCAACAAGTCATAGGCTCGCTTCAACTCCGGGTTGCGGTTGATCTGTTTCAGGACGCCTTCACGAATGCGCTGCTGGCGGTCAATCTCGCGCACTTCGTTGAGGACGACGCTGCGTTCGAGCCGCTCGCGGGGCATCGCTTGAACGTAGGCCCAATACTTGGGGTTCTCTTTGATGTAGGCATCAATCTTGGCATCCACCTCCGGATTGCTCCGAAAAGTGGGCGTGTCTGACGGGGCGGCATTGCCGCTGGCGCTCGGTGGCGCTGAGGGTTTCGGTTTGGTCATAACGATTCGTGTTTTGGTTTTGGTTTGCGCGGCATCTGCCGTGTTCACTGGCATGAGGCGATGTGACCACCTCGCGCCAGCAAAGTGTCTTCATGGTTTTGGAATCTCGGGTGTCTCCGGGGTGAACGCGGGCACGTCGTTGGTCGCGGGCAGCGGCGGGGTTGAAAGCTTCTGAAGTTCCCTGCCGAACTCGACGACGCGCTGCTCGTTGGTCGCGAGACGGACATTCAGAAGCGCGTTGTTGCGTGCCACGTTCTTCATCTCACCCAGCACGGCCTGCAATTCTCCGTAGGAGTGCGCGAGCTTCGCAGCTTCAACCATCACGCGCGCAGTCGTTTCGCGCTGGCGGTTCATCTCGGCGACCAGGACATCGTTGGTCGGTGGTGGCGCGAACGCGGCGTCCGGCGGCGGATTAAGCAAGTTGGCCGTGTTGAGCGGGCCGGGATGGAGATTCCAGCGGGCGGACACTTCGATGCGATACACAGGATGTTGCTCGTGCATCGCCTCCGGGTGGTTCGGGTCAACGTAGCGCCCGACATGATAAGCGCGCACAACTTCGCCATAGCGGACAGTCTCGACCGGCTCGACTGCTGGCGGCGGCGTGGGGCGGAGGACAACCTGCGGGCGCGAAGCGCACGAGGCAACAAACACAAGCGGAATCAAGGCAAGGTATTTCATGGCTGAAACAATGGGGTTGAGTTTGGTTGAACCGCGTTCGGCGTGGGTGTGGCTGCCACACCGAATGCGGCTGGTGAAAGAAGCGCGGGCGCGTTGGTGTCGCCCTCTTCGGCGAACGGTTTCAGCGTGCCGCCGATGACGGCATCGCTGCGGTCAATCGTCTGGAGGACGTAGATGTAGAACTGCTTGCCGCTCGGCACGCGAACGTAGAAGCCATCGCGTTGAATCGCGTCGTAGATGCGCTGGGCATAAACGGAGAGAACCTTCTCCGCGCCCTTGAATGGAGCGTTGTTCAGGGAGCGACTATCCACCGAGCCGAAGATTGTCTGTTCCTTTTCCGTCAGCGAACTCGCTGCGCCGGAAAGAAACGTCGCGGCGAACAATTTGATCTCTGCCAGGTTGTCGGATTTGATGAGGCGACCGCACAGGCCCGCGCTGCCGTCGGTGATGCCCCAGCCTTCCTGGTCACCGGAGAATTCGCGGTCAAGCGCGACGCCTTTGAGTCGCAGTTCTTCGCCACCCTGCCAGACGAATGTCCAGTTGTTGCCACTGGCAATGCGCTCGCGATGGCGGTCGGTCTGCGCCGTGCCGTGAACCTCCGTGCCGGCGGGAATCACGAGTTTGCCCGCGTGATAGATGTTTTCGGTGACGAGCCCGACGATGGGCGTCTGAATCGAAGATGAATCCACCGTGATGACGGTTTCACACGCAATCAAACGGCCATAGGGTGCGTAGATTTCGCCGAGACCTTTTGGTTCAGGTACGCCTGCCGTTGCGTCACCAAACAAGCTGATTGGTGCGAGTGTTGGCGCGGGTGCTTCTTGCTTCGGCTTCTCACTAACAACTCTTGGCGGCTCGTTCGTCTTCGCGGGCAATAGTTGCGGCTCTGGCTTTGGTGTTGGCGGACGGAACGGTTGCATTGGCCGCTCGATGCTCTGCACCACCTGGGGGCGGTCGGTGGCGTTCGTTGTCAGGTTCGACACGCGAACATCCATGTCTCCCGAGCCTGACCGGCCGCGAAACACACTGAACAGGAGCAAGCCGCCGCCAAAGATCACGACGAACAGAACCAGCTTACCGCTGCGGGTTTTGAAAAAGTTGAGAAAATCGCGCGGTTTCATGGCTGTCCTTGGGCTTTAGGTGAACGGAAAGGCTGCACGACCTGCTGGGGTGCGTTGGTGGATGTGTCCTCCGGCGGTGGCGGCGAAGTGCGCGTCACCAGCACAGTGAAGTCATTCTTGAGCGAGAGTTCATTTCGCCCGCCGTCGGGCGTACCGCTGACGGCGAAATAGACCATGCTCGCCGCGCAAGCGGGCAACACTCCGGGTGCGTCACTGATGGACTGGAAATAGAGCCGGTTGCCGGCGCGCACGCAAAAACTCTCGGGCAGATAGCGAATCTCCCGATCCGATTTGTTTCGCAGCGTGACGTGAAAAACCAGTGTGTCCTCGGGATTAAAACGGAACACTTCCTCGATGCGGATTTCGTAGTCGTTGAAGTCGGTGATCTGCGGCTGGTAACCGAACGCCCTGGCCTCAGCTCCGGCCACGGCATCGGGTTGTTGCTTCTTCAGCAACGGAAATGCCTTCGCCTTGTCCAGCAGCGCCAGCAACCGCGTCGGCGTAACCTGCGGCGCAGGTTGAGCGCTCTGCGCCGTCACCGTGCGGTCTTCGAGGTTGAGTGCCAGCACGGGTGTATCGCTCTCGACCAACTCGAAGACGAAGGTTCGCTTGTTCCATCTGATGTTCAAATTCGTCGCCGCCTTCCGCGCGAGGGCACGGACGGAAAGGAACGATGAGCCTTTGGTGTGTGCGAGTTGGAACTGACCTGGTGTCTTTCCATCGGCGGTCACGCCCACGGCATCTATCGCCGCAATCGGACCGGGCAGACTGATGGTGGTGACGCGATTGGTCGCGACTGGCACGGTGACGACGACCCGCTCGTCGAGCGTGATGCGCTGGATGGCTTCGGGTGGTTCGGCCAGTGCGAGCGTGGCCGACAGTAGAAGAATGTTAATTGGTGATTTCATATTTGAAGTCGCCGACAGCGGTGGGGAAACGACCGTTGGCAGCCATGTTGGGGTTGCGGAGCAGACGGAGACTCAGCTTGAAGTTGAACGCCTCGGTAAACGCCTTCTCTTGGAAGATGCCGGTGCGAATGACCTGGCCGGACACGGTGGCGAGGACTTCGTCTTCGCGCGTGGCAAGGATGTCAATCTTCGCAATCTCCGGTTTTTGGTGAAGCTGCTTCGAACGAAACTCGACCGACTCGCGGGTTCGATGGTCTTGGGCCTTTTGCAGCGCGGATTTGAGGAACAATTGCCGCAGCAAGTCAGGGTGATCGAAGTCCTTCGGATTGCGTTCGAGTAACGTGACGGCGGCAAGTTCAGCCTGCTGCGCGTGCAAGTCCTTTGCTTCCGCGAACTGAAGCAGCGGGCTGATATAGTAGGTTTGCGCCGGGTCAATGATGACGACGCGTTCGCGTTGCTTGAACTGCTCAATGATGTGGTAGCGGTCCAACGCTGCCAGCACCGACACGGCGACGGCCACGAAGAACCAGAACCACGGCAGGCGGTCGCGTTGGGCGAACAATTGCGTCGGGTCAAATTTCTTCCGGGCAACGCGTGCGGGTGCGCCGTTGCCGGTGGGCGTTTCACGAGGGTGGAGTTCGGTGGTTTCCATAATGTTAGTAGTAGTTGCCTTTGCCTTTGGCGATGAGTTCGCGAACCGACTTGTCTCCTGTAATGTCGTCGCCAGGACGACCGCGAGCGGAGCGCGGCGGCAAGCCAGAGCCAGCGATGATGATTGCCCCGGCGCTACCGTGGCCAGCGGCGGTAGAGAGCGTGCTCAGAACGGCGGCCATACCGGCCGCACCGGCAGTCACCATCGGCAAACCGGTGGTGGATGCGACGGCTGCCGCGCCAGCGGTGGTGGCCGCTGTCTGGAAGAAACTTCCAAACGCGCCGGAAATGAGCTGACCTCCCGCGAGCGTGCCGTAGCTGAGGACCTTCTGGATGACGAGGGGCGCAGAAATGGTGCTGAACACAATCCAGAACGCGACGACGGCGACACCGACAGTCGCTTGCAGTGAGTAAAACGAAGCGGTTGGGTCAATGAAACGCGACGACGGGTCGGTCATGAAATCGAGAATGCCCTGGGTGATGAGCGCCGCGACGGCCCAGCCGAGCGGCCACAGCAACACGCCGACAATGTGCATCAGGTAACGGCTGCCAACGGAGCGGAGCGGACGGATCGCCATGAAGCCGATGAGCAACGGCGAAAGCGCGTAGGCGGTGAACAGTATAAACTTCTGAATGATGTAGGCCCAAAAGAGGAGCAGCGATGCGAACTGCCCGACGAGCCAGAGAATTCCGGTGATGAGGATCTCAACGGTGAAGGCGTTGAGGTCGCCCAGGATGTCCCACCACGAGCGGTCACCGCCCGTGTCGCGGCGCACTTCAAGCAGGTGGTTGTATTGCTCGTGAACCTGTGACGGGTCAGCGCCAAGGCCGTCGAGAATGGAAGTTTGCAGGAGTTGCTGTGCCTGATTGCCCCATTGCGGGAGCATCACCAGCAACGCGGTCAGCACGAACAGCCGCACCATGTGCAGCATGAGCGTCTTGCCGTTAAAGCCGTGGACGACCAAGAGGATCGTCCCGACGATGAACAACATGAACGCCACGATGCGGAGCAATTCGTGCAGTTCGGCGCACTTCTGCACGAACGTCGGGAAGAGTTGTTCGAAGGTTGGCATACGTCGGGACGATTTGAGGTTGCGGTTACGGAGTCGGGAACGCGGTGGGCGTGTTCACCAGGCGGAAGGTCTGGCCGTATTTCTGCACCGCCTCGGTGAACTCGGCGTGTTGCTGTTCCTTCTTCGCCTCGATCTGGCGTTGCGCTTCGTTGCGGTTCGCCACGTCCTGCACCAGCGCCGACGCAGTGGCTTGGTTGATCTCGTAGTCCGTGTTGTTGAGCGCGGACGACAACCCGATGAGCACGCCGGTTAACTTCTGCACCTCGGCGTCGGTGGTGGCGTTCTTGAGCGCCGTGGTGGTCCGGGCGATTTCTTCTTTAAGTGCAATGCGCCGGGCCGTCGCGTCGGTGGTGACGGACAGGAAATTGTCCGTGGTTTTCTGTACGGCGGCGACCGGCAGATACGGTGCTTCGCGGCGTGTCACCGTTGATCCGTTCGGCGTGTTGAACGTCGTGCCGATGCTGTTGAACAGACCGTTGGCGTCGTAGAGCATGGCCTGACCTGCGTCCACCGCATCTTCAAGCGCGGTCAGGGTCTGGCCGAGTTCAGTCTTGCGCAGATCGGTAACGAGCGGCTGAACCGTCGCCAAAACGACTGCCTTGGGGTCGCCAAACAGGCTTTCGTAGTGTTTGAACTCGTTGAGTTGGTCGGTGAGCGATTGAATTTGCTGCACCTGGTTCTGAATCACCGTGACGAACTGCGCGACTTGCTGCGCCGTGTTGATGATTGATTGGATCGTGTTGACCGGGTCATAGACGACCCATTGCGCGCGTGCAGACATGGTGATGCCGAGGGTCACGAGCGTGAGGGCGATGAGTCTTTTCATGGTGTGCTTCCTTTCTTTCTATGTTCGCAGGTGTGGCCTGCTATTCCTCGATGCGGAGGAGTTTTGTGGATGGTTGGAACGTTACCCCGTCAATCCTCTGTTCTGGCAATTGCACGGGGTAAAGGCGGACGTTGCTGACCTGGTTGCGCTGGCGCTGCATGGAGACGTAGAGCCAATACTGTTGCTTCACAGCGTCGCTTTTACCCTTGTCGTAACCAGTGGCGTAAGCCTTCTCGGCTTGTTTCTTCGCAGCGTAATGGAGCGTCTCGCTGACGATCACGCCGCCTGCCGCGCCAGCGGCGGTGATGAGCGGGTCGCCATCGGAGATTTCGTGGCCCAGGTAAGCGCCGCCCGCGCCGAGGGCCACGTCGCTGATGGGACGTGTGGCGGCGCAACCGGCAAACAGACCGGCGACGACGGTGAGCACGAGCAGTTTGTGGGCGTTGTTGATGAGTTTGGTTTTCATAAGCGTTAATGAGTTTTGGGATCGCTGTCTTTGCGTGAATTCGCGTGATGGATGATTCCTTCGACCACGCTTGGACTCTGGCGGAGTTCGCGGGCACGGCGGTCGAAGTGCTCGCCGCTGGAGGAACTGCAATAGAGCAGCTCGGGTGAGGCGACGTTGTGGACCGTGCCGCAGATGTTGCGCGTCGAGTCAGTATGGAGATACGTGAACGGCGAATACTTCTCGCCGGGCTGATGGTCGGGCAGCGGGTAATTCATGATCGCGTGCTGCGTCACCTCGGGCAACGCGATGTCCTTGCCCATGTCGTCGAGGTCGGCGCGGTCGTTCTGTCGCATGATGAAGAACTGGCGTGAGTTGCCGAACACGGCGGAGCGGATGCGTGACTGCTTGAAGCGCGCATACTGCTGCACGATGGAAATGTTCCAGCAGTTGAATTTGCGAAGCTGCGCGTAGCTCTCCTGCACGATTTCCTGGCCGCCGGGAATGTCGAGGAAGCGGGCGACTTCCTCGTAGATGTTCCGTTTCCGAATTGCGCGAGGCAGCGTCATGATGTGCTTGCGCGCGTGGTTGGTGATGAGGAAACCGGCTGCGGCTTTCAATTCCTTTGCCGACTCCGGGATGTAGCCCAGCTCGAAGTGCGCGATTTTACCCGTGAGCGACAGGTTGCTTGTGCCGTCGAACAGGCAGCCGTAGTTGCCGTCGCGACACCACGGCAGGATGAGTGTGGCGATCTCCATGATCTGGTCGCGCTCCGCGCCCATTGGGTCGAGCATCATCAACTCCTGGAGCATCCGGTGTGTCGGGAACTCGTCCGGCGTGAAGAAAGCGAAAGCGAGATTGCGGACCTCCTTGCTGGTCTTTGGCTCTTTCATGAACTTCAACGCCTCGGCCTCATCGAATTGAGCGAGGTAAGATTCAGCTTCGGCAGGGTTGGCCGCTCTCCAGTCTCGGAAATCCGCAAAGGTTTCGAGACTGGTTGCGCCGGGCGGCATCCGTTCGCCGCGAAATTTCTGCAACGCGAGCGCGTGCCGGGCGATGACGAGCAACTGGTCATGCCGCTTCTTCTGCCAATCCTGAAAGGAATCCTCGTAGAGCAGATTCAGATATTTGGCGATCTGCGCCTGCCGGAGCATCTGTTTATCCTCCTGCGCGCTCGTGCCAATCATCCGCGCCACAAGGGCGGTGGCGGCGGAAAGATGGTCTGGCGTCAGCGGCAGTCCCTTCGTGTCGAGGTAATTGATGGTCAGGTCGCCGTCCGGGTGGATGATGATGGGCCGCGCGCCTTCTTCGACCGTCGCGGTGTAGATGCCGTAGCTGAGCCCCTCCTCAATGATGACGGTGTAACCGAAATAACCCTCCGTCTGCGTAAGCAAGTCGCAAACGGTGACGGATTTCCCGGCGCCCGACATACCGAGCAACACGGCGTGTTGCGGCGAGGCGGAGTCTTTGCCGCCGGAGAAGGTCTGGATGCCGACAAGATTGCTGGCCGGCCCGTCATAAATCGCCTCGGCGGTGGCCAGGTGACCGGTGAACGTGCTTGTGACAGGCAACATGTCGGCCAGGAAGCGGTGCTCCGAGTAGAGCTTCCGGTGTTCGTAGCGTCCCCATGTCCAGCCGGGCCATGTCTGGAAAAACAGATTCTTCGAGGTGCTGGGCAGGTTGCTCTCGAAGTATTGCGCCGCGTTCATCGAGTTGATGGCGTTCTTGATCGCCCCTGCCTTGGCGTTGAGGCCGTCGCGGGTCTTGTCCCAAACGCGGATGGCGAACATGGCATGGAACGGAATCGTCTGCCCTTGCATCAACGCGTGGATTTTCTTCTGCTTCTTCTCCATCACCGTGAGCAGGGAGATTTTCTTTTCGCTGGCGTAATCGCCGGCGACGCGGTCGTGCTCCTTTTCCTCCTTGTTGATTTCCTGGGTGATGGGCAGCGGATCAACGTTCACCGTGATGGTGTAGTCGAGCAGTCGGAGATTGGTCAGGCGTTGGATGATTCCCGGATAGGTCGTGCGCGGCCAGCGGGTGAGCACAATCAGCGAGTGGTAGTGACCATCAAGGAAGAATCCGAAATCGGACTGACCGCTGCCTTCGCTGTGCCAGCAATTCTCCTGAATCGAAAGCTCGGGCGCGAAGCCGTCCGCCGGGTCGTAGTCGAACCGATCGTTGAGCGACGGATTGAGAAACCGTTTGTAGTGCCGGAAATGGTCGGCATCCGTCATCGGCAAGACCCGTGCGCCGCCTGAACCGAAGATTTCCAGCAGCAGCCGATGAACGTGCGCGAACTCGGTCTGAAGCTGGTCGAGCAGTGTGTTGTAGTAGTCACGGCGGGCGGCGGCGGTCTGGAATTTCGTCGGCACGTTTTCCAGTGCGCGCGAAATGTAGAAGATGACGCGCTGCCGGCGGAGTTTGCGCTCCGACATCGCCTGCCAGTATCGGGTAAAGCGTTCGTTGCGGGCGCGCTTGGTCCAGACGTTGGAAAAGCGCTCTGTCTCCTGCTGGTAACGCAGCAACTCCCCCTTGTAGTCGGAATCGCAGAAGTATTGCACTTGTAGCCGCTGGTTTTCGTGGAGAGACGCCAGCAAGAGACAGAGCTGGTCCTGGAAGTCGTTCAGGTCGGCGATGGGGCTGTTCGTCAGGTCGGGTGACTCGAAGATGAAGCCCTTCGACACGAAGCCGCCGCGCCGAAGATGGTTAAACACAATCAGGTCGTGGGTGAAAAAGCCGTTGGGTGCGCGCTCGAACATAGGTCAAATACGAATGGGTTTGATTGGCTGTTCCGTCCCGAGTGGATGCGTGAGGCGGGCATTGTCCGGCGCAAAGCCGCTGCCGGTGAACACACGCTCAAAAATGTCCCGGTCGTAACCGGGCGGTTTTCCCTGACGCAAACCGAAGATATAGGCGAGGCACAGGCCGACTGGGATGAGTGCGACGCCCAAGGACGTGAGCAACGATGACTTCAGGATTACGAGGGCTACGAAGAACACCGTGATGCCCACGCCGATGCCGCCCACGAGCCACCAGAACAAACCGCCTTCCAATCCCCACGTCCGGCCTTTGGAGTCGGAGGCGGCGTTGGTGTCGGTGAGGCGGAGTTCAGCTTTCATGGTGGCTCAGGGCGGTGGGTGGCGGTTGGTATGGCGAGATCAGAAGTTACCGACGCCGACGCTGCTGTTCGCATCGAGGCCGAAGATTTTGTAGAACGCGAAGATGACCGCCGGAGCAGCGGCGATGATTGCGCCGCCGATGATGGACATCTTGCCCTGATCCACGTCACCGCGCCGGATGGCAAAGCCGCCGTAGATGACGCAGGAGATGCCGAGGACGAACCCGAACATCATGATGACGGCAAGGCTGTTGCTGATGCCGGTCTTGAGGTCGGTGGAACTGAAGCCAGTGCCCTGCGCAAAGGCAGACACGGCATTCATGGTGAGGATGGCGGTGACCAGGAGGAGCGAGGGTAGCCGCGAACGAATTTTTGGACCGATGGGTTTGATGTGTTTGATGAGCTTCATACGAGTCGTGTTTTTGTTTTTCCTTCGTTGAGCAGCGACTACTGCGCTGATCACGGGACGCAGCATGAAGGAAAGCGCCAGACGCCGGGTGTAGGAGCAACACAAGGTGCAGGGATGTCCTTGGTAAGAGTAGGCGATGAACAAAACACCAGACTCAAACAAGCTAACCAAACTCCAGGAACTCGACGTGTTGTTGCCGCGTGAAATCCGCGGTCAGTCCCACACGATTCCGCGCATCATCTCCGCCGTTCGCCGGGGTGAACTCGGACTCACGAAACCCTCACGCCCACGCGGCAGTTTCCTGCTGCTCGGACCGACGGGCGTGGGCAAAACTGAAACGGTGGTGGTGGCCACGAATCACGTTTTCGGCGAGGGAAAATTATTCCGCTTCGATATGTCGGAGTTTCAAAACCAAGAAGCGTTGGGACTGCTGCTCGGCGCGCGACTCGGAGAAGTCGGCTACCTCGGCGCGGTGCGTGAGCGCGCGACGGAAGGCTCGCTGCTTTTCGACGAAGCGGAGAAAGCACACCCGCGCGTGCTCGACATCCTCCTGCAACTGCTCGACGCCGCGCGCCTCACGGTTGCGACCGGTCAGACGCTCGACTTCAGTGGCTTCTATGTGTGGCTCACTTCAAACATCGGCTCGGCGGAGTTGATGAGCCTGCAACACTCGAACGAAGCAACGCTGGAACGCCACGTCCTCACTCGCGCGCAACAAACGTTGCGCCCGGAAATCTTCGCGCGCGTGAACGAGAAGCTCGTGTTCCATCGCCTGAGCTATGAACACCAACTGGAGATCGCGGAGAAATTTCTTTCGCGTGAGATCGAATTCCTCGCCGTGCGCGGCCACAAGCTCGAACTCGACAAAACTGCGCTGCCGTTCTTGGTGCGGAAGGGATTCCACCCGAAGCTTGGCGCGCGTCCGATGCGCGATGCGGTGGAAAAGCTCGTGGGCGATGCCGTGACGGAATGCCTGCTCACCGGGCGCGCCGCCTGCGGAATGCTCGCTCACGACGAAATGCGCGACTGCCTCGGCGTGTTCTGAAGTCAGGCCATCGAGAGGAACAAATGCGACTCGCCGATGTCAGCGTCCGGTTGCACTGCGCCGAGCTTTCGCTTTTGAAGCTGGTCGCAAACCTGGCGGATGGCCTTCCGCTTCGCGGGCGCTTTAGGCAGTCGCACGAGCAAGCCGTCGGCGAACAGGTCGCTGGCCTTGTTGCGATAAACGTCAGGCACAATCACCTCGGTTGCGCCGGCGTCGTGGAGCGCAGCGACAAACTTCGCGGCCTCGCTCTCGCGCTTGAATCGGCCCAGCGATCTCGCGGCCCCATCGGTGCGTTTGCCATCCATCCAGGCCCGCGCCTCGAAGTGATTCGGCTTGGCCAGCAACGCCACGACGAACACTCGGTGAATGTGTTTCTCCGAGACCGGTTTCACGCCCTTCGCTGCCGTCCGGCCAAGCTTCGGCAACGATGTGTCCTTCGCTGCCGCTGCGCGGTATTCGTCCGCGCTGACGAGTTTGCCGCGAAGGTAGATGTCGTCGGACAGGAGTGTGCCATCGCTCAACCAACTCCGGCTGCGTCCGCAGAATTCGCCGCGCATGGTGGACAGTTCCATCTGGAGCTTGCCGTTGTCGTGCCACGCGCGCTGAACGCCCGTGCCTTGAATCGTCCGGTATTTGCCGAGCAAGCGGCCCGACTCGCTCCACTGGCGACAGACGCCATGCAGGAGGCCGTTGACATAGCGCTCTTCGGAAGCGAGGCGTCCGTTCTTGTGCCAGACGCGGGCAACACCGTGTCGTTGACCGTTTCGGAGTGGCATTTCTTCGCGGAGCAGACCGTTTTGATACCAGGATGTTTGAATCGTGATTCTCACGTCATGTGTATTGCACTTCGACCATTGAACGTGAATTTCGCCCCATTAAACACGAATCCCGGAAGAAAGCCTAGCAGGAGTTACCCTGATTTCAGTGATTTTTTCGCCTTCCGTCACCCAGAGACGACAGACTCCCGCGATGAAATCCTAAAGGCAAAACTCCCCGGCGGCGGCGGGCGAGTCAAGGTGGAGGCGGGGGCAGCCGGGGCGCACAACCTTGACGCGACCGACGCCGCCACACAATCGAAAAAGGTTTCATCGCGTTGTCCCAGCACAAGCCGATTGGCTCGCCAATTCTATGCAGACCGAACATAATCAACCCCTAGTCACAGTTCCCATGCGCAAACCGCCCAACAAACCGAAAAGCCGGGAAGCAGCCGGACCGAAACGGACCGACTACAATGAAGTCCTGGCCGGAGTGGTCGAATTGCTGGATGCCGCCCGGCGTGCTTCGGTGCGCGTAGTGAACTCGCTGATGACGGCGACGTATTGGGAAATCGGTCGGCGGATTGTGGAGCATGAGCAAGGTGGGCAGAAGCGGGCGGGATATGGAGACGAAGTAGTCAAAAGAATCTCGGATGATTTGACCCGCCGATTCGGGCGTGGTTTTGGCTTCGCCCAAGTCGCCGCGATGCGGCAGTTTCATCAGGCGTTTCCTTGGCGGGAGAATTTCCAATCAGTGATTGGAAAATCT
Source organism: Limisphaerales bacterium (assembly GCA_044225555.1). Taxonomy (GTDB): domain Bacteria; phylum Verrucomicrobiota; class Verrucomicrobiia; order Limisphaerales; family JADLHS01; genus JADLHS01. The sequence goes on along the minus strand of JBGAIM010000015.1, from coordinate 149,928 downwards.
GGAATTGTCCAATCAGCGATTGGAGAATCTGCTCCGACACTCGCGCCGATTCCAATTGGTCAATCGCCGATTGACGAATTCAGCCGTCACCACTCCGCTACACGGTCATCAATCCTCGAAAACCTCGGGCGGATCGCTCAGACATTCCCGTTGCCGTGGACGCATTACGTCCGCCTTCTGCGCGTTCGTAATGCGCTGGCCCGCGAGTTCTATGTCCGCGAAGCCTTGGCCGGCGGCTGGTCGGTGCGCCAGCTTGACCGGCAGATTAACTCGCAATTCTACGAGCGGTCGGCGCTGTCGAAGAACAAATCGGCGATGCTGCTCAAAGGTGAAAAGCAAAAGCCGGTTGATGCAGTCTCCGCCGACGAGGAAATTCGCAATCCGCTGGTGCTGGAATTCCTGAACCTTAAAGACGAATACTCCGAGAGCGACTTGGAGGAGGCGCTGATCCGCCATCTTGAAACCTTCCTGCTCGAACTCGGCGACGACTTCGCTTTCGTCGCGAGACAGCGACGGCTGCGCATCGGTCACGAATGGTTTCGTGTGGACCTGCTGTTTTTCCACCGCCGTCTGCGCTGCCTCGTCATCATTGACCTGAAAATCGGCGGACTTGCCCATGCCGACGTGGGCCAGATGAATCTTTACTGCAACTTCGCCCGCGAACACTGGATGAAGCCCGACGAGCATCCTCCCGTGGGATTGATTCTCTGCACGGACAAGGATGATGCCCTCGCCCGTTACGCGACCGAGGGACTCGGCAGCAAAATGCTCATCCGCGAATATCTCACGGCGCTACCAAAGGAATCCGCGCTCGCCGCCGAACTTGTCCGCACCCGCGAGTTGTTGGAGCGACAAGCAGGATTACGCCAGCGTGCAAAGGGCGCACGGTAGGTTGGAACTCATAAGGGGATGAACCTTGACTGCGAAACATTTGAGGCAGCGGAGACTTCGCTCACAACGATTCTCGACTTGGAACGCAAGCGAATCACAGCGTGCCTGGACGAATTCACGTTGGAAGACTTTGAGGTCAACACGGACATTGTGGATGACCGTTGGCGACCGATGTTGAACGCCGTCGCTGGCCGCGCCGTTGAGAAGTTTGACCAAGGATTCACTCATTGGTTTCATGCGACTCGCGCCAAGAATTTATCTGCTTTTCGCGCCGGGATTCGGTCATTGCCGCGTCAACTGGACGCAACGTGGGCCTCACTTTACACATTTGTATCGGACATTCTCACGCCAGAGCAGTGGAGCAGCTTTCGCAACGAGGCCGAACGTGAAAACTTTGGCGGACACTCACCGGAGGTCATTAGAGCGTGGATGTCGAACGAAGGACCGTATGCGTTTCTGCTCGCGGAGAGTCCGCTGAATCCGGGGAGAAATGGAAACCATGATTATTTTGCCATGTCCGAGCTTGTTGAGTTCATCGCACTCTACTTTGAAAGAACATTCGGCGTAAGCCTCCACGCCCGCCATCAAGCGGCGACGCGCCCCGCTTTGGTGAAATTCAAGACTGAAGGCATTAAGGCGGCGCATCTCGGTGCTGCCTTCGACTACCTTCTTCATCGCAAGAATGGCTGGTCATTGTCTTGTTTGAGTCCCTGCTTCTCGGGAGAGGGTCGGAGTGTTCCGCCGGATCAAATGGTGAAAGCAATTCCTGTCGTTGAAACCACCAGACCACACGCAAGGCATTCCATTTACCAACTGTCACCTTCGGAGCAGCACATTCTGCTACATACTTGATTGCGTTGCTTGAAGCGGACTTTGAGCCTGCTACAACAGGCTGTCGGCTTCGCCGGAACAAATGATTTCCGTTGGATGGTTCGCGGCAAAGCCAAAGCGATCTGTTGGGGTGTCGGCGAACACCGCATCCGGGTCATATCCAAAACGCCGGAATGCTTCCGCTCGGAGCAGCCAAGAGAAGAAAGGGTATTCATCGCACATTCCATCTGCAATCGGATGAACGGCGACCAACCCCGCGCTTTGGGTAAAATGAAGCCCGCCTTTTGTGGCGTGAACGGTGGCCGACTTCCCCACATAAGGAAATTTACCGGAGTATATGTGGTGAACGCTCCAGGAATTGTGGCTGCCATACCGGATTGGCCGGACTCCTCCCGCGACCAAGAACGCGACAATCGCAGGCCCGTTTGAGCGGGTGTCGAGAGGCGCTTTGACAAGCTTCGCCGCACGTTTGATCGTTTCGGGAAATGTATGGATTCGCTGGCGTTCGCCGGGTGGTGCAACACGATTGCACCCGCTCCAAAGCAGAACGGCCTTGTTCGGCCAACGCACGAATACATCCAGCGATTTACAAACGGTTGTGACGCACTCTCGAATGGCAGAATCAGAGATGGCGCTTGCTTCATTGAGTGCCCAAGCAGTCAGATCAGCTAGGCTACACTTTTGTGAAAGACGATTGGGGGATTCGAGATTAAAGCGCGGCATGGCGGGTAGTGAACTCTAGTCCGTCGTTCCAGACTCACCTTCGTGATTCTTCTGCAACCATTCTTCCCAAGTGCTGAAGCACTTTTCGCCGCGACTGTTTTTGATGCGCCCAAGTTTGGAGTTTAGGATGCGGCGCTGGAGATACTCCACCAATCTTGGGAACTGCATTTCGGGAACAAGATCCCATTTCGCGCCAAACTCTGTTTTGATGGCGCGGTGGATGACAATGTATTTGCCCTTGCCCTGCTTCGACGAATCCCACTTCTGAAAATCATTGTAACGCTCAATGAGATGGAGCGTGTAGTTGCGCTTGGCCAGGTTGTGCCCGATTGCGCCTTGGGTTGGGAGGATGTTGGGCGCGCGGCGTTTGGTGGTTTTAATCACGACCTGCTGCGCTTGAATTCCACCCGGACTGGCGACCATCACCTGAGCGCCCTTTGCCGCATTGATGGACAACTGAGAGTGCTCAAACAATTTGTGCGCCATGCGTGCTGCCTCTTGCGATAGCTCAATATCACCGTCGCGTTCGTGCATCTCCTTCATCTCCGCCAGCAACTCAACGGTATAAGTCGCGGATTGGTCATCAACGACACGATGATGCACACTGCAAAGCAAAATGAGGTTATCAAAGGCGTGTCTTGCCTCGTCGGATTGTTTCGCGTCAAACCTTGGCCCGCCGGTATTCTGTGCTTTGATGTGGCAGACTTCGCCAACAACTGTCCCGCTAGGATGCACAATCGCTGTGTCGCATTTCGGGTAAGCGCAGCGATTGCGCGAAAGCGCAAACAGCTTCTTAACGGTCTTGTCCGATGGGCCAGCCATTAGCCGAGGATTCTAGTTTCGCCGAACCTGTTCGGCAAGGATGGCCAAACGAGTGAATCAACTTTTGTGCTTCGGTCTGTGGTCGGAGGGCGGGGAAAGTGAAGCGGAGGGCGGAGAGGAGCGCCTAGCGAATCGCAGCCGAAGCGAAACGTCCCGCCGCCGGGCCGCAGACGGAAGCCCGCCGCTCCTGCGGCCCTGCACCATGCAAGCTCGTGACGAGCGCGCGGTTTGAGAAGCGGAACGGGTGTCGTCGAGAGGGGGACGGGGCGACGGGCAGCCCGTGGAGCGAAGCAAACCGCGCGTTGGTCACGGCATCACTGCGAACGCGTCCATTCCTGCCAGCGTTCCTTTCCGGCAAAGACTGGTAACGAATCCCTCACTGGTTCGTCTTGGGTGAGGATGAAGTAGCGCCCGAATAATTCATCGGCCTGAGCTGTGGTCAGCGGATAAGGCGGCGGCTCAGACTCCTCTCCGTAAAGAAAGAAGCCGACCAGCTTTCCGCCGGGTCGAATCAATTGGCGCATCCGTGCCGCGTAGTCTGGCCACAGCTTCGGCGGAAGTGCGCACAGGAATGTGCGTTCGTAAACCACATCGAATGACGATCCGTTCAGCAGATGCTGAAAGAAATCTCCACACATAACCAATTCGCCGAGCGGTCCGAGAATACTTTTGGCGCGTTCAACGGCAACAGGCGAGAAATCAATCGCCGTTACTGACCAGCCCGCCGTACGAAACGCCGCCACTTCGTAGGCCGACCCGCAACCAGGGATCAGTGCGCGCCCCGGTTTTGTTCGCGAGAGGTAGGTCTTCAGTTTGTCAGGGACGCCGTGGCAATCCCACGGCATTTTTTCCGCCGCGAAGCGAGTGTCCCAAAACTTCGGCTGAGACGAATCAGTTGCATCGTCAGTGTTCATCAGTTGAAGCAAGAGGATGTCCGTTTCTCAAGCCCGGAGCAATCGCAGCGCATTGGCGATGACGATGAGCGTCGCGCCGGTATCGGCCAGAATCGCCAGCCAGAGACTTGTGTGACCGGATAACGCGAGCACGAGGAACACAGCCTTCACGCCAAGCGCGAAGGCGATGTTCGCCTGAATGATGCGGACGGTGCGACGGCCTAACGCAACGGTTTCCGCAACTTTGCTCAAATCATCCTGCATCAAGGCGATGTCCGCTGTTTCAATCGCGGTGTCCGTGCCCGCGCCGCCCATCGCAATGCCGATTCTCGCTGCGGCCATCGCAGGCGCGTCATTTACGCCGTCGCCGATCATGCCGACGTGCTTGTGCTGCGCGAGCAGTTCGCGGATGCGCTCAATCTTTTGGTCGGGCAACAAATCACCTTTGGCCTCGTCAATGCCAACCTGTTTGGAAATCGCATCCACAGTTCGCTGATTGTCACCGCTCAACATGACAACTTTTTCCACTCCAGCGGCGTGAAGGGCTTTGATGGCTTCAGCGGCATTGGGGCGAACCGTGTCGGCGACCGCGAGAATTCCCAGCACTTCGCCGGTGCAGCCTTCATGCGGTTTATGGCCGACGATGACGACGGACATCGCTTGGGCTTCCAGTTCGCCCAGCTTCTTTTCCAGTTCATCCGAACAGACGGCGGATTCGTGCGCGAAGCGGTGGTTGCCGACGAAATACAAATGCCCGTCAATTTGCGCTTCCGCTCCGCGTCCGGTTTTGGACTGATAATTTTCGCTGCGCGGGAATTGGATTTTCTTTTCCTCCGCATACTTCACGACGGCTTGAGCGAGCGGATGTTCCGAGTGCGTGTCAATCGCGGCGGCGATGCGCAGGATTTCTTCCACCGATTTCCCGTTCCACGGAATCACCTGTTGGACGCGAGGTTTGCCTTCGGTGATCGTGCCGGTCTTGTCCACGGCGAGGGCTTTCAGTTTGCCGATTTCTTCAAGGAACACTCCGCCTTTGATGAGCACACCGCGCCGCGCCATTGCGGTCAGGCCGGAGACGATGGAAACCGGCGTGGAAATCACCAGCGCACACGGACAGGCGATGACGAGCAGCACCAGCGCGCGATACGTCCACTCCAGCCATGCGCCGTTGAAAAGCAACGGGCCGGATAGCAAAACCAGAATGGCAACCACGAAAACCGCCGGGGTGTAAATCTTCGCGAAGCGGTCCACGAAGCGTTGCGACGGCGCTTTCTGGCCCTGCGCCTCGCCGACGAGCTTGATGATTTTCGCCAACGTGGTGTCCGTCGAAGCTTTGGTCGCTTTCACTTCAAGCGAACCTTCGCCGTTGATTGTTCCCGCGAACACGGTGTCGCCGGATTTCTTTTCGACCGGCATGGATTCGCCGGTGATGGGCGCTTGGTTGATGGCGGATTCGCCAGAAGTCACCACGCCGTCCAGCGGCACGCGCGCTCCTGATTTGATGATGAGGGTTTCATCCACTTTGACTTCCTCAACCCGCACTTCCTGAATCTGGTCGCCGCGCTTTACCAAAGCGGTTTCCGGCGTGAGTTCGAGCAGCGATTGAATTGCCCGGCGCGCGCGACCGACGCTGAATCCTTCCAGCAATTCAGATAAAGCGAACAAAAATACAACCGCCGCCGCCTCCGTCCATTCGCCGATAGCCGCCGCGCCAATTACCGCGACGCTCATCAGCACATTCATATCGAGCGAGAAATGACGCAGCGCGCGAATCGCTTTCGGCAGAATGAGCCAACCGCTCGCGAGTATGGCGATGAGAGCGGCGGCAACTTTTCCGTAAGGCGCGAATGGATTCTGCCATTGAAGCAGAAGTGAAACGCCGGTGAAGACGCCGGAAATAATCACGGACGCGAGACGGGCGCGGCTGGCGCTATGGTCGTGCTCATCTTCCTCTCCATGTTCATCGCTTATTGGCGAAGCCTTCAAGCCTGCTGTGCCAATCGCTTTGATGAGTTGTTCGGGCGTGACCGATGATTCGTGAGCAATCGTCGCCGTCCCCGCCATGAGGTTCACTTTGACTTCGCCCACCCCCGCGAGCGGTTTCAGCGCGCGTTCAATCGCGGCGATTTCATCGGGACAATCCATTCCGGCCACGCGGAGCGTCGTTTGGCTGCTCGCCTTTACGTCGGGGTTTAGAACGCGAGCTTCCTTTGCTGCTTCGTGGGTGTGTCCGGCGCAACAAGCGCCGTGATCATGTTTGTGGTCATCGCTCATGGGCTTCAATGCTCAAAAAGAATCACCAGCAATCCTAGCAGACAGAGCAAGCCGCCGAGGATGCCGCGCTCGTATTTTTCGAGGAACTGGAGCTTGAGCTTCTCCATGCCCGCGAGCGTGAGCCAGGTGAACACAACCATTCCCGCGACGGTCGCAACCGACAGAATCAGCGTCAGCAAGAAGAATCCGCTCCAGCCGTAGCGCACGCCGGAGACATAAACCGGCAAGAATCCTTCGCAGGGCGAAAAAGTCAGCAATGCGAGCAGGCTGAGTATCGCCGCCCAATCCGATTTGCGCGGCGGCGGTTGAACCGCTGCGCTGTCGTGGCTGCACCCACCATGATCGTGATGCGCGTGGTCGTGTTCCTCAAATTGCACCTCGTGGTTGTGCGCGTGGCTGCCATGTGACAGTTGAACGATAGCCTTGAACTCATGCGGTTCAGGAATGTCACTCGTGGATTCGAGGTATTCACCCTGCGCGCGAAAGGCAAAGGTCTGACGTGCTCCGTCGGGTCGCACGGTTTCAACTTTTATGTGTTCGGGCGCTGGCACGGAGCGTGCCTGCTTGTCCTTGTCATAAAAAAAGAGCCGGAACTGCGGCGGCACACCGGTTTCAAACACAGTGATTTCAATGAAACCGTGGCCGGTATTCACGAGCAGGCCATTGCGCGGGCCGTGTTCAACCTCGCCGCGGTCGTGGGCATGTCCGCCGAACAGATGCGAATGTCCGTGGCCTTTGCCGCGAATTTGTTGAATCACATAATAAAGACCGAAAGTGATCAACGCCCCGCCGGCAATCCACGGAAACCAGCCGCCAATCTTGTCGCTCAATTTGATGCCGCACCACGCGACCAGAAAGCCGAGGGCCGCGGTGAACAGAACGTGCCCGCACCCGGCCAGCGTTGTGATGGCCAGCGTCTTCGACTTGCCCCATTTCTGCACCCGCCCCGTCAGCACGAAGGGCAACCAATGCGTCGGGATGGCGGCATGAAAGAAAGCGACGGAGAATCCCGTCACGGCGATGGTCGTAAATACTTTAGCATCCACTGGTGGACTATACCCCCACCCCCTATATGTAAGCAAGGGTTGAGTTTCACCGGTTGGGCGGTTATCCTTCGATTGCATGAAACAGCACAGTCATTCCCGCAGCGAGCGCGACGCCCAAAAACTTCGTGTGCGCCGCATCGTCGGCCAGATGAACGCCATTGAGCGGATGCTGGAGGAGGATCGCGACTGCTCGGAAATCCTCATGCAATTGGTGTCCGCCCGCAAGGCCATCAAGTCGCTGTCCGAAACCTTGATTCATTCCCACATGCAGCACTGCATCGAGCACGCCCACTCCCCGGCGGAAGGCCGCAAGCATTTGCAGGAGCTTCTGGTCGTGCTGGAGCGCTACGTGGAATAATCCACGCTGAACCTTCGAAGCGGCTTGAGATTCCACCTCAATGCTCACTCGTCGCAAATGCACGCATACTCTGCGCGTTTGCACTTGCCGCATGGCGTCATGTTATACTTGATACGAAAATTCTGCGGCTTGGCATCCGCCTTGGAGCGGAGTTGCACCACGACGTTGTAGTCGTTGCCTTCCGGCAGGGGCGTTTTGGAAACCAGCGCGTCACCTTTCTTTTCAAACTCGATTTTGACCTTGCCGCCTTTCGCTTCGGCAATCGCCGTTACAACCTGCTCGCCGGGCGATATGGCTTTCAGGTCTTTGTCGTAAAACGTGATGGTCACGGTCTTGTTTGTTTCAACGAAAAATTCCGCGCGCGGACTTTCGTTTTCCAAGAGCCGTCCGCCTTTTGGTCCGGGGGTGATTTTCTCTTGTTCTCGACCCATTCGTAAAGCGTCGGCAGCAATACCAGGGTCAGAAAAGTGGAACTCAAAATACCGCCAATGACGACGGTGGCCAGCGGGCGTTGAACTTCCGCTCCCGCGCCGTGGGCCAACGCCATTGGCACAAAACCGAAGCTGGCGACCAGTGCCGTCATGAGCACCGGACGCAGGCGGGTCAGCGAGCCTTCGAGAACGGAGTCTTGCACGCTTTTGCCTTCCTCGCGCAATTGGTTGAAATAACTGATCATCACGAGGCCGTTGAGGACAGCGACGCCGCTCAAAGCAATGAAGCCAACGCCCGCAGAGATGCTGAATGGCAGGCCGCGCAACGCGAGTGCAAACACTCCGCCGGTCACGGCAAGTGGAATGCCGGAATAGATGAGCAACGCTTGCCGGATGCTGCCGAAGGCGGCGAAGACGAGCAGGAAAATTAAAATCAGAGCGACCGGGACAACAATCATGAGCCGCGCCCGCGCCTGTTGGAGATTCTTGAACTGTCCGCCGAATTCGACGTAGTAACCCTCCGGCAATTTCACTTGCTGAATTTTCTCCTGTGCCTCCTTCACGAAGCTCTCCACGTCGCGACCGCGCAGATTGAGGACAATCGCCAGCCGTCGCTGGCCTGACTCGCGATTGATGGTGTTCACTTGTTCGGCCATTTTGAAATCGGCAAGTTGTCCCAAAGTCACCAAACCGCCGTCCCTGCTGTCCACCGGCAGATACTTCAAGCCTTCGATTTTCGACCGCAACGCTTCAGGCATTCGCACGACGATGTTGAAGCGCCGGTTGCCTTCGACAATCGTGCCCACGGTCTTGCCACCAAGACCTGTCGCAATGGCGTGGTTCACTTCTTCCGCGCGGAAATTGAATTTGCTCAGGTTCGTGCGGTTCAGCGTGATTTGCAGCACCGGCGCTTTGCCAAGCGCGTCGAAGTCAACGTCCGCCGCGCCGCGAATGCTGGCGAGGATGTCGCGGATTTCCTTGGCGGACTTTTCAAGGATGTCGTAATCCGGCCCGAAGACTTTCACCGCGATGTCGGCGCGCGTGCCTTCGAGCAGTTCGTTGAAGCGCATTTCAATCGGTTGCAGGAACAGCGCCGCTTGCCCTGGAACTTTCTTGCTTATCACTTCGCTCATCAGGTTGGCCAATTCCGGTTTTGTGATGGCGTGTCCGTTGACCTTGCGCCACTTCTCTTCCGGCGTAAAAAAGACGTAGGTGTCGGCCACGTTCACGCCCATCGGGTCGGTCGCCACTTCCGCCGTGCCGATGCGGGAATACGTGCGGGCCACTTCCGGGAAATCAGCCCGCAAAACGCCCTCGGTTTTCTTCTGCATGTCAATGGCCGCATCCAAACCAATGCTGGTGGTGCGAACCATTTGAATCAGAAAAGTCCCTTCATCCAGTTCGGGCACAAATTCCGCGCCGAGACGGGAGAAAACAAAAACCGACAGCGCAAATAATCCGACCGCGCCCGACAGCGTGAGCCACCGGAAACGCCGCGCCCAATGCAGGACGGGTGCGTAGATTTTCTTCGCGACGCGGATTGCCCAATTGTCACCTTCCTTAATATCGCCGCGCAGGAGGAACGAGCAGAGCACCGGCATGAGTGTGAGCGTCAGCACGAGCGCGCCGCCCAGCGCGAACATCACGGTGAGCGCCATCGGATGAAACATTTTTCCTTCGACGCCAGTCAGCGCAAGGATGGGGAAATAGACGATCGTGATGATCGCCACGCCAAAAAACATCGGCGAGCCGACTTGCTTCGATGCGCTCAAGACAACATGAAGCCGCTCTTCGCGATTCAAGCGCCGTCCGAGGTGATGCTGCTTCTCGCCGAGTTGTCGGACAATGTTTTCAACGATGACAACCGCGCCATCAATGACCAGGCCGAAATCAATTGCGCCCAAACTCATGAGGTTGCCTGAAACGCCGCCCTTCACCATGCCGGTCAGCGCAAAGAGCATCGCCAGCGGGATCGCGGCGGCAACGATGATCGCGGCGCGAACGTTTCCGAGCAACAGCAGGAGAACGACGACGACTAGAACCGCGCCTTCAAAGAGGTTCTTTTTCACGGTGGAGATTGTGCGATTGACCAGATCGCTGCGGTCGTAAGTCGTGCGAATCTCCACTCCTTCGGGGAGTTTCTTCTGAATCTCCTTGAGCCGTTCATCAACGCTCCGGGCAATGAGGCGGCTGTTTCCGCCAGCTAGCATGAGAGTGATGCCAGAAACGGTTTCTTCACCGTTCTCCAATGAAGCGCCCGTGCGGACCTTCGAGCCGATTCCCACATCCGCCACGTCTCTCACCTTGATGGGTTCTTTGCCGAAGCCGAATTTAATCGGCAGGTTCGCGATTTCATCCGCCGTTTGCACCCGGCTGATGCCCCGAATGGAAATCTGTTCCCCGGCCTGTTGAATGACACCGCCTCCAGCGTTCTCCGCGTTCTCGTTGATGACTGCCGACAATTCATCGAAGCCGATTCCAGCGCTCGTCATTTTTTGCGGGTCGGGCTGGACGACGATTTGCTTTTCGTAGCCGCCCGAAGGACTGATTTCCGCAATGCCCGGCACGCTGCGTAGCAGTGGTTTGATGGTCCAATCCTGAATCAACTTGAGTTGAAGCAACTGCTCGTAGCGAGTGGCGGGCTTGTTCGTTGCGCCCGGCTTGTAGTCCACGACGTAATGATAAATCTCGCCGAGGCCGGTCGTAATCGGTCCGAGCCTGGGCTGAACGCCGGGCGGCAATTCGTCCAGCGTGTTTTGCAACCGCTCGTTGACCAGTTGGCGGGCGCGATAAATATCCGTGCCGTCCTCGAACACCAGCGTCACTTGCGACAGGCCGAACTTGGAAATGGAACGCAACTCGACGAGGTTTTGAATCCCGGCCATTTCGGTTTCGATGGGAAAAGTGACAAGCTTTTCAATTTCCTCCGGCGCGAGGGCGGGCACTTGGGTATTGATCTGCACCTGGACATTGGTGATGTCCGGCACGGCATCAATCGGCAACCGCAGCATGGACCAGATGCCGACGCCAATCAGCCCGAACGTCGCCATCAAGACGAACACGCGCTGGCGAAGGGAAAATTCTAATATCCGGTTAATCATTCTGGTTCTCCCTTAATCCGCGCAGGCCGCGCCACCTTTTACGAATCGCAATTCCGTCAGCCAAAGCGTTTGCACGGGCTTGACCGCAACTTTGTCGCCGGAATACAGGCCGTCTGTGATTTCAATAAAGTCGCCGGAGTCAGCGCCCACTTTTACCGCCGTGCGGGTCAGATGGTCGCCGTTCACCGCATAGACAAAATCTCCTTCCGCCGCCCGTAGCAGCGCGGAACGGGGAATCACCGTGACGTTTTCTTCCTTGGCGGCGTTGAATGTCGCCGTGAGAAAAGTTCCGCGGGCATATTCCTTTTCTGTTCCCGGAATCTCGACAATCAGTTCCACCTGTCCGCTGGCCGATTGGACTTGCTCATCCACGCGAATCAGTTTGCCGTCGCTAGCTCTGCCGTCCTTCGTCGCCAGAGACACGGATTGGCCGGGTTGCAAAAGCTTGGCTTGCTCGCGACTAATGAGGCCGCTGGCGTGAACCGTGTTGGAAGCAGTTTGATAAACTTGAACCTCGGTCGTGACCCGGCCTGCAAGTTTGCGTTCGCTCACTTCGGCAATTTCCAATCCGATGAATCGCCGCGTTTCTTCCGACAGCGACAAGCCTTTGCCTTCCTTGAAGCTCGGCAATCCTTTGGCGGCGGATTCCGTTTTTACAGTGGACTTGCCGCAGCCCATCAGAATCAAACAAAACGGCAGAACTAAGATTGTGATTTTCATTTCGTTCCCTCCTTCGCTGTGCGTTCCCCGATTACCTTCTTCAGAAGCGGATTCTTGAACGACACATGCTTGTAATAAATCGTGACAACCATGCGCTCCTTTAGTTCGGTAGCTGCGATCTCTTTGTCGTCCACGATGAATTGGGTGTCTTTATTCCAATCCAGAACGAAGGGCTTTTTGTCTTTGGCTTGCTTGAACACGAGAGCTTGGGTGTCATGGTCTATGGCTAGAACCACGCCTTTGACTTGAATCGGTTTGGGCAGAGTGGCGGAAGCGGGTAATGCCGCCAGCATGATTGCGCTCACAAGCACGATTCCCAAGAGTCCTGGGTGGATGAGATTGCACTGTTTCATTTCTTTTCCTCCTTCGTGGTGGTGCTAGACAGTGGTAACGGCAGGCCGGTGAGCAATTCAAGATTTTGCGCCGCTTCAAGGGCTTCCTTTTTCGTGTCGAGCAAGCTCTCGACTGCTTCCAGATATTGCTTCTGCAATTCGACATAGACGCTGATTTGCACCGCACCGAGGCGATAGTGGCGGTCGGCAATTTCGGCAGCTTCGCGGAAGTGTTCTACGGAATCGGGTCGCCATGATGCCATCTGGCGCAGCTTGGTTTCGTAAGTCAGCGCCGCCTCGATCACCTTTCGCTCCACTTCCCGAGCAGTGACGTTCAGTGAAACCTCGGCTTGCATCTGCCGCGCCATCGCAGTTTGGATGTTTCCCTTGTTGCGATTCCACAGCGGCAGCGGGAGTGAAACGCCCACGCCGATGATACGCTCGCGGTCGCCCGCGTTTTCCTCCGAAATCGTCGGCCCAAGCGAGATGGCCGGATAACGCTCGTTCTTAGCGAGGTCAACCCGGAAGCCTTGTTGCGCGAGTTCAATCGCGCGGAGACGCAGTTCGAAATTATTGGTGTGCGCGAGGGCCGTTAGTGTTTCCAAGCTCTCCGCCGGACGAAAGGCCAGGTGCGTCTGACTCACTGCGAGTCGCGTGTCCGGTGCGACACCGCGCAGTTGATTCATTTCGAGCAATGCTGATTGCGTGGCGAGCGTGGCATCGCTCGCCTTGCGTTGCATCGTAAGTTCCGTCGCTTCGATAACGCGTGTTTCAAGCAGTGGCGTCAGTCCGGCGGGATCGCGTTGCACCAGCACTTCGCGCAACGCCTTGAAACGTTCGGCTACTTCGCGGGCCGCCGCCGCCTTTTCCTGCGCGGCGAACAGACCGTAAGCCAGCGTCCGCACCCGCCCGGCCAGTGCGACCTTGAATCGCGCGTAACCAAGCTCGGCGAGTTCGATGTCACGATTGGCGATGGCCTTGCGAAGTCCGAGTCGCCCCGGCCACTCGAACGGCTGCAAGACTGACACCGACCACGCGACCCCTTCGGCATTCACGCCGCCGCCCCGGATGGTCTTGTTGCCGACGCCGCCGCTCAATTCAGGATTGGCGAGCAATCCGGCGGTCTTGCGCCCGCCCTTCGCGGCGGCGATTTCGGCCTCGTAGAATTTGAGTTCAGGATTTCGCTCCAGCGTTTCGGCTACGAGGGCGTCGAGTGTCGCGGTGTTCGTTGCCGATAACACCGTGGAAGCCTCATTGGTTTCCGCTCCACGCGCCGCGCTGCCAAGCACGACCATCAAAATCAAACTGCCAAGACACGTTCGTTTCATAAAAATCGCAACCAACCAACTCAAACAGGGAATCAACACTTCGCGGTGTGCGAACACACCGCTTCCGTCGGAGAATGTCCCGCGAGGGACAGTTTATGAAGCGAACGAAGGAGCGCGCGGCGGCGCGGCAGTGCGACAAGTAAACTGCCAGCCCGCCAGCAGTTCCGGCGGTGAGAAAATCAATTCGGTGGAGCGGGCCTCGGGCAGCGGAGCTTGCCAATCCACGGGCTGAATGAACACCACAACGTCAACCAGGTGAGGCAGCGGGACAACCGTGCTTTCGGAAATGTATCCGCCGGATTTAACCCAACTGCATACGCAGTGGTCGGAGGAATCGGAGTTGCCATCACAGTCGTGGGAAGCGTCGCCGCAACACGATAGTGCGGTCGAGTGAGTCAGCCTTGCGGCCTCGCAACGAATCACGCAGGACGCCCAAAGCGCCAGCACGATCAGCGACATGATTCTTTTCAGCCGATTCACGGGTATTGAATAACCAACAAACCAGAGATGTTCAAACTAATCTTGCGATTGGATCGTCGTCTTCACGATTGGAATACTATCCAAACCCGGTGGATTTGCTGTCGGCAGGTTGCTTTTCTTTGTCGGTGGCTTGCAGATTTCGATCTGGTAGTCCGGGTAGATCAACGAGTAGCAAGCTGCCAGCGCATCCGCGACAGCAAGCGTCAAAACAGTCGCTACATAAGCGCTTGTGGCCGGTCAGCTTCATAGAATGACAACGCTCAATGCTCGCAAGTGCAGGCGTATTCGGCGCGCTTGCATTCGCCGCAAGTTCCGAGGTCGAGCTTGAAGCGGATGTTTTGCGGTTTGGCTTCGGTAGTTTGCTTGAACTGCACCACCACATTGTAGCCGTCGCCTTCGGGCAGTTTGGTTTTGCTGACGAGCGAATCACCTTTCTTCTCGAACTCGATCTTCGCTTTGCCGTCCTTGGCGTCGGCCTGAACGGTCACGCTTTGCGAAGTGACGGCGACGGGTTTCATCTCATCGTTGTAGAAGTTGATGGTCACAGTGCGGTTTGTCTCGACCACGAACTCGGCGTTCGGCTCGGTCTTTTCGAGGAGCTTCCCGCCTTTGGGCGTCGCGAGATGTTTGTGGTCGTGTTTCTCCTGGGCAATGGCCGGGAGCGCGAGACTCGCGCACAGAAGCGTGGCGAGCGTGAGGATGCGGAGGTTTGTTTTCATGTTTGTTTTCTTTTATGCGGTTGGCGCGGACGTGGATTCCGGGGTTGGCCCGCCTTCACCAGAAGGCGTTTCCCCTGAATCGTTGTCCGCAGTTTGTTTTTTTCTTTCAATCCACTCGTAAAGCGTGGGGAGCAAAACGAGCGTGAGGAAAGTCGAGCTAAGGATGCCGCCGATAACGACGGTGGCGAGCGGGCGCTGAACTTCCGCGCCCGCGCCGCTGGCAATCGCCATCGGCACGAAGCCGAGCGACGCCACAAGCGCGGTCATCAGCACGGGCCGCAAGCGCGTCATCGCGCCTTCGCGCACGGAGGTCGGCACGTCCCGGCCTTGCTCGCGGAGCAAGTTGAAGTAACTGATGAGCATCAAGCCGTTCAAGACGGCGACGCCGGAGAGCGCAATAAAGCCGACGCCCGCTGAAATGCTGAATGGCAGGTCGCGCAGCCAAAGGGCGAACACACCGCCAGTGACAGCGAGTGGGATGCCGGTATAGACCAGCAACGTCTGCCGCAGGCTGCCCAGCGCCATGAACACGAGCACGAAGATGAGTCCAAGAGCGACGGGCACGACGATCATCAATCGCGCGCGGGCCTCCTGCAAATTCTTGAACTGTCCGCCGAACTCGATGGTGTAGCCGTCCGGCATTTTGATTTGCTCGGCGACCTTTTTTTGCGCTTCGAGGACGAAGCTTTCCACGTCGCGTCCGCGCAGATTGATCATGATGGCGGCGCGGCGCTGGCTGAACTCACGCGAGATGGCCGCGACCTGTTCCACCACGCGGAAGTCGGCGATCTGGCCGACAGTGAGCAACCCACCGTCGTCCACGCGCACGGGCAGGCGCTTGAGTTCCTCCACCTGTTCGCGCAGTTGCTCGTTCAGGCGCACCACGATGTCGAAACGGCGATTGCCTTCGATGAGCTTGCCGACTTCCTGCCCGGCGAGCGCGGTGTGAACCACGGAATTCAACTCCGCCGCGTGCAGGTTGTATTTGCTCATGGCTTCCCGCCGGGGAACGATTTCGAGCAAGGGTGATTTACCGAGCGCGTCAAACTCCACGTCCGCCGCGCCGGGAATTTTTTCCAGAATCTCGCGCGCCTCGCCTGCGATTTTTTCGATCACGGCGAAGTCGTCGCCGAAAACCTTCACCGCAATGTCCGCGCGTGTGCCTTCAAGGATTTCGTTGAAGCGCATTTCAATCGGCTGCGAAAAAAGATGCGCTTCGCCGGGGACGTGCTTGCCGAGTTCCTCGGTCATCAGATTGGCAAGTTCGTCCTTGGTGATGATTTTGCCGTCCACCTTCCGCCACTTGTCGAACGGTTTGAACATGATGTAAGTGTCCGCCACATTCACGCCCATTGGGTCGGTGGCGACTTCCGCCGTTCCGAGGCGGCTGAAGACGTAATCCACTTCGGGGAACTTTTCCAAGAGCACCTTCTCGCCGCGTTTTTGCATTTCCACGCTCGCGTCAATGCCGATGCTCGTCGTGCGAATCATGTGCGTGGCGAACGAGCCTTCGTCCAACTGCGGAACAAACTCCGCGCCCAGCCGAGTGAACACAATGGCCGCAAGTGCGAGCAATACGACCGCCGCCCCGGTCACGGGCCAGCGGAATCGCAGTGAGAAGTTGAGCAGCGGCGAATAGCCTTTTTTCGCAAACTTCACGAGCAAGCTGTCTTCCTCCTTGATGTTGCCGCCTAGCAAATACGAGCAAAGTGCGGGCATGAGCGTAAGCGCCAGTGCGAGCGCGCCGACGAGCGCGAAGATGACGGTGATGGCCATCGGCTTGAACATTTTGCCTTCGATGCCGGTCAGCGCGAGGATCGGGAAATAGACCACGGTGATGATGATGACGCCGAAGAACATCGGACTGGCGACTTCCTTGGCGGCAACCAACACCTCGTGCGCCCGTTCGGTGGCGGTGAGGCGGCGCTTGAGTTTATGCTGTTTCTCCGCGAGATGGCGGATGATGTTTTCCACCATGACGACCGCGCCATCAATGATGAGGCCAAAATCAATCGCACCGAGACTCATCAAGTTGCCGGAGATTTTTCCTTGCACCATTCCCGTCATGGCGAACAGGAGCGAAAGCGGAATCGCCAGTGCGACAATGAGCGCCGCGCGCCAGTTGCCGAGCATGATGAGCAATACGACCACGACGAGTATTGCGCCCTCAAACAAACTCGTCTCGACGGTGCGGATGGTACGGTCCACCAGCACGGTGCGGTCATAGACGGGAATGATTTCCACGCCCGCCGGAAGCTTGGGCTTGATTTCCTCCAGCTTCGCCGCGACTGCTTTCGCGACTAATCGGCTGTTTTCACCGGATAACATGAGTGCCGCGCCCAGCACGGCTTCTTCACCGTTGTAAGTCGAAGTGCCGGTGCGAACGGCCTTGCCGATGCCCACGTCGGCCACGTCTCGAACACGTAAAGCTGTGGCGCGCGAACCGAATTTGAGCGGAAGGCGTTCGATGTCCTCGACCGTTTGCACGCGACCCGCCGCACGCACAGCGACTTGCTCGCCCCCGAGTTGAATCACGCTGCCGCCTGCGTTCTCCACGTTCTCGCCGATGGCGTCGGCGATTTCACCGAACGACATTCCGACGCTCTTAAGCTTTTCGGGATTGGGTTGAATGACGATCTGCCTTTCGTAGCCGCCACTGGCGTTGACTTCCGCCAGTCCGGGCGTCGAGCGCAAGCGCGGTTTGATTTGATAGTCGTGAATGAGTTTCAACTCCATCAACTGCGCCTCGCGCGTAGCGGGCTTGTTGGTCGCGTCGCGGGCGTATTCGACGACGTAGTAATAAATTTCGCCGAGTCCGGTGCTGATAGGCGCGAGCTTCGGGGTCAAACCGGGCGGCAGTTCTTCCACCACGGTTTGCAATCGCTCGCTGACGAGTTGGCGGGAACGAAATATGTCCGTGCCTTCCTCAAAGACGAGCGTGACTTGCGAGAGGCCGAACTTGGAGAGCGAGCGGAGTTCAGTCAGGCCGGGGATGCCCGCCATTTCGTTTTCAATCGGGAACGTGACGAGCTTTTCGATTTCCTCCGGCGCGAGCGCGGGAACGGCGGTGTTGACTTGCACCTGGACATTGGTGATGTCCGGCACGGCATCAATCGGCAGGCGTAGCGCGGAGTAAACACCGATGCCGACGAGGACAAGTGTGGCAAGCAGCACGAACGCGCGCTGGCGGACGGAAAATTCAAGGAGTTTGGAAAGCATAAAAATCAGTGGGAGTGTCCGCCGCCTTTCGTGGCGCGGAGTTCAATGAGGTAAAGGGTTTCAACCGGCTTGGTGGCCACGGCGTCACCGGCCAGCAAGCCGTCGGTGATCTCGACCAATCCGTCCGCCTCGCTGCCGACTTTGACCGCTGTGCGGAAGAAGGCGTCGCCGTTGGCGGCATAAACGAACATGCCTTCGGCGGTTTGCAGCAAAGCCGAGCGTGGAATTACGGCCACGGCTTCTTCTCGCGGCAGCGTGATGCTGGCGGCGAGGAACTCACCGGGCTTGATTTGCGTCGTCGCGTTGGACACGCCGATGACAACTTCGGATTCACCGATGGCCAGCTCCGGATGCACATCGAGCACCACGCCATGAAACATGCCGTTCGAGCGCGTCTGAACTTCCACGGGCAATCCCGCGTGGACAGTCGCCGCCTTGGCGGGCGAAAGAAAACCCGAACCATGCACGTCGCAACCGGCGTGGTCGGCTGCGCGGAGTTCGTGGCGATGCGCCTCGCCAAAAATCTGCACGTTGAACCGCAGCTTGGCGGGCAGCTTTTGCTCCGTCACGTCGGCGGTCTGAAGGCCGAGAATTTTCCGCGTCTCCTCGGTGAGCATGACGCCTTTGCCGGGTTTGAATGACGCGCCGGACGGCGATTCCTCCTCGTGGCCGTGGCCTTCTTCCTTGCCTTCGGTTTTTTCCGCGCCGTGGTTGTGACCGTCACCTTCCTTGTGGTCATCGCTTTCTTTGCGACCACAGCCAACGAACAACATAGCCGTGACCACTAATGCAGGCGTCAATGTATTGAATAAGCGACAGGTCATTTCCTTTCCTCCGTCGCGGTGCTCGCCAGTGGCGGAGTCAGGCCGGTGAGCAATTCAAGTTGTGCTGCCGCTTCCAACGCTTCCTTCTTCGTGTCGAGCAGACCCTCGACGGCTTCGAGATATTGCTTTTGCAATTCGACGAACGTGGCAATCGGCACTGCCCCAAGCCGGTAGTGACGGTCCGCCAGTTCAGCGGCTTCCTTGAAATGCTGCACCGAGTCGGCCCGCCACCTTGCCATGTCCCGCAACTTGGACTCATAGGTCAGTGCGGCCTGCGTCGCAAGGCGTTCGGCCTCGCGTTGTGTGACGTAGAAGGAGGTTTCGGCCTGCGTCTGTCGCGCTTTGGCAGCATCTATGTTTCCTGAGTTGCGATTCCAAAGCGGCAGCGGAAAGGAAACGGCGATGCCGATGATGCGCTCACGGTCGCCCGCGCGTTCCTCCGAAATGGACGGCCCGACCGAGATGGCCGGGAAGCGTTCATTCTTCGCGAGATCAACCCGGAAGCCTTGTTGCGCAAGTTCGACCGCACGCAAGCGCACCTCGTAGCTGTTGGTGCGGGCACGGGCGACGAGGCTCTCCACGCTCTCCACCGGGCGAAAAGCCAGTTGAGCCTGACCTACGGCGAGTCGCGTCTCGGTTGCAACACCGCGCAGTTGGTTCAGTTCAAGGAGCGCGGATTGCGTGGCGAGGGTCGCCTCGCTGGCCTTGCGCTGCGCATTCAACTCGGTCGCCTCGATGACGCGCGTTTCGAGCAACGGCGTCAGCCCAGCCGGATCGCGTTGCACGAGGACTTCGCGTAATGCTTTGAAGCGTTCTGCGACTTCGCCCGCCGCCGCTGCCTTCTCCTGCGCGGCAAACAGTCCGTAGCCCAAGGTGCGCACGCGCGCGGCCAGCGCGAGCTTGAATCGGGCATAGCCGAGTTCGGCCAGTTCAATGTCGCGGTTCGCAATCGCCTTCCGGAGTCCGATGCGTCCCGGCCACTCGAACGGTTGGACGATGGAAGCCGACCACGCGACACCTTCGGCGGAAAGCCCGCTGCCGGTCACGCGCTTCTGGCCCACCCCGCCGCTCACTTCGGGATTGGCGAACGTTCCCGCAGTTTTGCGCCCCGCTTTGGCGGCGAGAATCTCGGCCTCATAGAATTTGAGTTCGGGATTTTTCTCCAATGCCTCGGCCACGAGTGCATCCAACGTCAGTGTGACGGTGGTGCTGGCGGCAGAGTTGGTTGGCGGCGCTTCTTGCGCGCGCGAAAATGCAAGGCTCAAACTAAAGACGAGTGCAGCCACGGCGGATTGGCGACACCAATTAACGGTGTATGATTGCTTCATAATTTTCTAAACGGACACGGCTCAAACCGACAAACAAAACGGATTTCAAAGACAAACGGACACAACCTGGGCGCGCGAAAGCGCCTTGATGCGAACAGGGAAAGTCCTCAGCGAATGCGAGGACTAATTAGGAAGCAATGGAAGGGGCGCGGACAGGAAGGGCTGTGCGCGAAAGAAATTGCCAGCACTTGGGATACTCCGCTGGAACATCCGCAAAGGAAATTCCGCGATCCTTATCCGCGTCGGACAAGATGAGAGCAATCAAAGACTTGGTAAGCCAAGGCAGCGGTTCAGGTTGGGGAGCAGCGAGGCGTTTCTTCTCCTCGGTCTTGGTCTGGCGGGACTCGATGGTCTTGCACGTCCCGCCGCAACAGGAGTGGGCCTCATTCTCGGCGTTGTTGCTGGTGCAGCCGAGGAAATCCAATCCGGGAATGTTCCCGGCATGGCAATGCGACGCCTGGGCCAACCAGAGGAAGGCCATCAGACCAATCATTGCGATGTTCAGCAAACGGCGGCGCATTTCAGAAATTGATAACCAAATGACAAAATATGTTCAATCTTTTACCAGCCAGTTCCACGCCAATCTTTTAGTGAGCGGAAGGCAAATTTGTGCCGCCCGTGCTCGGGACGTGAGCAGTATCGTTCGTTTGTGCAGGCCGGTGACGGGTTCGCATGTGTTCCTCGCGGCGTTTCTGTGCCCGCGCTTTCAACCAGAAATAATCCCCAACCATGAGCGAAAGAGAGACGACTGCCAGTCCAATTATCATCCAGCGGCTTTTGCGTTTCTCCCGGCGATTTTGCTCGGCCTCCTTCGCAGCGCGTTGCGCACGCTTGGCGGCAGACTGTGGTGACCTCCATCGGCTCATGGGTTGTCATCCAGATTGTTGTTGGTTGTTCCAGACGATTTTCGTGACGAACGGCTTTCCGAAAAACGGCGAGCGGTAATAGACACAAGCGCGCATGCCTTTTTTCAGCGAAGCAGAGTCGGTGAACTTCCAGTCCTTGATGAATTTGGTATCGCCCTTCACGGCGAACGTGGCCGGCAGGTTGCGCTTGGCCGATTGAATCGTCACCGTGCGCGTTTGGGGATCAAACGCCTGAACGACGCCGCACAACTCGCGTGCTCGCGGCGGACGCGCCTCCGCGATTTGCGGGGTTAGCACTGTGCCGGTCAAAACGAGCGCCGAGCAAATGGCGATAGTTTTGAATTGTGTCTTCATCTCTCAGAGCTCCTGTGTGGAAGGCGGTTCGGGCAGATGAATGGTCGAATCCTTCACTCCCTCACGCTCGAAGACTTTGTAAAGCGTCGGCAGCATGAACAATGTCAGCAACGTGGAACTGATGAGCCCGCCGATAACGACGGCGGCGAGCGGCTTCTGAATTTCGCTCCCTGGCCCGGTGGCAAAAAGCATCGGGACAAGTCCCAAGGCGGCGACGCTGGCGGTGATAAGCACGGGGCGCAGCCGTAAAACTGCCCCCTTGATGACGGCTAGTTCGACGTTAATGCCTTCGCGTCGCAGTTCGTTGAAGTAGCTGACCATCACCACGCCATTGAGCACGGCCACGCCGAAGAGTGCGATGAAGCCGACACTGGCGCTGACACTCATGTTGAAGTCTCCGATGATCAGCGCGAGAATGCCGCCAATCAGCGCAAACGGAATGTTCATGATGATGAGCAACGCCTGCTTCACCGAGTTGAATGAACCGAACAGCAGCAGAAAAATCGCGGCGATGGTGATGGGCACAACGATGCTGAACCGGGTCATCGCGCGCTGCTGGTTCTCGAACTGACCACCCCAGGTGAGCAAGTAGCCCGGTGGCAGTTTTACGGCGGCGTCAATTTTCTGCTGTGCCTCCTCCACGAAGCTGCCGATGTCGCGGTCGGTCACATTACACTCCACGACGATGCGGCGTTGCGCCATCTCGCGGCTGATTTGCGCCGGGCCTTCGGTCACATAGACGTGCGCCAGTTGGCCGAGAGGAATCAGCGCGCCTTGCGGTGACGAGATGAGAATCTGGCGGATGGGTGAAACATCGCTCCGCGCCGACTCCGGAAAACGAACAGCTAGGCCGAAAACTTTTTGCCCTTCATAAACTTTTGTGGCTTCCTTGCCGCCGATGGCTGTTTCGACGACTTGCTGAACGTCGGCGACGTTGATGCCGTAGCGCGCGAGTTTGTCGCGGTCAATTTCGATTTGCAGGTAAGCCAGGCCGCTGACTTTTTCGACGTTGATGTCCGCCGCGCCGCGCACGTTGCCGAGAACCCGGGCGACCGCTTCGGCCTTCGCTTTGAGAACATCGAGGTCATCGCCGAAAATCTTGATGCCGATGGCGGACTTCACGCCACTGACCAGTTCGTCCACTCGCAAGGCAATCGGCTGGGTAAAGCTGGCGGCCACGCCGGGGACTTGCGCGACAGCTTCGCGCATCTTGTCCACCAGTTCATCCTTGGTCTTCGCCGTGGTCCATTCCTCGCGCGGCTTGAGGGTGACCGTAACGTCGCTAGCGTCCACCCCTTCGGGGTCGGAGGCGATGTCGGCGCGGCCTGTCCGGGAAACCACGTTGATCACTTCGGGAAATTGTTTAACAATTTTTTCAACCCGCCCTGCAAGTTCAAGGGATTGCGGCAGCGAAATGCTGGGCAGGCGAGCGAGTTTGATGGATACCGCGCCTTCATCCAGCGTCGGCAAAAACTCCGTGCCGATACGGGGCACGAGCGCCAGCGCACCAGCCAATGCGAGCACCGCCGTGATGACCACAAGCCACGGATGCCGCACGCAGGGTTTGAGCATCACGAGATAAGCGTGCTTCAACCAGCGGATGTGAAACGGATCATGCTCGTGGGGGACTTGTTTCAAAAACACGGTGCAGAGCATCGGCACGAGTGTCAGCGAGAGAATCAACGAGCCGAGCAGCGCGAACGAAATGGTGAACGCCAACGGGCTGAACATTTTTCCCTCGAATCCCTGCAACGTGAACAGCGGCAGGAACACCACGATGATGATGAAAATGCCGAAGACAATCGGACGCCCAACTTCCTTGGCCGCGTAAAGCACGATTTCCGTTTTACCTGCGTGCGCATGCTTCTTTGCGTCATCCGGCTTTTCGGTCAGATGGCGATGGATGTTTTCCACCATCACGACCGCGCCGTCCACCATCATGCCGATGCCGATGGCCAGACCGCCGAGCGACATGAGATTCGCGCTCAGGCCATACCACTTCATCATGATGAAGGCGAACAATGCGGCCAGCGGTAACACCAGCGTCACGATGATGGCGCTGCGGATGTCAGCGAGCAGCACAATCAGGATGATGAAGACAAAAATTGCGCCCTCTTGAAGCGCTTTGGTGACGGTATGAATGGCCTTCTTAACCAGGTCGGTGCGGTCGTAATACGGCACAAGTTCGACGCCTTTGGGCAACGCCTTTTGAATCGCCGGCAGCTTTTCCTTCACGCCATTGACGACATCGCGACCGCTCGCCCCTTTGAGCGCCAGAACAATTCCCGCCACGGCTTCGCCTTCACCGTTCGCCGTGAGCGCGCCCTGCCGCAGTTCCGCGCCGATGACCACGTCCGCCACATCGCGCACGTAAACCGGCGCATGCTCATGCGTGGCGACGATGATGTTCTCAATGTCCTTCGTGTTTTTCACCAGTCCCAACCCGCGCACGACGTATTGTTCCGAGCCGTGTTCGATGAAATTCCCGCTCGCGTTGGCGTTGTTCTTTTCGAGTGATTCAAAGACCTGCTGCAACGTGATGCCGTAGGACGTGAGCCGGTCGGGTTTGATGAGCACCTGATATTGCTTCACCAGTCCGCCGAATGAATTTACGTCCGTGACGCCGGGCACAGTGCGCAGGATGGGCCGGACAATGTATTGCTGGATGGTGCGCAGTTCGGTTGCGTCGTATTTCTTGTCTTTGCTGACGAGCGTGTATTGGTAAATCTCGCCCAAGCCGGTGCTGATCGGTCCAAGCTGGACTTCGACGCCTGCCGGCAGTTTTTCCCGCGCACCCGATAGCCGCTCGAAAACCAGTTGGCGGGCGAAGTAATCGTCCACGCCGTCCTCGAAAACAACGGTGATGAGGCTTAACCCGATTTTGGAAACCGAACGCACTTCCGAGAGCTTCGGCAGGCCGGCGAGTTCAATCTCAATCGGACGGGTCACCAGCTTTTCCACTTCCGGCGGAGACATGCCGCCCGCCGTAGCGAGCACCTGCACCTGCACATTGGTCACGTCGGGAAAGGCATCAATCGGGATTTGCCGGAGCGAGAGCCAGCCGAAGCCGGCAAGGATCAACGTCGCCAGCAGGACAAGCAATCGCTGGCGGACGGAAAAATTAAGGATGGGGTTGATCATGCGTTTGAGAGGTTGTCGGCATCACGGGAAATCATTGGTCACCGGCTTTGGGAAGTTTGCATTTTGAAATGGAGACTGAATCCACGACGACCCGAATGGTGCTGCCGGATGGAGGAATCTCTTTGAGTCTCGCCGTGTAGGAGGCCCGGTCCGATCCGAAACGAGAATGGTGGATGGGGTTCGGGAAAAAGTTAATGGCGCGTTGTGACAACATCGCACCCGAAGGCCCGATGACTTCCAAGTCCAGATGGCGGAATGGGGAGTTGAAGTATCCCGGCATCCTTTCCACCGCTCCATGCACCAACAGTCCCGACTCGTCATGCA
The DNA here is from genome assembly GCA_044225555.1 of Limisphaerales bacterium. Lineage (GTDB taxonomy): Bacteria > Verrucomicrobiota > Verrucomicrobiia > Limisphaerales > JADLHS01 > JADLHS01. Next base: position 124,923 of record JBGAIM010000015.1, on the reverse strand, counting down.
GCAGGCCGACGCTCAACACCTTTACACCACCGGCAGATTTGGATTCCGTGTGCAATCCCGGCGGCAAGGGCTTATAGGTCGCGCAACCGCTCGCATACAGCGCGACGATGACGCCAATGATGGTCAGGTGGGTTGGTTTCATGGATTTCATTCCTCTCCCAACTGGCCTTTGAGCATCTCTGACTTGAGGATGAAGCTCCCTTCCGTGACGATGTTTTCCCCGGCCTTCACGCCGCTGAGGATTTGCACGCGCCCCGCCTGTTCCAGACCTAGCTTCACAATGCGCTTCTCAAATTTGTTGCCGTCCAGGGCCACAAAAACGATCTGTTCCTCGCCATCGGTTTGCAATGCGCCGTCGGGGATGAGCAACACGTTGTCGAGGATCGTGGTGGTGATTTCCACATCGGCGAACATGCCCGGCTTCAACCGTCCGTCGGCGTTGTCCACAGCGATGCGAACCTCAATCGTTCGTGAACCGGCCTCCACCTGGTTGCCGATGAGCACGACTTTGCCGTGAAACTTCTCGTCGGGATACGCCAGCGCCGCGAACGCCGCGTCCTGCCCCACCTTCACCGCCGCGATGTCCCGCTCTTTTACTTCCGCGATGGCCCAAAGCTGGGTTGGATCGCTGATGGTGTAGATTTCCTTCGCCTTGTCCACCAACTCGCCGGTCGTGGCCTGGCGTTCGATGATCACGCCGTCAATGGTCGCTTTGATCTCAAGCTGCCGACCGAGCAATTCCGGCGACTCGACCAGCGCCATCACGTCGCCCGCCTTCACGCGGTCGTTCAGGTCGAAGTTGAGTTTGGTCAACCGGCCCTCAAACGTCGAAGTGACCTTGGCGGTCTTGTTCAAGTTCGCGCTGATGCGGCCCGCCGCCTTGAGCGTCGTGCCGAGGCTGCTCAACGCCGCCGGTTCGGTTTTCAACGAGACGTGCTTCAAGTTCTCCGGCGTGAGGGTGACGATGTTTTCCTCGTGCTTGGCTTCCGGCTTGGACTCGGCAACCGGCTCGGCCTTTTTGCCGCAACCCGCGAGTCCGCCCGCAAGCAATGCGGCGGTGAACAGGGAAATGATTCGATGGCTCATGGTGCTGATGGGTTTACTTGTTGGTGGATGGCTTGTTCTTTTCGAGTTCGTTCAAGGGCGTTCCCAATGCCGCTTCCAGCGCGGCTTGGGCGTCATAAAGGCGTTGCAGGGTTTCGTAGTAGGCGGCTTCCGTGTCGTAGTGGGTGCGCTCGGTTTCGAGGTAAATCAGCAATGAAGTGCGGCCTTCGGCGTAACTCTGCGAGGCGTTGTCGAGCGCGGCTTTCAGTTTCCCGCGAAACTCCGGCGTGTAGATCGCGAGCGATTCGCGCGCTGCCGCCAGCAAATGCCCCGCGCTGCTCACTTCGCGGATAATATCGCGCCGCAACGTGTCGAGTTCGGCCAGAGCACGCTGTTGCTCGGCGGTGGCGGTGGTGATTGCGCCTTTCTTCTTGTCCCACAGCGGCAGTGGCAACGAGATGCCCAGTCCGTAAATCTGTTCACCTTCGCGGTATTCCACCGACGGCCCGACCGTGAAATCCGGCAGACGTGACTTCTTCGTCAGCGCGACGCTTAACCCGCTGCGCTCCACTTCCGCCGTCTGGATTTTCAAACTCGGATTCTGCGCCATCGCATAGTTCAACAGCGTTGCCTCATCCGGCACGGTCGGACTTTCGCTGAACTCACCCGCAATCGTCACCGGCGCGTCCAGCTTCCGGCCTACGAGCGAGTTGAGCGCGGTGCGCGCAACGGCTTCCTGCGCTTGCGCCTCGCGCAACGATTTTCGGCCCGCTGCCACGTCCACTTCCGCTTTGGTCTGCTCGAACTCCGGCGCGAACCCGCCTTCGACTTTCTTCTTCGCCGCTTCAAGGAACGATTGCGCCAGTTCGACATGCCGCTGTTGCAAGACGATCACTTGTCGCGCCGCCAGCAAATTGTAAAAGGAGCGATGCACTTGAATGGCGAGTTGGGTGCGAAACGCGGACAGCGCCAGTTGGCGGGACTCGACCGTTTTTTCGGCGACTGCCTTTTGCAGCGCGCGTTTGCCGGGAAACAGGAAAGTTTGCGACACGCCGAAATCGCCGTGGAAGCCTGTGCGCGATGGACTGCCGCTCTCACTCGTATGCACTGCTCCGGGAGCAACGGACACTTCGGGATTGTTCCAAGTCTTGGCCGTGACCAACTCGCCCCGCGCCCCCGCGACCGCCGCCTCGTATAAGCGCACTTCGGGATTATTCGTCCACGCCTCGGAGATGAGCACTTCCAGCGTAGCGGCGTCGCGTTGCTCCGGCGACGAATTCGTTTGTTGAGCCAGCGCCAGAGTGTTTCCCAGCGCCAAGCCAAGCAGGATTGTCAAATTGCAGCAGATATTTCGTTTCATAATCATTTCAAACAGCAAACCGAAAACGGGAAAAAATAAAACCACGGCGTGAGATCACACCGCGTTGAGAGGCAAGTCCCGGACGGGACTAATTACGAAGCAATGGAAGGAGCACGGGCAGGAAGTGCCGTGCGGGAAGCGAACTGCCAGGTCGTGGGTAACTCCGGCGGTGCAGCCGTGAGTATCCCCACGCTGACTTCAGCAGGCAGAGAATTCGGCAGCGTCAAAACGGGCTCGGATGTAATCACCAACAAGTCCGTGGAAGGCTGCGAAAGTGGAGCTTGCTGGGCGGTGTATTCCGAACGTTCCACAGCACAGCAACCCGAATCAGTACAATGCGAATTCGGATTTCCCGAAGCCGGGCTTGGTGACTGACATGCGAGAAATTCAAAACCGGGAACACTTTCTAGTTGGCAATGTGCGGACACCGGCAGCCAGAGGAAGGCTACCAGTGCAAAGAAAGTGTTTCTAAAATACCGCACGCCTATAATGGATGCCAGAAGGACAACCCATGTTCAATTAAATCTTTTCCGCTTGGACTTCCGACCCCTTCCAACCGGAGGGATGATCCAGTTAGTTCTTTTCACAATGGTGTTCCCGTTAAGTCTGGCGGCTCACCGGCCTCATGACTTGACCAAGCGATAGAAGCGCCGGCCCGTTGGTTCGGTGACGGTGATGGTCCAGCGCCCGGCGACGACTGTGGGAGACCCCGCAACCGCTTCCCAGCCCGCGCCGTTGGTTTCGGCGGACGACTCCAGTCGCCAACCTAGTTCCGCTTCCGGCCACGAGAGCTTGACGCTGGTGCCGTCGCGGCGGATGTCGAGCGCGGGCGGAGGGAGCACCTCGAAGTTTTGCATCATCCCCGAATCCTCGTGTTCGAGGTTATGACAATGATGCACGAAAACGCCGGAATGTGTGTCGAAACGCGTGAGGACACGCACTGTCTCGCTCGGATTCACCAGCACGGTATCTTTCCAGCCCGTGTCTTCGGGAGGCAGCGATGGCGCGCTGCTACGACTTAATACCTGGCACAGCGCCGCGTGCGCATGCACTGGGTGAGGTTCCGTGCCCGTGTTGCGGTATTCCCAAATCTCGACGTCCCCGAATGGAACGCTGAAGTCTATCCGCGCCATGTCAAAAAGCTGACCGTTGATGGTGTGAACCATGCCTGACATGGCCAGCGTGAAGACACGCGTGCGCCGAGCTTGTGCCGGGTTGAGGGGCGTGAATGGTTGCAGCGTCGCCGGGACGGTTGCATTTCCAGACACGGCGCTGTCCACGTAGAAGCGCAACAAGTCCATCTCCGTTCCCTGTTGTGGACTTCCAGGCATGCCTCCGCTCCCGGGAAAGGTGAGACTCTTTAGCACGACCGACGCGCCAACAGCGTAAGCGGAGAAGTCCACCAGGATTTCCAACCGCTGTCCCGGCGCGAGCATTACCGAGGTCACCGGCACGGGGGCCGGCAGAAGCCCGCCGTCTGTGCCAATCAGGTGGAACGGTCGTCCATCGCTGAGCGCGACCTTGTAGATGCGGGCGTTTGAGCCGTTCAGCAGCCGCAAGCGATAAAGTCCCCGGTCCACCGACAGCCAGGCATCCGGCGTGCCGTTCACGAGCATCACATTGCCCAGGTAGCCGGACATCACATCCATCATGGAGGGGGCATACACCAGTTGACGGGAGGCGCTGATCCGCTTGTCCGTGAAGACGAGCGGCACATCATGGCTGCCCGAAGGCAAACCAAAGGCCGTCTCCGCCGGGTCTTCGATGATGAAAAAACCAGCCACACCAGCGTAAGCTTGCTCCGCCGTCAGTTGGTCCGTGTGAGCGTGATACCAGCAAGTGCTGGCGCGCTGACGGATGGGAAACCTGATCTGGTAGTTCTGCCCGGCGGCGACCTGGTCGCGCGGGTGTCCGTCCATTCTCTCCGGGGCCAAGACCCCGTGCCAGTGGAGGACCAGCGGCTCGGCGAGGCTATTCTGAATTTGCGCTGCGAATTCCTCGCCACGGCGGACGCGAATGGTCGGGCCGGGCACCCCGCCGTTGATGGCGGACACGGCCGTGGAGTAACCGGGCCAGATGGCGAGATTCGCGCGGGCCACTGTCAGCGGGTCCCCGGACCAATCGAGGGGCAGGCGCAACGCGTTGCCTGGACGCGGAGTCTGCGCCCGCAACCGGGAAAGCGGCAAGAACTGCACTCCAGCCGCGACCATCGCTGCGCCTTGCGCCGTCCGCCCGAGAAACTGTCTTCGTGTTGTCTTCATCGTGCCGCCTGGTTGGTGATTGATTTTCCAACAAAGCGAGCGGATCCACCAGTCAGATAGTTGCCAATGTTCTGAATGCGCTTCATAGGATTTCTATTTTTGATTCCATTTTCCTTCGCGGTCAACGTGGCCGCCTTCTCCCAGGCTTACCCCACCCCAGACCTTTCCCCGCAGAGTATTTTTGTGTGGCAGGGTGAGTTTCAGCGACTGGATGCCCGGATTACCGCTTCGCTTCGTTGTGTTGGTTGCGCTAAAGACGGGAAATCGAGGCTGAAAACACATTGGGGTTCGAGGCGCACTCTGGTATCGTTTTCACTTGTGAGAAATCCGTTTCCAGCATGGGTGGCGTTGACGCTGTTCAACACAGCAGGCTACAACGCAAGTCCTGGCACGAATGCGCTGGTGACTCTCACAGACAATGATTCGGCACCGCCGTTGAATCTTCAACCTATCAGCCCTCCGAGCGGTCTGTTTGACCTGACGCTAACCGGGTCAGCGACGCGCCTGTTCAACATCGAGACTTCAAGCAATCTCGCGACGTGGCAACCTTTCGCCACGCTGTTGACCGTCAGCAACTCGGTTCGGCTTCTTGACTGGATGCCGACGAATGAGTCGCGTCTGCTTTTCCGCGCATGCGAGTGATGTTGATCGTCGTTCCGAAATACCATCCTGACATTGAAATGAAAACGCCTCGCCGACACCTCTCAAATACAGCACGCATCCTTGCACTTTGCGCGTTCGGCTTTTGTGCCAGCGCGGCTGACTCAACGAAAGTGAGTCTCGTTCGGACACCTGACGATGGCATCCAACCGCAGGCAGCCGTGGACCGGCAAGGCGTCATTCATCTGATTTATTACAAGGGCGACGCCCAGAACGGTGACATCTTCTATGTCCGCCAGCAACCGGGTCAGGAGGAATTTTCCAAACCAATTCAGGTCAACGCGCGTCCGGGCAGCGCGACTGCCGCTGGCACGATTCGCGGTGCGCAAATGGCGCTGGGAAGAAACGGGCGAATGCATGTGGCATGGAATGGTCATGCGCCAAAGAATGGCAGCTACATGGAGGCCCCGATGCTTTATACGCGCCTCAACGACGCGGGCACAGCGTTTGAACCAGAACGCGATGTCATCACTGTCGCGCGCGGCCTGGATGGGGGCGGTTCTGTGACGGCGGACAATCAAGGAAATGTCTGTGTCTTTTGGCACGCGCCCAAGCCGGGCAATACCAATGGCGAAGCCGGACGCGCAGTCTTCGTGGCTCGTTCGGCGGATGACGGCAAAACTTTCACCGCCGAAAAGCTTGCGACCAGTAAGCCCACTGGCGCGTGCGGTTGCTGTGGCATGAAGGCGTTTGCGGATTCCGAAGGCAATGTTTTCGCGTTGTACCGCGCGGCTTCCGAAATGACGAATCGCGATGAAACACTGCTCGTGTCACGCAATCGTGGCGCGGACTTTGAAATCGCCTACACGCACGGATGGAAGATTGCCGCCTGTCCGATGAGCAGCGCGTTTTTGTCCGAGACCAAAGCGGGTGTGCTCGCCGCCGCTGAAACTCATGGAAGGGTCTTCTTCATCCGCATGGACGCGAAAACGGGAAAAGTGTCCTCGCCAGTTTCGCCAGAGGTAAAAGGCAAACATCCAGTCGCGGTCGGCAACGCGGCGGGCGAAGTGCTCCTGACCTGGACGGAAGGCACGGCATGGGGCAAAGGCGGAGCGGTGGCGTGGCAGCTTTACGATGAGACCGGCAATCCAACTTCGGAAAAAGGCCGGACCGAAGGCGTCCCCACTTGGAGTCTGGTCGCGGCCGTGGGGAAGTCCGACGGAAACTTTGTCATCATTTACTGAGTGCCGCGAGAATCCCAAATGGATTCTCGAATGGCGCGAGGTCCTACCGTGGAAGCGCATCAAGCGCGGGAGAGAGTTCCGTCCGGTTGCAAGAAGCACGCGTGCGTTAAGGACAAGCTGCCGGAAAAAACAGAATCAGCGCCAGTGTTTGATTCTTCGCCTCCTTCCTTGAAACCTGACTTCACAAATCCCACAAGCGATGCGCCGTTCTCGCTGATGGTGTATGCCGGACTGCCGCTCAACCCACCGAGCCAACCTTTGATGTCATTGAACACCTCGACATTCACCCCCTCGTTCATGACGTAGATTTGTTTGTGCCCAACGTGAGTGATTTTCAAAGGCAACACCTGTGTACTGAAAGTGCAGAGCATTCCGTCTTTCCGGATTCGCTTTCCGGGAAATCCCATGAGCGCCAAATACTCGCTATCGTTGGGCTTCGGAATGGGCCACTGCCGGATTGAAAACCAATCCTTCTGGTGATTGACCTGCGTCTTGTTCATTCGGATTTGACTTGGTTCAAAGTCGAACACGGCCAAATCCAGTTCTGAGTCTTCGGCGATGAGTTGGCGTTCCGGGAAGGCGAAGGCAATGCTTGCATCACCCTCCCCGAGGTTGATGGCGAGAGCCGCTTCGGAGTTTGCTCTCCGACAATCCAGATAAGCCTGCCAAACATGATGACAAGTGACCAAGAGCTGCTTTTTTCCGGTGTCGATAAGCGAGTAAGTTCCGTTAGCAATCATCTGCTCAGGATACGTTCTGAGTCCGGGCGTGATGAAGATTGGGCCGCAGAAAGCCAGCATCTCGTTCGTGAGCGACCCTACAAACGCGGCTACATGCTCAGGCGGGTGATTCATTGTTTTCAGTTCCCAACACAGCAAGCGTAATCTCCTCAACCTCTCCGTCGCGAGTCAGAACGAATGTCCGGAAGCCTTGTCCCAACTGCGACCCGGAGACGGTACTGCGAATTGCATCGGCGCTAGCCGTCTAACGGGTGGAACCACTCGGGGTGGATTTTGGCTGGTCTTGTGGCTTGCCGGTCAGTTGACCCGCGCGATAGGTGTCGAGATACCGGTTGAGCAACCTGGCTTGCGTCTCTTTGAGTTTGGACTTCTTGTTCATCTTCTCCATCCATGTTCGCCAGTCGCCCTCCGCATAATTGGTTGGCTCATAAAACCGATGGCATTTGGCGCATTTGGCGATGTAGATTTTCCGGGCGGCGGTGAGGTCGTTCGCCAGCAACGCATCGGCGGCGGCGGCCGAATGAACGGCCACAAACACGACGGAGAGCAAATACACCGTGCGCATGAACGTGACTAGAAGTTGTATCCAAACAGCAGCCGGATGTTGACCTTCTCATGGTCGTTGAGCTCGAGATGGCTGTTGCCGTCCTGGCTCTGGCTATTGTTCCAGCCGTAAATCTGGGGCATGACCGTCAGCGCCGCCCACCACTTGTCCTCGCGGTAGCTGAGCACCGGGCCAAGAAACAGCGCCGAGTTTTCCCAGGACTGGTAATCGGGAAGGATGTTCTCGTTGCGGAACTCGATCCCCAGGGCCCAATGTTTTCCGAGGTCACGGGCGATGCCGAAGCTCGCGCCGACTTCACCTTCGACCTCGCTGAGGTTGTCCTCCCATTCCGTTTCGTTCTCGATGTTGAACGCCCATTTCCAATCCCCAAAGCGCTGGCCAATAATAATTTTCTCCTCCACGGCGGCCTCCTCCCCCGAATAGCGGCCTTCGAGGTAAAGCGTCAGACCGATTGCGTGCGTAGCCGGATTGAGCACGTTGAACCGGTTCTCCAAGGAGATTCCCTTCCACTCGAATTCGGACACGTTAGCGTCCGTCGCCGGGTCGCGGTAACTTTGCGATTGCTCGTTCAAGTAGAGCGCCACGGTGTACCAGTCGGTCACGCCATATTCCAGTTCCTGGCGCAAGTCCCACTGATTGTAGTTCTCCTGGCCAACGGTGGAGTTGCGCCCGACGCCCAGCGTCACCCAGTTCTCGAACTCCATCGCCCCAGCGGGTAGTGTTTCCGGTTCGTAAGTATAGGTGAAGCGTCGTTCATCAGCACGGATCGCCGTTGCGCCCGTAACGCCGGTGATCAAGCCCGCCAGTAAGAGCTGTTTCCATTTCATGGCTGGAACTGTATCGCGGGTCCGAGCGGGCTGCTGTCGTTCGCTTGCGAATTTTTGCCGGTGGATTGCACTTGGCGCGGGCCAATCGTGGAACGGGAAATGGAATGCAGAGGGCGTGCCCTTTGCCGCAGGCAGGGCCAACGCAAGGCCCAGAACAAATCGGCAGCGCGGCTGAACGACATGGGGTTCAGCCGCAAGTGGTTAGGCGCCCGCGAGCCGGATGAGAGCGGCGCGTGATTGCCTACGGTGTCTTCCCCGACTGCCCACGTCAGAGAACACTTTAGCAGGAAAAGATTCGCGTGCTATTGGAGCACCGGACATAGGCGTAAAATCAATTCTTCGCCGTCGCCAGTTCTTCCTCAAAATCCGCAATCTCCTTTTGTTTGCACTAAGAACCAACGGTCTGTTTTTGGTCAGTTGACCGCAGCCCATCCAAAATGGAAGGCTCGGGTTTGTGGTGGATTGCGGTTCACAGTTTCGCATTTCGCAACCGAAGCGCGTTGCCGATGACGGAGACGGAACTCAGGCTCATGGCCACGCCTGCGATGATGGGACTGAGCAACACGCCAAAGAATGGATAGAGCAAACCCGCCGCGACGGGAATCCCCAGCGCGTTATAGACGAACGCGAAGAAAAGATTCTGCCGGATGTTGCGCATCATGGCGCGGCCAAGTTTGATCGCGCGCACGATGCCGCGCAGATCGCCTTTCACCAAGGTAACTCCTGCGCTCTCCATCGCGATGTCAGTGCCTGTGCCCATTGCGATGCCGACATCGGCGGCGGCGAGCGCGGGCGCGTCGTTGATGCCGTCGCCGGCCATGCCGACGATGCGGCCCGCCGCCTTGAGCGTTTTTACTTTCTCATGTTTGTCGTTCGGGGTGACGCCCGCTTGAAAGTCGGCGATGCCGAGATTGCGGGCGACGGCTTCGGCGGTGCGCGGATTGTCGCCGGTGAGCATGAGGACGTTCACGCCGAGTTCGCGCAATTCGGCGAGCGCCTTTGAAGTGGTGGCTTTCACCGGGTCGGCCACAGTCAGAACTCCGGCAGCACGGCCATCAATGGCGACGAAGATCGCGGTTGCGCCTTCAGCCTGGCGGGGAGCGGCGAGCGTTTCGAGTGATGCGATGCCGGTTACTCCGTTCTCGCGGAGGAAGTCGGGTTTGCCGACCAACACGCGCCGTCCGGCAACAGTGCCCGCCACACCGCCTGCGGTCGTGGACTGAAAATCCTTCGCGGCTTCGAGCGGAAGTTTTTGTTCGTTGGCGGCAACGACAACCGCGTGTGCCAGCGGATGTTCGCTGCTCTGTTCGAGCGAGGCAGTGAGGCGGAGCAATTCCTTTTCGTCAAATCCGCTGGCTGGCAACACCTGCGCAAGCTTGGGTTTGCCTTCGGTGAGCGTGCCGGTTTTGTCCACGGCAAGCGTGTCAAGTTGGGCGAGTTTCTCGATGGCTTCGGCATTGCGAATGAGCACTCCGAGTTGCGCGCCACGACCAATGCCGACCATCACGCTCATAGGCGTGGCAAGTCCGAGCGCGCAGGGACACGCGATGATCAGGACGGCGACGGCATTTGTGATGGCAAAGGCAAGCCGTGGCTCTGGCCCGAAAATGAACCACGCAACAAAAGTGATGGCCGCAATCGCCAGCACGGTCGGAACAAACCAACCCGCCACTTTGTCTGCCAACGCCTGAATCGGCGCGCGACTGCGTTGGGCTTGCGCGACCAGATTCACAATTTGCGCGAGCATCGTTTCGCTACCGACATGCTCGGCCTTCATCACGATGCCGCCGGTGGTGTTCACTGTGCCGCCAGAGACTTTTGCTCCAATAGCTTTTTCCACTGGCAGCGGTTCGCCGGTGAGCATGGATTCATCAACGGATGTGCGGCCTTCCGTCACTTCACCGTCCACGGGAATTTTTTCACCCGGTCGCACGCGTAAGAGATCACCGGGATGCACGGCATCAAGCGGCACGTCTTCGTCACCCTGCGGCGTGACGCGGCGGGCGGTTTTTGGCGCGAGGCCGAGCAAGGCTTTAATCGCGCCGCTGGTGCGCTGGCGGGCGCGGAGTTCCAAGACTTGGCCGAGTAACACTAAAACGGTGATGACGGCAGCAGCTTCAAAATAGAGAGCAGGCTTGCCACTGTGACCGGACGCGAGCGGAAATGCCTGCGGAAAGAGCATCGCAATCGCACTAAAAACGAAGGCCGCGCCAACGCCGAGCGCGATGAGCGTGAACATATTCAGGCTACGATTCACGAGCGAACGCCAGCCGCGCACGAAGAACGGCCAACCCGCCCACAAGACGACGGGTGTGCTTAGAAGGAATTGTCCCCAACGAGATGCTTCGCCGTTCAGCCATTCAGCGTGACTCCACGCGGGAACGAGATGCGCCATTGCCACGATGAACACCGGCAAGGTCAATGCCGCGCCGATCCAGAATCGGCGGGTCATATCGCTCAACTCGGCATTGTCTTCTTCCGCGCCGCTCTCTGCCGAAAGAGTTTTTGGCTCAAGGGCCATGCCGCACTTGGGGCAGTCACCGGGATGAGGTTGTTCAACCTCCGGGTGCATCGGACAGGTATAGATGGTTTTCGTCGTCGGCTTCCACGCGGGATTGCGTTCCAACGCCATGCCGCATTTCGGACAATCACCCGGCTTGTCCGACTCCACTCCGGGGCACATGGGGCAAAAGTATTTCGCAGCAGCGGATGGATTCACTTGTGCGTGACCGTGACCGTGATGGGAATGGTCGTGCGAGTGGCAACACGAATGTTTCTCCTCGTCGGGAGCGTGATGATGATTGTGCGTATGGACTTCGTGTTGGTCATTACTACCGCAACAACCGCCATGTGCCCCGTCGGGCGTGCTTTGCGAAAGAAACTTCTTCCGGCAATGGTCGCTGCAAAAGTAAAAGGTCTCTCCGTCACGCTCGGCTGATAGTGCCGTCGCTTCGTCCACCGTCATTCCGCAGATTGGGTCTTTGGTCATAGCTTTGCCTTTCGTCATTTCACAGTGGCAAACGCACTAGCCCCAAAACCATTACACTCTATGTTGCGATTTTTTTCAATTTGTTCGCGACAGCGATTGGCTTTACCCGGTTGTGAGCCAGCGGCTACCATTCAAGGGTGAAACTGATGGAAGAATCCGTGCTGAAAAACCTGCACACGTTTGTGGGATTTGCGCGCAAGCGTTTGGGCGATCCGCACCTCGCTGAAGACGTGGTGCAGGAAAGCCTCGTCAAGGCGTTGGCTGCCGCCAGGCAGCCGACGAACGAGGAAGATACCGTGGCGTGGTTCTATCGCATTTTGCGCCGCTCCATCATTGACCTCTATCGCCGTCGCGATGCGCGGAAGCGCGCAATGGAGCAATTTGAAAAAGAACTTCCTTCCGTTCCCGTTGCTGGCGACGAGCGTTTGCTCTGCCAATGTTTCAAACGACTGCTCCCCGCCGTGCCGGAGCAATACCGCGAATTGCTCCAGCGTGTTGATTTGAACGGGGACGATCCTGCCGCCGTAGCAGCTTCATTTGGTTTGACTAAAAACAATCTGACTGTGCGCCTGCACCGCGCCCGCATGCATCTTCGCGAACAGTTGTCGCGCAATTGCCGGGCGTGCAGCAAACACGGTTGCCTGGACTGCACTTGTGAGGATTGACATAAACAAAAAGGGAGAGCTGTGAAAGCTCTCCCAGTTGATCGTGGCAGTTCAGTGGCTTACTTCTTTTCCATACCCGGCGTTGGGCCAGTGCCCTTCTTCATCACACAGCAGAAGGCATCTTCACTGCCGCATTTCTTGCAGACGTGAACAATCTTGTCAGTCTTGGCTTTGCCGTGGCCTTCGGTGACGTATTTGTGCTCGCAGCCGGGACAATCATGGCGGGCGACGGTGCTGGATTCCGGTTTGGCCCCGGTCTTGGGAGACGGAGTCACAATCGTAACCCAACTGTCTTTGCACTTCGGGCAGGACATGATGACAGTGTCGCCCGGTTGAACGGCTTCCGCGTCCGCGACGGTTTTGATGGCATTGAGCTTTAGCAGCTTCGTAGCGCCTTTCTCTTGTTCTTGTGCAGACCCAAGTGTCGGCAACAGAAGCATCCCGGCAATCGCCAGTCCGGCGAGGCAGCGGGTCAGGTTTTTCGGGTTGATAGGAATAATAGTTCTCATATTTGATCTTTCGGTTGTTTGATGTTGAAGGTGGCTATTCTCACCACGTTGGTTATCTACTTACTCAGGCGCGCACTTGCCAGCGCAAAAGTCCGGCGTAAATGTTCGCGGCCCGTTCGGCCTTGAGTTTCCAGATGACAGTGCGTATTGATTCCCATGTCAAAACAAAAACCATGAAACATCCAGTCTGGTTTGCCTCTGTCTGCTCGCTCGCCGTCTTCGTGGGCTGCGCAACGAACCCCACTTCAAGTGCCCAGACCCGCGCGTTAACCCAACCAACCGTTGTGGAGGCGGCCTGCGGCCAATGTCTGTTGGATCTCAAAACTGAAAAACGCGGCTGTGATCTGGCGGTGCGCTTTGATGGGCAAAGCTATTTTGTGGACGGCTTCACGATGAAGCAGTTGGGTGACGCTCATGCGGACGACGGTATGTGCAACACGGTTCGGAAAGCAAAAGTCACCGGGCGAGTCGCAGATGGCCGGTTCGCGGCGGTTACTTTCGAGATACTCCCGGTCGAAAAATAGATTCGAAGGTTGTTTCCACTTTTGGGCGCGAACAAGGTTTGGCGGCTGTTGACTTTGTCATGTCTTCGGTTGTTTCAATGCGCGATAACTTTCGATTTTCGCGAGCCGCGCCATGTGCGGGCCGGGGTCTTGCTCAAACGTCTCCATGCAGTGCGGGCAACACAGGTTCACCATGATGCCGCGATGGTTGACTCTTGCAAATCCGCCGCCGTGCTCGACGTTCTTGCCGCACACCACACAGGCTTCCACGTTGTTTTGATAACCGATGGTGTCTTCGATGCTCATAGCTTCCGGCCCTTGATACGATTTCGCTTCGGCAATCCCTCCGTAACTCAAGCGCTCTCGCTAGACGTTTCGGATTTCTGCATAAGACTCCGCTCCCAGCCAGTTCATAAGATTACGATGCTGCGCCTGAAGGTAATCGTGCCATTGACTCCAACTAAAATACTTTCCGAGATGCTGGACAAAAATAAGCTCAACATCCCTGCCGCCCGCATCAAACCTCGCTACCCTTGCCCATGTCCTGCCGACCTGCTGAGTGCAAGTAGCGGTTTCGCCGAGGTTGAAGCTATTCGCTGCCGCAACGCCGATAAAAAGGCAATGGCTAGGCTGGATAATCCTGACAACCTCCGCAAAAACCTTCCATCCGTCTGTAAAATCCTCCCAAGTCGGTCTCTCGGGTTGTCCGTCCTGTTTGTAATCCATCATCCTCTGCACAAAGTTGTAGTAGGCACTGTCGCCCCAGAACTTAAAGCGATCAATTTCGGCAGTCTTGAAAAAGAGTTTGGGAATATTGGTTAATGTCGGAGTTGTCCACTCGCGGTGAATCAGGGATTCCGAGACTACTTCTCTGGTATATTGTGGATAGACGAGCCACTTTTCGCGATTCGCTTGACGTTCCTCTGGCGTGTTCCCATGAAAATAGTGGGACTCGCCGACAATAAGCAACCGCTCCTGTATCGGACGCTCTGGAAAATGTTGGCCAACCCACGGCAACCAAGTAAGACCTTGCACGCTCTGCAAGTCCGTATCGTATCGAGTGGCCGATTCATCCGGCTTCGGTGTAATCAAAGTTTCGTCCATTGGTGGAAGGAGGCTTGAGAACATCCCTAGCCAACTACTAACCCAATTGAACACAACGCGAGATCATGATTTCAAGCCGCCATATTTTTTGTTCACCGCTTCGACCGCCTCGGCTTCGCTACGGCCATTGCGCAATTGTTCCTGAATGAAGGCGCGTTCAGCTTGGGCAGTCCCGCAACTGCAAATGTCCAACCGCTCCTCGCCACAAGTGCCGCACGAACAGGCAAACCTGGCAGCCACGCGGGTCACTGCCGGATCAACGACTGGCAGCGCGGTCGAATTGAGGCGTGGGAATTGGGTTGAATCGAACGCTGGTGGCGTTATCGGAGTCGTGGCCGTCCCGGACGTGGGAGCTACGGAATAGCGGCGAGGTTCGCGGTCGTGATTCCACAGCAGCACGACCGTGCCGATGGCTAAAGCGCCGATGGCGAATCCAACTCCGAGTGGAGCGAGAAGATTGTTGTTCGATTTCATAAACGAGAGCGGCTGGTTCAGTTTGACGCCGGGATCGCCGGCAAGCCGGGTTCGGGTGGCTGGTTTTGACGATGGATGGCCCGCGAACGCCACAGATAGTAAATCGCCGGATAGACCAGCAGTTCCATCAGCGTGGAAGTCACGACGCCGCCGACCATCGGTGTGGCGATGCGTTTCATCACGTCCGCGCCCGCGCCGTGACTCCAGAGAATGGGTGCAAGACCCGCGATAATCACGCAGGCGGTCATGGCTTTCGGGCGGACGCGCTTGACTGCGCCATGATAGATGGCATCGCGCAGGTCGGTGACATTGCGCATCTTGCCATCTTTGATCCATTGGGCGTGGGCGATGTCGAGGTAGAGCAACATCACCACGCCGGTTTCGGCGTCGAGGCCCGCCAGCGCGATGATGCCGACCCATACGGCGACACTCATGTTGTAGCCAAGCCAGTGAACCACCGCGAATGCGCCCACGAGCGAGAACGGCACGGCCAGCATGACGATGGCGGTCTTGATGGCGGAGCGGGTATTGAGATAGATGATGAGAATGATGATGAGCAGCGTCAGCGGGACGACAATCATCAGCCGTTGTTGGGCGCGAATCATGTATTCGTATTGGCCGCTCCAAAAGATGTTGTAGCCGCTGGGAAGCTTGATCGTGCCATTGGCGGTGGCTTCGTTGACGGCGCGCATGGCCGTCTGAACGTAAGTGCCCACGTCAATGCCTTTCACGTCCACGTAAATCCACGCATTGGGCACGGCGGCTTCGCTCTTGACACCCATCGGCGCGTGGACGGTTTCAATCTTCGCCAACTGGCCGAGCGGCACTTGCGCGCCTGTGGGTGTCGGCACGACGATTTCACGGAGCGCGCCCAGGTTTTCACGAAAATCACGACTGTAACGCAGGTTAACGGCGTAACGCTCCAAGCCCTCGACGGTCGTGGTCAGCGGCATACCGCCGAGCGCCACTTCGAGCACTTCCTGAACATCGCCAACGGTGAGGCCGTAGCGGGCGATGGCATCACGGTCAATGTTGAACTCGACGTAATTGCCGCCCATCGTGCGTTCGGCAAACGCGCTCAACGTGCCAGGCACGCCTTTCACCACCGCTTCCACTTCCGATGCGACGCGCTCCAGTTCCGCCAAGTCCGGCCCGGCGATTTTGATGCCAACGGGCGTCTTGATGCCCGTGGCGAGCATGTCAATGCGCGTCTTGATGGGCATGGTCCAGGCGTTGTTCAAGCCGGGTATCTGGACAGCGGCGTTCATCGCATCCACCAATTCGTCCGGCGTGCGCGCGCGGTGGGCGATGACTTTGCCGCTCTCATCCTTGATGTCCGCTGCGGGCCAGTCCTTTTCATCCTTGAGCATGATGGTCGTTTCAATCATGTCGAACGGCGCAGGGTCAGTGGCTGATTCCGCGCGGCCAATCTTGCCAAAGACGTGGTGAACCTCCGGGAAGCTCTTGATGATTTTGTCAGTGACTTGGACGATCTCGCGCGCCTTGGTGGGCGAAATGCCGGGGAAGGTGGTCGGCATGTAAAGCAAATCGCCTTCGTAGAGCGGGGGCATATACTCCGAACCGATGTTCTGGTAAGGGAAAACTTTTCCGACCTTGAACGCCCATTCCTTCGCCTTGCCATCGGGAAGAATTTTCGCGACCAGACTGTTCCAAGGGAAAAACACCCAGACGATGAGGGCGGCAGCACTGAAGATTACCGACCAGCGCCATTTGATGACGAAATCAATCACTGGATGGTAAAGCCAGATGAGGAAGCGGTTGATGGGGTTCTTCTCCTCGGCGGGAATTTTGCCGCGAATGAAAAAGCCCATCAAAATCGGCGCGAGCGTGATGGAGAGCAGCGCCGCTGCGCCCATCGAGTAAGTCTTCGTGAACGCCAGCGGTTTGAACAGGCGGCCTTCCTGCGCCTGGAGGGTGAACACCGGGATGAACGACACCGTGATGACGAGCAACGAATAAAACAAAGTCGGGCCAACTTCAATGGAGGCGTCGCGGATGATTTCCCAATGCGGCTTCTTGCCCTGATCGTGCTCCATGTGTTTATGCGCGTTCTCGATCATGATGATCACCGCGTCCACCATCGCGCCGATGGCGATGGCGATGCCGCCGAGGGACATAATGTTCGAGCTGATGCCTTGTCCATACATGACGGAAAACGACATCAGCACGGCGATGGGTAGAATGAGGATCGCCACAAATGCGCTGCGCAGGTGCATCAGAAAGGCGATGCACACCAACGCCACGACAATGCTCTCCTCAATCAGCTTTTCTTCGAGCGTCTTCACCGCGCGGCCAATCAGTGCGGTGCGATCGTATGCGACGCTGTAATGCACGTCCGCCGGCAGACCCTTCATGGCCTCGTCGAGTCTTTGCTTCACGTCGAGAATGACTTGCCGCGCGTTTGCGCCGTAACGGACGACCACGACGCCACCGACGGTTTCACCCTCGCCGTTCAACTCCGCAATGCCACGGCGCATATCCGGGCCAAGCTGCACATTGGCGACCTGGCTCAACAGAATCGGCACGCCGCCATCGCCCACGCCAACCGCGACTTTTTTCAAATCCTCAAGGCTTGTGATGTAACCGCGGACTCGGAGGATGAATTCCTTTTCCGACAATTCGATGGAACGCCCGCCGACTTCGCCGTTGCTTTTCTTCACCGCCATTGCCACTTCCGAAATTGAAAGGTTGTAGGCCCTGAGTTTGGTGGGATCAACCGTGACCTGGTATTGCTTCACGAAGCCGCCGATGGACGCGACTTCGGAGACACCTTCGACAGAAGCCAGTTGATAACGCAGATACCAATCCTGCATGGAGCGGAGTTGTGCGAGGTCGCGGTTCGTCGAGTTGATGGAATACATGAACGCCCAACCGACGCCCGTCGCGTCCGGGCCAAGAGACGGCGCGACGCCTTGGGGCAAGCGTCCGCTCAGGCCGCTGAGATATTCGAGCACGCGAGTGCGCGCCCAATAAGGATCAGTGCCATCCTGAAAAATGACATAGACGAACGAATAACCGTAAAACGAATAGCCGCGAACGACTTTCGCCTTCGGCACAGAGAGCATTTTCGTGGTCAGCGGATACGTGACCTGATCCTGAACAATCTGCGGCGCTTGACCGGGCCATTCGGTATAGACGATGACCTGCACGTCTGACTGGTCGGGCAGCGCATCCAGCGGGATATTCTTCACCGAGTAAACGCCGACCAGCACGAGCACAATCGTTCCCAAGAGAACGATGAACTTGTTCCTGAGCGAAAAATCTATGATGCCTTTGAGCATGGTAATGTTCCTTTGCGCTCAGTTTTTGTGTTCGTGCGCGGAAGGCTCCATCGGTGGATGCTGCTTGCGCCAGTTTTCCTCCGCGATTTTTCCGTGCGCGACCGTGCCGGTAGGAACGAGGTCCATTTCACACTTCGGGCATTTGCCGGGCTTGTCCGAGACCACGTCCGCATGAACTGGCATCGGGCACGTATAGAGAGTGGAGGGAATCGCGGCTGAAGCTGCGGATGGCTGCGGGATCGGCGGCGCTTCCATCACGGGAATGAGTGTCATGCCGCATTTGGGGCAGTTGCCCGGCTTGGCCTCATGCACGTCATTGTGTTCGGGCATCGGGCAGGTGTAGTGAAGAAGCTTCCCACCGGGTTGTAGTTTTTTCAGCGTCGCTTGAGACACGGGCACGAGCGTCATGACGCACAGGGGGCACTTACCAGGTTGGTTGTATTCAATGGAGACGTGCTCTGGCATCGGACAGATGTATTTGATGGTTGCATTTGCGGTCGCTGAAGCCATGCCGGGCATTCCCTCGTGACCTTTGGCGGCCGTGCCCGTGTCTGTTGCTGCCGCTCTTTCTCCGGCAGTTGGCGACTTTGCGGCGGCCTCTTTTGGCTTGAGCATCTTTTGGATGGCCTCGCGAAGCTGGCTCTCCGAATCCAACATGAACTGACCGGATGTAACGATGCGCTCGCCTTCGCTCAAACCACTCAGGACTTGATACATGTCCCCCTCAGCCTGTGGACCTAGAGTGACCGTGCGCGGATCGAACTTGCCGCCGTCCAGCGCCACGAAAACCGTGGTCTTCTCGCCGCTGCGCAAAATGGCCATGTCAGGCACGAGCAACGCGGACGGCTCTAGTTCTGACATGACTTGAACCGTGGCAAACATTCCCGGTTTGAGGAAATAGCCGGGGTTGTGGAATTCCATCCTCACTTTTGCGGTGCGGGTTTTCTCGTCCACGTTCGGATAGATATAAGTCACCCGCCCACGGAACTCGCGGTCATTCAAATACGAAAGTGTGACGGTCGCTTCCTGACCGAGCTTGAGGTAAACCAAATCCTGTTCGTAAATCTGCGCCTGCACCCAGACCAGTCCCAAGTCAGCCAGCCGGTAAATCTTCATGCCGGCGTCCACCATCTGGCCTTGCACCACCATTTTATCGGCCACAAATCCATCCTGCGGTGCGACGATTCGCAACGTCTTCGTCGCCTTCCGCGTCTTCTCCAGTTCGGCGATTTGCTCGTCGGAAATGTCGAAGAATTTCAACTTCGTAAGCGCGGAAGTTTTGAGCGCATCATTTCCCGCGCCTGCTTTGTTCGTGGGATCGGTGGCGAGCAGATACTCGACTTGCGCGCTGTAAAGCTCGGGCGAATAAATCTCGAACAGCGGATCGCCCTTCATCACCAGTTGCCCGGTGGCATTCACGTAAAGCTTTTCAATCCAGCCTTTGAATTTCGTCGTCACATCCGCCAACGCCGTCTCGTTGTATTCAATCGCGCCGACGGTGCGGATGGCCCGGCGCAACGGCCCTCGCGTGACGGTCGCGGTGCGGATGCCCATAGTCTGCGTAGTCACCGGGTCAACCGCGATGGCGGATGACTCTGCCGCCGCTGCTTCATCTTCGTAAACCGCCACCATGTCCATGCCCATGCTGTCCTTGCCCGGCCCGGGCTTCACCTCGCCGGGATTCATCGTGGACTTGTAGTATTTAATCTTCCGTTCGCCGGACGTGGCAGGCGTGCCGCCTGCACCCGATGCCTGCTTACGAATGGGCGTGAGTTTCATGCCGCAAATTGGGCAGTTGCCGGGCGTGTCTTGAACGACCTGCGGGTGCATTCCGCAGGTGTAAAGGGTTTTGCCTTCCTTGGCGGACTCGTTCGCGGCGGCGTGGTTGTGGCCGGTGGAACGTCCGGCGAAAAATGCGCCTACGCCAACTGCGGCGATGGCAATGATGGCAACAATGGTTTTGGCTTTCATATCAGTGGGAAGATTGCGTCACCGAATCGGAGGAGTTGGTTGAATTGTTCGCGGACGGGGCGACCGTCCAGCCGGGAATCGGCGGATGGCCGGGCGGCAAAGTCCGGTCCGGCGCAGGTTCGTTTGTGCTTTTGGCGGCGCAGCAACCAGGATGATTCTCGCCGTTGCTGCCGCATTGCTCGTGGCCAGTTTTTCCCTCGCTCGCGGGAACGAGCGCCATGCCGCACTTCGGGCAATCGCCCGGCTTGGTGCTCACCACGTCGGGGTGCATCGGACAGGTGTATTGCTCACCGGCGACAGTTTTCGCCCGCACGTTTTGCAAGCGTGTGGGCACGTCGAAGTAAAGGCCCGCTGCCGCGCCGACGAAAATCGTCAACACAAGAATGCCGAGAAACAGCCGGAGATTTTTCGTGAAGAAGTTCATGGTTGATTGGGTTTGTTGTTACATTCCGCCCCGACTCTTTTTGTTCATGGAAGGTTGCGCGCTCTTTGGAGTGTTGCTGCTCACGCTGCCGCCCATTGCCACGCCCGTCGGGGGCATTCCACGGACGATCAAGGACAGTTCCGCCAGAACTACTTCGCGTTGCGTGGATGCTTCCACCTTGTCCAACTGGAAGCCAAGCAACGTGCGTTCGGCGTCAATCACGTTGATGAACTCTGTTTGCCCGGACAGATAGCTCGCCCGCGCGACTTCCAGCGACTTCAGCGCCTTGGGCACAAGCTGGTCGTTCAAGACCTCCAGGTTGCGCGTGGATTCGCGGTAGAGATACATCCGTTCGGTCACGTCCACCGCGAGTCTAATCTGTTCGTCGGACAAACGCGCCTGCGTGGAACGCTTGCTGGCCTGTGCTTCGGCGATTTGCGCCGCGATTTTGTCGCGCCAGATGGGCAACGAGACTGTGCCGAGCGGACGATAGAGCGTGGGATTCATCTTCACGTCCGCCATCAAGCCAAGACTGAAATCCGGCAAGCGCGACCGTTTGGCCAAAGTGATCGAGGCTTCGGCGGCGCGCACGTCAGCCGCCATCGCCTTGAGTTGCGTGTTTTGCGCCAAGGCAGTTTCAAACACTTCGTCGCCGGAAAGGTCCAGCGTAGTGGACTCGAATCGGCCGGGCATCGGCGGTTCGGGGTCAGTCCCGCCCAAACCGAGCGCGGCCTTGAATTGCGCCATGAGAGCGCTGCGCGAGTCGTCGAGATTGGCGATTTCTGTTTTGAGGCTGTCTTGTTCGATTTGAGCGCGCAGCACGTCCTGCAAGGTGGCTTTGCCAACTTCATTTTGAGCGCGGGCGGATTTCTCCACTTCGTTCAACAGTTGCAACGTCTCGCGATCAACGCGGATTTTTTCCGCCAGAAAATAGAGCTGGTAATAGGCGCGCTTCACATCGAAAGCGCTCGCGAGTGCCGCTGATTGAAACACAAAATATCGGGACTGGCTTTCCTCCGATGCAATCTGTGCGCTGACTCGCAGCTTGTCCGGCCACGGAATAGCTCCCATTAGACCGGGCATCACAGACGTGACAATGTTTTGAATGTCCATCTGAAACGTCAACTGCGGGTCAGGCAGCGACCGCGCCTGGGTGATGCGTTCAATGGACGCGAGCCAATCGTAGTAAGCCGCTTCCACCTTGGGCTGGTTGAGCAGCGCGAACGCGAGATAGTTGCTCAAGCCGGACTCGCCGGTCAGTTCAGGCAATGCGGGCTTTTCACCGTGAGGTCGGTAGCTGCTCGCCGCCTCTTGCGCCTGACGGCGCGCGGCCTTCTCGGTTTTCGTGGGAATGCCCTTGCAACCGGCCAGCAGCAAACCAACGAGCACAAGACTGGTTGCGCCAGAGAGCCAGCGGCGGCGGAATTTGTTTTCTGAATTCATGCTGTCGAGTTTCGTTCAATTTCGTCACGACGACGAGCCGGATCGGGTTAGTGACAAGAACCCTGATGCGCGGAGTGGTCGGCTGCGCCGCCGCCCGAGGAAGCGCATCCCGTCAAAAACATCGCGCCCGCGAGAGCTACCGCGAGCGCGATGAGAGCGATATTGATTTTGAAAAGGTCTCGGATTGATTTCATGGTCGGTTTCAAGTTTTGTCGTTGCTTTATTACCATTGCGACTCCGCCCCCATCGGTTTGGGGCAGCGGAGTCGCGCAATTTCCGCTTTGTGATCGGGAGCTTTTCTGCTCCCCACATTGATTACGTCATCCAGGACAAAATCCCTCCAAATCTTTCACGGGCGCACCCCTGCTTTTGTCTGGTCTTGATGCTCACTTCGGTTGGAGTCCCTCCAGCGCACTTCACGCAACACAAGTTTTCCGCTCTCTCTGCGGTAATACACCTTGATGGGCTGGCCTGCATGAAGCGAGTCGGGCGAAGCCTTTTGCCCGCCAACACGAAAACGCGTGGAATCCTTCCAGATGAAGGTGCGACTGGTCGCGGCCTTGGGTTCAGTCAGAACCAGAGTGTGGTTCGTCGGGTCAATGCTTTGAACCACACCTTGAGCCGGGTGCTGCACGGGCGGACGCGCCTGAGTCTCAAATGCCGCCAACGTCAAGCCGAGGAGAATCAGAAAGCGAATTAAAGTGAGCGCGGGGAGTTTCATAGGTCTTGCGTTGGTTTTCTCATGCTACAATGCGCGCGCGAGGCCGTTCAGTGTTGCATCAACAGCGTCGCGCCCTTCACCGGCTCGCTGCTGCCGACGCTCGGGCGATAGCCCGCGTTGCTCGTGGCGCATGATGTCGTAATCACCGCGAGCAACACGGCCAGCGCAGCCGCCTGGCACGCTTTGATTGGGCGCGGTGATCGAATTTTGCTTTCGGAGCGCATTGATAATTGCTCAATGAGATTGCCGTTCTCCGGCGCGGGAATCGGACGGGACGCCGCCGCGCATATTGCCAGAACGAAGATGGCAGCGAGCAGCGTCCACAGAATTGCGATGAGCCAGATTCCCATAACCGGTTTGTGTTTTGGTTGGCGACGTGACGTGCCTTACTTCAACGGCGCAACTTCCACGGCCTTCTTTTCCATGCCCTTGGTGGCGGCGACGCTGCCCTTGCTGGTGTTGCAGCACGCGGCACTTTCTGCGCCGCAAGACGAGCAGGTGTGCGTGGCGACGGATTGCTTCGCTTTGCCGTGACCAACGATTTTCCAATCCGTGCCACAGCCTGGGCACAGATGGCGGACAATGGTGACGTAGGGTTTGTTTGCGCCACGTGCAGTCCAGTCAATTGTTTTCAGCACTTCATCTTTGCATTTCGGACAGGCCATCTGTGGCATTTTGGCCACGACGGAGTTGCTCGATTGGTTGCGACGACGTTCGTCGAGTTGCTGACGCAGCTTGGGCGAGGCGGTGATGCCATCGTCGCCGGTGGGTTTATATTGGGCCTGCGCTAAACTGGCGAATAGGGACAGGGCGATGCCTGCCAGCGTCGCGATCAGGATGTTGTTTGTCCGTTTCATAGGTTGCCTTTCGTTATGCGGTGGTTTGTTTGTTGTTTCGATTTCTGGCGAGGTATTCGCCGTTCTCCCTTTAATACGCTCGCAGAGGGGAAATCCCCTTTGCCATTCCTTGCTATTCGTCGAGCATATTTTGCTCACGGCGGGGCAATCGAAGAACGGGATGAAATCCTCCCGGCAAATTGAGGAGCAAGCAGCGGCGTCAACTCACTGCTATCAATGAAACCTTCTCCCCTAGCGGGCCGCGCGCCGTGCCCAGCGCGTGGGAATCAAGTGTCGGGACGCCATCAACAAGGAACAGGTAACGATGGTGGCCGTGATGGAGCGGAATTTGAATCGCCCAGCCACCGTCGGGCTGGCGTTGCATTGGATGCGAAGTGCCATTCCAGTCATTGAAATCTCCCAACACGAATACCGCTCTGGCTTGGGCGGATTGGTGAAAAAAGCTGACGGGTTTCCTCATCCGCTTCGCGGAGTAGCAGTTTGTCGGGAAACATGAACCCGGTGAGCGTCGAGATGTTTCAGCTTCCACGAAATCAATTTCCGCCGTTGCGTAGTTCGATTGCATAACTCTACCCATGATTACGCCGCTCACGACTCCCGCCCTTCTGAAGTAACGGACGCTCGATAGTGAACGAGGGAAAACGGACCAATGATGGACTTCAACGGCTGGAAATTTCTTCCACCATCGCCGTCCATGTGGAGAGTTCGCGCGACCCTGCGAAACGTCGGCGCAAATTTCCCTGTGCATCAATCAGCGCGTAGGTCGGAACTTCTTGGACGTTGAAGCGGAAGACAAGCGAGCCACTCGCGTCCAATAGCACCGGATGATTGATGCTCATTCGTGAGATCAGCTCCTTGAGAGCGGGCTTGGTCGCCGCGCCGTTGGCGTGGGGGTCAGCAGAGTGCGCGTGATTGTGTTGATGCTCGCGTCCATCGCCGCAGTCGTCTTGCGGGCCGACGGCTGGGTCAAACGCGATGCCGATGACCGTCAACCGCCGGGACTCCTGTTCCTGCAATTGCTTGAGCACAGTCACATCATCGAAGCTCGGAGCATTGCCGATTTTCCAAAAGCAAAGCAGGACCGCCTTGCCCTGAAAGTCGGAGAGATGGATCAATTTTCCTTCCGCATCTTCGAGAGCGAATTCTTTGACAGGCAGTTTGCCAGCAATGATGCGCGGCGGCGGGATAGGCTGAGGGAATTCTGCTTGATGCTGCGCCCACCATTCGCGCCACTCTTGCGCGCCGCGACGGATCGCGTCGAGATTGAAAGGCGGGAGTGGGGCTTCGTCTGAGCGTGTGAATTTCGGCAGCGCGTGGCTCGAACGGATTCCGAAATCCAACCCGGTGGTTTTGCGCAACAGCAAGGCCGCTTGCACGGTCACACGCGGATCGGGGTCATCGAGAAGATGAACCGCCAGCGGCACATCGTTGGAACTGGCGACGCGCTGAAGTTGCTGGAGTGCGACCACGCGCACGGCTGGGTCGGCATCGCTGAGTTGTTGCCGAAGCAAGACGAGAGAATCCGGCTGTCCGTTTTCGGCTAAAATGTTCATCGCCGGTTCGCGCACATTCAAATCGGGATCGTGCGCCGCTTCGATCACGATTGCTTGCATCGCGCCGACCAGCGCCGGTTCTACGTGAAGGCGCGTCTTGATGTGTTCCATGACAAACTGCCGCGTGACGAGGCTGCCACTTCGCCACATTCGCTCCAAAGCGTGCCTGCGGTTTGGTGATTCGTCGGCAAGTTCTGAGAGGACGGCATCGGAGGGGGCATCCGAGCGCAACGTCAGTGCCATCGCCAATTCGTGCCGCAAGGGTTTCCAGACGACGAAGGCGACCAAACCGAAAACGGCTAAACCCGCCAACCACCAGCCATCGCGTCTATTGAATTTGCACCAGTGGTGATTCATGGCCACAAGCGAATTGTTTCGACGTGAGATTTCACGGAGAGTGAGCCACGCGATAAAATTCAGAAACCCCAGAGGCTGCC
Source organism: Limisphaerales bacterium (assembly GCA_044225555.1). Lineage (GTDB taxonomy): Bacteria > Verrucomicrobiota > Verrucomicrobiia > Limisphaerales > JADLHS01 > JADLHS01. The sequence goes on along the minus strand of JBGAIM010000015.1, from coordinate 99,330 downwards.
GGATTGGTCCAGGAGCTTGAACTGGCGGTGGCGGTTAGCGTGGCGTTGGTCGTCCAATTGCCCGCAGTGAGACTGTTGGCCGACTGGACCTGATAAGTGTGGCCAGAAATGGAAGACCAAGTAATCGCGAATCGGCTTGGGCCAACAAACCTTGCGGCTGTAATCGGGAATGGCGAAACCGCACCTGGTGTGACAATGAAATTAGGAGAGCCAACCGTATTTCCGCCGAGTCCTTGAACACTGATCGGCCCAGAACTGGCACTGGCTGGCACGATGGCAGTCATCTGTGTTGGAGAACTTATGTTAAACGAGGCACGCGCATTGTTGAACGTGACGTTGGTGATGGAGTCAAGATTCGCGCCCTTGATAGTCACACTGACGCTGACAGGGCCACTTTGCGGCGAGAAACTGATCGCGCCGGGCGCAGCGGGAGATTGTCCGTCCACTTTACTGCGCAACACCCAAGCGAGATTGCTCGGCAAGGCGCTGAAGAAGTTATAGCCGGTTTCCTGCTGAATCTGTTTCGTGGAGGTGACGAAAGATGTCCACGATTTCCCGGACACCGAAGCGTCGTTGGGAGTGTTCAGCGCAATCACGCGGATGGAGTTGGGATCGGCGTTCGTGATGCGGTTTAACGCAGGGCCAACACCGAGCGGAACGCACACAACGATCTTCCAGACATTGGAAGCGATTGCGGCATGGCCGCCCGAGAGGATTCGATTCGTCCCGAAATTGCTCGGCCCGGAAATGATGAGTAACTCCTGCGAGGAAAGCAGGCTGCGAGAATAATTCTCGAACGTCGCCCACATGCCCTGGTTGTTCTGCGACGCCTGCGGGATGATGTTCGACATGATGAATGTCTTTTCGTTGTCGGGGACGGAGTCGGTGCGATCAGCCGAGGGACACATGTGTCCACGGTCATAACTCTGCCCGTTGACAGTACCGAACGTGCTTGTGGGGACTGGATGGAAGTCCGGTGGCACATTCGTTTCGACTGCCCAAGCGTCCGTTCGCCCACTTGAGCCGACATCGCTCGAAGTCAAATCCCAACTCACCCAGTTGGGCTGGCGATTGGTGTCGCTATAATCCAGCGCATACTGTGGGCGCTGAATGAGATAATGGAAGTGATTCGTGGAATCGGCAGCAGCACCGGTCGGATTGCCGAGTTGCATCTGGAGATTGATGTCAATAATCGCCCTCCCTTGTTGGAGGGAGACAAGGAATACTGAGTCGGCGAGAAGCAGGCGCAGAATGGCCCGGCTGAAAAATCGGTGAATGACTGTTCGCATGGAGAAATTACTTAGAGCGCTGTCTGTTTTTTGGGATTAGTTGGCGAGGCGCGGCCCATGAAACGGTTTGCTATTGCGGGCCGCGCGCTTCGCCCTGTTTTGTTTGTGTCTCAACCTATAAACATCACTTCCTTTCCATTGGTTCGTTTTTTGTGTTTTCGGACCGGTCCAAATTCGTCTCGTTTGCTTGAGGTTCGCGGAACACGTCACTCATTCAACCCCCAATGATCCACGCCCGCACCCTGTTGGATTACGCGCACTGCGTCCAAGTCCTCGCCCACATACTTTGACAATTCAAAGGTGCGGGTTGGTGGGTGGTGCGCGTGACCTGACAAATAGTAGTTCACAAAGCAGGCCAGACCGCTGACGCGCGCCGTCTCGCGCAGGTCGCGCTCCACAAGCGTCTGCGAGGGTGTCGTCCCCGCCGTGAACGGAAGCAGAATTACCAAAGCACCATCGGGTTGCGTGCGCCGCGTGAGCCAGTGGCACAGCCAATCTTGCACCGGACGCGGCAGCACATGTGGATTGCTCGGGCAACAGAAGACAATATCTGCCTCGGCGACCGAGCCTACAGTGCGCTCGAACAGCCCCCTCTCCGCCAGCATGTCAAAACGCCACCAAAATTCCCGGAATTCGAATTGGTCAGTCAGCCTGCGCATCACGTCGAGATAAACTCCTTTGGCGGCGCGAAACGCGTCGTCACCATCATAAGCCAGCGCCACGGTGATCGGTGAAACGTCCTTTGGTTTGCAGGTCGCGGCGATGGATTTCGGCAGCATCATGTTTTATTACGCGCCAGCCGGGCGAATCCCTCTCGCTCAATCAATTCTTGAGCAGACTGTGAATTACGATGAACGCGCCCAAAAACAGAAGGCCGGTGGCGAGCACGCGCGTGAGCCAGAGGCCGGACAGGCGGGCGGCCAGCCATGTGCCTGGCCATAGGCCAATCATTCCGCCGAGCGTGAACAAGCCGGTCGTTTCCCAAGACACCCGTTGGCCTGCGAGGAAATGCGATCCCGTGGCAATGGCACTCACCAGCGCGACGCTGAACATGGCGGTTGCTATTGCGCGATGAATTTCCACTCGGCTGATGAGCACCAATCCGGGAACGAGAATGAATCCGCCGCCCACGCCAAGCAGCCCCGATAGCACGCCTGTTCCGAACCCAAGCGAAGCCAGCCGGAAAAATTGATGCGACTTTGCATCGGAGTTTTCACACGCTTGGCCAGATGAGTTTGGCGTGCCGTTGGATGGTTGAATCCACAACCTCACCGCAACAATCAACACGAGCGCGGCAAATACCAGCAGCAACCAGCGTTCAGGCAGGTATCGGCCAATCAACGCGCCGACGGGTGCGCCTGCCAAACCGCCGAAGGCGAGTTGCCAGCCCAGGCGTTTATCAATGCCGCCGCTTCGTGTGGTCTGAACCGTGCGCACTCCCGCCATCGCGCCAACCGCGATCATCGAAGTGCAAACCGCCGCGTGCGGGCGCAGATGCAGGGCATACACCAGCAACGGCACGGCAAGGGTTGATCCACCATTGCCGGTCAGTCCAAACAGGACTCCCACAATCAAACCGAGAATCAGCGTCATTGCCGGTCATTGGTTTTTGTCGGGCGCAACTTCGCTGCCGACGTTTCACCCGTTCAAGTGACCGCGAACACATGCAAGCCATCAACCGGTTCGTTGCGATGCGTCTTCGCACCAATGAGCGCGGCCAGTTGGTCTGAGTTCACCGGCTTTTCGAGAAACGCGATTGCACCGAAGCGGCGCGCGGCCTCGCGGCGCTCTGCGCTGCTGGTGGCACTCATCAAAATCACTGGCAGTTCCGGCCAGCGGAGGCGGATGAACTGGAGCAAATCAAAGCCGTTCATCACGGGCATCTCGACATCGCTGATGACCGTCCCGACCGGCTGTTCGGCGAGCTGGTGGATGGCGTCTTCGCCATCAAAAGCAACCATGACTTCAAATCCCATGCGGCGCACAAGCGATTCGACCCAACGGGCGGTAATCGGATTGTCGTCCACGACAAGAACCGGTCTTGTTTCTGCATCCATACCTGGTGATACGCCGGCTTGCTTGCCAACCCTCGCGGTGTTGGCAGGCATTCGTCACAACGCCTTCTCGCCTTCCTCGCCGGTGCGAATGTTGATGGCGCGCTCGATGTTCAGAACAAAAATTCTCCCGTCGCCCTTTTCGCCAGTGTAAAACGGCTCGCGCAGCACACGCACAAAGCGATCCACGTCGGCGTCGGCACACACGATCTCGACCTTGGCAATGTTGGAGTATTTCTCCCAATACTGTTTGAACATTTTCAGACGGAACTGTTCGGCGTCGGCGAACGCTCCAATGGCGATGACGTGAGAGACAGCCACATCAGTCGCGCCCTCCTCGGTCAAGCGTCCCAGCACATGCTCCAGGAAGTTCTCACTAACATAGGCTTTGATTTCTTTCATTGGAGCAGATGCTGTGGGTTCGGGTCGTTGGAGTTGCTTGCGTGGTTCTACTTGGGCGACATGCCTTCGGTTGGTGGCGCTCCGCCATGCGTTGCGCAACAAAAGACCGAGTCACTTCCACATGCTTCGCAAGTGTGTTCGACCTGCTCCTTCGCGCCAAAACCCCGGCCCGTCACGGTGATTGTGGATTTGCAACCCGGACAATAGTGCCGATGCTCGAACGGCGTGAAAAACCGGTTTCGCGGCCGGTTCACGTCGGCGAACAAGACGGTCTTGCATTTGGCGCAGGCCATTGCGACGGCGTCACCCTTTTTGAGATTCAATTCGTCGCCGGTGTTCTTGACGTGATACAGCGGAATGAATTTGCGTTCTTCATAAACGCGCGTGGTGGATTTGCCGCCCGGCGAAGCACAGCCGGCCAGGACAACGATGCCCAGCAGTGCGCCTCCCATGCCGAGGATTCGGATTGCGTTGGTTTTGATTTTCATAACGTCATTCGTTTGTTCGTTCACGACTCGCCAGCGTTCCCACCATGCGGAATGCTGCGCTCGTCGTCTTCGACAGCCAGCGACGAGTAAGCGGCTGCCCCACCGGCCGGCGTGGGCGGCGGCATGCCGCGGCGTACCAAAATGTTTGGCAGGCTCTTCTCCAAATCGTCGGCGAGTTTGTCGAGTACGTGACTCATCTGCTCGTGCTCCGTGATTGCGAGTTGCCGGCTCATTTCCCGAATCTCGGTGATGCACTGTTGCGCACGTTCCAAAGCGTCACGGTCTGCGCCGAGCTTCAACCGCGAAAGCATCAGGTTGACGCCGTCCACGATGGTGCGGATTTCGCGGACGTTCGAATGCAGTTCGAGCGGATTGAGCTGCCCCGCGCCGACCGTGTAAAGGTGGAGGTAGATGCGATTGAACGGACGCAGAAGCAAAAAATAGAAAACGCCCCAGCACAGGACGTAAATCATCACGCCGAGGCCCAACACATGGCCGAGATGCGCGACGGCCAGTTCCCGCAGATTCTGGCCGGGCGCGGTGGCGTACTCGAAAGCGGCGTAAGCGCCCATGCTGACAGCAATCACGACCGCCATCCAGACGGTGACAAAGAAAGACAAACTTTTCGTGGTCTTCATGATGTGGCTGCAAGTTCTTCGAGGGCAACGTTTGCTCGCGGCCATTTGAGCGACGGATGCGCCGCCAGCAAGGCGAGCCGTCTGAGGCCGGGCAACCGTTGCCCGTAGAACGCTTTCGCGCACCGCTCGCTGCAAAGCATCACCGTCCACTCGCCGTGCTTCACGCGCGCGAACCAGGCGTCGTCAGTTATCATTTTTTCGCAGACCACGCATTGGGCGTGCTCGGCCGCGGGATAGTGAACATCGAAATGACTCATGCAGTTTTCTTTCTCACTTTGCGCTTTTGTTGCGTCGGTTCAGCGTGGAACGTTCTCGCGCTCCGCGGCGTTGATAATGAGCGGCAGCCCATCCTTGCCGACCGGGACGAAGTAGTAGCGCGTTCCTGGATTATCGAAGGCTTTGTATCGGAGATAATCCGGCGTGAGCGTCTGGGTTATTGAAGCCTGCGCGTTGGCTTGAGCTTCGCCTTTTATGACTGTGGCTTTGGCTTCGCCTTCAGCATTGATCCGCAGCGCATCGGCCTGGCCCTGCGCCCGTGTCCGCGCGATCTCCGCGTCCTGCGCGGCGACTTTGACCTCCATCTCCTTCTGTTGGATCTGCTGCTCCGTGGCGATCTTGGCGGAAATGGCCGCCGTGACCGCCCGGTCGTATTGAATGTGATCTATGGAAACGCGGCCGATTTCGATCGGTTTGCCCTCAATAGCCGCTCGAAGTTTGGCGAGGATGTCGTTCTCTATCGCCAGCGAATCCTTGGCAAGTTGATTGTGCTCATGCTTTGCGAACTCGCTGCGTGAAATCGTGGCGAAAGGCGGGCGGATCACTTTCTCGTAATAGCCCTCGCCGAGTTGCGTCGCCAGATCATGGAGTTTTGCCGAGTTCGGACGGAACGTCACCGTCACGGTCGTTTGGACGTGCAGATCGTCAGCCGTGAGGATTTCCACCGCTTCGCTCTTGCTCTGCCAGGTGACGTCGTAGATTTTCACGCTGTTCCAGGGCAGGTGCCAATAAACGCCTGCCGCCTTGGGTGTCTGCTGCAGGGCCGGGCGATGGAAGCTCTGATAGCGCAGCCCCTCTTGCCCCGGCTTTACATAAGTTGCGCAGCCCGCCAGCAAGGCTGCCAGTGCGGCGAGGCCCAGCGTTATTGTCAGTCGCTGTCGTGATACGCTTTTCAGGATGGTTTGTTTCTCGATTGTGCTCATACGAATTCCTTTTTCATGATTTGGTTTGGTGCTTCGTTTGTATTCTGCCCTACCAACTCCAGCTAAAAAGTTTTAGACCACGAGGTTCTATTCGTGCGGCTGCGTCTCCACCGGCCCAGCTCACGTTGGCTGGATAGCGGTCGAACGTCGCAGGCTCGTGATCGCGCCACTCGGCGGTGTCGCCGGAACGGCCCACGCTGATTACAGCATCTCTGAAGAAGCGGACGGCCCTGTGCGCGCTTGCATCGCTCGGCGTTTTGGTCAAGGTGTCCATCTGCAATGCGAAGTCGTTCCGAAAGGTTCTTGTCTCGCTGCAACACGCGTCCGCGCTGAAGGTTTCCGCATTGGAGGAGACGGTCACTGACGAATCCATGCGCAGCAGTGCCAACAAGTTGGTTGAAGCCGATGCCCGAGCGGCGTCGGCTGCATCCGCGCAACGCATCCGGTCCGGAGCGGCTGCGTTTGTCATGACGCTGCCTGAACGATTGGTTGATGTGGCGGCATTATCGGCCGCGCTCAACGCATTCGCGGAGAGGGCGAACATGGCCGCAACGGCAATTGAAACGGGTTTGACTTTTTTCATGTCTCAATGATTTTCAGCACTGTTGCTTACTACGTCGCTACCAGCCGAACCCCTTTCCGTTCATTACTTGGTTGCTGCACCCCGCTTGGGCAATCCTGCCGGCGGCTCGCCCGTCCAGCGGATGGCGAGGATCACGACATTCGGATCGAACGACATCACTGTGTATCCGCCATAGCCACCATAGCCATAGCGATACCCGCCGTAACTGTGTGTGTAAACCGGTGTGGGGACTTCCTTCGCATGCATAGTTGCATTGGTTTCCCAGAACTGCGCGGATCGGAGCGCGGCCGCGGCGAAGAATCTCTGTCCGTCCACAACCAACACGGCGTCTGCGCCCATCTCGCGGGCCGTCTTTGTCAGCTTAGGCAGACATTCCTCGGCGGGCTGGCCGTGCAACCCGCCGCGAAGCTTGAGTTCGCCAAGCACCGCGTAAGGTTCAGACGGCAGACACGTGAGGGCAGGCAATGCGTATTGAGTGTTGACGATGCCGCCGGGAGACATAGGCCAGTCTTGTTGCTGGCCGAGGTAGGGACGAAAACTGGGCGTGGCGCATCCCATCAAAAACATCGGCAACACCAGGCCCGCAACGTGGAATATCTTCATCTTGGTTTTCCTTTCAACGATTGGTTGTTTGTGCGCACTATGCTGACGCGCACCACCCGAAAGGTGGCGATTACCTGTGCGCTCAGGAGAATGAAACTCTTCATGAACATGCCATTTCGCTTTTCGTTGCACGGTCGCGCATGATCTTCGCCAGCCGGGCCAGGTACGGGGCGGGTTCTTCAGCAAAGGTCCGCAGGCACTGCGGGCCGCACAGGTTGATGGTGTTGCCGCGATGGTTAATGCGCATGGCACCACGGCCAGGCTCGACGCTTTCTCCGCAAACCACACACGTTTCCCATTCCGCTGTGTCGCGTTCGGCTTGATAGTTGATGGCCTCTTCAGTGTTCATTACGTCTTCAGTGTTCATTACGGGACCTCCGTTACGTGTTTGCTTTGGCCGGCACGACCAGCACTGAATTCATTCGGCCGTCCGGCGCGTGGGTCGTCTCCGCCGCATTCGGGTCCGGCATCCATTGGTCGTCCACGACGAGGCGGTACTCGTGGCGTCCGGGCGGCAGCACCAGTCCCTTGACCCACCAGCCGCCGCCCATGGGAATCATGGGAGTCGCGGCGGGGCGCCAGTCATTGAACGACCCGGCCACGCACACTCGCCGCGCCCGCCGGTGGACGAATTCCAGGCAGACGCAACTTGAATGAAGCGAGTGATTTCTTGGTCTGTGTGGTCTGCGCATACGTTTCCTTTCTGCTCGAAGGTTTAATGGCATCCTTACCACTGGAACCTTGAAGGCGACCCTGAGCCACTCCTGGATGTTGATGCCGATTCTCTTCATAACGTCTTCTGTCTTTTATTACGCCAGTGGCGATGGCTTCCCTCGACTTTGCATCGCCAACAGACCGCTCTCCTGTCGCGCCGGTTTGTGAGCTGCGGAATTCCAGAGAGGGGTGCGTGAGTGAACGCCGGGTGCCGGACGACCGGGCCGAAACGGTTTTCATGGAATGCTCAGTCTTGGCCGGGACGAACGACAGAATTCGCGGCGCAGAGTCGCAGGCTATCAGTATCTCCAAAGGCGGCGGCGGGGCTCGTAGCGCAGGTTTCCAACCTGCTGTCTCGCGGATTTGAAATCCTTCCGCACATCGTCATGGATACTGCGCCACTCCCGCGGCGCGCTGGGCCAGCCATCGGACATCGGCGTTGTTCGGGCCCAGATTTACGTTCAATGCCAGTAATTGACCTGATCGCAACACCGGCATGATCCGGGCGTCACGCCACCGTTTGATCTCCGAGTGACCGTCGGCGAAGGAGAAGCCACCGGCCCGCCCGTGGTAGCTGGCCGGATAATCAATGATCTGGTCCGGCCTCGCCGGATCGGACGCAAACCAGCCATCATTGATGCTGTCTTCCCGCTCATCCAGGAAAACAAAATTCAGGACCGGCGATTTGATGTTGGGGAGTTTCGTGTAAACGACATACCGGGGATCGGTGGTCCAGACGCGCGAATCCGCGCCGACGAAGTTGTTCATTGAGATGCTTCGCACGCGCGGCAATCTCTGGGTGCCAAACTGAACCGAGGCCTTGTCCGCGGGATCTTTGAAGACGGCAGGACTTTTGACATACGGCCCCAAATAGGCCGCGTACGGCCATCGATTGTTGTTGATTAACAAATCCATATTCACGTTGTCCGGATTGCCGCCGTTGAAATCCAACCACCCGCCCACCCAGGCTCTGTCGGTCGCGCTTTTTCCAACGTTTCCGCCATCCCGGTTGTAAACAAGCCGGTCCGCGTAGTCGCCCGCATACATCTGCCACGCAATCGCAAGCTGCCGGGTGTTGTTCAGGCAGTAAATGCCCTGCGTCTTCTGCTTTGCTTTCGCCAAGGCTGGCAGCAGCATCGCCGCCAGAATGGCGATGATCGCGATGACCACGAGCAGTTCGATGAGGGTGAATGCGGTTCTGTGAACTGGAGGATTCGCTGCTTCAGTGTTCATTGCTTTTCGTTTCCCCGCTCACTTGTTTTGCGTCAGCGGATGGTGCAATAACTGGTAGCTCTGGTAATCGCTTTGCTTTTCCAGTTGGCTCTGCGGGTCACCGAGAAGCGGCGGCGCACCCGGTCCGCGAATGGCTTGCAGTTCTTCCATGAAGTGTTTGAGCAGGAAGGCTTCGTTCAACAAATCCTGATTGCGGTGGGCCAGCGCGTGCTCCCGCACGCGCGCGTGCCATTGGTCGAAGCTCGCTCGCGCCTTCGTGAAGCGTTCCAAGTCGAAACCTTGCAGCGCGGTCATCGCCAGATCCATCGCGTCCATCACCGCGCCGCACAAGACCACTTCCTCGTTTTCCTCCACCGCGACTTCGCTTCCTGCTGCCGCGAACACAGCGCGGGTGTTGGCCGTGCGCACGATGCGCTCGCTGGTGTCGGGCGCGTCATAAATCAGCTTGGCGATGACCTCAAGCGCCGCTCCAGGTTTGAAGTCGCCGGGCTTGATCGCTACCATTACAAAGCCATGCTCGCCCGCGCGCAGATTGCCGATTTCAAATTGCTGCGATGACAACCCTTGCGGCGAGGGCCGGCCGTACACTTTGCTGATCACGCCGCCTTGCTTGACGGAAACTTCCAACCGCACGTTCTGCGCGACCACTTCCAGCAAGCCGCGCAATTCCTCTTTGAAGGCTGCGGGCAGTTGCTCGGACGATTTCACGTATGTGTACCGTCCGCCGCCCGCCGTGGCCATCTCGGTGAGCAGGCGTTCGTCGAAATCCGTGCCGCACGCGAGCGTGGAAACACCGACGCCTTTGGCATGCGCGGCTTCGGCAATTTTGCGCAAGGCCGGCGAGTCCATGACGCCACTGTTCGCCTTGCCGTCCGTCAGCAGCAAAACGTGTTTGACCTGGCCTTCTGTGCTCTGGCTGTTGACCTGTGCGATCCCTTCCAACAACCCGGCGCTGAGATCGGTGATTCCCTCCGGCGCGACCTCGGTCAGTCGCTGAAAGAGAAACGGCTTGTTCACCACACGGCCCGCCGGCGAGAGCACCAGAGTCCGTTCGTTGAAGGCGATCAGCGAAATCGTGTCGCGATCCGTCAGGTTCTCAATGACCGCTCGCGCGGCTGCAATGGCGTGGGAAAACTTCATGTCCGCGCCCATTGACGATGAACGATCAAGAACGAGTGCCAGGTTGAGTGGCGGACGGTTTGGCAGACGCTTTTCGGCGGAAGAGAACTCCACTTTGAAGAGGAGTTGCGTCGGCGCGGACTGCGTGTAAGCGGTGTGACTTAGCGTCACCCGGAAAGTCACGGCTTGCTCCTGCCCCGGCGAAGCAACGATTGCGTTTGTGGCGAGGACTGGTTCTGCCGCGCGCCCACGCAGGGTCGAAGCGCCAGTGCTCGCTGCGACCACAAGCACAATTGCAAACAACGAGGAAGAATGACGGGTGAAGTTCATGGCTGATTGGTTTCTTTCGTTTCCTCGGGCAACGCCCACGGCGCTTCCTGCGTTGACAGTTCCGTGCGCGGGATGAAGCGGCCGTTGCGAAGCGGGGGCGCGGAGTTTTCCAACGGGCGTGATGTGAAAAGATTCGTCCCGGTCGCCGTCACGTAACCGTAAGCCGGCGTGTCGTAGTAGGCCGCTGACGAGTAAACGGGGTAGCCGTACCAAGGGTAATAGTAGCCGGGCCAGAAGCCGCCGAACGAAACGTAGCCGTAATATGGATAGCCGTAATAGCCGTGACCGTAACCGCCCCAATATCCGTAACCGTGCCCGCCGTAGTAGCCATAGCCGTGCCCGGAATAAATCGAATATCCGTAGCCGCCATAATAAAGTCCGTGGGCTGTCGAGCCGTAATATCCATGCGGACTGTAGTAGGAGTGAACTCCGCTGTAACCCGAACCCGCGTGATACGCCGGCGCGTAACCGACGTGCCCGCCGCCGTAGGAATATGAACCGCCGGCATGCGCTGTTCCCCAAACTGAGCTTGCGCCCCCAACGTGGCCCGCGCTGGAATAAGCGCCTCCGACATGGCTGCTTCCAATCAAATATCCTCCGCCTCCAACGTGGCTGCCGCCCACGTATCCTCCGCCGACGTGCGCTCCGCCGGAATAACCGCCGCCAAAATGCCCGGCGCCGCCCATCCCACCCATCCCACCGCCGTGTCCACCACTCATTCCCCCCATGCCGCCGCCGCCACCGTGTTGGGCAAACAGCGGCACTGCGAAAAGACCGGCAGCGCACACTGCCACGAACAGCGTTGCCGCTCGCGATGCGCTCAGTTGGGCCGGATTCATTCTCATGTTTTTTCATACGTCGCGCCGCTGTAGTTCCCTCGCTTTCCGCTTGTCTTCAGCACAAGGGATTTGACAGTCCACGCCGTAAACAAATTGGAAGAGTTGCACGTCGGTGGCGGGGTTCGCCGACGGCAAGATCGAACAGGAATGATGAAAAATGAATGAGTTGGAAACCATGATCGCCGAATACCCTTTCCGGGTTGGCGCGAATCGCTATTCGGCGAAGAACAACGTCAAGCCGGTGAGCTTCTATTGCGTCGCGCCGCAAGCCAAGGCGGTGTCCCTCGTGGGCGATTTCAATTGCTGGCGGCCTTGGGAGAACCCGATGCAGCGCCAGCCCGATGGAACGTGGACGGCACGGGTCGAACTGCATCACGGCTTTCACCAATACCTGTTCCTGGTGGATGACGAGCCGATGCTCGACCCCAACGCTCACGGGATTGCGCGGAATGAAAAGAACGAACGGGTCTCGCTGATTGCCGTGAGTTGAACGCGAGAATAACGGCGGGCGTTCTGCGGAAAGTTCCGTATCTTCACTTCAGACTGAACAGGTGCTCATGCTGCGAAAAAGTTCAAGCACCAATCTTCTCTGAAAGAGCGTCAGCGGCGTTCCGCTGATGTGAACCGGGAGCATTTTTCCGGCGTGATCAACAATCCCGGCTTCATAAACGATTGGTTTTTCTTGCTGCGCCAGAGAAGTTAAACGCAACCGTGATTCCTCATTTTTTTCAGGAGGATATAATTTGCTCTGGTTCATGCCCATGATCTGTCCCCGGCTGTAACCGAGCAGCAACTCGGCCTGCTTGTTGGCGTCCAGGATGCGCCCGGTCTCGGCGTCAATCAAGAAAGCGGCGTCGCTCAGATTCTCAAAAAGTTGGCGATACTTATGCTCGGATTCTCGCATGACTTCCTCGGCCCGCTCGCGTTCGGCGATATGCATCAACAGTGGCCGAAGTGAAAGGAAGTAAAGCACGGGGAAAAGCAGAATCAGGAGGAAAATGGATTCAATGAGTGATTCAGTCCACATGGGAAACTGCGGCAGCAAGGCGAACATCACCATCGCAAGGGTGTGAGTGACAAACAGGGTCGCGGCAATGAGGCCGAGCAGGCGGATCGGCGAATCGTAAATCAACCGGTTCGAGATTCTGCTTCTCGCACGCTCGGGGGTTGGCGATGGACTTTGCTCAGGCATATCCCAGCAAGCTCCCTCAGTGCGGGAGGATGGGCGGCACGGAATCAACGTGAGGACATCCGCGCTCCGTCGGGGCGTCGCCGGGATGAACCCCGGCGACGCCGGCGGCCGGTTCAGTGCGAGTGCTGATGGCTCGGCGCGTCCTGATTTCCTGATCCGCTGCATCCAGTCAGCACAAGGCCCAGCAGCAGCAGGGTCAGGATGGCGAGGGAACTGAGTAGTATTCGTTTCATTTTCGTGTATTTCTATTTTCGTTTTGTGTTACCGGTGAAACTTGAGGTTGTGTGGTGGTGAAATTACGCTCACCTGTGTTTGCCCCCCGGACCGGAGAGGTCTGGCGCGCGTTCGTGCTGCGGCAGGACCGGGATATCAATTTCGCAGCGGCTCGCAGTTGCGTCACAGGCTTGCGGCCAATAATCCGTGCACAGCCGCTCCGTGGCGCGCGCGCCGACACGGACACCACTGAGTTCACGCAGCCGAATACGTTGGGCACGCTTTCCGTCGCACATGGGTCAGCCACACAACGACCGTCCACGACGAACAGATATTCGTGGCGGCCCGGCGGAAGGAACACGACGCGCAACCACCGTCCGCCGATCAGGTGGACCATCCGCGTGCTCTCCACGTCCCAGTTGTTGAACGAGCCGACGATAGTCACCTCGCGGGCTGTCTCGCTGATGTGCTCGAACCAGACCGGCTGAAGCGGTGCTGGTCTGCCTGGGGCGGTCCGGCCAGTTTCCGCCAGCCGGACCTGCTTCCTATTCATTGGCTCGTTACGCATCACCTTCTTTCGTTAAAATGGTTGCGGCTTTCGTCCTGCGGAAAAGCTTCCCGTGCGTCAGCTTTCGATCTTGCCGCAGCGCGCCATGGATTTGCCGAAGTAGGGATTGCTGACGACCGTGCCGGTTTGCAGCCAGCGGCCATTAGCCATCGAGCAAAAGACCTGCACGTAGTGGCCGTGATGAGCCTTGTTCGCACCCAGGTATTTGATCAGCGAATCGCTCAACGGCTTGAACGCTTCCCGCGCCGCTTTGATGTCGCCGGCTTCGGCCAAAGCTTCCGCCTGCTGCGGAACATCAGCGAGCAGCTCCTTCGTGGAATCGGACTGGACGGCTTTTGCCATCGCCGCGGCATTGGCACTGACGCCTTGAACGGAATCCTGGGCCAGTGCGGCTTGAATCTTGATGTAGCTGTCAAAGACCGTTTGGACTGGCTTCGGCAGGGCTGGCGCAGGTTCTGTTCGCGTGTTCGGCGGAGGTTGGTGCGCGCCATGATCGGCGTGGTTGTGTTGGGCCAACAGCGCAGGCGCGGCGAGCAGGCCGGCTGCGGTGGCAATGAGGATGGAGGCGCTTTTCATGCTTGTGTTTCGTTTGTTTTCGGTTTCGTGTTTCGAGGCTTCATTTTCAGACCTCAAATTCCATGCGGTCATCGCGGATTAGACACACGGAAGCATCTCACTCTCCGCATGCAACCGTCCCGATTCGTGTACCGCCAGCCGGATGGAGAGGATCAAATCTCCGCGGTCCACGGGCTTTTCAAACAAAGCGGTGGCTTTCCAGATGAAAGCCGCTTCGCGAATGTCGTCCTCGATCAAGCCGGTCATGAGAATTACCGGCAGCCACGGCCAGCGCGCGCGAACGTGTTGCAGCAGTTCGATGCCGTTCATGCGCGGCATCCGCCGTCACTGATCACCGCGTTGAATTGTCCGGGAAGAATTCGCTCCCATGCTTCTTCGCCATTTGAGGCCGAGGCGGTCATGAAGCCGGCGCGCGCCAGTATGCGCGCCACAAGTTGGCGATTCAGAGCATCGTCATCCACCACGAGAATCGTTTTTGTTTCCGCGTCCATGTTCAGTAATACGCCAGCCCCGCGTGCATCCCTCGCACAGCCGCGGTTTGACGCATGCTACTTCGACAACATGCCCTCGGTCGGTGGTGCTTCCCGCCGCGTGGCGCAGCAAAAGACCGAATCAACGCCGCTAAGTTCGCAGGTGTGTTTGACGGTTTCCTTCTGGTTGAGCCACGTGCCGGTGATGGTGATGGTGGATTTGCAGCCGGGACAAGAATGCCACTGAAAGGGCAGACGCTCTCGCTGGTTGGAATAATAGCCGGCAACGCCGGGGCTCACCCAAGGCCGATAGAGCCAAGCGGACGTTCTGACGGGCCGATACAAGACGGTCTTGCATTTGGCGCACGCCATCGCAATGGCATCGCCTTTTTTGAGATTCAGTTCGTCGCCGGTGTTCTTGACGTGATAGAGGGGAATAAATTCGCGTTCTTCATAAACGCGCGTGGTTGATTTGCCTCCCGATGACGCGCAACCCGTGACCGCCAATCCCACCGTGAGGACTGCCGCCCAGGCGGCAAGATGCCTAAAGTGCCGTGTGATCTTCATAACTTTGCCTTTCTCGTAAGCCGCCACAAGGTTTCGTGCCAATGAATGCGGCCGCTCGTTTCACTGCCACTCCTTCATACGACCAACACGGAACTCACCCCTCCATCGTCGGCGTCCGCCATCCGAACTGTCGCCGGGTTCTTGGCAATCTGCCCGTCAACCACCAACGCGTAATCATAACGCCCCGGCGACAGGAACAATGCGCGCGCCCAGCGACCGCGACCTGCCGGACACATCGGTGTGGCGGTTGGATTCCAGCCGTTGAATGTTCCCACAATGCTGACGTGATGAACGAAAGCCCGCTGGAGCTTGAACAGGACGCACCGCAACCTCGGCTTGTTTGCGATGCGTCCCCCTTTCATGCGTGTCTGAATTGTGCGCAGCGTCTAGCTGCGCGCATCGTTGTCAGTGCATGTGCGCCGAATGATCCGCGTGTTCAGGAGTTCCGGCAGTTCCAACCGCGCTGGCTTTGACAAACTGGCCGCAGCGCGCCATCGCTTTGCCCATGTAGGGATTGCTCACGGTTGTTCCGGTTTGCAGCCAACTGGCTTTTGCCATCGGGCAATGCACCTGCCGATAGAGGCCGGACACTGTTGAATCCTTGGTGGCGAATTGAATGAGCGATTCGCTCAACGGCTTGAACGCCTCGCGGGCGGCAACCAGGTCTTTCGCTTTGGCCACGGCTTCCGCCTGCTGCCCAATCGTCGCGGAAAAGGTATTCGCCTTGTCTTCCTTCACCGACTTGGCAATTGCCTGCGCGCTCGTTGTGACGCCTTCGAGCGAATCGCCCGCCAGCGCGGTTTGAATCTGGATGTAGCTGTCGAAAACCGTTGCGACCGGCTGCGCCAACTTGCTGGTGGCGGTGGTCGTCTGCGCGTCGTGCGACTCGTGTCCGGACATTTTTGAACAGCCTGGCATCGCGGTCGTATCTTCGCCGCCGCAACAACCAGCCTGGGCCGCAAATGCGGGCACGGCGATGAGCCCAGCTACAAGGATGGAGAGGACGAATGTTTGATTCTTCATGTTTTGATTTCGATTTTGTTTTTGTGTTGAGGTTTGAACGGACAGACGGAAATCCGGGGATGGAGAAATCGCTCGAAGTCGGTGCGCAACTGTTTGCGCGCATGATACAGCCGCGACTCGACCGCTTTGGCAGAGCAATGCAGCAGGCTGCCAATCTCGATTTGCGATAGCTCGTCGTAGGCGAACAGGCGGACGGCTTCGCGCAATTGAGGCGGCAGAGCCGCGAGCGAATCCTCCAAGCCGCGCATTTCTTCCTCGTGCTCCAAGCGAACATCCGGCGCAGGTTCGCGGCCCGGGACAGCCTGTTGCGATTCCAGTTCCTCGTCGTTCAGCTCCTCAAGGGAAATGATCTCCGGTTGGCGGGCGCGGTGACGAAGGCGGTTGCGGGCCAGATTGAATGCGATGGTGTAAAGCCAGGTCGTGAACCTCGCCTGCAAATCAAACCGATGCCGGTGGCGATAGACCCGGATGAAAGCCTCGTCCACAACGTCCCCCGCCTCGTTCCAGTCGTTCAGCATCCGCGCGATTACGCCATGAAGCCGTTGCGCGTGACGGCGCATCAAGCGCGTCATCGCTTCGTCTTCATCCCGGCACAGGCAGGCCATGTCCGCCGCATCCTGTCTGGCAATCGCTTCCCGTCCGTTCGTGCTTCGGTCTGGCGTGAGACACAAATCCCTTTCAACCGTGAGCGTGCCGGATCGGCTACCAGTTTGGCGGGTGTCCTCTGCGAGCGGCAGCGTCGTGCGACTCCATGTCCACTTCGCCTCATGGCCGTTGGGATGTTCGTTTCCGTTCGCCAGCGAGGCTGACTTGCCGTTTCGGTCCAAAGTCTGGGTCGTTGTGTCGGAAGGTGAAAGAATCAGAGCCATGAAGTCGCTCCCGGATCGGATGCGGCGCGCTGCGTCAGCCAACGGTTAGCACCGCGTTCGCTCCGCCATGTGGATTTGCCACGGTCTCTTTGGCGCTCGGGTCGTCCACCCAATTCCCATCCACCACCAGGCGGTATTCGTAGCGGCCCGGCGGGAGTGTGAATTCTTTCACCCAACGACCGTCACCGAGAGCAACCATTGTTGCGCCCGGCTGCCAGTCGTTGAACGAACCGGCAATGCACACGGCCTTGGCTTCACTGCTCTGAAACTCAAACCGGCAGATGCGTTTGCCGGAAGCGGAAGTCGTTCCTGGAGTTTTGTTGTTTCTGGCCATAAGGATTCCTTTCCCGCTCGTGGGTGGGGACTTCCTTGAGCGATGGGAACTTGAAATCCGGTGCTGGACCAGTCGCGCAGAGGAATTTTCACGAGCGTATTCATAAACTTCGTCGCACCTTGATACGCCGCAGAACAACGCATCCCTCTGCAAATACGGGAAAATTGCGCCACGCGGTAAGAATGGAAAAGGCCGTCCGTTCTTTACGCGCCGCCGCACTTCGCGCGACAGACTATTCCGCCAGCAGCGGCGCGAGACTTTCGCGGAGTTGTTGACGCGCTTTGTAGATACGCACCTCGACCGCTTTGGCGGAGCAATTCAGAATCTCGCCAATCTCCGCGTGGGACTTCTCCTCGTATTCCGCCAGCACCAGCGGGATGCGCCACTTGTCGGGCAGCGCGGCAACGGCGCGGCGCACGGTCTCCGCCCGTTCCTCGGCTTGTGTGACTTCGCTTGGCGATGGCCTGTTTTCGGGAAGCGATTCTCTAAAGCTATTGCCCGTGGCTTCGTTTTCCGCGTCGAGCGAAACCTGCTGGTGGCGTCCGCGCCAGCGGTAACGGTCGCGCACTAGATTGCTGGCGATGGCGAAGAGCCAGATGGAAAACTTTTTGTGCGCGTCGAACTTTGTCCGGTTTTGATAAACGCGGACGAAAGTCTCTTGCGCCAGGTCCGCCGCATCCTCCTCGTTTTGCAACGAACGCACCAGATACTGAAAGACCCGTTCTGCGTGGCGTTCCATCAAATCGTTCAAGGCCGCGCCATGCCCTGATACCAACCGCGCCATGTCGAGGCGATCCTGCTCGTCGGCATCGGCGAACTTTGCGGGAGAGCAATCTGCCTCCGTCTGCACCGGCAATGTGCTGATGCCGGGATGCGTGGTTGGCTGCTGCGAGAACATGGCTTCGATTCATTTGCGCTCGTCCGCATCGGGGCGGGCGGACGGACTCATGCCGTCACGCCGCGCCCCGGCGGGCAATGCGCGTTACTTTTTCTCCATGCCTTCGGTGGGCTTGGCGCTCTTGGTCGTAGCGCAGCAGAAGGCCGAGTCGTCGCCGCACGCCTTGCAACTGTGCTTGAGTTCGGTGATGTCACCTTTGGTGTGGCCGGTGACAGTGATGGTGGAATTGCAACCGGCGCACGCGTGCGTGCCGATCAGTTCCTTGGGCTGGCCGCCTTCCATCAGAAGTTGCGCGCCCTTCGTGCCCTGCTTCACGCGCGTGACCCAGACGGTTTTGCATTTGCTGCACACCATCGCCATCGTGTCGTCATCCTTCAACGCTGCGGCGTCCTTGGTGGTCTTCACTTCCTTGAGCAACATCAGTTGATGCTCGCCGCCCTTCATGGGCTTCATCGGTTCATCCGCGCGGGCGGTGACTGACATCGCCAGGGCGAATGCAACGCCGAGGCCGAGGATTGTTTTGCAGACTGACTTGCTTGTTTTCATGTTTGTTCCTGTTGGTTTTTGTTTGTTGTTCGTTTCGGGGCGAGCCTGCGAGCCGCAGGCTCAAAGCGTTTCGTCGGGGTTTTGGCCTGCATTCAGAACTTCGTGAATGATGGCGATCAACTTCTCCGGGCCGTCCTGTTTGGAGGCGAAACCGGATGCGCCCGCCGCGCGGGCCAAGCGATCGGTGCGGCGCACGTCGAACATCGTGGTGGCAACAACCGGCAGTGTTGGCGACTGCGCTCGGAGGATTTTGATCAGGTCAAGGCCGCTGGAGGATTTGAGTTGAATGTCCGTCAGCACGATGTCGGGGCGCAGCGATTCAATGGCGGCGACAGCTTCTTCGGCATCTTCCGCCTCACCGCACACCGTCAAATCAGGTTCGCGTTCGAGCGCCTCGACAATGCTCCGGCGCATGAACGGGTGATCCTCGATAACAAACACTCGGCGCTTCAAACTTTCCGCTCGGCTTTGAACTTTTATCGCGTTCACAAGGGCAGATTATGTCGGGACCGAACGTCTGCCCATTGGCGCGAAAGACTCGCGCGGGTAAAGAAGGAAGAATACGGCGATAAAGGAAATCCTTATGCGCACCGGTTATCTGCCTTGTCGCAAGTGCTTGGAAGTTGATTGCCTACGCACTCGGCCCGCCCTGAGAGGCGACCCAGCGGATGGCAAATCGCTGAAACTCCGGCGTGGTGCTGAAGCCAAGCTTTTCTTTGATGTGCATTCGATGCACGTCCACGGTTTTGGGACTGAGATGAAGGCGCTGCGCGATTTCGTCTGTGCTCCAGCCTTCGCCAAAGAGTCGCATCACTTCCATTTCCCGGTCGCTCAATTTGGCCTCCGGCCCGTCGCCGACCTTGCCGGATGGTGCGGCCACAGATTCCAGAATCTTTGCCGAGACGCGCGGACTCACCGCAATTTGCCCGCTCAACACGGTGCGGATGGCGTGCGCAAGCTGCTCGTCTGAACCCGCGCCTTTCATCACGTAGCCGCGTCCGCCGGCTCGCAACACCCGCGCGGCGTAAAGCGATTCGTCCTGCATGGACATCGCGAGCACGGGCAGGCCGGGATAAAGCGCTTGAATGTCTTTGAGAAGTTCCAAGCCATCCTTGTCCGGCAACGTTATGTCCATGAGCACAAGGTCCGGTTTCAACTTCGGGATGGCTTCCATCGCCTCGCGCGCCGTGCCGGCTTCGCCGCAGACCATCAGGTCTTGTTCGCGGCTCAAGAGATCGGCCTGGCCGCGCCGCATCAGTGGATGGTCGTCCACCAGCAGAATTCTTTTGAACTGCGGTGGGGATGAGGATCGTATTTTCGTCGCCATAGCTTGTTATTGAGGTTGGTCAGCTTGGGTGGTCGCTGCGATAACGGTCTTTTCCATGACGGCCTTCGGCACATGGCAAATAACTTCACCGCCGCAGCCGGGTTGTGCCTGCACTTTCAGCAGCCCGCCGATCAATCTGGCGCGCTGCTCCATCGTGCGCAGACCGAGGCCGCGTGAGTCCTGTTGCGGCGAGAAACCGACGCCATCATCGCGCACGCGCAATTCGATTCCAGTGGGCTGTTGAACCAGTTGAATCGTGATTCGGGTGGCGCGACCGTGTTTGAGCGCGTTATGCACGGCCTCCTGCGCGATGCGGTACAGGTGGCTGGCCACGGTCTGGTCATGCACCAAAATCGTATCGGACGAAAACTCGGACGCGATGCCGTAACTGGTGGAAACACGTTCAGACAGATTGTCCAGCGCCTGCACCAAGCCATCGGGCTGCGGCGGGACGGCGTAGAGTTCGTGTGACAGGTTGCGCGCTTGCGTGATGGCCGTGGTGAGTTCTTTGGAGAGTTGCGCGGCGATTTCGGCTTGGGGCGAGTTCGCTGATTTCAAATCGCGTTGCAGGCCGTTCATCAGGAAAAGCAGTCCACCGAGTTGCTGGCCGAGGCCGTCATGCAACTCGCGCGCGATACGCCCACGCTCGCGCTCCGTTGCCGCCGAGAGCGCCTGCTCAAGGTCGCGGCGCTCGGTTTCACTTAGGCGCAACGCCTCCTCCGCGCGCTTGCGCTCGGTGATGTCAGCGCGGATGGCGATGTATTGACGGGGTTTGCCCTGTTCATTGAGGAACGGCACGATGGTCGTGTCCACCCAATAGAACGAGCCGTCCTTGGCCTTGTTTTTGATTTCGCCCTTCCAAACCTCGCCCCGCGCAATGGTCGTCCACAGACCGCGCATGAATTCCTTGGCGTGGTGACCGGAATTGATGATGCGATGATCCTGCCCCAGCAATTCGTTGCGCGAATACTTCGAGATCGCGCAGAACTTGTCATTGACGTATGTGATCTTCCCTTGTGGATCGGTGATGGCGACAATCGCGTGCTCATCGAGCGCGGCCTTCAGTTCGGCCACTTCGCGATACCGCACGTCACCCGGTGTTGATTGGGCTTTGTTCATCCAGATTCATTCCTTTGCTACGTCCAATGTGAAGCGGGCAAACTTTGAGTCTCCGCCGATTTGGACTTGGGCGTAGAGTCGCATCAGGCCGGGCTGTTCCGGCTCGATGTGAAACTCCAGACTGCCCGCGCCCCGATCGGCATCTGACTTCGGCTCTGCGCCCATCGGGTGAATGTGAACGATGGATTTGTAATCTTCGCCAAAGCCCACAAGGTGTGCGTAGGTGGCCATGATCGGTTCAAGCTGGGTGAAGATTTTGCCATCGGGTGAAGTGATACGAAGCTTGCCCATTGCAGCTTCGCCGACCTTGAGTTTGGCTTTGTTGAAAACAATTTCATATTTCAGCCCTTCGACTTCATCCTGGAACTTCACCGCGCGCTCGGTAATGGGTTCGCCCTGCGTCGGCGTGGCGATGTCGGCGATAGTGTATTCCTGCTCCTGACTGGCGGCGGGCAACAGGTCAGCCCAAGCGCGATACGAACCGGGTTTGAGCGGCGTGAAGCTGAAGGCGTATTCGCCGGGCGTGGCGGTCGGCACAGGATGCTCGTGGTGATAGTCCGTCAAGCTCTGGTCGTTGATGAGCAGATGGATTTTCTTCGTATGCGCTTCCTCCAAATCGCTCATCAGCACGGGCGAGCCGTCCTTCTTGGTGAGGCGCAGGATGGCTTCGGCCTTTTGTCCCACCTGCAACGGTTCTTTCGTGGTGATGGCGGCCTTGACAGTGGGTTCGGTCGCGTGACCGTGACGGCCGGCGGCTTTGAGGGCCATGCCGCACTTGGGGCACTTGCCGGGCTTGTCGGATTCGCTGCCCTCGCATTTCATCGGGCAGATGTATTTGGCGGCGGCGGCGTGTTCATGACCGGCCTTTTCAGAGGTGGCATGATCGTGGCCGGGCGCTTCGCCGGCGCTGTGCTCGTGTTCGCTGCGGTTGCAAGCGGTGAACGCCAGCGCAAGCGCCAGCACGGAGAATGGAAGAGGCAATGTTTTTGTCATGGTTGAGAATTTTATGGTGCCAGCGCGCCGGGTTGGCGGCTTCAAACCGCCAACCTGCGCCGCCAGTCGCTTACGGTTCTCGCGTTCAGTTTTTTGTCCGTCACTTTTTGGCCGTCAGCTTCATACTGCACTTCGGGCAATCGCCCGGGGCATCTTTCACCACGTCTTCGTGCATCGGGCAGGTGTATTGCATCGCGTGCTCGCCAGCTTCCGCCTTCATGCCAAACTGCGTTCCCAGCACTTTGAGCAAGCCGTCGAGCTTCTTCAGATTCGCCTCGGTCTTGGCCTGGTCCTTTGCGTCACCGGACTCATCAAGGTCGCCAGCCAGCTTGGCGATGTTCTTTACCGTGCCTTCGACCTGGGCTTTCTTATCGGCGGGGGCTTTGGGCACGAGCGCCTTCGCCAAGTCCCGGATTTCAAAGGCAGTTTCGTGGACCTTTTCGAGCTGCTTCTTTTCCACGATTTCCTTCAACTCCGCGTGGTGCTCTTTGATTTCCTTCCAGATGCCTTCAACCGTGTCCGGGATTTTTGCCTTCTCCCCGGCCTTGTGTTCGTGGCCTTCCTGGGCCAACGCCGTGGTGGCGGTCAGACCGGCAAATCCGATGGCAGCGCAAAGCCCCATCGCCAGTAGTGTTTTCGTTTTCATTTTTTTTCTTTCGTGGTTGCTTCTCCAACACCGGACGCAACACCGGTTTCCGCCAACGTGGCGGCGGCGTCTTGTTTGCGATGTTGGGGAAAATCATTTGAGCCGTTGCCCGGCAAAGCCGGGATGGCATCCAGCGGGTCGGTCTGCTCGCGCTGGATGTATTTCTCGGCGGCGCGGCGACCGAATTTGAAAAACACGGCGGGCGTCACCGCCATGTCGAGCAGCGTCGAGCTGATAAGTCCGCCGAGAATGACGACGGCGACGGGATACAAAATCTCCTTGCCGGGCTGACCCGCCGCGAGCACGAGTGGAATGAGCGCCAGCCCCGCGACGGCGGCGGTCATTGTCACCGGCACGAGTCGTTCGAGCGAGCCGCGCACGATCATCTTCTCGTCGAACTTCTCGCCTTCGTGCTCCATCAGGTGGATGTAGTGCGAAATCATCATGATGGTGTTGCGCGAGGCAATGCCGGCGAGCGTGATGAGGCCGACGAGCGTGGCGATGGAAACTTTGCCGACCATGAAGTAGGTCAGCGCCAGCCCGCCGATGAAGGCCAGAGGGATGTTCAGCAGGATTTGCGCAACAATCATCGTCGAGCGGAAGTGGGAGAAAAGCACCAGGAACATCGTCGCCAGCGTCACGATGGAGAGGATGCCGATAAGCCGTGTGGCTTCCTGCTGGCTCTGGAACTGGCCTTCGTAGCTGATGAAAAAACCGGTGGGGAGATGAACCTTCTCGGTAATCTTCTTTTGAATTTCTGTGACGACCGCACCGAGATCGCGCCCGGAGACGTTTGCCTGAACCACGATGCGTCGCTGGACGTTTTCCCGATTGATGATGTTTGGGCCTTTGCTCTCGCGCACGTCTGCCAGCAACGCCAGCGGAACTTTCTGGCCGTTGGCCGTATCCACGAGCATCTGGCGCATGTCTTCAACGTGGTTGCGCGACACTTCGTCGTAGCGGACGAACACATCGTAAGTCTTCTGGCCGTCGAGCACCTGGGCGACGGTGCGGCCATTGAGGGCGGTTTCGAGCAACTCGTTGAGTTCGCCGATTTGAATGCCGTAGAGCTTGGCCTTTTCGCGGTCGGGCTGGATGCGGACTTGCGGCATCAACACCTGCTTCTCGATCTGCAAGTCCACGATGCCCTCCACGGTTTTCATCTGGCCCTCGACCTCGGCGGCAGCGGCGCGCAACCCTTCAAGGTTCTCGCCGAAAATCTTCACGGCGATTTGGGCGCGCACGCCGGAGAGCAAATGATCCAGCCGGTGCGAAATCGGCTGGCCGACACTGAATACCACGCCGGGGATCTGGCCGAGTTTATCGCGCACGTCATCGAGGATTTGCTCGCGAGTGCGCTTGGACTTGCGGAAGTCCACGTCAATCTCGGTGTAGTGAACTCCTTCGGCGTGTTCATCCAGTTCCGCGCGCCCGGTGCGGCGTCCGGTGGAGATGACTTCGGGGACGGTGAGCAAAAGCTTTTCCGCGATTTCGCCGATGCGGTCAGACTGTTTGAGTGACGTGCCGGGCGCGGACAGCACGTTAATCGTGGCCGTGCCTTCGTTGAACTCCGGCAAAAATTCCTTGCCCATCATCGGGTAAAGCGCGAATGAGCCGATCACCAGCACCAGCGCGATGCCCATCACCCACCACGGATGGCGCAGCGTGTATTTCAAAATCACCGCGCGGTCGAAGGCTTTGAGTTGCCGCACGACCCAGCCGTCCGCCTCGTGTTCCATGCGTTTCATGCGCGGCAACAGGTAGGAACAGAGCGCGGGAATCACCGTCAACGACACGACGAACGACGCAATCATCGCCACGATGGTCGCCACGCCGATGGGCGCAAAGAGCCGGCCTTCGATGCCGCCCAACCCGAACAGCGGAATGAACACGAGGATGATGAGCAGCGTGGCGAACAGGATGGAGTTCCGCACTTCCGCCGAAGCGTTGGCAATGACGCGCAGGACCGGCTTCGGTTGCGTGGCGTGCCGGTTCTCGCGCAGGCGGCGGAAGACGTTTTCTACATCTACAATCGCGTCGTCCACCACCATGCCGATGGCCACGGCCAGACCGCCAAGCGTCATGGTGTTGATGGTGATGCCCGCCCACTTGAAATAGAGAATCGTCACGACAAACGACAGCGGGATGGCCGTGAGCGTGATGAGCGTGGTGCGGAAGTTCAGCAGGAACAAAAACAGGATGATGACAACCATGATCGCGCCGTCGCGAATGGCTTCTTCGACGTTGCTGATGGCGGCGTCAATGAAGCTGGCCTGCTTGAACAGCGGCGTGATCTTGATGTCCGCAGGCAAACCTTTTTGGATTTCGGCCAGCGCCTTCTCGACTTCAGCAGTGAGTTTGATGGTGTCCATGCCGGGCTGTTTCTGCACCGACACGATGACGGCGGACACGCCGTTGACGCCCGCGTCGCCACGCATGACCCGTTTGTCGAATTTCACCTCGGCCACGTCCTTGAGCAGAATGGGCACGCCCTGGCGTGATTCGATGACGGTGTTGGCGATGTCCTCGATGGCGATACTGCGCCCGACATTGCGGATGAGCGCCTCCTGATTCGCGCCTTCGAGGAATCCACCAGCAGTGTTGACCTGCGACTTCTCCGCGGCATCAGTGACCTGCTTGAGCGTGATGCCAAAGGCCGCCATCTTCTCCGGCGAAGCCAGCACCTGGTATTGTTTCACGCCGCCGCCAATCGGGATGACCTGCGACACACCCGGAATGGTCAGCAGGCGCGGGCGCACCGTCCAATCGGCGATGGTGCGCACGTCCATCGGCGCGGTTTTGCCGCCTTCGCTCGACAGGCCGATCAACATGATCTCGCCCATAATGGAGGAAATCGGACCCATCACCGGGCTGACGCCCTTGGGCAATTTTTCGGCGGCAAGTTGCAAGCGTTCTTGCACGAGTTGCCGCGCGCGGTAGATGTCCATGCCCCAATCGAACTCGACGTAAAGGATCGAAAGCCCGATGCCGGAGTTGGAGCGGACGCGCTTGACGCCCGGTGCGCCGTTCAGCGCGGTTTCCAACGGCAGCGTCACGAGCGTCTCGACTTCTTCGGGCGCGAGGCCGGCGGCTTCCGTGAGGATGTTGACGGTCGGGCGGTTCAAGTCCGGGAACACGTCCACCGGCAGTTTCAGCGCCACGAACGCGCCGTAAGCCAGCACGAGGATGCTGGCCGCCACGATGAACAGGCGGTTGCGCAGCGAAAATTCAATGAGGCGATTCAGCATTTGTTTCCCTTTAGTGCTCGTGAAGTTTTGTCACCGTTGCAGCAAGCCGCGCCAACTTGCATTGATGGACATTTAACAGTTCCGTAGGAACAGAAGACGCAGCAGTCGCCTTTCTTGGGTTTCAACATGGTTTTGCACTGCGAACATTCGTAGAAAAACAGGCAGGCGTCGGTAGGCATCGTCTCCTCCTTGCCGAATCCGCAATGGGGACACGTCAGGGTGGATTTGAGTTCGACCCTGCGAGCCTGACCTGTGCTGCAACACGAGAGGCGGCGGCTCTCGATGAAGTTCCAAACTGCCGTCACTGCCAGCCCGATCAATCCCGCATAAATCAGAACCGTGCTGTAGCTGACGTGATAGGCGAAGAAAATCAGCGCAGGACTTGCCACACCCAGTGCCAAGGGGAATTTTTTCCGATGCTGCCGGTAAGCGATTACGTTCCCGACCAACGCCAACAAAACCAACGCCTGGATGGCGTAGGCCATGTAACCCTTGTAAGGCTGCAACACGCCGAGTCCAAGCGCGCTACCGACTACCGCCAGCAGAGGAAAACAACAGGGCGCAGCCGCTGCGGCAAGCACCGCCCCGAGCGAGCCAATTTTGTCCAAAAGCAAAACTCGTGAGTTTTTCATTTCGGGCTTTCTTGAGGGTGTGTGAGGGCCGGTGCAGATTGCGCGGTTTCAGCCGCGTTTGGCGCGCGGCGCTTCAGTAACATAATGACGGCATTTGCCACCAGCAGCGCGCCCAGCGCGAGGCCCATCCAGAGCAATGGCGAAGTCGCCGCGCCCGCGTGTTCGTGGTCGGCAGTCTTTGGCTCATCATGGGTTGCAGCGGCTGCGTTTGTGCCGCCCGCTGCGGCGGGCTTGCGCGTGGTAACGTATTGAAGCTGGTAGTTGCCGAGCGTGACGACTTTGTCGCTGGGAAAGATGCCCTCGACAATTTCCGTGTAGCGGTCGTCCTTCATGCCGAGCACAACGGGCTTTCGCTCAAACACCAATTCGTCCGTGTCCGATTGCACGAAGGCAAACAAGTTCCCGGCTTCACCGAGCACCGCGCTGTGCGGCACGGTAACAACTGAATCCGCCTCGGCGGTCACGATGTTCAACCGCGCGCGCATGTTGGGACGAAGCTTCAAGTCGGGATTCTTTATGCGAACCCACACCTTGAGCGTGCGCGTTTCGGCATCGAGCGTGCCGCTCAACAGATCCACCGTGCCTATGAACTCGTTCGTGGGATACGATTCCACCGAGACGCGAACCTTCTGACCGGTTTTGATCGCCGCGATTTGTCCCTCGAAAATCCGTCCCTCGGCATAGACCTCCGACAAGTCCACGATTTCCATCAAGTGTTTGTTCGGTTCAACCGAATCGCCTTGCACGGCGTGGCGGTCAATGACGACGCCATCAATCGGCGCGGCGTATTGCACGCGCGGCGGCGGGTCGCCGAGTTGCAAGCTTTCCACTTCCACGACGACCTGGCCTTTCTTCACGGACTCGCCATCGCTGACCTTCACATCAATGACGCGACCGGCGATACGGCTGCTGACAGCGGCGGAATGATTGGGGATAATCTCGATCTGGCCGAAGACGAGCACGGTTTTGTCGAGCGTGCGCAACTGCGCTTCCTCGACCACCAGCGCGAGGTTTTTCTTCGCTTCGGCGGTGATGGCAATCGGGCCGGTGGTCGCGGCGTTGCCATCTTCGCCGGGCGCTTTGTCGTGACCCGCGTGCGGGAAGGCGGCGGGCGCGAAAGCCAGCAGCGCAGCGAGTGTTGCGGAGAATTTCAAATGGTTTGGTTTCATAATTTGATCAGTCGGGAATTTCATTTCACGGGCAGAGTCGCGGCGGTCGCCGTCTCCCATTCAGTTTTGGCGCGGATAAAGTCGGCGAG
Source organism: Limisphaerales bacterium (assembly GCA_044225555.1). GTDB lineage: Bacteria > Verrucomicrobiota > Verrucomicrobiia > Limisphaerales > JADLHS01 > JADLHS01. The sequence goes on along the minus strand of JBGAIM010000015.1, from coordinate 71,360 downwards.
GGCTTCGAGGTAGGACTGACGCAATTCGGTCAACTGCTGCTGTGCTTGAATGACAGCAGTAATGGTGACGAGGCCGTCGGCGTAGCCTTTTTGCAGCAGGGCGATGTTTTCCTCCGCAAGCTTGATGGATTCCTCGCGGTATTGGTGCAGGATGTCGAGCAACCGGCGCATCTGGTTTTCCGCAGTCTGCGCCTCGGTGGCGATGCGCAAATCGAGCGCGGCCAGTTCCGCTTCGGCGCGTTGCTGCGTGGCTTGCGCCTCGCTGACTCGACCTTGATTGCGATTCCAAAATGGCAGCGGAATCGAAACCCCAACACCGAGGAAGTTATCGGTCTTCGTTCCGATGGGCGCGTCGAACTTGCTCACCGAGCGGCTGTAGTCGAACCCCACCGTCCAGTCTTCCCACTTCTCTGCCTTGGCCAGTTTGATTTCCGCCCCCGCGCGATTAATGCCGAGCGCCGCCAACTGGCGGTCGGGGCGACGGGCAATCGCCTGGCGCGAAATCTCCGCAACGGTATTCGTGTCAAACTCTGCGCGCGTCGCGCCGGACATCTGGAGCGGCGTTTGCGGCTCGCGCCCAAGCAGGCGGTTCAGCGTCGTCGCGGCGATTTCCTGCTGATTGCTCAACGTCGCCTGCGCCAGCGCCAGCCGCTGCAACTCCAGTTTGGCTGAGTTCACATCAGCAGCGGAAACCTCGGCGACTTTCAGTCGCTTCTCCGAAACCTCAATGACTTTTTGGATGACGCTCTGAATCTCCTGATTCGCTTTGAGCTTCTCCTGCGTGACGAGCAGTTCGCGGCTGAAGCCCAACACTTCACCCGCAAGCAGCCGCTCCTGATTGCGCACTTCGGCCAACGCCATCGCCACGTCCACGCGGGCGACGGCCTTGGCTTTCTTCAGTCGTCCGGTGATTGGGAAGCGTTGCTTGAAGCCGGTCGCGAAATCGTATTCGGCGCGCGGCGGCAAGATCGCGGTTCTCTGCCAGCGCAGTTGTCACGGCACTCTCGGGCGTGAGGTTGGTCGCCAGCGGCCCGGCGATTACGCTGAACCCGGCCAACAGAACTGCTGAATAAATTGAAAATCGTTTGGACATAATTCGTCATCTACAATTGGATTTCGGAAACAATCTGCCTGTGACAAGACAGAGGACTTCCCTGACACATCGGACAGGGAACGGAGAGGAACTTGAATCAGGCCCGCGCGATGGCGCGCAGTTGATTCAAGTTAAACGAGGGGCGGAGCGTGACTGCGGAACGCCGGACCAAGGCACACTTCAGGCGTGAAGATGAATTCACGGTGTTGCGCTTGGCGCGTAATTGGCGCTTCGGGCTGAACGAAAGTCAGCGCCTGGGCCAGCCAAAGAAAATTATGCGAAAGCAATTTCCCAAAATCAGGCTTGGTAAGGAGAGTCTGGTGGGCTGACGGGGCGGCGGCCGTGAGCGAGGAACAGCAGGAATCTTTGTCGCCGCCATTCTTGTCCGAGTCGTGCGAGTGATGATCGGAATCTGCGGATGCTGGAGCAGCGTAGTGCTCATGTTGGGCTGCACCGTCTGCATGATGATCCGCACCGACCAAGGACTCCATCGAGCAGAAGCCGGACGCGGCAACCCAGACCAATAGCGACGCCACCGCACAGAGGCGAAGGGCCAGCGATGATTTGCGTTGTCGCGAATGCGTCATGCTCAATTGAAATCCGCCCGCATATTATTGAAATTGATTCTCACCGTCAACGCCGCTGGTTACTTCTTGGCCTTCTTTTCCTCCTCGGAAAGTTTCTTCATGTATTTGGCGCTGTCCTTCTTGAAGTCGGCGAGGCAGCCCTTGCAGCAGAGTTTGATTTCTTGGCCTTCGTGCGTGAACACGTAAGGATCGCCCATGCTGCCAAGCTTTTCACCATCGGTGATGCAGGTGGTGAGCGGATACGGCTTGGGTTTGTCAGCTTTCTTGGCATCGTCGGCAAATCCGGCGAACGGCGCGGCCAGGAGGGCGGTGGTGATCAGCGCGGCAAAGGCGTGTTTCAACGATTTCATGGCTCTTTTCTTATATCTTGTTCAGACCAACGCCTGTATTACGCCAGCGCCCAGCAAATCCCTCAAAAATCTTTTCAGGAGATGAAACATACCTGAATGAGACACCGGAACGGGCCAAAGATTCAATTTGACGGGGCTGGCGCGCTCCCCGTCTCATGTTGGTGGACAACCCGTATGGACACGACTGCCCTGATTGAATTGATCACCCGCTACAAAGCCGACCCGGAATCGGTTTACAATACTTGGTTCATCAACGGCGCGGAGCGGATGAAGGCGTTTCGGGCCATCCGTCGCGGCGTGAAGGACACGGTGGATGCCATCGCCGCCGGGACATTTGGTAACGACTTCAAAGGTTCACCGTTGGAATTAGTGCTGACCGCTATCACGGAACAAAAACAAGTCTTCGAGGGTGCGGCCCATCCGTTTTACTGGAAGCCTAAGCTGCGGATTCCCGACATTTATGAGAATCAGATCAACAAACAAAAATTCGGCGCGTTCCTGCAAGCTTGCCTCACCGCGACTCGTGAAGAACAAGTGTTGACGGAAATGAGTCGCCTCGGTGCGGCGCAAATCAAAGGGCTTGGCCCGGCGGCTGCCAGCATCATTTACTTTTTGCACCCAACGCTCGTGCCTCCGTTCAACACGGCGATGGTGAACGGCTTCAACTCGCTTTTCGCTGCGAAGATAAAACTTGGTTCGTGGGAAAGTTATCTGGAGATGCGGGAAATTATCGTCCGCACGAATGACGAAGTGCGCGATCATCTCTCGAAAGACCTTGGCGCGTTTGCCGGTTTGTTGTTTGAAATCGGCAGCGGACGGCTCGTTATCGCAGGCAACGCCGAGGGCGTGTTGCAAGAGGCAAAAGAAAAGGCGGAGAAAGTCGCCCGCGCGCGTCACAAGGATGTTCTGGCCGAACAGGAGGAAGAATCCGAGCACACACGGATGCAACATCTGCTCATCAAGATTGGCCGCTCGTTGAAATATGATGTCCATGTCGCCCGCAACGACCGACATCGCACTTGTCACGGCGAAAACTTTGCGATGCTCACTGTGCCGCAACTGCCGCCACAGAACTGGTCGGCGGAAGTGATGGACACCGTGACGTTGATTGACGTGATCTGGCTCAAGCCCGGCAGTGGTGAAATCGTCAGCGCGTTTGAAATCGAAAAGAGCACGTCCATCTATTCCGGCATCCTGCGGCTGGAAGATTTGGCGCGCTCGATCCCCAACGGCGCGTGCCCGCTTTATCTCGTCGCCCCGAACGACCGCGAGCGGGAAGTCATGGCGCAACTGGCTCGTCCCGCTTTTCGCTCCGACCTGGAGAAAATTTCACTCGCGTTTCTCCCGTTCAGAGAGCTCGCCGAACATTGCGATGCGCTCTGCAAATTTGGCGACGACCATACCATCTTGCAGAAAATTGCGCGGGGCTTGAAATCCGCCGCCGCGCAGGTTCAGCCGGCCAATTGAGTTTTGCGCTCAATTGCTGGCGTGGCTGGCAGTGTCGGTGCGCGGAACTTCGTCGTGATTCATCATCTGCTCACGCAAGCAGGTTTGTTCCTGCACCCACGCCAGATAACGCCGGCCCTGTTCCAGGGGCATGGTGCGGCTCACTTCAAAGAAGTGCTTGAGCATCGCAGTCTGACATTCGCTTCGCATTTTGGCCCGCTCGGCGAGCGCGCTTTCAATTGCGGGCGTCAGGTCGGAGGTGGTGGCCAGCAGTTGTCCCAGCCTGTCGTTCATTTGCCGGATGAGACGGCAACGCTCCCGGCACTGCGGGAGATAGGCTTCATGCAATTTTGAGAGCCGCTGGAATTCCGCGTCGCTTAATTTGAATTCCTGTTTGAGCCAGACGAGTTCGGGTTGGCGGCTTTGCAACAATGTTCGCGGCCCGGTCGTTCCCATCAGATAGACGCAGAAATAAGCGGCAACCGCCGCCATTACGCCTAAACCAAGAATCAGGAATCCACGTCGCATCGGATCAGGGGTTGGCTTGATAGGGGTCAACGGATTGCACATAGCGCAGGCTCAACTCACCGTTGACGCGCGCTTTTTCCTGCCGGGCCTGTGCCCAACCCACACTTGCCCCGACGACAAGAAGGACGGCCACATAAGAAACGGCCAGCGCGGGCCGTGGCAACATCGTGTTGATCCAGTGGCCGAACCTTGTTTGCAGAGTGAACAGGACGGAGGGTTGTTCTTCGCGCCGCGCGATGCGCCGCCAGACTCCCTCTTGGAAGCGCGGTGGCAATGTGGCAGTGACCTTGCACTCGCGTAGCAGAGCGAGGAGTCGCGTGTCTTCGGCAGTGGCTGTTTCGGCTTTCATTGTTTGCGTGGGAGGACGCAGCCTAAGACTGCGCCCTCCAGTTTGTTGTGTCCGCGAAATCCGCGTTCAGTTACTTCAAGGGCGCAATCTGGTAAGCGTTCTTGCGCTCATCCAATTGCTGACGGAATTTCGGTGATGCCGTAATTCCATCGTCGCCCGTGGCGCGATAGCCAACCTTAACGACGACTGTTCCGGGCGTGCTCTCCACACCACGGCTGTCATTGATGAATTGCCGCAGTTTTGGCGAAGCGGTTATCCCATCCACGCCTGTGGCTCGATAGCCAACCGACGTCACAGTGGTTGAGGTCGCGCCCTTCACCATCGGCTTGCCGCGCTCATTCATAAACTGGCGTAGTTTGGGAGACGCCGCGATGCCGTCATCGCCGACGGCGTTGTATTGGGCCTTGCTCTGGCTGGTCGAGGCGAGCAAAGCAACTGTGGCGGCTGCAATCAGAATCAACTTTGTATTTTTCATAGTGTTGCTTTCGTTGGGTGCGCTTTGTTCGCACCATCCATTCTTCATTACGCCGCAGCCGGGAAAATCACTCGCCGGAAGGAAAAAAGCCGTCTCGCTGCGAACTTCGGCAGGGAGACGGCTGGGAAGATATGGCCTTGGGTCAGCGCTTTTCGACCAGCGCCATGCTGCACTTGGGGCATTTGCCGGGTTTATCCTGCACAACTTCCGGGTGCATACTGCATGTGTATTTGACGGCTTGTCCGCCGTCTTGCGTGGAGGATTCTTTTTTGCAGCCGGTCGCGCCAATGGCCAGAACTGCGATTGCTGCAACCGCGAACGCGGCGATGATGAGTTTGGATGTCTTCATATTGTGTCGTTTGGGGAGTGAGGTTTTCGATTCACGCGTAACTTTTCAGCAGCCAGCCGAGGTTCTCGCGCAAAAGTTTTCGGGCGCGGTAAATCCGCGTCTCCACCGCTTTGGGCGTGCAGTCGAGAATCGCGCCGATTTCCGCGTGGGACAGCTCCTCATATTCGGAAAGGATGAGCGGCGCGCGGAGTTCCTCGGGCAGTTGCCCCACGGCTTTGCGCACGGCCTCCGCTCGCTCTGCTCCTTGCAGCGACTCGCTCGGCGTCGGGTTGTTTTCCGGCACGCTCTCGCGGAAGCTCTCGCCCGTCGCTTCGTTCTCTGCGTCCAACGATACCTGTGGATGCCGTGAGCGATAGCGGTAGCGGCTTTTAACGAGGTTGGTGGCGATAACGTAAAGCCATGTTGAAAACTTGTGGCTCGCGTCGAACTTCGCGCGATTCTGATAAACGCGCACAAAGGTCTCCTGCGCGAGATCAGCGGCATCCTCCTCGCTCTGCAAACTTCGGACCAGATAGTGAAACAGCTTCTCGGCGTGTCGCTCCATGAGATCGTTCAACGCCGCATCGTGACCGGCGACCAATCGCGCCATGTCCGTCCGATCCGGGTCGTCGGTCGTGGCGGGATTCATGGCTTGTTCATCGGGGCGGCGGACTGCAATTCGCCGGGCATCATCTTGCTCGGCTTCAAAGTTTGTTGCTGCACCCAATCGAGATAACGCTTGCCCTGCTCGGGGGGCATGGTCTGCGCGACCTTGTAGAAATGGTCGAGCATCGCCGTTTCACATTCGGCGCGAATTTCGGCGGCTTGGGCGAGTGCCTGTTTGATTTCCGGGGTAATGACGTTGGTGGCGGCGAGCAACCTTTGGATTTCAGCGTTCTTCGCGTCAATCGTGCGGCACATTTCCTCGCACTTGGGCGCGTAAGCATTATGCAGCTCCATGACACGCGCCAACTGCGCGTCGGTGAGTTGAAACTCCATTTGCAGCCACGCCAGCTCGGGGCGGGTGTTGCGCTCAACGGAACGCTGCGCGGCCGTGTTGCGGAAATAGATGCACAGGTAGGCGCACACCGCCAGGGCCAGCCCGCCGAAGATAATGAGCCACGGACGTTTCATTCAGTTGCGGGGCGCTTGATACGGATCAATGGACTGAACGTAGAGAGAGCGCATCTTGGATTCGGTTTGCGCGGTCTTGTCCTGCGCTTGCAAGTAGCCCGCACCCAAGCCGACGAACAGGAGCACGGCGACATACACGGTGGCAAATGCCGGACGCCGAAACACGGCTTCAATCCAGCGAACAGCCCCGGCGAAGACGCTCTGTGGCTTGCTGGCTTCCGCCCGGTCAATGGCTTTCCAAACCCGCTCTTGAAAGCGCGGCGGCAATGACGATTGCGGTTTCCACTCGTGGAGCAGTCCGCTCAACTGGCGGTCATTTTCGGGAATAGGTGTTTTCATAACGTGTGGGCGGCGGATTCATTCCGCCGCCCGTTAAGTGTCGTTTGTGCGCCCGACATTTCAAGTTACTTCAGCGGCGCGATTTGAACTTCAGCCTTGCTGGTCGCGTTGGCGAGGAGCGCAGCTTCGTAGCGCGGGTCTTTGGGCGACATTGTGGGGCGCGGCGCATGGGCCAGGTCTATGCTCGGACCGGTGCTGGGCACAGAGCGGAAACTGCGGGCGAGTTCCCACGCCTTGGCGTTTCCCGCCGGGCGATCCAGCGCCAGATTCACGTCGCTGGTAGCGGCGGGGACTTTCTTGAGGGAGTCGGCGAGGGCTTTGGCCTTCGGCGAGTAGAGGGGTTCACCGGCGTTGGCGTTGGCCGCGAGCGTGAACACACCGACAGCGGCAACTGCGAGGAGGATCATCTTTTTCATGGTTTTATCTTTCTTTTTGCTGCGGCGTTTTGCCGCTGTTAATTCACATCCTTGAATACGCCGGGGGTCAAAGAATCCCTCCAAGATTTTTCAAAAGTGTGAACGCGAGGTGGATTCCTCAACGCAACCCGCAGAAATGCAGCCAAAAGAGGCCGAAGATGGCCTGAAGACTTATCGCGCTTGGATGCGCTTTTCCAAGATTACGCGACCGGCCTTGGCGTCAATTGTGACGGTGGAAAACCGGGTAAGCAGGCCGTTGCCGAGCAAACCAGCCTCGCCGGGAAAGATGGCCTTTTCGTGCAAGCCGGTCGGAACGTCGGAAAACTGATTTCCACCAATGCCGACAGATGATTTGGTCTGAGGAATGGAAATCTCAGCCAAGCCAATCGCCATCTGGTGCGTGCATTGGTCGGGCACATCCGAAGTCACCCATTGGAGCGCCGTCGCACAGCCGGTGTCGAGCCGCACCCATTGGCGGTCGTGGCCGTTGACGCTGATCGGCACGCGCATCCCGCACGAACGCAATTGGAGCGGCAACGCATCCTCTGACTTTCCGGCTTGGTCGGGTTTCAACAGCCGGATTTTCTGCGCGTCGAAATCTATCTGCACCACGCGCCCGCGAAAGAAGTCCGCGCCGACCAGGCCGTCCACTGGTTGCGCACACGAGCGGCTCAATGTTCCCAAGTCCACGGCCAGATATTCACGCGGCAGACGCACCCCGCCGACTGTGGCGGACAATTGTTGCTGCCAATAGCCGGCGAGGATCGCATCCACGCCGCGAACCGTGACCTGCTGCCCCAACTTCAACCCGATGCGCTTGGCGGTGTCGAGATTGATGGCGCTGACACCTGCCCCCGTGTCCACGAGGAAATTGAGCGGCTGTTCCGATTGCGGGACAGCGACTTTGATCCAAAGCAATCCCTCGCGATATTCAAACGGGAACTCGGTGGGAGAAGCTGCCGCTACCTCGCCGCGAGCAAAGGCGACTTGAACGGCTAAAATTGAGCACAACAACCAACGCACTCTGCCGAGCTTGCAGGAACAGTGCCGCCCGAATCAACGGCAACCGATGCCACAAAACCACAGGGTTTCACAGACGGACAGCAAACGCGCTGGACTTTGTCTGTTGCCTTTTGCGCACGCAGTCGAAGATTTGCCATCGGGTTGGTCACGGCGGTCGCTTGCATTCGGGTCGGGCGATAATGCGGATTGTCGGCTTCCGCTCCATCAGATAGCCTTCGGAGAACGCAGCGCACGGAAACCCTGGCACATGGACAGCCTTCTCCTCGACGGAAAAGGAGCGGCGATTCCTGCGAGATAAGAATGAAAGCCCCGTTATGTCATGAGCGCAGTTTCAGACGCATTGAAAAGTCTTTTGAACCGAATCCAGCCGACTGGCGGAGAGGTGCAGGCGGCGGCAAAGCATTTTGAGACGATCAAGACGCGACTCGAAACGGTGTTCGCTGCGAAGAAATTTCCGAAAGCCGGGAGTTTCAGCCGAGGGACGTTCATTCGAGGTCGTAGTGATGTGGATGTGTTCGCACAAATACCGCTCGATGAGGTTTGGTGGGGGAATGCGTGGAAATCTTCCACCACCATTCTCGACAAATTCCGCAAGGAGATCGCTGCGCGTCTTCCGAACACGAGGGTTGGGCGAGATGTTCATGCAATCGTCGTCGAGTTCAGAGACATGGACATTGATGTCGTGCCTGCGGCCTGGGGTGGATTTTCCAAGGAATACAAACGACCGCTCTATTACATCCCGGATGGAAACGGCAGTTGGATGCTCACCAGTCCTGAAATTCACAATGGCTACATTGCGCTAAAGAATCAGGAGAGCGGCGGCAAGCTGCGTGCCGTCGCACAGCTTTTCAAATACTGGCGCGTCTGCCGTGAACCCGCGATTCCGATTTCCTCGTTTCACATCGAAATGGTTCTGGCGAGCGAAGGCATCTGCAACGGAGTGAAAAGTTACGCCGAGTGCATGACCGAGTTGCTGCAAAAGATGGCCGAACGGGATTGCGCTGGCATTCTTGATCCCTACCGCATCAACGGCAACATTGCGGCAACCAAGTCCGAAGCGCAACGCGCGACCGCCGTGGCGTCGGTGAAAAACTCCCGCGACCAGGCAAAGGCGGCGCTCTCCGACGAACGCAACGGACGAATGGAAGACGCGGTGAAACGCTGGGATTACGTTTTCAACTACAAATTGTTCAGATGAACCAGACCGAAACTCGCTGCGACATTCCTGAGAAGCAGAACAGCGAACGTGCGCTAAAGCACATCGCCGCGTGGTCGCACCTCTATGGTCACGCGAAGGTCGTGGCGGGCTGGCAGTTCTTTCTTTCTGTTCCGTGTGCCTTGGCGATGTCGTTGCTGGCACTACGTTGGCCGGAAGCGAAAGTCGTGACAACCCCGCTCTCGCTGCTCTTTGGGTGGATTGATGTTTTGGGTCTCGAACGAATCCAGGCCGAACGCAAGAAGATCGCAGCCAAGATGCAGGAAGAATTCGACTGTGAATTATTTGGTTTGCCGTGGAATGAGATCCGATGCACCACGCCGCCCGAAACCGAACTGCTGAACGAAGCGGCTGAAAAGTTCTTGCGCAAGAACACGACGGCAAAGCATCGGGATTGGTATCCGCCAGAAGTAGGACGCCTGCCGCTACCGCTCGCCCGCTTGATCTGCCAGCGCGCCGCCGTGTGGTGGGATATGTCACAACGCCGGAAGTATGCCGGTTGGCTTGTCCTGATTGTCGCGGTCCTCGTAGTCGGTGTGGTCGCCGTCTCATTCACCGCCGACCAGCGCGTCCGCGACATGGTGCTTTCCGTTTATGTGCCGATTGCCCCGGCAGTCGTTTGGGCCGTGCGGGAGTGTATCCGGCAACGGGATGCGGTTTCGGCTCTGGAAAAACTCAAAGGACAGATCGAAAGCATTTTCGCCGATGCGATTTCAGGGAAGCGGAGCTTTCGCGAACTCGACCAGCTTTCCCGAAACATTCAGGACATGATTTTTGACGGGCGTTCGCGAAATCCTTTGTTTTTCGATTTCCTCTACAACCGACTGCGGCCTAACCACGAGTTGCGGATGAACGAGAAGGCCAAGGAGATGGCGGATGCCGCCCTCGCGAAGCGGGAGCAGTGGAAATGACGATCCCAACTTTCAACGATACCGTGGTCAGACAGATTGGGAACGTGCTTGAAGGCGCGGCTTCTCACCGTGAATTCACGGCACTGTTTAATGAGTCCAAAATTGTAGAACAAGGGGGAACTCCGAAATGGGAGCGTATCACACTTGCTCTTGTTGCGAGACAGCGCCAGGACGGTTGCGGAAATAACGTGGTCGCGTTCATTCAGGTAGTGATGAATCCCGTTCGCTTCGTCGGACAGACAAGCCGGTTCGACGACTTGCGCCATCGCTTGAATGTCGTCATTGCTTTCGTCGCAATCCAACTTGGCGAGGACGGAATTGTCCGCACAACGACCGCCGCCAAGACATTAAGCGAGGCGGCTGCACGCGCAGGTCGGCTGCGGAAGCTTTTAGAGCAGAGACAAGTTCACGCTGATGTTCTTGCGTTTTGTCGAGAGGAACTATTGAAGGACAATTATTTTCATGCAGTCTTTGAGGCGACCAAGAGTGTCGCAGATAAGATTCGGACCAAGAGCGGGCTTTTGTCAGATGGCGCTGAATTGGTGGATGACGTATTCTCCCTGAAGAATCCCGTGTTGGCGATAAACACTCTGCGCACGGAAACCGAGCAATCGGAGCATAAAGGATTCGCAAATCTATTGAAGGGGGTGTTCGGCACTTTTCGGAACGTGACCGCACATGCACCAAAGATTCACTGGACGATTGAGGAGCAAGACGCCCTGGACCTACTCACGATGGTTTCGTATTTACACCGACGGCTCGACCGAGCCGTAAAGGTCATCAAGTCGTAATAGTTTTGGATAAGTTCAATCCTCATCACAGCCAGCGTCTCCATCTTGAAAACCATTTTGCAACTGTTCCGTCAGACTCCATCGGCGGCAGCGTCACGCGGCGAAAGCCGCGCTCGCAATGAACCAGCACGCATTCGTGGTCGCGAAGATTGCGGAGTTTGTGCGGCTTGATTTTGTGCTCCTCGGTTTCGGAGTAATTCACGTTGCGCTTGCCGGCGCTGAATCCCCATGAGCGTTTCACTACGCGCTTCTTGCCGATGAAGTCGGCGGCTTGAACGGCATCGGCTTCATCGGCGGCGCGGAAGATGAGGCGGTTGCGGAGATTCAAGGTCAGCACCTTCGCCTTGTCGTTGCCGAGCGGCGGGACGAGTGAAGTGGTGCTTTGTGCGGCGGCGACAACCGTTGCGCCTGCTTCGCGGATCACGTCCACACAGTTGTAATCACTCGTGCCGTCTTCGCTGGCGGTCATGAATCGCTGTGCTTCGTCGGCCCAAAGGATGAGCAAATTGTTTTGTGCGCGGTCGGCTTTGGCTTTATCGAAACGGCGCAGAGCGTGATTGTAAAAAAGCAGCTTGAGCAACGTGTTCACATACCGCCGCTCGGTCTGAAATTTCTGCGGCATGGTTGTGAGAATGATTTTGCCCTGGTCAATCGCCGCGAAGTCGAACGTGCTTTCGCCCGTGCAAAAAACCTCGGCGACTTCGGGCGTCAGGAAGTATTGCAGATAGTTGCCGATGGTTTCGCGCACGCCGCCAAGTTGCTCGTCGGGTTGGTTAAGGAATCGGTTTCCAAAATGGGCATAAACAGCGGCACGGCGCGGGGTTTCGAGCAGGCCCTCAAGATTTTCCATTTCCTCGGCGAGCAGCTCGCGGTCGGAAAGCAACTCAAATGCGCCGGTCAACGTCACAGGCCGATTCAACTCGAACAACATTTCGAGTGCGTGGGCAATGTGCGTCTGTGCCTGGCTTTTGAAAAAGCCTTTGTCTCCGCCCTGGCCGAGACTCGTGGCGGTGTCCACGATGAATTTGGCGTAGGTCGTGAACGGGATGCTGCGGTCGCCGGTCAGGTTGTAGCGATTTGGTGGCGTCCACTGCGCGTTTGTCTCGTCCGCGCGGATTTGCAGGTGAATCAGGTCGTGCTCGCGTCCGTAATGCCGCGCCATCGCCGAGAGGGTTTCCCAATAGACGCCCTTTTCATCAATGCACAGGCCGCCCCAAGTTGGTTCGTTCTGGAAAACCTGATGCGCCAGTTGGTTGATGCCGGAACTCGTCTTGCCAGAGCCGGTGTCGCCGGTGATGAGCCAGCCGCGACAGAATTGATTCCGCTTCCACCTCAAACCGCCGAGTTTCGCGACATGGTTTTTTCGTGGCGAGGCTAACAAGAGGCGCACCGCCATAATCAGCAACAACACTCCCAAGCCCAGCAGCGCAGCTCGCAGGGGCGTGGACTTCGCCAGCAAATCAGGCGGAAATGTGATTGGGCCAACCGGCATGAAGAAGAATTGTTTCACGGCCACACCTTTCCGATGAGATAGCCGGCCAGCAGTGCCGCCAGCGCAGCGAAGATCGCGGCAGCGCGGGTGATTCTTGCGGCGCGGGAAGCGGGCGATTGGCTACGCAGGACTTCCAGCAAGGCGGCTGACTGTTGTTGAAACGTCTGCGCCGCGCCGCAAAGTTTTACGATGTCCGCACGGAACTGCTCGAACGATGGGATTTCGCGGCGGCGCAGTTCATCCCAATGCTGCTGGTGGATTCGGAACAACTCGACAAGGAGTATCACCGCGTCGTCTTCTCGCAGCCGATGTTTATCGCGCCACTCGGCGACGGCCTTGGCGAACTCCTCGTCGAAGTCGGGTTGTTCGTTGGTCGGCATGGGGATTACTTGACGGGCAACAGCAAGTCCGTGGCAGTTTCAATTTCGGTGTAGAGCTTCCGTTGCCACGTTTGAAGCCGTTGTCGGTCAAGTAAGCTGAAGGCGGGATGCTTGGTCGCCGCTGTGATGGTCAAGTTTTCCGCGTTGAGCGATTCAACCAGCCAATCCTGCAACCTGGTCATGGAAATTTCCCGTCCCCCGAGTTTGTCTTTGAGTTTTGCCCGCACCTCCGATGATTCGAATAAGGTGAAGCTGTCGCTGTGCGCGGCATTCCGAATCACAACGTATCCGCACTTCTTCCCGAACTGGTCGGCGAGGCGCTGGATTTGATCCACGCTGTCTGACTCATGGTTCACCGGCATCACGAGCGTGAGCGCCGCGCCCATTGCTGACAATACGGCGGGCAGGTCAATTTCCGTAAAGTAGTCAATGAACAGGTCGGTGGACGCGGCGCGACAATCCATGACGACGAGATTCGACTTCTCCAACGCGGCGAAGATGCCGTCGAGTTCACGCCGGTTGTTCAAATCGAGAAACCGGGTGTCGGGATGAAATCGCTTCAACGTCGAGTTTTCGTTGTCGCTATCAATCGCTATGTGCGCGATGCCCCGGTCTTTGAGGAATTGCACGAAGTTGACGGCAAAGAAACTTTTGCCGACACCGCCTTTGCCATTGAGGATGAGGTCGAGACGTTTCATGTGCTTTCAGGTTTGAGCATCCGCACCTGGGCGATGCGCGGGCCACGGCTGCGGGTTTGGGCGGTTTCGCCGCCATTGGCATCCGCTGGCGGCTCTTGCGATGGCAAAGGCGTTCGGCCATTTGGTTCGACAGGCAACGGTGGACGTTTTCGCGCGAGCCTTCTACGCGGGCGAACAATTTCAGCGAGCACTTGATGGCAGAAAGTGGCGATAGCCGTCTTGCTCGTCGGCAGGCAATGTTGCGTGAGCAGTTCAGCAATGGCGCGATACGACGCCCGCCGCTGCCTCAATTCAGCGATGACATCCTTCGCCGGGAGCAAGTCTTGGAACTTCTGTGGACGGAGCGGCGTAAATTCCGCGACCGCCTGACGAACTGTGGCTGGGTCAAACGAGGACATAGGCGGGATTGATCTGGATGCGAACCGGGAAATGGATCGGTGGCGGGATGGACACGACGAGGCAGCGACGCGGATGGCTTCTTGCCAGTCCATGTTCACGGTCTGTTCTCGCACTTTGCGAGTTCGTGGACGTGGACAATTCGCGGCTGCGGAGTGTCTGCGGACAATCTGTGGCCGTGGCCGCTGCCAGTTCGCGGACAATCGAGGCTGCTGCTTTTCCGAGAACGCGGACTGTTTGCGAACGCGACTGCGGGCGTGGACTGAACGCGGACACGGATTGTTCGCGGACACGCACAGATTGTGCCCGCGGCCTGTTCTCGACCGAATCAAGGTCGCGGATTTGCCGCGTCTGCGGCCATGAGCCGCTCACGTTGCGCGGATATTCCGCGTGTTCACTGCGACCGATTCGCGGACGCAGAAGCCTTGCGCCAGCAAGGGGTAAAGCGTGCCCTGTCTTAAACATGATGAGAAACACACTGCCTCCTTTGCTCCAGCAACTCGTCGCGCCAGTTCTTCAACTGCGTGGCAACGGACTCAATGCGGGTGGTTTGTTCAATCGTCCCTACTTCGATGCGTCCGGCGTAGTGAGCGCCAAGTGGTGATTCCGACAGTTGCATCACGGAATGTTCGGCGTGGGCATTGAGACGTTCGCCCAGTTTGTTCAGCACCTCGATGGCGGTGCGTAATTGAGCGGTGGTGGGTGTTTGCATAATCAGACATGAATGCCGTGTGATGGGTTGTGTGCGAATTGCCGCCGATGGCTTGGAGACTTTTTGAGGACGAACCGTGTCAACCTGACGACTTCCGGTGCAATCGGGTGTGCCCACGGATCGCTAAAGCCGAGTTTCGTGGCGGCTTCTTCAGCCGCGATTTTCGTTGGCGCTTCAATGGTCGTGCGAAGTGGATCACCCAACTCGCGGGCATATTCCCGGTCAGTGTGGTAGATGCCCCAGAGTTGGTTTGCCGGTTTCGATGTCGTGGTCGAACTCATGTCCGCAGTTCACCACAAGCCGGGTTTGCGAAGATGTATCAGCTACACAAAATGCGCGGACAGTCCGTGTAGTGTCCTTTGCGTGGTCACGGCCAAGTCCAATACGAATCTAATCAAGCACACCAAGATTGTTGGATTACGAAATTGTAATCGCGCCATCACGGGCGGTTCACTTCCTTGAAGTTCAATGGGCGGAGTTGGAGATGACTCCAGCAGATGACCAAACAAACAATAAACATTGAAACCAAAGGAAACACCATGAAGTTGAAGAAAATCCTCCAGCAAGCCTCCGTCATTGCCCTCACAGCCGGATTCGCCGCGAGCGCGTTCGCAGGCGATGAGAAGGAAGTGAAGATCACGATGGATAAAGTTCCCGCTGCCGTGCAGGACGCCGTGAAGAAATACGCCACGGAATCCGAGATCAAAGGCATCGAGGAGAGCGATGTGGACGGCACAAAGGTCATCGAATTCGACATCGAGAAGAACGGCAAGACTTCCGAAGTCGCTTTCCGCCCGGATGGCAAGCTGTTCAGCACCGAGGAAGAAGTCGCGCTGACGGACTGCCCGGAAGCCGTGCAGAAGACCATCGCCAAGATCAGCAAGGGCGCGACTGCGGGCAAGCCGGAGAAAGTTGTGCAGGAAGGGAAGACGAGCTACGAAATCATCATCGAGAAAAAGGGCGAGAAAACCGAATACACGATCTCGCCAGAAGGCAAAGTGACCGACAAGGAGGAGATCGAAGAAAAGGGTGAGAAGAAAGAGGGCGACAAGAAGGATTGATTCAACCAGACCATTGACCCGGCGGCGGGAAATTCTCGTCGCCGGGCCGTTTCTTGAATAACATCGTCACCATGCGCATCCTCGTCGTGGAAGATGAAAAGAAGACCGCTTCGTTCATTCGCAAGGCGCTCCAAGCGGAGGGCTTTGCGGTGGATGTCTGCCATTCTGGCGATGATGCGCTGGCGGCGACCAGCGCCACGCCCTTTGACGGCATTGTGCTCGACATCATGCTGCCGGGGCGGGACGGCTTGAGCGTATTGCGGCAACTTCGCGAACGGCGCAACGCCACGCCCGTGCTGTTGCTCTCGGCACGAGGCGAAGTGGACGAACGTGTGGAAGGACTCAATACCGGTGCTGACGACTACCTGCCCAAGCCATTTGTCATTGCAGAACTGGTCGCTCGCGTTCGTGCGCTCGGGCGACGCGGCGGAGAAAACAAGTCCACGATCCTGCGCATTGCGAACTTCGCTTTGGACACCGTCAAACACGAGGCGTATCGGGATCAAACCAAGATTGAACTAACCAGCCGTGAATATCTGTTGCTGGAATATCTGATGCGTTCACAAGGAAGGATATGCAGCCGCATGGCGATTCTCGAAAAGGTCTGGAGCTACGATTTCGATCCCGGCTCGAATCTGGTGGACGTTTGCATCAAGCGGTTGCGTGAAAAAATGGACGACGGTTTTGAACCTAAACTGCTGCATACGGTCCGTGGTTTGGGCTACGTCTTGAAAGAACCCAAATGACCATCCGCACCCGACTCAATCTGTGGTATGCCGCCGTTCTCTGCCTCGCTTTGCTGGTGATGGCGGGGCTGTCTTACAACGAATTTGTTGTCGAGAAGCGACATCCAGACCCGGAGGAAATCAAGGAAGGCAAATCCGATCTCGGAGACCTTATTTATATTTTGAGCGTGACCGTGCTGCCCGCCGCCGTGCTGGGCATGGCTGGCGGCTGGTGGTTGACCCGACAGGCGCTCGCTCCGGTCGCCGCGGTTACGCGAGCGGCGGGAAGGATTCACGACCGCAACCTCCATGAGCAACTCCCGCGTTCTGGCAACGGCGACGAGCTGGATCAACTCACTGAAGTGTTCAACGCCATGATGGCGCGGCTTCACGAGTCATTCCAACGCATCCGCGAATTCACCCTGCACGCCTCGCACGAACTCAAGACACCGCTCACCGTTCTGCATGGCGAGATGGAAACCGCGCTGACGGAAGAACCGCTGACCGCAAACCAGCGCGAGCGGATCGCCAGCGAACTCGACGAAGTCCAGCGGCTCGCGAAAATTGTGGACGGGCTGACGCTGCTCGCCAAGGCGGATGCGGGCCAGATTCAGTTAAAACGCGAAAACGTCCGACTGGATGAAATCATCCGCGACGTGTTTTCTGATGCGCAGATTCTGGCGCGGCCCAACTCCATTCAGGTGCAACTCGGCCAGTGTGAACCGATGTCGCTCGACGGCGACCGCCATCGTTTGCGGCAACTCCTCTTAAACCTTGTGGACAACGCCATCAAATACAACCAGCCGCGCGGCATGGTGGATATTTCGCTCGCACGCTCCGGCGGATACGCCGAACTGGTGATCGCCAACACTGGCGCGGGCATCCCGCCGGAAAAGTTGCCCCGCGTGTTTGAGCGTTTTTATCGCGGCGACGATTCGCACAACTCCACGGTGGATGGTTGCGGCCTGGGCTTGAGCATCGTGCAATGGATTGTTTCCGCGCACGGCGGTCAAATCCAACTCATGTCTCAACCGGACGCAAAAACCACCGCAATCATCCGGTTGCCTCTCGCCGTGACTGAGAAAGGCTGCGCATGAGAATGGGGATCATCGTCATTGCCTGCCTTGCGTTAACAGGTTGCGTTCGGTTCAAGCCGCAGCCGATTTCAGCGCAGGACAACGCCGCGCGCTTTGAGCAACGCGCGCTCGCCGATGAATCGTTGCGTCAATACACCGAAACCAATCTGCATCGCGTCTTCCAAACCTGGCCGCCGCCCGTCTGGGATTTGGAAACCCTCACGCTCGCCGCCTTTTACTTCAATCCCGATCTCGCGGTTGCTCGCGCCAATTACGACTCTGTTGCCGCTGGAAAAATCACGGCGGCACAGCGCCCGAACCCGACCGTCAGCGTCAGCCCGGTCTATAACACCACGACCGCCGTGCCTTCACCGTGGCTGGTCACGGCCAGCCTCGACGTGCCGATTGAGACGGCGGGCAAGCGCGGTTATCGCCGTGCGCAGGCGCAACATTTGTCCGATGCGGCGCGTTTTGGACTGGCTACTGCCGCGTGGGACATTCGTGTGCGATTGCGTCGCGCGATGCTCGAACTGTGGGCGGCACAGGAAAGCGAATCCCTCTTGCGGGAGCAACAGACCGCGCAGGAATCCATTGTCCGCCTTCTCGAAAAGGAACAGGCGGCGGGCGGCATCACTCCGGCGGAAGTCACACGGGAACGCATCGCGCTGGAACAAACCCGGCTGGCGTGGTTGGATGCCCAAAGCCGCCGCGCGCAAGCCCGCGTGCAACTAGCAGGCGTCATCGGACTGCCGTCGCGTGCCCTCGACGTGCTTACGATTTCCTTTGAGGCGTTCACTCAGCCGCCGGAATTGCCCGCCGCCGATGCTCGCCGTCGCGCGCTGTTCAATCGCACCGACATTCTCGGCGCGCTGGCTGACTATGCGGCGAGCGAGTCCGCGCTCCAGCTTGAAATCGCCAAACAGTATCCTGACGTTCATCTGAATCCCGGCTACGAATTCGATCAAGGCAGCGACAAGTGGGGCGTCGGTTTGAGCATGGAGTTGCCGATTCTGAATCACAATCGCGGACCAATCGCCGAAGCCGAGGCGCGACGCAAAGAATCCGCCGCGAAGTTTAATGCGTTGCAAGCGCGCGTATTTGGCGAAATCGAAATTGCGCTCGCGGGCAGCGAGAACGCGCGGCAAAAGTTTGCCGCAGCCGCCGGGTTGATGGAGCAGTCACAAAAACAGGAGCGCGTCACGGTGGAAATGTTCAAGGCGGGCGAAGTTTCGAGTCAGGCCGTGGCCGCCGCGAAGCTCGAAAGCGCGACGGCGGCGCTGGCGCAACTGGATGCCCGAATGAAAGCGCAGCAAGCCGTCACCACCCTGGAAGCGGCGTTGCAAAGCCCGCTCGAACTGCCGACCTCGTTGCTCGCACCACCGACCTCAACTCATCACCCATGAAAAAGCTCATTCCCGGAATCCTGTTCGGTTTTGTTGTCGGCGCGACGACGATTTGGTTTGCCTTGCGCCACTCGCAATTTGCGCCGAACGAAAAACCGGCTGCCGCCACGGAACAACATGAAGCCGGATTGCACCTGAGCAAGGAGCAACAGGCCAGCGCCGGTTTGGTGGTCGCCAAACCCGAAGCGGCTGAACTGAAGCCCGAAGCGAAGGCGTTTGCCCGCGTGCTGGACGTTTCGCCGCTGGCGACTTTGCTCGCGGAGCTTGAAACGGCGCAGTCGAGCCTGGCCGCGTCGGCAAAAGAATTTGAACGGCTGAAATCTCTCGGGGAAAACACCGCGCCCCGCGCTTTGGAAACCGCCG
Source organism: Limisphaerales bacterium (assembly GCA_044225555.1). Lineage (GTDB taxonomy): Bacteria > Verrucomicrobiota > Verrucomicrobiia > Limisphaerales > JADLHS01 > JADLHS01. Next base: position 52,068 of record JBGAIM010000015.1, on the reverse strand, counting down.
AGGCTGCGATGAAGCGCGATCAGGCTGCGTTGGAATCCGTTAAGGCGCGTCTGCTCGCGGGCTGGGGCAAGCCGTTCACTTCCCGCACCGATCTTGCCGCGTTGACGCGCACTTTGCTTGCGCAGGAAGCCGCGCTGGTGCGCGTGGATTTACCGGCGGGTGAAACCTTGCCCGCCGAACCACGAGCCATACGCATTGCACCGCTGACCGGCGATGCCACGGCGCGGGACGCAGAATTGCTCGGGCCTGCGCCGACCACCGATCCACAGGCCCAAGGACAGGCGTTCCTTGCCTTGATTCGCGATCATGCCCCGCCACCCGGAACAACGCTCGCCGCGTGGCTGGTGCTGGACGGCGCGGCGCAAAGAGGATTTCGCCTGCCGCGCAAGGCAATCGTGCAATACGAAAACGGCCTTTTTGTTTTTGTGCAAACGGGCGACACGGTGTTTGAGCGCAAACGAATTGAGACGGCCAAATCGCAGCGTGACGGGGTTTTCGTCATCAACGGTCTGGCGGCGGACGACCGCGTCGTCATGACCGGCGCACAACAATTATTGTCGGAAGAACTCAAGGGCGCGGGCGGAGAGTAGCGCGATACCATCCTCATGCTTCAAGCTCTCGTCAAATTCTCGCTCCGGTTTCGTGGCATTGTCATCTCGCTGGCGTGCCTCGTTTTGGTTTACGGCATCTACGTCGCCGCCCATGCCAAGCTCGACGTGTTTCCCAATTTTGTCCCGCCACAAGTGACGATTCAAACCGAAGCCCCCGGCCTTGCGCCGGAACAGGTGGAAACACTCGTTACGCGGCCCGTCGAAACCGCCATCAACGGACTCGGCAATCTGGAATCTCTCCGCTCGGAATCCATTCAGGGACTTTCCGTCATCACGGTGATGTTCAAGGATGGAACGGAGATTCTGCCCGCCCGCCAGCTCGTCGCGGAGAAACTCGCGGAACTTTCCGGCACGCTGCCCGCCGGGGTAAAAGCGCCGAAGATGTCGGCGCTGGTTTCCGCCACGATGGATTTGCTCAAGATCGGTCTGGTGAGCGATAAACTTTCGCCGATGGAATTGCGGACGTTCGCGGACTGGACGCTCAAGCCGCGTTTGCTCGCCGTGCCGGGCGTGGCGAAGTGCAGCGCGTTCGGCGGCGAAGTCCGCCAATGGCAGGTGCAGGTCCATCCTGACTTGTTGGTCACGCATGACCTCGCGATTTCCGATGTCCTCAATGCGGCGCGGCTCGCGAGTGGCGTGCGCGGTGCAGGATTCATTGAAAACGAAGTGCAGCGCGTCGTCATGCAAACGGAAGGCCAGTCGCTCACGGCGGCGCAACTGGCGAACGTCATCGTCGCCACGAGCAGCAACGGCGTGCCCGTGCGGTTGAAAGAAGTTGCGACCGTGCGGCAAGGCGCAGAGCCGAAGTTTGGCGATGCACTCATCATGGGGCGTCCGGGCGTCCTGCTCACGATGGCGAGCCAATACGGAGCGAATACGATGGAAGTCACGACGGCGCTCGAAGCGGCGCTGGACGGATTGAAGCCGGTGTTCGAGCGCGAAGGCATCAAGGTGTATCCGCGCCTGCATCGCCCGGCGACATTCATCGAAACCTCGCTGGCCAACATCAGCCATTCACTGCTGTTGGGAGCGCTGCTCGTGGCGGTGGTGTTGTTCTTGTTCCTCGGTCATTTTCGCACGGCGCTCATCTCGTTGACGGCGATCCCGCTTTCGCTGCTCGCAGCGATTTTGACGCTCGACCGGCTTGGAGTTTCGCTCAACACCATCACACTCGGCGGGCTGGCCATCGCCATTGGCGAGGTGGTGGATGATGCGATCATTGACGTGGAAAACATCCTGCGCCGGTTGCGGGAAAATCAAACGCTCGCACAGCCGCGCCCGGTCTTGGACGTGATTCTGAATGCCTCACTCGAAGTCCGAAGCGCGGTGGTTTATGCGACCTTCATCGTGGTGCTGGTGTTTGTGCCGGTGCTGACGCTCACCGGTTTGCAAGGCAGCTTCTTCGCACCGCTGGCGATGAGTTACATTCTCGCGATTCTGGCCTCCTTGCTGGTCGCGCTCACGGTGACGCCAGCCATGACGTATTTCTTCTTCCGCAACGGCGCGGGCAAGGAAACCCCGCCAAGATTGCAAGGCTGGTTGCGCCACCGCTATGAGCGTTTGCTCAACCTGGTTTCGCAACGTCCCCGCGTGGTCATCGGCACAGTGGCCGTGTTGTGCGTCCTGACCCTGTCGCGCCTGCCGTTCCTTGGCGGTGAATTCCTGCCGGAATTTCGCGAAGGCCATTTTGTGTTGCAGGTATCCGCCGCTCCCGGAACGTCTCTGTCGGAAATGCTGCGCATCGGCAAACAAGTTTCCGACGCGCTGCTTCAAAACCCGCACATTGAAACCGTCGAGCAACAAGCTGGTCGCGCCGAGCAAGGTGAAGACCCTTGGGGAACGCATCGTTGCGAGTTCCATGTCGAACTAAAAAAGCTCCCTGCAAGTGAGGAAGAAAAAGTATCGGGCGAAATCCGTGCCGTGTTGGAAAACATTCCCGGTATCCAGTTCGAGGTCATGACATTTCTCGGCGACCGAATTGGTGAAAGCATCAGTGGTGAAACCGCGCCGGTGGTGGTGGACATCTTCGGCGACAATCTCGACACGCTCGATGCCACGGCGCGTCAGGTGGCGAATATGCTGGCCGGAATTCCCGGTGCTGCCGACGTGCAATTGAAGTCGCCGCCCGGAGCGCCACAACTCTCGGTGCGACTGGACAACGAGCGGATGATGGAACTTGGTTTTCGTCCGGTGGAAGTGCTTGATGCCATCCAGACCGCCTACCAAGGCAGTGTTGTGGCCCAAGTCTATGAAAGCAGCAAGGTCGCGGACGTGGCGGTGATCTTGGACGCAGAACACCGGCGCGACACCGCAGCCGTCGGCGGGCTGTTGCTGCGAAACGCTTCCGGTCTGCGCGTGCCGCTGCGCGAACTCGCGGACATCGAACACGCCAACGGACGGTTTTCAATCCTGCACGATGGCGCACGACGGCGGCAGACCGTGACGTGCCATCCAGTCGGACGTGACGTGTCTTCGTTTGTCGCCGAGGCAAAACGAGTCTTCGCGACCAAGATGAATCTGCCGCGCGGCGTGTATCTCGAATTCGGCGGAGCGGCCGAGGCGGAGCGCGTCGCGTCGCGACAATTGTTCCTGCACTCCGCCATCGCGAGTGTCGGCATATTGATTCTGCTCTACATTGTCATCGGCAATTGGCGGAATGTCACCCTTGTGTTGGCCAACCTGCCATTCGCGCTCGTGGGCGGAGTGCTGGCGGTTTATTTCACGAGGCTGTTCGGCGAAGGCGGACTGACGATGGGTTCGCTCGTGGGATTCGTGACTCTCTTTGGCATCACAACCAGAAACGGCATCATGTTGCTTTCCCACTACGAACATCTCGTGCGCGACGAAGGTCAATTGTGGAACGCCGCTACCGCTGTGCGTGGTGCTGGAGAACGTCTCATTCCAATTCTGATGACGGCTTTAGTCACGGCGCTCGGCTTGTTGCCGCTGGCCATTGGCAGCGGAGAAGCCGGTCGGGAAATCGAAGGCCCGATGGCGATTGTCATTCTCGGCGGGTTGCTCACTTCGACGGTGCTGAATTTAATCGTGCTGCCAACTCTCGCATTGCGCTTTGGAAGATTTGAGAAAGTCCAAGGTGGGACGGATCGTCTTGCCTGACATGAGCGCCGGGCAGAAATCCCACGAAAACGCCAAGCGGGGGCGCTGGCTGAACCGCACCGTCCTTGGCATCGGGCTAGCGAGCTTGTTCAGCGATTGGTCGCACGAGATGGCGACGACGGTGATGCCCGCGTTTCTCGCGACGATGGGCGTCGCGGCGTTTTGGGTCGGCTTGATTGAGGGCGTTTCCGACGGCTTGTCGAGCTTCGCCAAAATGGCGAGCGGCTACTACACCGACAGACTGCAACGGCGGAAGCCCATCGCGGTCGCGGGCTACATCGTGACCGCGCTTGGCACAGCGGCTTTTGGACTGGCGACAAGTGCGTGGCATGTGCTCATCGCGCGCTCGTGCGCGTGGCTCGGTCGTGGTGTGCGAACGCCGGTGCGCAAGGCGCTGTTGGCGGGTTCGGTAACAAAGGAAACTTACGGTCGCGCGTTCGGCTTCGAGCGGATGATGGACACGCTGGGCGCAATCGTCGGCCCGGCGACAGCATTCTTCCTACTCGGAGCGTTCAATCATCATTATCCGACACTCTTTGCGGTGACGCTCATTCCGAGCCTGATCGCCGTGGTGCTCATCGCATTTGTGGCGCGCGAGAAAGATCGCAAACCTGTGCCGCACGTTTCATTTGGCGAGCGGCTGCGGATGCTGCCGCCGTCGTTCCGCAAATTCCTAGTCGCCGTTGGCCTGTTCGGCGCAGGTGATTTCGCCCACACGCTGCTGATCCTGTTAGCGACGCAAAAGCTCACGCCCGAGTTGGGTGCGACCAAGGCGGCGAGCATTGCCGTCGGACTCTATGTGCTGCACAACGTCTTTTACGCGGGTTTTGCATTCATCGCAGGGTGGATGGCTGATCGCTTCCGCAAGAATCTGGTGCTCGCGACCGGCTACGCCCTAGCAGCGGTGATGGCGCTCGCAATCATTTTTCTGCCGCTCACAGTCTGGACGCTGGGCGCAATTTTCATTTTTGGCGGCGTGTATGTGGCGATTGAGGAAACCCTCGAAGATTCATTCTGCGCCGAACTCGTGGGCGAAGAACATCACGGCATGGCGTTCGGCATGCTGGCGACTGTCAACGGCATTGGCGACTTCACATCAAGCATCATGGTTGGGACGTTGTGGACGGCGTTTGGAACGAGCGTGGCGTTCGGATACAGCGCGGTTCTATTTATGGCGGGAGCGGTGCTGGTTTTACGGTTGGGGAGCGAGCCTTCCTCGCGGTGAGTCAATCAATCGGTTGAACCGGCAAACGCGCCGCGAAGATGTATCTGCTACACAAATTGAGCGGGTTGCATTGGTAGAGTTCGGATGTGGTCACGGCCAAGACGCAATACAACCTCAAGAACGCAGAGGAATACTTCGAGGAACATCTGGCGGTTGGCGATTACTACGATGAAGGCCAGCGCGTCGCCGGCGAGTGGATTGGGTTGGGCGCGGCGCGACTCGGACTCGCCGGGAAGGTCCACGCCGAAGATTTTCTGCGACTGTGCGAAAATCAGCATCCGTCTTCCGGCGAGACGTTGACGCAACGACTGAACACAACGCGGACGGAAAGCGGAGAGAACGCGGCCAATCGGCGGATATTCTTCGACTTCACTTTCTCCCCGCCGAAGTCGGTTTCGATTGCGGGATTCCTCGGCAAGGACGAACGAATCCTTGACGCACACAACCGCGCCGTGCGGTTGGCGCTGCGAGAGTTCGAGGCATTCACGGCAACGCGCGTTCGAGTTGGTGGGGCGCAGAGCGACCGTTTGACCGGCAACTTTGCCGCCGCCCTGTTCACGCATGACACGTCGCGCACGCTTGATCCGCACCTGCACACGCACTGCATTGTTTTCAACGCGACGTTCGATGCGGTGGAGAATCGCTGGAAGGCGCTCCAGAATCACGAGCTACTGCGCTCCAGAAAGTTTGCCGAGAACGCCTATTACCACGAACTCACCCGCGAATTGCGGGGCTTCGGCTACCGGATTCGCAATCGCGTGCGAGGCGACTTTGAAGTTGAAGGCGTCTCCGAACAACTGTGTGAACGGTTTTCAAAACGGCACACGCAGATTGACGAAGCTCTCGCCAAACTGCTCGCGGAAAAACCGGAACTCGCTGGCGCAAATTTCCAAGCCTTGCGCGCTCAACTCGCCACGGCAGAACGAAGCCGGAAGCAAAAGGATTTGAGCCGCGCGGAATTGCTGACGCTGTGGGAAGTGCAGTTGAGTGAAGCTGAACGCGCTTCCCTGCGCCAGCTTCCCAAACTGCCGGGCAATCAATTGAATGAGAAAAAGTCCGTCACGGTCAGCGAGGCCGTCCAATGGGCAGAGGAGCATTTGTTCGACCGAAACTCGGTCGTGCTCGAATGTCAGTTGTGGCAGGAAGCATTGGGCCGGGCACGGGGCGAAGGCTTTTCTGTTTCCGAACTCACAGATTTCACCCAGCGGCGCGGCTACATACGAGACGAGGAGCGTCCCGGCGCGGTTACGTTGCGCGAAGTTCTGCTGCGCGAATGGGAAATCGTTCAGACCGCAAAAGAAGGCGTGGGCGATGCCTGGCCGCTGATTGCCAACCCGCGTCCAGCAGATCCAAAACTGGATGATGAACAACGCCGGGCGCTCGATGCTTTGCTCTCGTCCATAAATACCGTGTCCGTGTTTCGCGGCGGCGCTGGCACGGGCAAAAGTTTTGTCCTGCACGAGCTGGTCGAACAACTTCGGGAGTCTGGCCGGCGCGTGGTTGTTCTCGCGCCGCAGCGTCAGCAAGTCGTGGAAATGGAGAAGGCGGGATTTCCGTCACCCTCTACGGTTGCGAATTTCATCCTCAAGCGCGAACTGGCCGAACGCGCGGTCGTCGTCGTGGACGAAGCGGGGCAAATCGGCGGACGGCAAATGCTCGAATTGATGCGGCTGGTGCGCGAGCGGAATGCCCGGCTGATTCTGTCGGGCGACACGCGGCAGCACGGAGCGGTTGAGGCTTCGGATGCGTTGCTGGCAATTGAGCGTCACTCCGGCGTCAGGCCAGTTGAGTTGCACAAGATTCGCCGGCAAGACCCGGCGCTTGGCAAAGACGCCGATGAGCGCACACGCATCAAGGAGTATCGGAACGCAGTCGAATCAGCGGCGGCGGGCAAGTTGAGCGAATCGTTTGAACGCCTCGACAAGATGGGCGCGGTGGTGGCGTGCGGATTGGGCAATCAAGCCGACAAGCTGGCGGAAGAATATCTCCGGCTCGCGGAGCAAAACGCCTCGGCGGTCGTCGTCTCGCAGACTTGGGGCGAAGTGCATCGGGTCAACTCGCGCGTCCGCGATGCACTCAAAGGCAAAGGGCTGCTCGGCGCAAACGACACAACGGTTCAAGTGTTGGACAAACTCGACCTGACGAACGCGCAGAAACGGGATGAACGATTCTATCCGCCTAATGCAGTCGTCGTCTTCAATCAGAAAGTGCGCGAAGCTGAACCTGGCGCAAAAGGAAAGCTGGCGGGCATTTTGAAATCGAGCGTGCTCGTCGAAGTCGGCGGGAAGTTCATCACCGTTTCAAATAAAGTCCTGGATCACGTTACAGTTTATCTCCCGCGCGAAATCTCGGTCGCACAAGGCGACCGGCTTCATCTCAAAGCGAATCGCAAGTTGGTTTCAGGCGGTCGTGTCACGAATGGCGAACTTGTCACTGCAAAGTCGGTTCGCCCAGATGGCGGAGTTGAACTCACCGATGGCCGCGTCCTGGACAAAAGTTTCCGAGAGTTTCTGCCCGGTTACGCGGTCACGTCCTACGGCTCGCAAGGCAAGACCGTGGACTACGTCCTGTTCTCCGATTCCACCGTCAAGGCCGCGACGAACGCGCAGCAATGGTATGTGACCATTTCGCGCGGACGGCGTGGCATCCGCATCTTCACGCCGGACAAACAGCAATTGCGCGAGAATGTTGCACGCTCCGGGCACAGGCCGTTGGCAATGGAGTTGGCGGCCGGTTTTGTCCCTCGCCGTGGCGTCCGTCTTTGGGATCGTTTGCACGGCCATCTTCTCCGATTTGGACAACGCGCCGCCGACACGTTTTGTCGGCTGAAACTGGCGCGTCGTCGTCACCTACAACCCACACAAAAGCATGAACACAAAAACACCCGAATGCTGGTCGAGTGACCCGAACGCTCACGCGGTCAAAATCGAAGTTTCGGCTGAACAGAGTCTGCTGCTGCCCTTTGACCAGTTTGCCTTTGCCGAACTCAAGAGCGAGGGCAAGGAGCAGTGTCTGCGTCTGGTTTTCGCCACGCATGAAGTCACCCTACGCGGCCATGCTCTGCGACGCATCGAGACTGCGATGCAGAGAATGGAACTGTCACTCTTAGTGGCGTTGTCCCCCAATCAACGGTCGCTCGTTCAACACGGGCAGCCCGTAATTCATGTTTTAGTTGCGACCGAACTTGGCCAACAAGACCAACCTCAACCTCCGTCCATTTAGTCCGTTCCTAAAGCTGGCTTCATGGCAGTACCTGCAACTTGGCAAATAGCGCGAGAACTTGCACTATTTGCCGTCGTGAAAAGCCATAGACTGGAAATCGAAGCAGCATTGAAAATGCTCATTCACGCGCAACGCGCGCGTGAGTTCCAGTGGCTTGCCGTCCAAGTTGGAAAAACAAAGTGGCCGGAGCTTGAGGCAACGTCGGAACAGGCGGACGGAGCAGAGGACGCAACAGCTTTCTTCATTGCAGCAGATGGTCAACGTCGCCGGCTTGCGGCTTCTCTGAGTGGGACTCTCAAAAAGATTCGGCAGGACGCAACCCGGCTTCGTGAGCGGAACGTAAAAATTGACGTATTGATTTTCGTAACGCCAGTGCCCATCACCCATCTTGAAATTTCAGACTGGCGTCAGAAAATCCAAACAGAATTTGGCCATGATCTGCACGTCATTTCGGAGGCGGAGCTGGTGACCGTGCTGGAGCAACCGGGCAATGCTTGGCTTTGCCAGCGATACCTTGGCCTTGATATCGCAGGAGAACCGGAACTGCAACAGCTCGAAGGAGTCGCCAGGGAAGCAGCCCACCGAATTTTGGCGGGATGGAAAGCGGAATTTGAATGCGATCTTGGTCTCACTATTGAGCTGACACTGGTCCAAGAGTCTGCCAACTCAAGTGGCAAGGGCAAGCGGCCAGATGCAAGCCAGTTTCAATTACGTTTGAGTGATGCAGCTATGGAGGTGGTCGAACGGGGACGTGTCATCTTGGTGGGACCACCGGGTTCAGGGAAGACATTTACACTGATTCAAATCGCGGACCTCTTGCTAAGGGACCCGTCCGCGCCGGTTCCTATCCTGATTTCTTTGCCGGGTTGGGGGTCTAATGCATGTGCATTTCAAAAATACGTCGAGCAGCATCTCGTCGCCTATGGCCTTCAACCAGCAGACTTTCTCAGGCTTAGAGCAGCGGGTCGTATTGCCCTTTTGCTGAATGGTTGGAACGAAATATCAGAAGACCTTGGAACTACCACCGCGAACAATCAGCTGCAGGACTTTGCTGTCAGCAATACCTCGACGCCGCTGATTATCTCGACGCGGACGACCAGCCTGCCTCCGCCTCTTGCGCGGGCCGCCTCAATTCGAGTTCAGCCTCTGTCTTGGGAGCAAAAACTCGCGATAATTCAACGCTCAGGTCTCCGGGATCCGTCCAAGCTTCTCCATTCGCTGGAAAGCAATCCGACCCTTGCCAGCGTTACTGAAACGCCACTCTTTCTCTCGGCCGTGATCGAATTAGCACATAACGACGGCGAGGAACTTCCTGCCACAAGGTATGGGATCTTAAACTGCTTGATTGAGCGATTAGAACAGAATGCCGCAGCGTCACTCGCAGCAAAACCCTGCGAAGGTTTCCACCGCCGCTACCTTGAGGGTATCGCCTTCGAAATGACCCAAGCTGGGGTTGTGGTGCTGCCGGGCGACGCCATGCTGAATGTGGTAGCGAATACAGCCAAAGGGCTGCAACACGATGGACATCTCGCCTCCTCGTCAAGCTCCACGGCGATCCTACAAGGGCTCGTTAAGCACCATCTGTTGGTGCTCTCGCCCAGTCTTGGAGGCGGATATCGCTTTAACCATCAACAATTCCAAGAATGGTTTGCCGCCGAGTCGTTGAAGGAACTTGTGGTTAACATCGGAAAAGACGCGCGTCTCGGACGGATTTTTGAGTTCCAGCGCGATGTGCTCAACCATCCCCGCTGGTTCCAGCCATTGGCCTTCACGGTCGAACGACTTGGAAAAGGAAACGAAGGCGAGCATCGGTTGGCAGCTAAGTTAATTGAATGGGCGCAGGCCGTGGATTTAATGCTCGCTTCCGAGTTGGCAGGAATTGCGGGCGGCAATGTTTGGCCATTGGTTCGGGATTCCCTGTCGCCAGTGCTCCGCACTTGGTATGCGCGCAACAGCAAGCGCCATCGTCGCTGCGCGTTGGCGGCAATGCTTGCAACGGGCGCAGCTGACTTTTCAGACATCCTGTGGCCATTGCTCGAATCAGATGAGCAGACGATGCGCTTCACGTGTCGAGCGTGGGGACCGTTTCTGTTCACCAGCCTGGGTTCAGAATTCCCACAGCGATTTAACCGATGGGATGAGGCGCGAAGAACGACGTTTGTCCAGGAGATGGGCTTAAGCTTGAGCCAGGAGCATGTTTCTTTTGCGATTGGGCTTTCACAATCCGAAACCAGCGTTCGGGTCAAATACTCATGTTTGGATTTGCTCACAAGTGCTGGTGCATACAAATCGGTGGTCGACACCCTTGAAACCTTGAGTTCAAGCGGCCCACTCGATTCTGAGTATTTGACCCTCGTTCGGCGTCTCCCCAACTCATATCGAAGTTCGTTTAATCAGCGACTGGAGGAGGCTCTTAGCACGACCGAAGACCCTCATCTTCGTCACGCCATTGTTGATTTGCTTTATGCAGTTGGGACGCCAAATCGAATCAATTTAGGGAAGACCGAATTAGACCGGCTCACTGCGATACCTGGGGTTGTGTTTCGCGCCGAGTATTGGTTGCACGAACGCAGCGCCGATAAAGGAAAAATCAATGTTGGCCCGTGCGTTGCGGGATACTTGGATGAAGTGTTTGGTGCTGATCCGGAGTGGGCAGCGCAATGGCTGACAGACCAACTCGTTCGCGACCAGCTTTGGGAGGAGCCATTTACCAAACATCTGAGCAGATTAGCGGACGGCTCTTTGGAAAAAGTGCTGTCAGCCGTGTTCGATTCAAAACACGATGTCAATACAGTGCACGCTCGCGCTGACTTGCTGGCCAGTTCTGGCTCAAGCGTCATCGCAACTGGTTTGCTTAAGCATTATTTTGTGCTTAAGAAACAGAAGGAAAGCAATCAGACACTCCAACCCACCTATGATCGTTTTGATGCGGTGCGGAACAGCATTCATAAGATTCCATTCCCCTGCTTGGTGAATGCGGTTCTGGCGGAAACGAAGCACCATTCAGACTTCGAGGGCCTTTGGGGGCTCGTGCAGATAATATTGCCGGGATGCCCTATTAGCCCCAAGTGGCGGCTTCAGCTCTCCGATCTTCAACGAGACGCTCTTCGCGAATTAACTGTGCGTTTGCGAGGGTTGAAACCAAACGACTGGGACGGATCGAATTATTTTCAGGCATCAATTGCGGCTTTGCTTGGAGCTGTCGGTCGGGTTGAGGATATAAAACTTATTGAAACATGGATTGCTGAGGAGCGCCACCGCCTAGCTGAGGAGGATGCTGACTGGCGTGCGCAAGTGAAAGCTTGGGAAACAACCGGACGCAAGGGACGTATTCCAAAGCCGCGGATGATTCGGATGTCTTGGAACACTTGGTGCGAGGCTCTGGCTCAAGCCGGCGGCCCGGAAAGCGTTGCAATTCTCACAAAACTTCTTCGCGTTCCGGAGTTTCTTGGCGACGCAGCTTGGAGCTTGGTCAGGTTAGCCCGAGCAGAACATCAGGAACTTAACACAGAGTTTAGCTATCGCCCGGATTACGCTCAAATCTACAAACGACGCGAGGAATTGGCGAAGTCCAAGGTGGCTGAGCAACCGCTGGTGACGCGCTGTGCTGATGCCATCCACTCCGCAATCCAAGATTCTCTGCCGGAAATCGAGCGGTCGGATTTCAAAATCTCAAACCGGAATTTGTATGAAGCGACGAATGCCCTGGCCCAGCTCGATCATTTGCGAGCCTTACCGATTTTGCTCAAGATTTCTGCGGATAAGAATGCACTTTGGACTGTGGCAAAGGCGCTTCATGAACTGTTGCTGCGAGGCATTACTTTGCCTGGCGAACAAATTGCGGACGCACTTGAACCATTTATTCAGGAGCACGAAAAGCGGCCGTTCGGCGGTAATGACAACTGGCATTCCGTCGTCGAATGTCTGGCAATCCTCCTATTCAGCGACAATCCTAAAGTCGGAGTGGAGCGAACCCGCCGTCTTCCTGAATATCGGCTCAAGGATTACAATGTCCGGGAAATTTTGGGACTCCTTGCAATCTGCCATGCTCCAGACGCTGCGGAACGACTGGTGGAGCTGGCTGTGGTTCCTGAAATCCGAGAGCGATACCCTCACGAACTTTGCGAGGCGATGTCGCAAAACGTCAATTCGCGGGCACATCAAGGTTTGTTGAAGATACTGGACCAACTGGCAAACGGGACGCAGAACATGGTTGAGCCGCTAGGTAAGGCCATCGCTCATGCCGCAAAAGTGGATCCGAACATCTTGGAAGAGGTTGAATCACGATGCAAACGGGTTGGTTTCACGTCCGAGCGAAGCGCACTCGCGATAGTACTACACGAATTGGGAACGGAGCGGGCCGCCTTGGCGCTCAGTGATTTGATCCATGACGAAATTCCGGTTTCGTATCACATGGAGCAACTGGTTGAGGCAGTGGCGGAAAACAAAGTGCCCGCTGGCAGTTCCAGCAGCTACTACCTTGAACCCCGCAGGGCAACAGGCTTGAGAAAACGCCTTTACGATATTGCCATGAATGATGTGACCCGGCGAACAAGCGCGTTGGAATTACTAGCCGTCATTGCTGAATGTCGGCTTGAGCATGGCCAGCCTGTGGACGAGCCGATTCATCCCAATTTTGAAGCGCTCGGGAGGGGGCAATTTCCCTGGCAAATTATGAAGTAGGGGAAGCTCGACACGAAAGGAATGTGAATAGCATTCACCAGTTACTGAAGCAGCCCTGCTGGGCTAGCTGTAGAAATAGCCAAGACTGCGAAGACTGGTATGGTTTTGGTTACCAACGACGATGTGGTCGAGGACTTCGATTTTGAGGAGTTGACCGGCCCGGATGAGGTCGCGGGTGATTTTGATGTCCGCTTCCGAGGGTGTTGATTCGCCGCTCGGATGATTGTGCGCAATGATAATTGCAGCGGCACTCGCCATGATGGCTAAACGGAATACTTCGCGGGGATGACAGAGAATTGTATCCATCGTCCCAATGGACACCAGATAGTGACCTTTGACGCGCCGACGTGTGTTGAGGATGAAAACCACCAGACATTCACATTCAGAATTGAAGTAGGGATGAGACGCAATGTGCGTTTTCCAATAGGCGGCTGCCTGATCTGGTGTTTCGCAGTGCTGCATAGCTTCGGGTGTGGGACATTCCCGCAATGAAATGATTTTCCATTCCTGCGGTTGAGCCGGGAATTTTACCGGCTTGATGATTTGATTGATGGGCTGCGGAGCGGTTGCGGTGCTTCCAGTGGTGATGAGGTTTTCCGTTGTGTTCATGTTTTGCGTTTCGTTCCGAAGGAGCGGGACTGCTCTCTTCACCGCACGGAGAGAGCAGCCCCGCTCCTGACGAAACGCACCCGTCTGCACCTGCGCCGCCGGGCAGCGGAGCATCAGCAACTGAGTGACGGCGGGCGCAAAGATGTTGCGACCGCCGGCGCGATGTTGCGCGGAGCAACCAGAGGCGCGGGTGCAGACGGGATGAACACAGCGGATAACCCCATCGGCGGATGCCCTACTGCGTCAGCAAACACACACCGATGGCGAATGCCATTTAGCCCTTATTAACAGGGCATTTTTGCAAAAAGAAGTGCCAGTGAAAGTGCCAGTGAACGGGTGATAAATGAGTAATCGGAGAGTAGTTGCTTGGTATCTGGTGCGTGATGCCGAGTGCTTGACAGATGTGCGAAAACGCCTGATTCTATTGGCGTTCGTTAGTTATGAGGCTGTTCGCCTCTGGTGGCGGGGTGGTAGTAACGGAGTAGTGAGACAAGCTGTTTCCGTGCGAATCCCACCCCTTCCGCCAGACCTTATCATCGCGGGATCTCTCCCAGCAAAAGGACCTGGGTGTTTGTCCACAGGAATTCATAGCGGAAGTCCCGCAGCATGGCGTCGTGCTCGTGCGGGTGCAATCCTCCGGCAAATGGGCCAGGCCGCCCGCCGGGATCATCCGCTTGTGAATCGGCGTGGTTTTGACATCCTAACAACGCTGTGATCAGCCGCGCTCTCAGTTGTTGTCAACCGTCCTTTGCTCTGGGCTTGTTATTCCTCTCCTTCGTGGCCCCTGGTTCTGCCGCCGAAGCCAAGCGCGTCCTCGTGGTTCATTCCTTTGGGAATGCCGCGCCTCCGTTCACCACCCATTCAATCGCGTTTGAAACCGAGCTGACGGAGAAGATGCAGGAACGCGTGGATCTCGATGAGATTTCACTGGACGTGGCTCGCTACGCGTCCTTGGACATGGAAGAGGCGCTCGTCGAGTTCATGCAAAAACGCCAGGCCAAGTGGCAGCCAGATCTGGTTGTGCCGATCGGATCTCCAGCGGGTGTCTTTGTGGCCCGGTATCGCGATCGCCTCTTCGCTGAGATGACGCCCATCATCTACGCGGGCATGGATCAGCGGCGGTTGCCATCTGGTGCGCTCGCACAGAACGCCGCATTCGTCGGCGAATCGTTCGATTTGCCAGGTCTGGTTGAAGACATCCTCCAACTGGAGCCGGCCACGACCAACATTGCCGTCGTGATCGGGGACTCACCGCTCGAACAGTATTGGGCGGACGTCTTGCGCCAGGAGTATCAACCCTTCACGAATCGGGTGCACTTCACGTGGCTCAATAAACTTTCATTCGATCAAATGCTTGAACAGTCGGCCAGGACGCCTCCGCAATCCTTTATCCTCCTCATCTTATTGATGCGGGATGCGAGCGGCGTGAGTCACGATGCCGATGAGGCACTCAGGCGGATTCATGCGGTCGCAAATGCGCCTGTGAACGGCATCTTCCAACATCAATTGGGGCTTGGGATTGTCGGCGGACGACTTTATCAGGCTGAACTCGAGGGTGTCGAAGCAGCTCGCATCGCCGTCCGCGTGTTGCAGGGCGAACCGATTTCCAATTTCCCACCGAAGATTGTCGAACCTCTCGGTCCCCAGTACGACTCGCGCGAACTTCAGCGCTGGGGTATCAGCGAAAAGCGCCTGCCCGCCGGAAGCAGGATTCTGTTTCGCCAGGCAAGTGTTTGGGCGCGGCACCGCTGGCCCATTGCGGGAGCAACCTCGCTGTGCTTCCTCCAAGCCGCCTTGATCCTTGGTCTGCTCCTGAACCGGACCAAGCGACTCCGGGCCGAATCCGCTGCACAAAAATTGAGCCAGCGCTTGATCTGCGCTCATGAGGAGGAACGCGCGCGGCTCGCGCGTGAATTGCACGACGACATCACGCAGCGCCTCGCTCGTCTGGCAATTGATGCGGGACGCGTCGAACGTACGGTCGCTCCACCCCAAGTCACCGAAACGATGCGCGAGGTTCGTGAAGGTTTGGTCCGGCTGAGCGAGGATGTGCATTCGCTTTCGTATCGCTTGCATTCTTCCTTGCTGGAAGACCTCGGTTTGGCGGAGGCACTCAAGGCCGAGTGCGAGCGTTTCTCGCGTCAAGAATCGGTCTTTGCGGAAGTGAAGCTCCGCGAACTTCCATCTACCTTGCCGGGTGACGCGTCGCTGGGACTATTTCGCATCGCGCAGGAGGCGTTGCGCAACGTCGCCCGCCACGCCCGGGCCAGGAACGTGGAAGTGACGTTGCGCTTGCTGGACGATGGACTGCAACTGGTCGTGCGGGACGACGGCAACGGATTCGATCCCTCGCGCAAGCCCGATCACACCAGCCTTGGCCTCGCCAGCATGCGGGAACGGGTGGCGCTGCTGGGAGGCGAATTGGACATTGAAAGCGCGCCCGGTCACGGTACAACTGTCGTGGCGTGGGTGCCGTTGAAAAAAACGGAAGCGTGAGCCGATCAAATCATCCGAAGGTATTGCTGGCCGACGACCACCGCATGGTGGCCGAAGGGTTGAAGAGTTTGCTCAGTCCCGAATTCGAGTTGGTAGGCGTGGTTGAAGATGGTCGTTCATTGATCGAAGCCGCGAAGAAGCTGCGCCCGGACGTCATCGTGGCGGACATCACCATGCCGCACCTCAACGGACTGGACGCACTCGGGCTGTTGCAGAAGGACAACCCGCGCGTGAAGGTGGTTTTTCTGACCATGCATCAAGAAGTGGCTTATGCGCGTCGCGCCATGGAAGCCGGCGCGTCGGGTTTTGTGTTGAAACACTCGGCGCCTGCTGAATTGGTGGCCGCCATCCGGGCGGCGCTGGAGGGTAAGACGTACCTCACGCCGTCGCTCGCGGGAGAGGTGTTGCAGGAAATCAAGCGCGATCCCAAATCGGCCAAAGACCCCGTGGCTTCGTTGACTCCGCGCCAGCGCGAGATTCTCCAGCTTCTCGCCGAAGGCCGTTCCGCCAAGGAAATTGCCGCCGCCCTCGACATTTCCGCCCGCACCGTGGAGTTTCACAAATATCAGATGATGGAAACGTTGGGCCTGCACAACAGCACCGAGCTGACGCACTTCGCCATCAAGCACGGCATCGTGACGATTTGAAACCACCAAGTCAGGCTGGTCGCTTCCAATCCTTCTCCTCCGGCTGGTAATAATTACAGCCCTGACCTCGTAATTCTACGAGGTCACTTCATTGCGGCGTTTAGTCAATCTCCTCGGAGTTGCGAACGGCGTTCTGTTGCCACGCCCGCAGTTCCTTGAATCGAACCATGAGCACCGAAGCCATCAAATGCGTGTTGCTGGCGGACCGGCATCACGGCCTGAGCGAGGGGATTCGCGGGTTGCTGGAGAGTGAGTTTCAGGCGGTGGTGATGGTGGCAGACGAGACGTCGCTCATCGAAAGCGCCGTCCGGCTGCATCCCAGCCTGGTGGTGGCCGATCTCGCCCTGGCGCAAGGCGAGAGTTTTGGCTGGTTGCGGCGATTGCTGGCCCGGCGGCCGGAATCGCGCGTCATCGTGCTCAGTTCGCACGACGAGGCGAGCATCGCCCAGGCGGCGTTTGATGCTGGAGCCGCAGGCTTCGTGCGCAAGCGCGAGATTGCGACCGAGTTGTTGCCGGCGGTGGATGCGGTGTTGGCCGGGCAACGGCATGGCCCAGTGGCTCACTCGAAATCGCCGCCGCCAAAAAAATAATTTCACGCTGTCGTCCCCAGACAAATCGTCAACCAGACATCAAAACCAAAATGGAAAGGACCACGAAAGTCATGAAAATCATCAAGCTCCAACGAATGGTCATCCTCGCGGCTCTCGCGGCCGGAGCGGTGACGCTCTTCAGCGGTTGCGGCACCACCTCGGGTTACAAGCAGGCCGACAAAACCGGCGCCGGCATCGCCGAGTTCCGGGACGAAATTGTCAAAGGCAAGCAGGCCATTGACGCCACGATGAAATCATTGAGCGACATCGCGGCCACCGCAAACACCGACCCGCGCAAGGCGTTTGGCCAATACTCCAAGGACGTGGCGAATCTCGAATCCACCGCCGCCTCGGTCCGCAAACGCGGGCAGGCGATGCAACAGATGGGACAGGCCTACTTCACTCGATGGGAAAAGGAACTGGCCGAGGTGAAGGATCCGGAAATCCGCGCCCTGGCCCAACAGCGCAAGGCCAAGCTGCAGGAGACCTTTGAGAGCATCCGTAAGTACTCGGACCCGCTCAAGGCTCAGTTCGAACCGTGGATGTCGAACTTGAAAGATTTGCAAAAGTACCTGGGCAACGACCTGACCATCGCCGGGGTGGATGCCGCCAAGAGTCTGTTCACCAGGACGACGGAGGCCGGTCTCGAGGTCCAGAAATCCATGGATTCATTGGTGGCTGAGTTGAACACGGTCGCCGCGACCATCACTCCGGCCAAGGTCGAGCCCAAGAAGTAAGGGGCGAACTATTAGATTAATATTTCCAAGGGGACGAATCCGTTCCCCGGGAAGCTGCCTGTGACCGGGGGATTGGAGCCAGGAGAAAGAAAAGGTTATGTCACGAGAGGATCTATTGGCGCGTTACAACTGTGGTCCGATCAAATTTACCGGTGGCGAAAATGCGCTATACGAGCGCCATCTTACCTTTGATCAAGTTGTTCCCATCGGCAACGCCTCGCCACGCGACAAGTTCGAGGCCATCGCGCGCTCGGTCCGCGATGTCCTGTCACAACGCTGGCTCAAGACCGAGCAAACCTATCAAGAGCAGAACGCGAAACGCGTCTATTATCTCTCGCTCGAATTCCTGATGGGCCGAGCATTGGCCAACAACATGACGAATCTGATGTTGGACCCCGTGCTCGGCCACTTCTGCAAGAAGCACAAACTTGACCCGCTGGAGATTATGGAACAGGAGCCGGATGCCGGACTCGGCAACGGCGGGTTGGGCAGGCTGGCGGCGTGTTTCCTCGATTCCATGGCCACGCTCGGTATTCCCGGCCTGGGTTGTGGACTGCGCTACGAGTATGGGATTTTCAAACAGACGCTGCGGGACGGCTGGCAGCGCGAGCAGCCCGACCATTGGCTGAAACGGCCCGATCCGTGGGAAGTTGCCCGTCCCGAAGAGAAGGTCGAGGTGCGGCTCGGTTGTTCGTTTGATATTCGCGGCGGCGCCCTGTGCGTCGCTCGCAACCAACCCACCGTGCTGTATGGAATTCCCTACGACCGCCCGGTGATCGGTTACGGTGGCAAGACCGTCAACACTCTGCGCCTGTGGGCCGCCGCCACACCGCATTATTTCGACTTTCAACAATTCAGCAGCGGCGACTTCGTCGGCGCGCTGGCCGAGACGCTCACGGCCGAAACGCTGACGCGTGTGCTCTATCCGGACGACTCGACTACCCAGGGCAAAGGACTGCGTTTCCTGCAACAATATTTTCTCGTGGCCTGCACGCTCGCTGATGCCATCCGCCGTTTTCGCGCCGCGGGCAATGACTGGCTCGCGTTGCCCGACAAGGTGGCGATGCAGCTCAACGACACGCATCCCACCCTCGCCGTGCCGGAGTTGATGCGCATTCTGCTGGATGACGCGCAGCTCGGTTGGGACAAAGCCTGGGACCTCACACAACGGACCTTGGCCTACACCAATCACACGCTGTTGCCTGAAGCGCTGGAGAAATGGCCGTTGCCGTGGTTCGAAGCCATGCTGCCGCGTCAGCTTGAAATCATTTACGAAATCAACCGCCGCTTTCTGGACGGTGTGCGCGCCAAATATCCCGGCGACGACGCGCGGGTGGCCCGGGTCAGTCTCATTGAAGAAGGTGAGCCCAAGAAGATCCGCATGGCGCACGTGGCCATCGTCGGTTCGCACAGTACGAACGGCGTGGCAGCGATCCACACGGACCTGTTGAAGAAGACCGTCGTGCCGGATTTCGCGGAGTTGTTTCCCGAGCGATTTAACAATAAGACCAACGGTGTGACCCAGCGACGTTTCCTGCTGCTCGCCAATCCCGCCCTGGCCAAAGTTATCACGGAGGCCATTGGCGACGGTTGGATTACCGACCTCAACCAGCTTGAGAAGCTGAAACCGCTGGCCGAGGACAAAAACTTTCGCGCCGCCATTCGCAAAGCCAAGCGCGAGGCGAAACTGCGATTTGCCGACTGGCTCAAGTCCACCACCGGGCAGGTCGTCGATCCCGACACCATCTTTGACACCCAGATCAAGCGCATTCACGAATACAAGCGGCAACTCTTGAACGCGCTGCACATCGTGGTGCTTTACAATCGTCTGCGGGCAAATCCAAAGTTGAACGTCCCGCCGCGCACGTTTTTCTTCGGCGGCAAAGCAGCGCCCGCTTATCACCTTGCCAAGTTGGTCATCAAGTTCATCAACAACCTGGGCGCGACGGTGGATGCTGACCCGGCGACGAATGGCCGACTGAACGTGGTTTTTGTGCCGGACTACCGGGTCTCGGTGGCCGAGCGACTCATTCCCGCGAGCGATGTGTCCGAGCAAATCTCCACGGCGGGTTACGAAGCCAGCGGCACGAGTAACATGAAGTTCATGATGAACGGCGCGCTGACCATTGGCACGCGGGACGGCGCCACCATCGAAATGGCCGCGGCCGCCGGTGAGGAAAACTTTTTCCTGTTTGGGCTCACCGCGGAGCAGGTGGCGCAGAGCCGCGGATTTTACAGCCCGCTCTGGCATTACGACCACGATCCAGAAACGCGCGCCGCGCTCGACCTCATTGCGAGTCACCACTTCAACAAGGACGAGCCAGGCGTGTTCAATTCCATTCTCGACACGCTGTTGGGCAAGGGCGACCATTACCTGCACCTGGCGGACTTGAAGAGTTACGGTGAAGCGCATGGGCGGTTGGGCGAGCTTTACGCGGACCAGGAAGGCTGGTCGCGGAAGGCCATCCTGAACATCGCCGCGTCCGGAAAATTTTCGAGCGACCGCACGATTGAGGAATATGCCCGGGACATCTGGGCGGCGGGGAAGATCGGCGTGATGGAAAACTAATCTGGGGACACGATGAAAAGTCTGTTGAACAAAGATTCCCAATCCTTGCTTCGGAGTTACCCACTGGCGACGGAGCTGGCGGCAAAATCTTTTTTGGAATGACAACATGATTGCGCTATGACACGTCAAATGATTCAAACCACTTCGATCATCGCAGGTTGCCTGAGCTTGTTTTGTCTCGCGACCGGCTGCAAAAAGTCGGAAGCAGCGGCGCCGGCAATTCCCACCGTCGAAGTCGTGGCGGTGGCGCAGAAGGACGTGCCGATTTATCGCGAATGGGTTGGCACTCTGGAAGGCGATGTCAATGCCACCATCTCGGCGCAGGTCAGCGGCTACTTGCTGAGCCGGAATTACACTGAAGGCAGTCTGGTCACCAACGGTCAGGTCCTGTTCCAGATTGATCCCGCACCGTTCCAGGCGGAGTTGGACAAGGCCAAATCACAATTGGCGCAAGCCCAGGCCACGCAGGAAAAGTGGGCGCTCACTGCGGAACGCTATGCGAAGTTGCGGGTTACCGAAGCCATCAGCCAGCAGGAGCTCGACGATGCGGTGCAAAATGAAAAGGCGGCGCGGGCCTCCGTGGAGGCGGGGAAAGCCGCCATGCAGCAGGCGCAATTGAACTTGAACTTCACGACGATTCTCTCCCCGGTCAAAGGCGCCGCCGGGCTGGCGTCGGCCCAGGCCCAAATCGGTAATCTCGTTGGTCCGGGGACTGGAGCCTTGACCACGGTGACGACGATTGATCCGATGCGGGCTTATTTCTCAATTTCTCAAAGGCTCGTCACAGAGATTCAGGAGCGGATGCTGGCGGAGGGCAAAAAGCCTGGCACGGGCGAGGGGCCGCCACTGGAACTGATCCTGAGCACCGGTTCGGTTTATCCGGTGAAAGGTCGGCTGGTCTTCAAGAATAACCAAGTGGACGTGAAGACGGGCACCATTCGCGTGGTGGGCGAATTTGAAAATCCGAATTCGCTGCTGATCCCCGGCATGTTCGTCCGTGTGCGTGCGCAGTTGGGCACCGAGCGCAATGCGCTGATCGTGCCGCAGCGCGCGGTGACCGACATGCAAGGCCGTTCGCTCATCGCCGTCGTTGGCGCGGACAACAAGATCAGCATCCGCCCGGTGACGCCGGGCGAACGCATCGGGGAGGAGTGGGTGATCAAGGGGGAAGTAAAGGCGGGCGACAAGGTGGTGGCCGAAGGAATTCAGAAGGTGCGGGAAGGAGCCGTGGTGAATCCAGTGCCGCTCTCAGCGAAAACCACCGCGGTTTCCCCAGCTCCGGGGGCGGAGAAGAAGTAGCAGGCGCGCATGGCAAACTCCGAACCTCGCTAAGCTATGGCCAAGTTTTTCATCAACCGTCCCATCGTCGCGATGGTGATCTCGATTCTCATGGTGCTCATGGGGATCGTCGCGATGTCGCGTTTGCCGATCGCGCAGTTCCCGAACATCGCCGACCCGCAGATGCAGGTGAACGCCACGTATCCGGGCGCCGATGCGCTCACCGTGCAGAACTCCGTGGCTGTGCCCATCGAGCAGCAGATGTCCGGCGTGGACAACATGGAGTACATGTATTCGCTCAACGCCAACAACGGTTCGATGAAATTGACGGTGGATTTCAATGTCGCGACCGACCCGAACACCGACCAGATTCTCACGCAGATGCGGCAGGGCCAGGCGAATTCGCAGTTGCCCAGCGCGGTCATCAATCAGGGGGTAACGGTGCAAAAATCCACCTCCTCGCCGTTGATCATGTTCGCGCTCTACTCGCCGAACAAAACCTACGACAGCATCTTTCTGGCGAACTATTCCTACATCAACGTCAACGATGCGATGACGCGCGTGAAGGGAATCGCGAGCGTTTCCGTGTTTGGTGCCGGTCAATATGCCATCCGCGTGTGGGTGCGCCCCGATCGATTGGCGCAAATGGGCATCACCGTGCCGGAGATTATCAACGCCATCCAGCAACAGAACACCGTCAACCCGGCGGGCAAGATTGGTGGCGAGCCCGTGCCAAAAGGACAGGAATTCACCTACGCCGTCAGAGCACAAGGTCGCTTGGAAACCGAGGAACAGTTTGGCGACATCGTGCTGCGCGCGGCGCCGGGTGGCGCGATTGTGCGGGTGAAGGACGTGGCGCGCATCGAACTCGGCTCGCAGAACTACGACATGATGGCGCGGCTCAATGGCGGGCCGTGCGCATTGATTGCGCTCTATCAGTTGCCAGGCTCCAACGCCATCGAAGCCGCCGGTGGCGCGAAAACGCTCATGGAAAGGTTGAAGGCGAGTTTCCCGCCAGACCTCGACTACGTCGTTGCTTTGGACACGACCTTAGCCGTGACTGAAGGCATGAAGGAGATTGAGCACACGCTCATCGAAGCCATTGTGCTCGTGCTCATCGTGGTGTTCATCTTCCTGCAAGGCTGGCGCGCCACGCTCATCCCGTTGCTCGCCGTGCCGGTGTCGCTGGTTGGCACGTTCGCGCTGTTTCCGCTGTTTGGTTTCTCCATCAACACGCTTTCGTTGTTCGGGCTGGTGCTGGCCATCGGATTGGTCGTGGACGATGCGATTGTCGTGGTAGAAATCGTCGAGCATCACATCGAGCACGGCCTTTCGCCCAAGGAGGCCGCGTTGAAGGGAATGGAGGAGGTCACGGGCCCGGTGATCGCGATCGCCATCATTTTGGCGGCGGTGTTCGTTCCGACCGCATTCATTCCCGGCATCACCGGCCGTTTGTATCAACAGTTCGCGGTGACGATCGCGGTGTCCGTCATCATCTCCGCATTCAACGCGCTCACGCTTTCGCCGGCGTTGTCCGCGCTGTTGTTGAGACCCAAGAAGAAGGGCAGCGGACCGCTGCAGAAGTTTTTCGACTGGTTCAACAAGTGGTTCGGTCGTGCGACGGACGGCTATGTGGGCGTCTGCAAATTTCTCATTCACAAAAGCGCCATTGCATTGCTGCTGCTCGCGGGAGTGGTCGTGGTGACGGGTTTGCTGGGCAAGTCCATTCCGACCAGTTTCCTGCCGGATGAAGATCAGGGCTACGTGTTTGCCGGGGTGCAACTGCCCAACACCGCGTCACTGCAACGCAATGACGCGATCTGCAAGCAGGTCGAGGAGATTCTCAAGAACACTCCGGGCGTGAAGTATTACTCGACGGTCGTCGGCTACAGCATGTTGAGTGGCGTCAACAACACCTACAGCAGCTTTTTCTTCATCAGCTTCGAGGAATGGGCCAAGCGCAAGAAGCCCGAGGAGAAATATCAGGCCATCATGACGCATCTGAACCGGGAGTTGGGCAAAATCCCGGGCGCGGTGGGTTTCGCGTTTCCGCCGCCGGCGATTCCCGGCGTCGGCACCTCGGGTGGGGTGACGTTTGTCTTGGAGGACCGCTCGGGCAAGGGATTGCCGTTCCTGGCTGAGAACCTCCAAAAATTCATGGAGGCAGCGCGGAAGCGACCTGAGCTCGCCAGCGTCTTCTCGACGGCGCTGCTTTCCGTGCCACAGGTCTTCGTGGACGTGGACCGCGATCAGGTCTTGAGCCAGGGCGTGAAATTGCAGGACGTTTACCAGACGATGCAGTGCTTCATGGGTGGCGCTTTCGTGAACTACTTCAACCGCTTTGGCCGTCAGTGGCAGGTGTATGTGCAATCCGAGGGGGATTTTCGCCAACAGGCGGAAAACCTCGGCCAGTTCTACGTGCTCAACAACAACTCGAACATGGTCCCGCTCGCGGCGATGACTCACACGCGCGCGACCACCGGACCGGAGTTCACCATGCGCTACAACTTGTACCAAGGCGCACAAATCAACGCCTCCGCCAAGCCTGGCGTCAGTTCGGCCCAAGCCATGAAGGCGATGGAGGAAGTCTTCAAGGACACGATGCCGCCCGGCATGGGCTTCGATTATCTCGGGATGAGCTACCAGGAAAACAAGGCCGCGCAGGGCGTCTCGCCGATGGTCATCTTCGGTTTCTCGCTGCTTTGCGTCTTCCTGATTCTTGCGGCGCAATATGAAAGCTGGAGTCTGCCGTTCAGCGTGCTGTTGGGAACGCCCATCGCCGTGTTCGGCGCCTTTGCCGGACTCATGATCGGTCGTTACGAGAACAACATCTACGCCCAAATTGGTCTGGTGATGCTCATCGGTCTGGCGGCCAAGAACGCGATCCTGATCGTCGAGTTTGCCAAGATGGGTTACGACCAGGGCAAGCCGTTGATGGATGCCGCGCTCGAAGGCGCGAAGCTGCGCTTGCGGCCGATTTTGATGACGAGCTTTGCGTTCATCTTGGGTTGCGTGCCGCTGGCCAAGGCGAGCGGGGCCGGTGCGCTGTCGCGGCAAGTCATGGGTTTCGCTGTCATCGGTGGCATGACCGCCGCCAGCTTCCTCGCGATCTTTCTCATTCCGGTGACCTTCTACGTGGTGGAGAAACTCGGAGGTGCCAAGCATGCACCGGCAGCGGCGGCAGCGCCGACGCCCAGCGCCGAAGGGCAGGGAGGAGCGCACTGATGAAATCTTTGCTCAAACCATTCCCTTTCCTCGGCGGGTTGTCTTTTGCCGCAGTGCTTCTCTTGTTCGGCTGCGCGGTGGGACCGAATTACAAGCGGCCCGCACAGCACGCGCCGGACAACTTCCGGTTTGCCACGGGCCAGTCCACCAACTCCTTTGGCGACCTGCCGTGGTGGGAAGTTTTCAAGGACCCGGTCCTCCAGGATTTGATTCGCACCTCGCTTACGAACAACTACGACGTCAAACGCGCCGTCGCTCGCGTGGAACAGGCGCGGCAACAAGTGACGCTGGCGCGCTCGCCGCTCTTTCCGCAGATCGGTTATGGCGGCGGAGTCGGTCGCGGGAAAAATGCCCTGTTCAATTCGCCGGCATCGCTGAACGGTGCGACGGAAAGTTCCGCGCAGGTGAATGTCAACGCGGTTTGGGAAATTGATTTCTGGGGCCGCATCCGCCGCTTGACCGAAGCCGCGCGCGCCCAGTATCTGGCCACGGACGAAGCCCGCCGTGGCGTGACCATCACCCTCGTGAGCGACGTGGCCTCCGCCTATTTTACACTCCTGCAATTGGATCAAGAATTGGAGATTCAGCGGGCGGCAACCAATGCCTACGCCGGCAGTTACCGGATTTTCAACGAGCGTCGCATTAATGGTGTCGCCTCCCGCCTCGAACCCGAACGTGCCGCCGCCGCGCTGGCCAACGCCGCCGCTGCCATCCCGCAGCTCGAACTTCAGATTGCCGCCACCGAAAATCAACTCAGCGTTTTGTTGGGACGCACCCCGGGACCAATTCAGCGCAGTTCGCTGACCAACCAACCGTCGCTGCCGCCGGAGATTCCGGCCGGGCTGCCGAGCACGATTTTGCAGCGCCGCCCGGATGTTGCGGCCGCGGAACAATCGTTAATCGCTGCCAACGCCAATATCGGTGCGAGCTTCGCCAATTTCTTTCCCCAAATCGGCCTCACCACGTTCTTCGGCAAGGTGAGCCCTGAGCTATCCGCTTTCAGCAGCGGTTCGGCCAACGCGTGGAATGTCGGGGCCAGCCTCGCCGGTCCGTTGTTCCAAGGTGGACAACTTCGCGCGCAATATCGTGCGGCCAAGGCGGGCTTCGATGAAGCCAAGGCGGCCTACGAACAGACGGTGTTGGGAGCGCTTCAGGAAGTTTCCAATAACCTCCTCGCCCGCGAGAAGCTGGCTGAGGCGCGGGTCTATAACGAACAGGCGGTGACGGCACTCACGGTTTCCGTGGACCTGTCCATGCAGCGCTACCTCAACGGCAAGTCCAGTTACTATGAAGTGTTGCAAGCCCAGCAGGAACTTTATCCGACGCAGCGGGCCGCGGTGCAGACGCAGGTGAGCGAACTGATTGCCATCGTCCAGCTTTACCGTGCGCTGGGTGGCGGTTGGTCGCCCACCACGCCGAGCCCGACAGGTGAGTAGCAGCGACTGAAACAAACTCAACAACTCGACTTGATTTATGAGCAACCTCAATCTGCGGAGCATCACCAACAGTTTTCTCGACGTCCGGCTGGTCAGCCTCAAAACCTGGCGGCAGGCAAACGAAATCACCCCGCGCGACAATGGCGGGCCGTACATTGTCATGCAGGAAGGCTATGACCCACAGGATGTGAAGGTGACTCCGGACGAATTCGTACTTGGACGATCCGGTAAATGGCTTTCGCTCCGCCATTTTTTCAAATTGCCGGTGGCCGAGCGCCGGGCGGAATTTGTGTTTGGCCAGGCGGCAGAGGTGATGCAGATGATGAGCCAGTTACCTTCCAAGGTGGCGCTGTTGGGTCAGCCCGCCGCCGCGACCGCCGAAACCGGTGATCCAGGAAATGCGAAGCCTGCCGAACCGGACGAAATGGCCGCAGCCTTTCAAGCCGGAAAAGGACAGGGACCAACACCCGGCGCCAAAGGTTAGGAACTTCCCTCGACCCGGGGACCACCAATGAATGCCCGAAACGCTCCCCAACGACTCGTCAATGTGGTGCAACTGTTTCGCATCCGGGTCGCAGCGGCGGAAGCCAGATTGAAAGTGATGCGGGAGCAGGCGCGCGAGGCCAAGCGCCGGCGCAAGGAAGCCAAGCGCATCGCGCAGAGTGCCCGCAGGCGCTTCAAGCAGGTCAAGGCCGATTTATCCGAACTGCGGGAGGCATTGGCTGGGGTCGAGGCAAAACTGTTCCAGGCCGGCGGACGCGCGCTGGCCAGAAAGGTGCGTCGGACCAAACGCTCGAAGCCAGCCCCGGTTCGCAAATCGCCGGCGGCCAATTCGCCGCGACCCCGCCGCAAGCAGCAACGGGCTTCCAACGTCATGAAGCCTTTGGTTCATGAGCCCGGACGTGGCAGCGGAACAACAGTTTCACCCAATTTGAACTTATAACCGACAACCATGACAAACGCCATCACGAGCGGTTCGCCGCCCTATGTAACCTCCATCGATGAGTTGTTCTGGGGCGTGATCCTCGTTGCCGTCAGCCTGATGATGCACGGGATGGGCATGCTGTGGACCTTGCGGGTGAGCAATACCTACAAGCGACGGTTTCAGGAATCCACCTCGTTCCTCGTCGGCATCACCCACCTCATTCTGGCGAGCTGGATGATCACCCTGGCGCACGTGCTCGAGGTTATGATGTGGGCCGGCTTTTTTCAATGGAAACACTGCTTTGTCAATTACAGCACCGCCGCCTATTTCGCGTTGAACGAATACACCACCGTGGGCAGTGAATTTAATCTGCCTACCAACTGGCGGCTGCTGGAGGGCATGATTGCCACCGCCGGGCTGCTCGGCTTTGCGTGGTCCACGGCGGTGCTTTTAACCCTGGCGCAAAGTTTTCAGGACCGCCGGATGCAGTTGCTCGAAGGAGCCCAGAAGTCGCCTCGAGCGCAACGAACTTGAGACCACCGTTTGAAAGCCAACAGATTTTACAGCCCCAGCCATGACTTTGATCGCCGTCTTCATCAGCTTGGTGTTCCTTTACAGCCTGGTTTCCGCCCGGCTTGAACGGACGGTGTTGACCGCACCCATCGTGTTCACGACCGCGGGTTTGGTGGTGCATGCCTGCTCGGTTCGAATCCCGAACGGCCCGGAGGCCATGAAAATCTTCCTGCATCTGGCGGAGATTGGGCTGGTGATGTTGCTTTTCACCGATGCCAGCCGTACGAATCTCCAAGTGCTGGGAAGAATCCGCAATCTTCCGGTGCGGTTATTGAGCACCGGCATGTTGCTGACGATTTTCCTGGGAGCGGTGTGCGCGAAAATTGTGTTTCCGGGACTGTCCCTGTGGGAGGCTGGCATTCTTTCGGCGATCCTGGCGCCCACCGATGCCGGGCTTGGACAGGTCATCGTCAACAGCTCCCGCGTGCCCATGAAAATCCGGCAGGCCCTCAACGTGGAAGCCGGCTTGAATGACGGTTTGTCAGTGCCGTTCCTGATGTTCTTCATGGCGCTGGCGCAAAGTCCGCACACAACCGCCGAGCCCAGCTTGCTGCGTTTCATGCTGGAACAACTTGGCTACGGCGCGGCGGTTGGCTGCGGGATCGGCTTTTTTGGCGGCTGGTTGCTCGGCCGGGCGCAAGCACGGAAGTGGGTCGCCGAATCTTTCTCCAAACTTGGCCTGGTGGCGTTACCCGGGCTGTGTGGTCTGGTGTCGGAGGCCGTCGGCGCGAGCATGTTCATCGCCGCATTTGTCGCCGGGTTGGCGGTGCAAGTTCGGTTTCAGGACGCGGGCAAGCACAGTGTGGAGTTCACGGAGGATTGGGGGCAAATCATCAACTGCTCGGTGTTTTTCCTGTTTGGGCTGATCGTTGCGGGCAACTGGCAGCAGTGCGGCATCGCAGCGGTTGGCTACGCCGTCCTGAGCCTGACGGTGGTTCGGATGCTCCCCGTGGCGATTTCCTTGGCCGGCACGAAGCTGGATCGCTCCACCGTGTTGTTCATGGGTTGGTTTGGGCCGCGGGGACTCGCCTCCATCGTGCTTGGATTGGTTTACCTGGAGCAGCATCTTGGTTCCACCGGGCAAGCCACGATCCGGTTGGCGGTGATGGTGACGGTCTTCTTGAGCATATTTGCGCACGGGTTGAGTGCCCTGCCGGGAATCAGCTTCTATGCCCGGCGGGTGGCTGAGTTGAATGCAGGGGCGGCGGAACTCGCGGAGGACAATTTACCGATGAAAGGATGAGATGCGACCGCCCGGAGGAGTGAACATGGAACGGAGCTTTGACAAAATGAACTTACAGCCGGTTTACCCGGGGGATTTTCCAGGGCCGGGATGCTAGCGGTCAAACCTACACACCTATGAGCAAAAATTCAAAATCGGACGGCGGGAAGAAACTAAAGAATAAAAAATACCTGAAGGAGTTGCGGAAGCTTCAAGGTGACTTGTGTGCGCTTCAGGATTGGGTGAAACACAAGGGATTGCGGGTCATCATTGTCTTTGAGGGACGCGACGGTGCGGGCAAGGGCGGGACCATTCGCGCGCTTACCGAGCGCGTCAGTCCGCGCGTGTTCCGCGTGGTGGCGCTGCCCGCGCCGTCCGACCGCGAGAAGTCGCAGATGTACATCCAGCGTTACATGGCACACTTTCCGGCAGCGGGCGAGGTCGTGATCTTCGACCGCAGTTGGTACAATCGCGCCGGGGTCGAGCACGTGATGGGCTTCTGCTCCCAGGAACAGTATCAGGGATTCCTCGAAGTGTGTCCGGAGTTCGAAAAATACATCGTCAACGCCGGCATCATTCTCATCAAACTCTGGCTCGAAGTCAGCGATAAGGAGCAGAAGCGCCGCTTCGAGGCGCGCATCACCGACCCGGTGCGCCAGTGGAAGTTAAGCCCGATGGATTTGCCCTCGCGGACCAAGTGGTTCGAATATTCCCGCGCCCGCGACCGGATGCTCAAAGCCACGGACTCCAAACACGCTCCGTGGTACATCCTGCGTTCCGATGAAAAGAAACGCGCCCGGCTCAATGCCATCCGCCACATCCTGACCCTGATTCCTCATAAAAAAGTCCCGCGCGAAAAGATCGAGCTGCCCAAGCGCTCGATGAAGGGCGCGTACGACGACCAGGCTTCGCTCAAGGGAAGAAAACTCGTTCCGGAAAAATACTAAACCATGAAATCCGAACTCCAACCAAGCCGAAAGCGGCACCGGCTGATCACGCTTTCATTGATCACTGTCTGGGTGGTTGCCACGCTTCATGCCGCTCCGCCCCAGTTGCCGCCGCTGACCACCGTTTCTGGCAGTCCCCGATTGCCGGGCAAATTTGTCTGGGCCGATCTCGTCACCGATGATGTGCCGGCGGCGCGGAAATTTTACGCCCAGTTGTTTGGCTGGACGTTTCGCGACCTGGGCAACTACACCATCGCCGCCAACGACGAGCGGCCCTTGGGCGGGATGTTTCAGCGGGCGAAACCGGCCGATGCCAGTGCCAAGCCGCGCTGGTTTGGCTATCTGTCGGTCGCCAACGTCGCGCGCGCCGAACAAGTCGTGACCAAGGCAGGTGGTAAGACGCTGGCTGCGCCGCAAAAAATGCCCAAGCGAGGTGAGCAGGCCGTGTTCACCGACGCCGAGGGCGCGGTGTTCGGGGTCGTCAAGTCCAGCGCCGGCGATCCGCAGGATTTCCAGCCGGAGCCGGGCGACTGGATTTGGATTCAACTCCTGAGCCGGGACGCGAAGAAAGCCGCCGAGTTCTACCGCGCCGTGGGCGGTTATGACGTGATCGAAAATACGGCGACCAACCGGGCGAGCGATTACGTGCTGGCCAGCGAAGGTTACGCCCGGGCGACGGTGCGAACGATCCCGGGTAATTACGAACTGGTCAAACCTAACTGGCTGCCTTTCGTGCGCGTGAAGAGCGTGCCCGAATCCGTGGCGCAGACCCGGCAACTGGGCGGCAAGGTGCTGATCGAGCCCAAGGCCGAGGTTTTCCAGGGCAAAGTGGCGGTCATCGCCGATCCCACCGGCGCGGCCATCGGCCTGTTGGAGTGGAGCGACGAATTGTTGAAAGGAGCGCGTTGAAATGAAAACCTACCGACCATCTTTAAAATTCATATCGCTGTCGGCCCTGGCGCTGTTCGCTTTCACCGGCTGCGAAACCACCGACTATGGCGGCAGTGGCAGTGCCTATTACGGTGTGGGTTTCTATGACCCGTGGTATCACGGCGGATATTATGACGATCCAGATTTTATCGTCACCACGCCGCCCGTCCGGCCCCAGCGTCCGCCGCACGTGGAAAATCCCATTGCCCGTCCGCCCCTGACCTCGCCCCGTCCCACGCCAATGCCTTCCATTCCTTCGATGCCGCGTGGTGGTGGGCGGAGATGACCCCATTGTCGTTATGCAGCCATCTGGCTCGGACAAATCAACGCCGGCGGTCCTCCCGAAAAAGCACGCGTTGTTCGAGCCGGTGGCCTTGGTGCTCCTTTCGCTGGCCACGGTTGGTACGGCTTGGTGTTCGTATCAAGCCGCCGTCTGGGGCGGCGTGTCGCAACGAACGAGGGGCGAATTTAATTCACACTGAACGATCATGAAAAATGGACAAACGCGACGGGTTGTGCCCGCAATCTGGTTCACCCTGGTCATCGCCTGGTTTGTTTCCTGGCCCTGCCGGGCGGATCAGAATCCGGCTCCCTCCGAGGCGGAGCAATTGCGTGAAGAACTGCGCCGGCTCAAACAGGATTACGGGCAGCGCATCCAGCAACTTGAACAGCGGCTGCAATTGCTGGAAGCCGTGCCGGCAACAACCAACCGCGTGGAGGCGGCGGCAACCATGATGGCGGCCGGCACGAACGCCCCCGCCAATCTGCATTCCAACGCCGTGGCCGCGCGTGCGTTCGCCGACCAGCAGTTTCAGCGAGACACCGAATCCCGCGAGCGCGCCGTGCTGGCGGAATCGGGTCCGTTCCGCGAACGGGTCGAGCAGGTGTTGCAGGACTTTGTGAGCATCAGCGGCTACCTCCGGGCTGGTTATGGGCGCGATAACGAGGGCGGTCCACAGGTGGCGTTTCAGGCGCCGGGTGCTCTCTCCAAGTATCGCCTCGGCAACGAGGCCGAAACCTACGGGGAGTTGACCTTCGCCAAGAATTTCTATGTGCCGGGCTTGTTCAAGCTCGACCCACAGCTGCGCCCGGATGGAACGCCGACCGGCCCGATTGCCCACGTGCAGGCGACCATGTCCATGTACAACCCGTATCAAGACCTGCTCTCCTCCAGCGGAACAGACTTCGGTCTGCCCGAAGCCTGGGCTTCCCTTGGAAATGTCCTCGAGTCGCAACCTTCGATGAAGTTCTGGGCTGGCAACCGCTACTATCGGCGGCACGATATTCACATCAGCGACTTCTACTACTACAACATGAGCGGGGCGGGCGGCGGGGTGGAGGATCTCGAGTTGCCCTTCGGCAAGGTGGCGCTGGCGTGGATCGGCGCGGCATCGAGCAGCGGCGTGAGTGATTTGCCGGAGCCGGATGCGTCGAACAAGGCCGGCTTCAGCAAGGCGAACTGGGATTTGCGCCTTTACGACGTCCCGCTGCCGTGGGGCCAGGGCGAGTTCGGTGTTGTCTATGCCCGCGAGGACAGCGGCCTGGACTCCAACGGAAACTCCGCGCCCGATTCCGATGGTGTGGCGCTCACCTTCCTCCACACGCATGATCACTTCCTCAGTGAGGACGGGGTCAACAAGTTTTCCCTCCAGTACGGCCGGGGTGCGGCCAAGACCTTCACCTCCGGTTTCGAAACGTTCACCCAGACCAACGGTGTTTTCATCCGGCCCGACGCTCCGGGCTCCTGGCGCTTCCGGGTCACCGAAAATTTCACGGCCAATCTGGACGAACATTTTTCGATCGGACCTGCGTTGGTCTATCAACTGACCGATTACGGCGACGAGGGCGGCCGGGTTCACTGGGCCTCGGCGGGCGTGCGGCCCATTCTGCATTTCAACCAATACCTTAGTCTCGCGTTCGAAGGCGGCGTGGATTGGGTGAAGGACGAAGGCGCCGGCACCACCGGCAATCTCTACAAGTTGACCTTGGCGCCGCAGGTTTCGCTCGGTGGGCGGTTCATGAGTCGTCCGGTCATCCGTGGTTTCATTACCTATGCGCATTGGGGGAATGAATTTGTTGGACAGGTGGGCGGAAACGATTATCTCACTGAACAAGACGGGCTGACGTACGGCGTGCAAATGGAAGTGTGGTGGTAGTCGCAACGCTTGAACAATGATGGGAGAACAACGTTATGCAAATCATGAATGACCTGAAACGCGGAAGCGTATGGGGACTGCTGCTGGCGCTGGCAACCGTCTGGTGCGGCCAGGCGCAGACCAACCCGCCGGGCAGCGGCCCGGCCGAACCCGCGCCGCCGCCCTCCGCCCCGGCCAAACGCAGCGCGGCGGATTTGGAAAAACTCGTCGCCCCAATCGCGTTGTACCCCGACCCGTTGCTCGCGACCGTCCTGCCGGCGTCCGTTTATCCGTTGGAGATTGTCCAGGCGGCGCGTTTCGTGGCGGACACCAACAACCTCGCCAAACTGGATGCGCAGCCTTGGGACGACAATGTGAAAGCCGTGGCGCGCGTGCCCGAGGCCATCAAGAAGTTGAACGACGATCTCTCCTGGACCATGGAACTCGGCGAGGCCTTCCTCGCGCAGGACAAGGACGTGATGGACGCCATCCAGTCCATGCGGAGCAAAGCGCAAAAAGCCGGCACGCTCCAGACGACACCCCAGCAGACCGTGACGGTCACCAATGTGGTCGGAGAGAAAACGCTCGGCCAGCAAGTGGTGGTGGTGACCAACACGATTATCCAGATCGCGCCCGCCGATTCCACCGTGGTGTACGTGCCGAGCTATCCCTACACGGTTTATTACCCGCCACCGGGCTACGTCTATAATCCATACGCGCCGTTGGTTACTTTCGGAATGGGCATCGCCGTGGGCGCCATCATCGCCAACAACTGCGACTGGTGGCACGGCGGTTGTTATCACGGCAATGTGAACATCAACGTCAACAACAACTACAATCGGAACGTCAACAACAACTTCAACCGGGCAACGACTACGGGGCAGAAATGGCAGCCGGACCAAAGCCGCCTGAACAAATCCGGAGCGGCCAGCCCGGCGACACGCGAAGCCCGTGGTTGGAGTGGGGCTTCAACGCAACCGGCGCAGCGCCCCACCTCGGGCGGTGCCCCGGCCCGGCCCGCACAACAGCCAGGCGTCGCCAACCAACCCGCTCGCGCTACCGGCACCAAGCCAACCACCACTTGGCAGCAACCGACCGGATCCCGTCCCGCTGGCGGCTCGGGAATAACGCAACCGAGCATCCGGCAGCCTTCGGTCCAACAGCCTTCAGTCCAGCAACCGTCTATTAACCGACCAACCGCCAATGTCCAAAGTGCCAATCGTCCGGCTGCGGCAACCACTCCGGCTGCGCGGCCGGCGAGCGCTTCGAGCGTCAACCGCTCGGCTGGTCAATCAGGCAACAGTGCATTCAGTGGCGTGAGCAGCGGCGCCGGCGCCCGCAGCGCCAGCAATCGGGGAGCGGTGAGTCGGGGCGGCGGCGGCGGAGGGCGCGGCGGCGGGGGCGGAGGAAGACGATAAATTCCCATAGGAGACATTTCATGAAAAACCATGCTTCATTTCCAATGTTCGCCGGCACAGTCCTGTCGTCTTTGGTGCTGGCGGTTTTGCCCTTCAACCTTTCCGCTGCTGACGCAGCCCAAGTTTTTGCCACCCCCGAGGAGGCGGTGACGGCTTTGGGCCAGGCGGTCAGCACGACCAACCGCGCCGCGCTTGGCTCGTTACTGGGCTCCGAATCACAGGCGCTGGTCAATCCCGATGAAGTCCAGGGCGCGGTGGAGTTGGCCAAATTTGCCGACGCCTTCAACGTCACGAATCGGCTCGTGCGCGAGTCGGACGCACGGATGGTCCTCGAAATCGGGCCCGATGCCTGGCCCTTCCCGATTCCGCTCGTGAAGGTTGCCGGCGGCTGGCAGTTCGACACCACGGCGGGTCTGGAGGAACTGCTCAACCGCCGCATTGGCCGCAACGAACTTGACGTGTTGCGCGTGATGCGGGCCTACGTGCAGGCGCAACGCGAGTATGCCGGTCGGGACCGCGATGGCGATGACGTGCTCGAATACGCGCAAAAGTTCATCAGCACCGATGACCGTACCGACGGCCTCTACTGGCCGACCGAACTCAATGGTGAAATCAGCCCGCTGGGGCCGCTGGTCGCTTATGCCCAGGGTGTAGGCTACTCCCAGAAATCGGCGGAGTCCGATCCCGAACCGCAGCCCTTCCACGGCTACTGCTTCAAGATCCTGACACGCCAGGGGAAAAATGCTCCGGGCGGAAAGTACGACTACCTCATCAATGGCAACATGATCGGCGGTTTCGCCCTGGTGGCATGGCCGGCGGAGTACGGTCAATCCGGCGTGATGACTTTCATCGTCAATCAACAAGGCCGTGTTTATCAAAAAGACCTGGGCAAGGGCACCGTTAAGGCCGCCCGAAAAATGACCACCTACGCCCCTGACGCTTCGTGGCATCTCTCCGCCGATTGATGCTGAAAGTCTCCATTTATGAACCAAACCAAACATCCCTTCCTGCCTCTGAAACTCCGTCTCCTTGCGCTCAGCACCCTCGCTGTCTGGCTCTGCGGTTGCGCGGCTACCAAGGTTCAACAGACGTGGAAATCTCCCGACTGTCCACAACCCGTCGGCAAAATCGCCGTCCTCGCCATCGAAGAACGCGGTTTGGTGCGCCAGGGTTTTGAAAATCGTTGTGTCCGCCAACTGGCAAAAACCGGTGCCCCGGCGGTCGTCACCTTTGACCTCCTGTCACTGCCCGACATCAAGGAGGACAAGCGCGCCGCCGCCGAGCGCTTCCGAGCGACGGGCGCGCAGGCCGTACTGATCTTGCGCCTGGCCGGTAAGGGGAGTTCGTTCCATGAAAGCCGCGCTGGGAATGAGAATTATGCGGCGACGGTTACGGGAATCGAAAACATGGGCTGGTATGACTACTACACTGTGGCCTTCATGGACATGAGCCCCACGTACGGCAGTTTGAAGCAGGCGGTGTTCATTGAAGCCGGCGTTTACGACCTGAATACCGAGAAACGCCTCTGGTCCGGGCAGACGCAGACGGTTCTGAAGGAGAATATGGATCGCGTGTCCGAAATGGATCCCGTCGTTGCAAAGATCGTCGCGGCCATGCGAAAAGACGGCGTCGTGCCGTGACCGCTCCCGGATCCGCCGGGAGCGCCCGGAACGATTCGGGAACGCTTCGATCTGCTGATCTCGAAATCCATGCCTGAGGAAGCTGCCAGTGGTACGTCAACGCGGCTCCGTTCGGTACTGCCAGCGCTGATCTGGCTGCGCACCTACGACCTGAGTTGGCTGCGCGGAGATCTTATCGCCGCCGTCACGCTCGCAGCCTACCTCCTGCCGGCGGCGCTGGGTGATGCCTCGCTCGCCAGTCTCCCGCCGCAAGCGGGTCTCTATGCCTGCCTGTTTGGTGGACTGGTCTTCTGGTTGTTTTGCAGTTCCCGACACACTTCCATCACGGTCACCTCGGCCATCTCGCTCTTGATCGGATCGTCGCTGGGCGAGATTGCCGGTGGCGACATGACGAAGTTTGGCGCGCTCGCCGCCGGCACGGCGCTGCTCGTGGCGGGCATTGCGTTCATCGCGTGGCTGGCCAAGGCGGGCGCGATTGTGAACTTCATTTCAGAAAGTGTGATGACCGGGTTCAAGTGCGGCGTGGCGCTGTTCCTCGCGAGCACGCAACTGCCCAAGCTCTTCGGTTTTCACGGTGAACACGGAAGCTTTTGGATCAACAGCGGTTACTTTCTCCAGCACCTGGGCGAAACCAACGCGGCCTCGTTGACCATCGGCGGCCTTGCGCTGGCGCTGCTAATTCTCGGGAAGATTTTCCTCAAGAACAAACCGGTGGCGCTGTTCGTTGTCATCGGTGGCATCGTTGCGTCGTCAGCCTTGGCGCTCGACACGCGCGGGGTGAAACTGCTGGGAGACGTGCCACCGGGTTTGCCCACACTGGGGCTGCCGGCGGTTCATTGGGGCGACTTGAATCAACTGCTGCCGCTGGCGCTGGCGTGTTTCATGTTGGGCGCGGTGGAAACCGCCGCCATTGGCCGAATGTTCACCGCCAAGCATGGCGGGCGGCTGGACGCCAATCAGGAGTTTCTCGCGCTGGCCGCGGCAAATCTCGCGGCCGGCATCGGTCAGGGGTTTCCTGTCAGCGGCGGCATGTCGCAATCGTTGGTCAACGAAGGCGGCGGCGCGCGTTCGCCACTTTCAACCGCGCTGGCCGGGGGCTTCATTCTGATCGTCGTGCTGTTCTTTTCCCATCTGTTGAGTGCGCTCCCGCAACCGGTGCTCGCAGCCATCGTGCTCGTGGCGGTGGCCGGACTGTTCCAAGCCTCGGAACTCAAACATCTCTGGCATGCCAGCCGGTCGGAATTTGTCGTGGCGCTGACGGCCTTGGTGGGCGTGATGAGTTCCGGCCTCCTGCGCGGCGTGATGATTGGTGCCATCATCTCCCTCGTGCAATTGCTCCGCCGCGCGGCCAATCCGCACGTTGCATTTCTTGGACGCATCCAGGGCACGCGACGCTTCTCCGACCGCGAACGGCATCCGGACAACGAATTGATTCCCGGCGTGCTCATTTTCCGGCCCGAGGCGAACTTGATTTATTTCAACGTGGATTCCGTCCGGGATACGATTGCCGAGCGCGTGCGCGCCGAAGCCACACCGCCCAAGCTCGTCATCATTGATCTATCCGCCTCGCCGCATGTGGACCTGCAAAGCGCCTATGCACTGGCGGGCCTGGCCGAGGAACTCACGGCGGCGGGCATTCGCGTGCAAGTCGTCGAGGCCCGCTCCGCGGTGCGTGAGCGTTTGCGGCGCGAGGGACTGGACGCCAAACTTGGTGGGATTGACCGGTACACCTCGGTTGCGGATGTGGTGGACAGCCAGGAAAAAAACGGGTGAACTCGGGGCATGCGGACGTGGCAATGATGTTAACCAACCGACAGTTTGACCGCACACAACAACTGGCCTTGCGGCTGGCGGGAATTGAATTGGTGGAACGACATCGGGAATTGCTACTGCGCCGTAGCCGGCGGTTGGGAATCCAGGACGACGCAGCTTTGGACGAGTTGATCCGTGCCGTCGAGGCCGGCGAGCCCTTGGCTACCCGCCAATTCCTTGGCTTGCTCACCACCAAGTTCACCGGCTTTTTCCGGCATCCGGCTCACTTTGAGGCGGCAGCCGAGCAGGCGCTCCTGGCCGTGAAGCAGCGCGGAGCGGCGCGTATCTGGTCGGCCGGCACGGCCACGGGAGAGGAAGCGTGGTCACTGGCGATGGCAGTGACGGAACGATTTCAGTCTGGCGTGCCGCCGGTTTGCATCCTCGCGACGGATGTTGATGCCGGGGCACTGGCGGTCGCGGAGCGTGGAGAATACAGCGAGGCCGTGCTTAAACCGGTGTCCGCCGAACGACGGGCCCGCTTTTTCGTCCCGCCGAACTGCGTCCGGGTTGGGCCGGCGTTGCGGAAATTGTTGGAGTTGCAGCCGCTGAACCTGGTGGCGGGAGAGTGGCCGATGACCGGTGGGTTCGACGTGATCTTCTGTCGCAACGTGCTGATGTATCTGGAAGCCCGTCATCGGCAAGCCGTGTTGGAGCGGATGGCCGCGTTGCTCGCCCCGGATGGTTTGCTGATGCTTGATCCTTCCGAACACCCCGCCGGCGCGGCTAATTTGTTCAACCCGGCCAGCGACGGGATTTACTCGCTGAAGCACAACCGGAGCGCCACGCTGCATCCGGAAGGGGTTGGTTGCAGGACGGGTAGAT
The DNA here is from genome assembly GCA_044225555.1 of Limisphaerales bacterium. GTDB lineage: Bacteria > Verrucomicrobiota > Verrucomicrobiia > Limisphaerales > JADLHS01 > JADLHS01. The sequence goes on along the minus strand of JBGAIM010000015.1, from coordinate 13,199 downwards.
GATTTCACTATGACAATCGCCAAACGATTAACCTTGCTGGTGGCGGTGCCGCTGGCGGCACTCTTGGGCCTGGGCATATTCACACGCCTGCAATTGTCCGACGTCGAACGCCACACCCGGGTGGTATCAGACACCCAGATTCCCAGCATCGCGATGCTCGGGAATATCTCCCGAACGTTCTCGGAACTGCGCGTGAATGTTCGGAGTTATCTGTTGGCGACCAATGATGACCAGCGGGCGGTTGCTCAAAAAATGTTTGACCAGGATGAGGCGGCCCTGGCGAAGTTCTTGAACGATTACGGCGATCATATGATCACTGATGACAAGGATCGCCGGCTTTACCGCGACTACTCCAACAGCAGCCAGCAATGGATCCTGGGGTCGAAACGCGTGCTGAACCTGCTGGTATCGGGCCAACGGGAGGAGGCCTCGGCTTACTGGGGCAGCGCGGTCGCGCAAATTGGCGTGCGGCTGAGCGAGGTTTCCGCGGAGTGGATCGCCCATAATGAGAAGCTTTCGGTGGATGCGGGCAAGCGGGCGATTGCCGAGATCGAAAAATTCCGCTGGGAGATGTTCACGGCCAATACGCTCGCCTGGCTGCTGACGGCCATTCTGGGTTACTTCACGCTTCGAAGAATCGTGCGGCCCGTCCAGGCGCTCGAAGCCTCGGTGAAAACCATCGCCGCCGGGGATTACTCCCAGGAAGTCCCGTTCACCAAAGCGACCGATGAAACCGGGGGACTGGCGCGCTCGGTGGAGATCTTGAAGCAAGGCGCCGCGGCGATGGACGAACAGCGTTGGGTCAAAGCCACCGCCGGCAAACTCACCGGCGATTTGCAGGGCGCCACTTCACTGGCGGAGTTCGGGCAACGACTGCTCTCGGGTCTCGTGCCGGCACTCGGCGGCGGCATTGCCGGCTTTTACTTGAAGGAGGAGAAATCCGGCCGACTCCGAAGAATTGCCGGTTATGGCCTGGCGGCGGAGGCCGAGTTGGCGACTTCATTTGGCGACGGGGAAGGGCTCGTCGGGCAGTGCGCGCGCGACAAACAGCCTGTCACCCTGGCCGATCTTCCCGCCAACTATCTCAGGATTGCCTCGGGGCTTGGCGATGCCGCGCCAACGCAGGCGGCGGCCCTGCCGCTGGTGTCCCAAGCCAATTTGCTGGGCGTCATCGAGCTGGCGGCGTTCCGCGATTTCCATCCCCGGGAGCGCGCCTTGCTCGACGAGCTGCTGCCGGTGGTCGCCTTGAACCTCGAAGTATTGCAGCGCAATTTGCGCACGCAGGAATTGTTGTCCCAGACGCAGGAACAGGCCCGTCAGCTCGAGGAGCAGACCGAGGAACTGACGCAGTCCCAGGAGGAATTGCTGGCGCAAAAGGAGGAATTGCTCACGCAGCAGGGCGAGCTGACCGCGCAGCGCGAGCAGCTCAAGGTGAGCGAGGAGCGCACACGATTGATTCTGGATTCCAGCGCCGAGGGCATCTTTGGCACGGACACGGAAGGGCAGATCACGTTCGTGAATCCGGCGGTCTGCCGGATGTTGGGCTTCACCGCGGAGGAGTTGATTGGAAAACCTTCCCACGCCACGTTTCATCATCATCGCCCCGACGGCAGCGAGTATCCCATGGAGGAATGCCCGATGTTTGCGGCTTACAAATCTGGCCAGGCCAGTCGCGTTGACGACGAGGTTCTCTGGCGCAAAGACGGAACGGGCGTGCCGGTCGAATACGGTGCAATGCCGATCTTGAAGGATGGCGTCATTGTGGGTTCGGTGGTCAGCTTTACCGACATCACGGAACGCAAACGCGCCGAAGAGGAGTTGCTTACCCAGCACAGCGCGCTCGAGTCCGCCGCCAATGCCATCGTGATCACAACCAACAAAGGGATTATCCAGTGGGTCAACCCGGCATTTACGCAGCTCACGGGTTACACCCGCGAGGAGGCCGTCGGCCAGAATCCCCGGGTGCTCAAGTCCGGCGTCCATGACCGGGAATTCTTCCGCAACTTGTGGGAGACGGTCCTCTCCGGCAAAGTCTGGCAGGGCACGATCACCAACAAACGCAAAGACGGCGTGCATTATCAGGAGGAGATGACGATCACCCCGGTGCGCGCGAAGGACGGGAAGCTCACGCACTTTGTGGCCGTCAAACAGGACATCACCGAACGCTTGCGCGCCGAGCAGCGACTACGCGAAACGGAGGCGTTTTTCCGCAGCGTGCTCGAGCTGGCCCCGGACGGTCTGATGGTGGCGGACGAACAGGGCATCATCCAACTGGCCAACGCGCAGTGCGAGAAACTGTTTGGTTACCCCAGCGAGGAACTCATCGGCCAACCGGTGGAAATCCTCGTCCCCACCGATGTCCGTGCCCGGCACCCGGGATTGCGCGCGGCCTTTCATCACAGCCCGAATGCGCGCGACATGGGCGCGGGCCGCGAATTGCGCGGGCAACGGAAAGATGGTTCGGTGTTTCCGGTGGAAGTCGGTTTGAGTCCGTTGCCAGCCCGGCAGGGGCAGTCGGCGCAGGTGGCGGTTTCCATTCGGGATATCAGCGAGCGCAAACGGAGCGAGCAGGCATTGCGGCAGGCCAATTTCCTCTCCGACATGGCGCTCGAGTTGACGAAGTGTGGTTACTGGCACGTGGACTACAGTGATCCCGAATATTATTACCAGTCCGAACGCGCGGCGAAAATCGCGGGCGAAGTGATCAAGCCGGATGGTCGTTATCACCTCCAGAATGAGTGGTTCGCGCGGGTGGTGGAGGCGGATCCCGAGCTCGCCAAAGTGACAGCCCAGCGCTACCAGGACGCGATTGAGGGCCGGTCTCCGAATTACGACGTCATTTACGCGTACAAGCGGCCGACCGATGGCCAGATCGTGTGGCTGCATGCCGCCGGGTCGCTGGAGCGGGACGCGAATGGCAAGGCGCGTTTCATGTATGGGGTTTATCAGGACATCACCGAGATCAAACGGATGCAGGACGAACTGAGCCTGTCCAAGCAGAAGGCCGAGGAAGCCACCCAGATGAAGTCCATGTTCCTCGCGAACATGAGCCACGAAATCCGCACGCCGATGAATGCCATCATCGGTCTGTCGCACCTGGCCCTCAAGACCCAACTCACCCCCAAACAGCGCGATTACGTCGGCAAGGTGCATAATGCCGGCACGTCGCTGCTGGCGGTCATCAATGACATCCTCGACTTCTCCAAGATCGAAGCTGGCAAGCTGGACATCGAATCCACGGACTTCAAACTGGATGAGGTCATTACCAGCGTCACGACGTTGACGGCGCAGAAGGCGCATGAAAAGGGACTGGAATTTCTCGCGCATGTCGCGCCCGGCCTGCCGGAGGTGCTGTTGGGCGACCCGCTGCGGCTCGGCCAGATTCTCACCAACTTCGTCAACAACGCCGTCAAGTTCACCGAGCAGGGGGAAATCCGGCTGGAGATTGAACAGGTCGAACGCACCGGCGAGAAAGTGCAGCTCAAGTTTGCCGTGCGCGACACCGGCATCGGCATGACCAAGGAACAGGCGGCGAAACTGTTCCAGCCGTTCACGCAGGCCGACATGTCCACCACCCGCAAACATGGCGGCACGGGGCTGGGGCTGACGATCAGCCGGCGGCTGGTCGAATTGATGGGCGGCCGCATCTGGCTGGAGAGTGAGCCGGGGGTGGGCAGCACCTTCTTCTTCACCGTCTGGCTGGGCGTGGGTTCGGCGACGGGCACGGGGAAGATTGTGCCCGAGAAGCTCTCGCAGTTGCGCGTGTTGGTCGTGGATGACAATGCCACCGCGCGCGAGATCTTGCAGGAACCGTTGAGCACCGTCGCCGCGCACGTGGATGTGGCGGCCAACGGGCGGGAGGCAATTGACGCCGTCCGCCGCCAGGATGCGACCGCGCCGTATGACATTGTCTTCATGGACTGGCGCATGCCGGGCATGGACGGCTTGCAGGCCAGCCGCCACATCAAGAGCGACGAGACGCTCAAGCATCATCCGCACATCGTGCTGGTCACGGCTTTTGGTCGGGAGGAAGTGCGTGAGGAAGCGGAGCGGCTGCAACTGGACGGCTTCCTCGTCAAGCCTGTCACTAAATCCATGATCGTGGATACTTTGGTGAGTGTCTTCTCCCATGAGGGTGACGAGGTCGCCGCCGCCACGGATTCGGAACAGGCGGCACGGTTGCATGGCGCGCGCATCCTGTTGACGGAAGACAACGAGATCAACCAACAGATCGCCGTCGAACTGCTCGAAGGCGTCGGGGCGACCGTGAAAGTGGCCAACAACGGTCGCGAGGCGGTGGAAATCCTGTCCAAAGGTTCGCAGCCGCCGCCGTTTGACCTGGTGTTGATGGATCTCCAGATGCCGGAAATGGACGGCTACCAGGCCACGGCAAAACTCCGTGCCGACGCGCGGTTCGCCACATTGCCCATTATCGCAATGACCGCGCACGCGACGATGGAGGAGAAGCAGCGGTGCCTGGCCGCCGGGATGAACGATCACATCTCCAAGCCGATTGATCCGGGCAATCTGTACGAGACCGTGGGAAGATTTTACAAACCGCTCACCCGTCCTGCGGACACCCTCTCCCCATCCGATGGAGGGAAGGACGGGGCGAGGGGAGCGGCGGAGAAGTTACCGTCCATCGCCGGTCTCGACACGCAGGATGGTTTGTCCCGGGTGGCCGGCAATCGAAAGCTGTATTTGAAATTGCTTCGCCAGTTCATCGAGCAACAGGGACCAGCGGTTGGGGAAATCAACGAGGCGCTGGCCAAGGGTGACGCTGCGCTGGCTGAACGCCTTGCCCATACTTTGAAGGGCGTGGCCGGGAACATCGGCGCCAAAGCCGTGCATAGCACTGCCGCGGTTCTGGAGAAGGCGATTCGGGCCAAGGTCGCGCCGGCCGAATTGGAGTCTGCCAAACAGCAGACCGCTGCGGCACTCGATCCGCTCATCTCGGGATTGAAGGCAACGCTGGGTTCGCCGGCGGCAACCGTTTCCGCGACCAGTCAGCAGCCGGCGGCGATTGATCCGGTCAAGACCCGTGAGGCGGCGGAACAACTGACCCGGCTATTGGCGGAATTCGATCCGGGCTCGGCGGATTTCATCGAGACCAACCAGGCAGTGCTGCGCGCGCTCTTTGCCGATGGGGCGTGGGCGGAGTTTGAGAAGCTCGTCCAGGGATATTCCTTCGCGGATGCGCAGACCCAATTGGAGCAGGCATTGAAACAGTTTACAACCGTATGAAGGAACTTTCCGATTGCCGGCTCTCAATGGCGAAATGGCGCTGCAAATCGCGGCCCGCACGCCGCCGGACTTGGTGTTGCTCGACATCATGATGCCGGGTCTGGATGGCTACGAAGTTTGCCGGCGACTGCGCTCCATGCCGGAGACGGCGGAGGTGCCGATCATGTTTCTGTCCTCGTTGGAGGAAGTGCAGAACAAAACGCGCGGCTTTGAGGTCGGCGCGAACGATTATCTCACCAAGCCGTTCGAGATGCTGGAAGTCAAGGCGCGGGTGAGGTCGTTGCTCAAGGCGAAGGCTTACGCGGACGCGGTGAAGGAGAAGATCGCCTATGACCTGCGCATCGCCCGTGAGATTCAGATGGGCATTTTGCCACCGGAAGTGGCGATGATCGCCGAAGGCACGGGGCTCGAGGCGCAGGCGATTTTGCATCCCGCCCAGGCGGTCGGAGGCGATCTTTACGAGGTCTTGCGCCGGCCCGATGGCAAGCTGGTGGTGGTCATCGGCGACGTTTCGGGCAAGGGAATTCCCGCCGCCTTGTTCATGGCCGTGACGATGACGCTGGTGCGCGCGATGTCGCCGGACGCAACGGACCCCTCGCAACTATTGCGTCGGGTCAGTGACTCGCTGGCAACCCAGAACCCGCGGAACATGTTCGTGACCATTCTGTGTGCGATCTACGACCCGACCACCGGGCGATTGGATTATGCGAGTGCGGGGCATCCACCTTTGGCGTTAATCCGGCAGGGCAAGGCCGAGTTTCTGACCCTCGAGCCCGACATGGCCGCCGGCATCATGGCGGGCTTGTCCGCGCCGAGTCAGTCAACTCAGTTGCAGCCGGGAGATTCAGTGGTGTTCTACACCGACGGAGTAACCGAGGCCTTCAATGCCGCGGGGGAGTTGTTTGGCGAAGTCAGACTGTTGGAGAACCTCGCCGGACCAGCAAACCGTGGGGCTGCGGAAACCACCGAGGTTCTGTTGAAGCGCGTGCGTGCTCACGCAGGCACTCACCCGCAGTCGGATGATATCGCGATTTTGACCGTCAGACGAAAGTCGTGAGCCGCCCGCCGTCACTCAACGAGGGCGTCCTGCACCGTCTTGCGGATTTTGAAAATCTTATCGAAGCCGCTCATCTTGAGAATCTGAAGGACCGACGCGGACGGGCTGCACAGGAAGAGGCGTCCTTTCTTGGCGTCAGCGAGCTTTCCCAGATTGAGTAGCGCGCAGAGGCCGGCGGAACTCAGGTACTCCACCTCACTCATGTTGACGAGCAGCTTCTGAAACGCCGTCATCAAGATTTGCCGTCCGGCGGCCTCCAGTTCCGGGGCGCGTTCGGCATCCACGCGACCGAAGACAGTCATGATGTCCACATCCCACTCCTTGTGCATGTGAATGCGGAACGTGCCGGTCGAGTGCTTGCGGGCCTCGGCAACTTTCTCCACCACGGTAAACAATTTGTGAAAGCCCGAGGCCTCGATGATTTGCCGGATCAAACCCTTCTGGACGCACAAGACCAGCTTGCCGCCACGGGCTTGGATGCCTTTGCCGGCACTCAAGATGGTGCGCAGGCCGGCCGAACTGAGATATTCCAAACCGGTCAAATCCAGAATCAGTGATTGCGTTTCAGGGCGGATGTCCTCCGCGCATTGTCGTTCGAACTCGGGCGCGGCTTCCGAATCCAATCGGCCCGTGAGCGTGAAAGTCTGGGTGTCGCCGGTCAGTGCGGTGGTGACGTTCATGCCGACGATTATCTCGCGGACCGGAAGTGAGTCAACTGCATTGCAGACGCCGCCGCGCAGGAATTGCGTTGGCCAATGCAGCCAACAGCGTTAGCTTGTGGCCCAACAACGCCGCCATCATCCATGCACGAAGGATCGCAATGGGAAGCGAACGTTCCGAATCAACTCGGTGCGTTGATGCGCGCCATTGAGGAGCTGGACCACCAACTCGCCGCCTGGGGCGCGAATGCCGATGCCCGTTACCTGGCGCAATTGGCGGCGGAGGAACTCGGGACCAACATCATCAAGTACGGTTACGATGACGGAGGCGAACACCGCATTCGATTGAGTCTTGCGTGCGAACCGGACGTATTCCGACTTTGCCTGGAGGATGACGGACATGAGTTCAATCCGTGTCGGAGCGCCGAACCGGACCCGGATTTGAGTCTGGAGGATCGCACGCCCGGTGGCTGGGGGTTGAGCCTGGTGCGACGACTCGCGGCGGGCATGGAATACGAACGTCGCGGGGATCGCAACCTGGTCACGGTGCTTGTTTCCCGGACGACGGCAATGAGTTGAAGCGTCTTGCCTCTGATGAAAAATCTCGCCGATTGCCGCGTGCTGCTGGTGGATGACGCCAAAGCCAATCTCGACATCCTCGTCGAAGGCTTGAAGGCCGATCACAAACTCAGCCTCGCGATGAATGGCGAGACCGCGCTACAAATCGCGACGCGCACGCCGCCAGACCTGGTGCTGCTCGACATCATGATGCCGGGCATGGACGGCTACGAGGTTTGCCGCCGGTTGCGCGCGATGCCGGAGACGGCGGAAGTACCCATCATGTTTCTCTCGTCGCTGGAGGAGGTGCAGAACAAGACGCGCGGCTTTGAACTGGGCGCGAACGATTATCTTACCAAGCCCTTCGAGATGCTGGAGGTCAAGGCGCGCGTGAAGTCGCTGCTCAAGGCCAAAGCCTACAGTGACGCCGCGAAGGAGCAGATCGCCAGCGAACTGCGCGTGGCGCGCGAAATCCAGATGGGCATGTTGCCGCACGACTTCGTGCCCTTTGAACAGGCGTACGGTGTAAGCTTCGGCGCGGTGCTCGAACCGGCGCGCGAAGTGGGTGGTGATCTTTACGGTGTATGTTCTGCCGGGCCGGATCGGCTCGTGGTTTTCCTCGGCGACGTTTCAGGCAAAGGGATTCCCGCCTCCATGTTCATGGTGCGAGCGATCAGCCTGGCGCGATTGCTGGCGCGGGAAGTTGCCGAGCCGGAACGCATCCTTGCGCGGCTGAACGATGAACTCGCGGCGGACAATCCGTCCGGCATGTTTGTGACTTTCTTGTGCGCCGTGTTCGAGCCGAAGTCGGGCCGACTCACACTGGCCAATGCCGGCCATTGCCGACCGGTGCTGCTGCCTGCAGACGGAACCCCGCGTTGGACGGTCAAAAATCTTGGCACGGCTTTGGGATTTGAACCCGATCTTGAATTTGAGCGGACGGAACTGAGGCTGCGCGACGGCGACACTTTGATCTTCTATACCGACGGCGTGAGCGAGGCATTCAATCCACAGGAGGAATGTTACGGCAACGACCGGCTGCTGGCGGATGCGGGTGGGTTCGCGCATCAATCCGCTCCCGTGATCACGGCAAGCCTGCTTCAGAAAGTCCGCTCATTTGCCGGCAGCGCCCCGCAGTCTGACGACATCGCGATTCTCACCCTGAAAGTGCAGCCGGGCTGCGTTGAGTCAACGGGACGCAAAACGATGGAGCTTCGCGGAACGCCCGAAGAAGTGATGCGGGGTGTGGAGGTGTTGCAGGAATTTGCAGCGGCGCAGGGCGTGCCGGAGAAGATTATCTTTAGTCTGGCGCTGGCGTTGGAGGAATGCGGCAGCAACATCGTCAATCACGCGTTGAACCACGACGCAGCGAGGACATTTCAAGTTGTCGTCGAGCGCGTCGGCGATTTGTTTAGCATCGAGTTGCGTGATGATGGGCCGGAGTTTGATCCAACGACGGCTACGCCGCGCAAGATGCGGGCGGAGGATGACGATTTGCCCGGTGGCTGGGGCATTGAGCTGGTCCGTCGTCACATGGATGAAATCAGCTACCAGCGGGAGCGCGGTAGAAATATTCTTCGTCTGACCAAGCGGCTTGTATCAACGGCCAGCGGTGATTAGTCTTTTCACCAAGAGCAAGAATTCGAAACACCAAAACGATATGCCACTCGAAATCCAAATCCAAAAGAACATCGCTGGCCAGGCTGCCGGCGCCGTCACCGTAAAGCTCATCGGCAGCCTTGATACCGCCACTGCGCCAGAACTGGAGAAGCAACTTGGGCCAGCGCTCGGCGGCCCGATCAAGGACGTCATCTTTGATCTCGAGCAATTGAAATTCATCAGCAGTGCCGGCTTGCGGGTCTTTTCCAGCACTCGCAAAACGCTGAAAGAGCGCGGCGGCCAGGCGTCGTTCGTTCACATGCAGCCGCAGATTCAAGAAGTCTTCGAGATCATGAAATCGCTGCCGGGCGTGGCGGTGTTCAAGGATACGGCCGAAATGGATCGCTACCTCGCCGCGCGGCAGCGGACGCATTTGAACAAATAGTTCGTCAAAAATCCGTTCATGAAAGCGGGCGTGTTCGCGCGGGACGCGACTGGGTCCGGCTACGTGACGGCGTCTCCCCAGAAAGCGGGAGAGTTGAATTTGAGCGGCCTGCCGTCAACAGTGCGTGAGTGACTGAAGCCGGCCTGAACGCCGAATTGCGGGAGTTAATTCGAGCGAATCGAGACACAATTGAGTCGGAATCCTGCGTTCCTGAAAATGACTAAGAATCAGCCCCGGGGTAAATTTCATGGCCGATAAACATATCCAATCCTCGAAACGCGTGCTCGAGCCGCACGAACGCATCTCCGAAGTGCTCTTCGGTTTGATCATGGTGCTCACGTTTACCGGCTCGCTCAGTGTCGCCACCGCCGACCGCGCGGAAGTCCGCACCATGCTGATTGGCGCACTCGGTTGCAATCTGGCGTGGGGCGTCATTGACGGGGTGTTGTACCTGATGGGCTGCCTCGCGGAGAAGGGGCGCAACTTGAGGACCTACCGCGCAGTGCGCAAGGCCAGCGATCCCCAAAAGGCGCAGCGGCTGATTAAGGATGCCTTGCCGCCCGTGCTCGCGTCCGTTCTCCAACCGGCGGAGCTTACGGCCATGCACGAGCGGTTGCAGCAACTGCCCGAACCGCCGGAGCAGGCGCGGTTGGGTGGTTCGGACTGGCGCGGCGCGGTGGCGGTGTTCTTCTGGGTGTTCCTCACCACGTTCCCGGTGGCAATGCCGTTCATCTTCGTGCAAAAGGTCGGCCTGGCCATGCGCCTCTCCAACGGAATTGCCATCTTGATGCTGTTCATCGCCGGGATGGCCTACGGTCGCATCGTGGGCCGGTCCCCGTGGGTGTTTGGCATTTCCGTGGTGATTCTGGGCGGAATTTTGGTTGCGTTGACGATGGCATTGGGAGGGTGAGTACCATGCGAGCAACTCCCATCTTCCTCACAGCTCTGCTGCTGTGCGTTGGTCGCGCCGGGGCGCAAACTGCCGCAACCACAAATGCTCCAATCGGCGGGAACTCAGCTCCGTCGGCTGGCGAGCGTGCAGATGAGGACAAGTGGGCGTTCTCCGCCTCGGTTTACACTTTCATCGTGCCCAATGAGAGTGACTACGCGCAGCCGACCGTCACGGTTGACCACGGCCTGCTGCACCTGGAAGCGCGTTACAACTACGAAGCCTTGAAGACGGGTTCAACGTGGGTGGGCTGCAATTTTTCCGGCGGCGGGAAGCTGGCGTGGGAGATCACGCCCATGCTCGGCGGTGTCTTTGGGGACGTCACGGGCATTGCGCCGGGCTACTCCGGTTCCCTGAGCTGGTGGAAGCTCGAGCTTTACAGCGAGGGCGAATATGTTTTTGACACCGGCGATTCATCGGAAAGCTTCTTCTACAACTGGTCGGAGCTGACGCTCGCCCCGGTGGAGTGGTTTCGTTTCGGTCTCGTGACGCAACGTACGCGGGTTTATCAGACGGACCGCGATATCCAGCGGGGTTTGCTGGTGGGCTTCTCGCTCAAGCAGCTCGACCTGACGGCCTACGTCTTCAATCCCGACGAAAGCAAGCCCACGGTGGTGGTGGCGGTCGCCCTCAGCTTTTAAGCCGGGCGCGGTTGATCGGTCTTTTAAAGATGCGGCTGAAAAGCAGAATGCCGCCGTGGCTGGCCGTCACGGACCGGGTGTTGCCGGGCACGCTTCGGCTACTGCGGACGGGCTGACGCTTGCAGGCGGAGGGCGGTTTTCAAAATCTTGCCGGTGGGATTGCGCGGCAGCGCCGGCATGAACACCACGTGTTTGGGGACTTTGTAGTCGGCGAGATTCTGCCGGACGAATTGCAGCATGGCTTTTTCATCCAGCGTGACGCCCTCGGCCGGCGCGACGAAGGCAACCGGGTGTTCCCCTTTGCGCGGGTCGGGCACACCGATGACGGCGGCTTCCTTGACGCCGGCAAACTGGTAAAGGACTTCCTCGATCTCGCGCGGATAAACGTTGATGCCGTTGACGAGGAGCATGTCCTTCTTGCGATCGGTGATGTAGTAATACCCATCGGCGTCGCGATAGCCGATGTCGCCGGTGAGCAACCAGTCGCCGCGCATCGCCTTGGCGGTTTCCTCCGGGTTGTTCCAGTAACCGAGCATCACGTTGCCGCCTCGGACGCACACCTCGCCGGTTTCGCCGGTGGCCAGTTGGCGACCGGTGTCATCCTGGATGCTGACTTCGACGTTGGGAATCGGCAGGCCGATGGAGCCGGGTTTGCGCACGCCGCGAAACGGGTTCTTGGTCACGACCGGGCTGGCTTCGCTCAGCCCGTAGCCTTCAATCAGCGGGATCTGGTGTTTCTCCTCAAACTCCTTGAGCACCTGCACGGGCAGGGGCGCGGCGCCACTCACGCACAGGCGGAAAGGAAGTTTGGCCGGCAGATTGGCGTGGGCGAGCGTGCGATAAAATTGGGGAATGGCCGGGAGCGTCGTCGCGGCGTGTTGATAAATTTCGCGCAGGATGTGCTGCGGATGATGCAGCGACTTGATGAGCACGATGGACGCGCCATTGAGCAGCGGGAGCAGCAGGCCGACCGTGAGCATGTAGCTGTGAAACAATGGCAGCAACACGGCGTAGCGGTCGGAATCGACGGTATCGAGCACCAGCCGGCAACTGTTAACGTTGTGGAGCAGGTTGCCGTGGGAGAGCATCGCGCCCTTGGGCCGGCCGGTGGTGCCGGAGGTGTAGATGATGACGGCGAGATCGGATTCCATCCGATTTGCGATCGGCGATTTACGATTGGCAATTTCGGAAGAGAGCTTCTCCACCGCCAACATTCTTAAAGCGGGCCGGGCGCTGGACAAGGCCGGGAAGTGAACGCCCAGTTCCTCGTCGGTGATCAATACATCTATCCCGGCATCGTTCAGGATGTAACCCACTTCGGCCGGCTTGAGGAAATTGTTGATGGGCACGAGCACGGCTCCGGCCTGGAAAACGCCGAAGAGGGCGGGGATGAACTCCGGCCGGTTTTTCAGCCAGAGCCCGACGCGGTCGCCGGGCTTGATGCCGAAATTCTCCGCGAGTTGCGCCGCCACGGCGAAGGTTTGCTCCAGAAGCCCGGCATAGGTGATCTGGCTCTCACCCCAAAAAACGGCGGGTTTCTCGGGGCGTGTCTTTACTATGGCGCTGAATGCGGCGGCTAAATTCATGGATGCAAAATCTAGCCGCGAGCGAGGCATGGGGGCAAGTTTGCATTGCGACCAAGCCTGGCAAGAGCATGATTAGGATGAAGATTGCGATTAAGTTGGCGGCGGACCGAAAACGATTTTGACATCTGGCCCGGGTTTGGTCACTTCTCTGCGGGCGTGATTGATACGGAAGAGAAACTGGCGGCGTTGCTACCCGTGGTGCGGGCGGCGGACTGGATTGCCGTGGACACGGAGGCGGACAGTTTGCATGCGTATCCGGAAAAGGTCTGCCTCATCCAGATCAGCACCACGGCGGGCGACCGGCTCGTGGACCCGCTGGCGGACATCAAAATAGATTCGCTACTCGACGCGTTGTCCGGTCACCAGCTCATTATGCACGGTGCGGATTACGATCTGCGCCTGCTCTACAAGCATCACGCGTTCACGCCCGGTGCGATTTTCGACACGATGCTCGCGGCGCG
>JBGAIM010000014.1:0-177598 GCA_044225555.1 Limisphaerales bacterium | reverse complement strand
CCGGTGCGTCCGAGCACGAAGCTCAGCCAAACCATTGGAGCCGCGAACGTGAGTTCGCTCAAAGCTTCCACCTCCGGAAAGCCGACGACCGAAGAAGAAGTCAGAGCCGACTCACGTCGGCTGCTCCGTATCAAGGAGACGATCCACCAGCTCAAGGGTGACCTGGACTGGATTGTGATGAAGTGTCTGGAGAAAGATCGTCAGCGTCGCTACGAATCGGCCAACGGACTCGCTGCCGACCTTAAGCGGCATTTGAATAACGAGCCGGTGGTCGCGCGCCCACCTTCAACTGCTTATCGGTTTCAGAAAGCCGTGCGTCGGAACAAACTGGCGTTTGCCGCAGCAGGCGCAGTGGTGGCCGCGCTCGTCGTCGGCTTGGGCGTTTCGACCTGGCTGTTCGCGCGAGAGACCCAAGCCCACAATCGGGCCCTGGCGGCCGAGCGCAGGCAAACAGAGCTACGCCAGCAAGCGGAACAGGCCAGGGGCGAAGCCCAGGACGCGCGCGTCAGCGCCGAGGAAAATGCGCGAAAGCTGGAGGAAAATCTCTACTTCAACCGCGTGGCACTGGCGCACCGGGAACTCACCGCCGAACCGCCCAACATTCATGACGCCGAACAGCTTCTCGACGCGTGCCCAACCCCGTTGCGCGATTGGGAATGGCGCTGTCTCAAGCGGCTGCGGTTCGCCGAGCCCACTCGCCTGGGCGATGGCCGAAGCAGTGAGGTCTTTGGCCTCGGCTTCAGTCCGGACGGCCAACACCTAGCCGCGGCGCGTGGTGATGGTACGGTGCAGATATGGAGTCCGGCGACCCGGCAACTGGCCAAGACGCTTCCGGGACATACGAATTTCGCATTTTGCGTCGCGTTCCATCCCAAGGATTCCACCCGCCTTGTTTCTGCCGGCGGGGATCGGCGGGTCCGACTATGGGATTGGAAGTCGGGTGTCGAACTGCACTCATGGCCGGGTAACGCCGTTTATGAGTATGGCACGGCGTATTCGCTGGCGTTCAGTCCGGATGGCCGACGGCTGGCCGCCCTCGGTGAAGGTGGGTTGGTGAATATCTGGGATACGGAATCCTACGCCAGGGTCCACGCCCTTCCCGGCCACGAACAGGGGGCGATGGGCGTGGCCTTCAGTCCTGACGGCACGCGGCTGGCCACGAGCAGTCATGGCGGCATCGTCCGGCTTTGGGATGCGGCGACGGGCCAGCTCCAAGGCGAGTTTGGCGAGTTGGGACCTCCGGTCAGTTGTGTGGCGTTCAGTCCGGATGGTCGGGAGCTCGCCGCGACATCCTTTGACGCTGTCGTTCGTGTGTGGGATTTGACGGAGGGGAGCCGCGAGCCGCGGAGTCGGTTTCGCGGACTGGGATTCCCGGCACTCGGTGCGGCCTACAGCGCCAATGGTCGGCGACTGGCCGTCACCGGCATGGATCGGATCGTCACGCTCTGGGATCCCGCATCAGGCCGCCCCGTGCTCGCTCTCCGTGATCTGGCTGGCGAAGGCCAGTGCGTGCGGTTCAGCCCGGACGGAAACCGGCTCGCCGCGGCTTGCGAGGATGGAATGGTCCGCATTTGGGACGCAACGAACCTTGGGAAGGAAGACGACCCCAGCCTGCTCACCCTCCGCTACCAGAGTGACATCTGGGCGCTGGCGCTCGCCCCCCGGACGAACTGGATTGCCCTTGGGGGTGACCGATATGGCGATCCCAAGCTCAAGAGTTCGCCGGTGCTGATCTACGAAACCGGGACGGATCGGCTGGTGCACCGGCTGCCGGGGCTTTCAGGTGTCGTCATGAGCCTGGCGTTCGATCCAACCGGGAAGTTTCTCGCCGCCTGCGGAGACGGCCCCCAGCGTCCGGACAATTCGACGCCGGTCGTCTGGGATCTCGCCACGGGTGCGGAACCCTTCCAAGTGGAACCCTTCGAGGCTAACGGCATCGTGATGGCACTCGCCTACAGTCCGGACGGAAAGCGGCTGGTCGGAGGCGGGCCGGACGGGAAGCTCAAAGTGTGGGATGCCAGGACGGGGCGCAAGATAGGGGTCGCCGGCGAGGACAAGCGGCAGATTCAAATGCTCGCGTTCAGTCCCGATGGGAGGTTTCTGGCGTCCTCCGGATCCGAATATGTCGTCAAATTGTGGGATGCAACCCGGTTGGATGAATGGCAGGAGAGCCTGCGGGATTTCCCGTCCGTCCGGAAGGATATCAGCACCTGCCTGGCGTTCAGTCCGGACAGCGCTCGAATTGTGGTGGCCAAGGACGATGATAGTGCGCGCATTTTCGATGTCACCACGGGCCAGTCCCGGGCCGAGCTCCGTAGCCCGGGCCACCGTTTCCTCGCTCTGGCTTACAGTCCCGACGAACGTTGGATCGCCTCCGGTGGCAGCGATTGCACGGTGAAGTTGTGGGACGCCGAGACGGGACGGAACGGTCACATCTTCCGCGGCCACACCAGCGCCATCACGCGGCTCGCCTTTGTTCAACGGCCCGAAGGCCTGCACCTGATCTCCACCGGCCGGGATGGCACTTTGAGATACTGGGATGTGAACAAGGCACTCATGCCCAAAGACGTTTCCATCCCCGAAACACAAGTTCGATGAACTCAAATCGCGAAGAAGCCCTATTCGCTTTGGCGCTCGAAAAGCCAGTGGAGAAACGGCCAGCGTTTCTGGACGTCATGTGCGATGGCGATGCCGCCCTGCGCCAACGGCTCGAAGCCTTGCTCTCCGCGCACGAGCAACCCGAGACTTTGCTGGCTATGCAAGCCGAAGCCGCGCGCCCCACCATCAAGCTCGACTTCGCCGAAGGGCCGGCGGACGAAGCGGTCGGCCAGACCCTGGGCCGCTACAAACTATTGGAGCGCGTGGGCGAAGGCGGCTGCGGTGTGGTCTATGTCGCGGAGCAAACGGAGCCGGTGCGGCGGCGGGTGGCATTGAAGGTCATCAAGCTGGGCATGGACACCAAGCAGGTCGTTGCGCGGTTCGAGGCGGAGCGGCAGGCGCTGGCCATGATGGATCATCCAAACATTGCCAAGGTGTTGGATGCAGGAACTACCGAGACAGGCCGGCCGTTCTTCGTGATGGAATTGGTCCGCGGCATCCGCATCACCGATTACTGCGATCAGGAGAAACTCGGCACGAAGGAACGGCTCGACCTCTTCATCAAGGTCTGCCAGGCCATCCAGCACGCGCATCAGAAGGGCATCATCCACCGCGACATCAAGCCCTCGAACATTCTGGTCACGCTGCACGACGGCGTGCCGGTGCCCAAGGTGATTGATTTTGGCATCGCCAAGGCGACGGAAGGGCGGCTGACGGACGCGACGGTCTATACGCAGTTGCACCAGTTTATCGGGACGCCGGCCTACATGAGTCCGGAGCAGGCGGAGATGAGCGGGCTGGACGTGGACACGCGCAGCGACATCTATTCGCTCGGCGTGTTGCTTTACGAATTGCTCACGGGCAAAACGCCCTTCGACGCGCAGGAGTTGATGTCGCAGGGCATCGACGCGATGCGCAAGACGATTCGGGAGAAGGAGCCGGTGCGTCCGAGCACGAAGCTCAGCCAAACCATTGGAGCCGCGAACGTGAGTTCGCTCAAAGCTTCCACCTCCGGAAAGCCGACGACCGAAGAAGAAGTCAGAGCCGACTCACGTCGGCTGCTCCGTATCAAGGAGACAATCCACCAGCTTAAGGGTGACCTGGATTGGATCGTGATGAAGTGTCTCGAGAAGGACCGCACGCGTCGTTACGAGACGGCGAATGGTCTCGCGGCGGACCTCAGACGGCACCTTAACAACGAGCCGGTCGTGGCCCGACCACCTTCCACTGCTTACCGTTTCCAGAAGGCGTTTCGGCGGAACAAACTCGTCTTCACCGCCGGCGCGACTGTGGCGGGCGCGCTGGTGCTGGGCGTGGTTGTCAGCGCCTGGCAGGCGATCCGCGCAACCCAGGCCACCGAGGCCGAATCCCGCCAACGCGTGATCGCCGAAGCCGCGCAGGCTCAAGCCCAGACCAAACAGCACGAAGCGGAAGTCGAGCGAAGCCGGGCTGAGTCCGAGAAGAAGCGCGCCGAAGCCGCCGAACTCGCGGCCCGCCAGCGCGCCTACGCCTCGGACATGAATGTAGCCCGGCAGGCCCTCGCCGAGAATAATCTGGGCCGGGCGCTGGATTTGCTGAACCGCCAACGCCCGCAACCCGGGCAGAAGGATTTGCGTGGCTGGGAATGGCGTTATCTTTGGAAAAAGACCCGCAGCGACGCCTTGTTCACCCTGAGCCAGGAACCGGCCGAGATTTATTCGCTCGCGGCCTCGCCGGACGGGCACTGGCTGGCCGTCGGTCCGGTTCATCAAGGCGGGTTGGCCGTGTGGGATTTGCGCACGCGCCGACAGGTGGTTCGTCTGGCCGGAGATGAAACCCACGCCCAGGCTGCATTTTCCCCCGTGGAACCATTACTGGCCTTCACCAGTTCGGCCTTTTCGGCGAACGGACCGCATCAAACCCATTTGTGGCTTTGGAACACGGCGAAGCGAGAACTTCTGGCGAAAATCTCGCTGGACAATGACTGCCTTGGCCTGGCTTTCGCCCGGGATGGGCGCACCTTGGTGACCTCAACTCTTGAGGGGCATATCACCCTTTGGCAGATGCCCGCCGGGACCAAACTCGCCAGCTTTCCCTCGGAACAGATTGGCGGTGGTCCGCAAGTGGGCTTCGCGGCGGCGCCGGACTTGAGCCTCGCAGTTTACGCGCTGCCAGAGGGAAAGATTCGAGCCATTGATTTACGCGATGGCAAAGAGCTCTGGACCGCTTTGGCGGCGAAGGAGTTCATCACTACCCTGGCGTTTTCGCCCGATGGCAAAACCCTGGCGTCCGCCGCCGGTTTCACAGAGTCGGACATTCGGCTGTGGGAAGTCGCCACGGGCAAGCAAATCGGGCATCTCAAAGGTCACGGCTCGTTCGTCGCCGCTCTGGTATTCTGGCCGGATGGAAAAAAGCTGGCCTCGAGCAGTGCCGACCAGACCATTCGCATCTGGGATGTCGGGAGTCAAAAGTGCCTCGATGTGCTGCGAGGTCATCGGCTGGAGGTGTGGCGGCTGGCTTTGCTGCCCGATGCCCGGACGCTCGTGAGCGGAGGGAAGGACGGCACGGTTTGTCTTTGGGACACCTCCTTCATCCATGACCGTCCATCACGAAGGACGCTCCCGACCGACAACGTCGTGAACTCGAGTTTCGCTTCGGACGGCCGTTCCCTCGTGACGCTGACACGGCAAGGTCAGGTGACGCAGTGGACGGACACTGATTTTCAACTCGGGACTCCGTTAGTGGAGTTGGAGAAGAATGCGGTTACCTCCTGTTTCTCGGAGGATGGCCGTTTTCTGGCGGCACAATGGACTAACGGAACGGTCGAGGTTTGGGATCTGTCACGACGGATTCTGCTGCGTCGATTGACCGACGCTGCGGGCATGGTTCGGACAGCGGGTCCAAAGGCGTCAGGGCTTGTACAGTTTCTCCCCGGGGGTCAGAAGCTCATCACCTGGTCCGGGCGCGATAACTTGCTGCACGAGTGGAATCTCTTCTCCGGCGCCGAAGAACAGACCTGGCAGGCACCGCTGGCTTTTGATTCGGTGGCGGTTTCGCCCGACGGCAGACAGTGCATTGCCTTGGGCTGGGAAGGTGATTTCGTGCTCCGCAACCTCAAAGACAAGAGCCAGCGCACGCCGGAACTGAACCTATTGGAAGGCGACCTGGGCTGTTTCTCTCCGGACGGAAAGCTGTTCGCTGCGGCCAGCAGCCTGGGTTACGCGCAGGTTTGGGATGCCGCGACTTGGCAACCGTTGGCGACCTTGGGCGGATTTCTCAAAGGCGCACATACGTTGGCCTTTTCGGCGGACGGCAAACGGCTGGCGGTCGGCGGTGGCGACAATGAAGCCGTGAAGCTGTGGGACACGGAAAGTTGGCAGGATGTCTTCACCCTGGAAGGCCAGGGCACCGGCTACATGGGCGTGTGGTTTTCTCCCGATGGCAATACGATCACTTGGGGAAACAAAAGCGGCGCACTGCACATCTGGAGCGCGCCGTCATGGGAGGAAATCGCCGCGGCGGAAACCAAAGAGAAATCGGAAAGCCAACCGCGGTGATTCCAAACCGCACCCACTCTCTCACTGCCTCACCAATCGCAGAAACCACATTCATGAAACCACTCCTCACCCTACTTCTTATAGCCAGCGCAACCCTTTCGGCGACCGCTTCAAACTGGCCGCAGTTTCGCGGGCCAAATGCCTCGGGCGTCGCCGACGACGCCCGACCGCCGGTCCACTTCGGGCCCGGCTCGAACCAG
Source organism: Limisphaerales bacterium (assembly GCA_044225555.1). GTDB lineage: Bacteria > Verrucomicrobiota > Verrucomicrobiia > Limisphaerales > JADLHS01 > JADLHS01. The sequence goes on along the minus strand of JBGAIM010000014.1, from coordinate 171,264 downwards.
CTCTGGAAGGTCACGGTGCCCCGCGGAATTTCTTCACCGGTGGTCTGGGGCGATCACCTGTTCCTGACCGCGGTGGAAAACTCCCGGTTGCTCACGCTGGCCTACGACATTCGCGACGGCCGCGAACTCTGGCGCCAAGTCGCGCCGGCGGAAACGATCGAGCCCTGCCATGAATTCAGTTCGCCCGCCGCGTCCACGCCCTGCACCGACGGCGAAAGGGTCTACGTCTATTTCGGTTCGTTCGGTCTGCTCGCGTACGATTTCGCGGGGAAGGAGGCATGGCGGCGGCCGCTCGAACGCCTTCCTTCGCAGTATGGCACCGCCACGTCCCCGATCCTGGCGGGCGGCCAGTTGATCCTGCAACGCGATGGTGACAGCACGAACTCCCAGCTCGTCGCGCTGACCCCGGCCACCGGGCGGACACTGTGGGAATCGCCGCGACCGCTCGCCGGCTCGTGTTATTCCACGCCGATGGTGTGGCGTCACGATGGTGACGAGGAACTCATCATTCAGGGCAAGGGTCGCTTGGCGGCCTACAGTCTAAAGGGCGGCGAGCCGAAGTGGTGGGTCCGCGGCTGGGGGTTCGGCGCACTCACCACGCCCGTGGCGGGCGACGGCTTGCTGTTCGTCGGCGGTAGCGGCATGGGCGATCCCACCGGGCCGGATGACCCGTTGTTCGATTGGAACAAACTCATCGCTGAATACGATGCGAACAAGGACGGCCAGATCGCCCTCGATGAAATGCCGATGTCCGTGATCTGGCAAATCCGCAAGGAGATCCCGATCGACGTTCCGGGAAACGGGTTTCCCATGAAACACCTGCTGGGAACGGTGGATTCCGACAAGAACGGCGTCGTGACCAAGGCGGAATGGGATACGATGGAAGCCTTCGCCAAGGACAAGTTCCACGCCGACCGCTTCGTCGCCATCCGGCCCGGAGGACAAGGCGACAGCACCGATACCCAGGTGGCCTGGGAGACGACCAAGGGACTGTCGGAGATGCCTTCCCCCCTGTTCTACCGCGGCCGGTTGTGTTTCCTGCGCGATGGTGCGCTGTGGACGGCTGTGGATCCCTCCACGGGCCGACGTCTGCTCGACCGCGAGCGACTGGGGATCGGTGGTCAGTTCAGCGCCTCCCCCATCGCCGCGAACGGATTCATCTACGCGGTGAACACCTCGGGAACATTTGCGGTGTTCCGTGCCGGCGATGCGCTTGACGTGGCGGCGGTGAACAAGCTGGGCGAGACCGTCCGCTGTACCCCGGCAATCGCCGGCAACCGGATTTATGTGCGCAGCGCCGACCACCTGTGGGCGTTTGGCCAGTGAGCGGGACACAGGAAACTCTGACGACTCCACCCCGCAGACCTTTCACAGCGAAAGTTGAAACAGTTTATGAACACACCTGCAACTGAGAACAAAACCGGTCCAACACCAGACATCATTTCGCTCGGCGTCGTGAGAATCATCACCCCGTGGAACGCTCCCTTCGTCCTGATCGCGATTCTGAATCTGCTCACCGTCACACCAGCCAAGGCACAATTGTTCAAACATGGCGACGGCCTGGCTCATACTTATTCGATTGTTGCCCGGGACGAAAAGACGGGTGACATGGGAGTGGGCGTGCAAAGTCATTGGTTTGGCGTGGGCACAAGTGTTTCGTGGGCGGAAGCGGGCGTTGGAGCGATCGCCACACAATCGTTGACCCAAAAATCGTTTGGCATCCGGGGACTCGATTTGTTGAAAGCGGGCAAAACCCCGCAGGAAGCACTGGATATCCTCTTGTCTGAGGATCCAAACAAGGACGAGCGGCAAGTGGGGATTGTTGATAGCAAAGGCAATGTCGCCAATTTTACGGGCAAGAGGTGCATGGCCTTTGCTGGGGCCGTTAAGGGCAGGAACTACTCGGTTCAATCCAACATGATGGGGACGGATCAAGTGCCTGCGGCCATGTCTCAGGCCTTTGAGGCCAGTACGAATCTACCTCTGGCCGAACGCATCCTGGCCGCCATGAAAGCCGCTCAGAAGGCTGGCGGTGACATACGAGGTCAGCAATCAGCGGCCATCCTCGTCGTGAAAGGAAACGCCACGGGCAAACCTTGGGATGACAATCAGCAGGTGGATTTGCGGGTGGACGACAACCCCAGGGCGTTGGCCGAAATGGAGCGCTTGTTGAGGAGCTTCCGCGCCTACGAACAAATGGATGGCGGATATGCGGCGCTCGAAACCAATGACCGGGTTACAGCCATGCAGAGGTTTGAATCTGCGATGAAGCTGTCGCCGGACAATCTGGAAATCCAGTATTGGGTGGCCATTGAATCAGCGAATGGAGGTGACATTAAAAAAGCGGCCTCGCTGTTGAAAGGCATCTACAAGAAAGACCCCGCGTGGAGGGAATTGACCAAGAGAGTTCAGCTGGCGGGTATCCTCAAAGTTGAAGACGCTGACCTGAAATTGTTGGTGAAATAGACAATCCTGCATTTCATGAAACGAAATTCACTTCCCGGCCAGCCGCAACCGTACGTCCTGGAAAGCGGCGAAGGCCAGCGCTACCTGCTCGGCCGATTTCTTGCCACGATTATCGGCCGGAGTCAGGACACTGGCTCGCTCACTTCGAAGTTCCTCGCCGAGCAACCTCCCAGTCCCTCAGGGTCGGAGTAAACCGCACATCAACTTATGAACACACCTGCAACTGAAAGCAATCCCGTTCCCGCGCCCAACCTCATCACGCCGGACATGTCTGGCGCCATCTACCTGGGCACGTTCAAACCTGCCGCCGGCGGCAAGGTGCCGGTCATCGACAAGGCCTCACTGGAGGTTTTGTTTGAAGGCGCATTCGGCAGCGCAGCCGATGTGGCTGAGGCGGCCAAAATCGCGAAGGCAGCCCAGAGCGCTTGGGCGGCGCTGCCACCCACGGCGCGAGGCGACGTCCTGCGCAAATTTGCTACCCTCTGTGAGCGGCACGTCGAGGAGATCAGCCGTTGGATTGTGCGGGAGACCGGCTCGATTCCGCCGAAGGGGCCGTTCGAAGTCATGACCTCCGCGCGCGAGGCCATTGAGGTTGCCGCGCTCACGGGCCAGCCCGTCGGCCATATCCTGTCGAGTTCATTGACCCGCGCCAGCTATGCGCGACGCGTCCCGCTCGGCGTCGTGGGAGTAATCACGCCTTGGAACGCCCCTTTCGTCTTGGCCGCAAGAGCCGTCCTGCCGGCGTTGGCGATGGGCAATTCCGTGGTGCTGAAGCCCGACCTTCAGACTCCGGTCTGTGGCGGCTACGCCATCGCCCGACTGTTCGAGTTGGCCGGATTGCCAAAGGGCGTGCTGTGCGTGGTTCCCGGCGGGCCCGAGGCGGGCGAGGCACTGACTCTCGACCCGAACGTCAGCATGATCTCCTTCACCGGGTCCACAGTGGCTGGCCGGAAAGTGGCCGAGAACGCCGGCAAGACACTTAAGAAGGTGGCGCTCGAACTGGGCGGCAAGAATTCCACCCTCGTCTTCGAAGATGCCGACCTCGATGCGGTGACTTCGGCGACAGCCTTCGGTTCCTTCTTTCACCAAGGTCAGATTTGCTTCGCGATCGGCCGGCATTTGGTCCACGAGTCGCTCGCCAAAAATTATGGCGAAAAGCTCGCCCAGCGGGCGCGGAATCTGCACGTGGGAGATCCCCATAAAGCTCAGGTGCATCTAGGGCCGATCATCAACGAAAAGCAGGCCGCGCGTGCCGAACGCCTCGTCAGTTCCAGCGTTGCCGCCGGCGCCCGGGTAACTGCGGGTGGAAGCCGCGAGGGCCTTTACTTTCAGCCCACCGTTCTCGAAGGGATCAAACCCGGCATGCCGGTTTACTGCGAAGAGACCTTCGGTCCCGTCGCAGCGATTCTGACGTTTCGCACCGAGGAAGAGGCCATCGCGCTGGCGAATGACACGGAGTACGGCTTGGTTGCCTCGATCTTCACGGCCGACCAGGCCCGAGCCATGCGGGTCGCCGCGCAGCTCAAGACGGGCATTGTTCACATCAACGACCAGACGATCAACCACGAGGTGTTCGGTCCCATCGGCGGGATGGGCGCATCGGGAAATGGGGCCCGCTCCGGCGGACCTTCAATCATGGACGAATTCAGCCAATGGCAATGGATCACGGTGAACGAAAAGGTGCCCGCCTATCCCTTTTGACCTTCACATCTCCGATTGCCGAACGCCTGATCTATGCATCGATACCCACCTTCCTGGGCAGCACCTGAAAAGGCCGGGAGCAAATAGCCATGAAGCCAAACCGCGAAGAACTGTTGTTCCAATTGGCGCTGACGAAGCCAGCAGGTGAACGTGCTGAATTTCTGGACCGGGAATGCGGTGACGACAAAGCGCTGCGCCAGCGCCTGGATGCCCTGCTCACCGCGCATGAGCAATCCGAAGGTGTACTCGGTGAAGCCGCGTCCGAAGCCAAGGCTACCATCAAGCTCGACTTCGCCGGAGAGCCGGCGGACGAAGCGGTCGGCCAGACACTGGGCCGCTACAAACTATTGGAGCGCGTGGGCGAAGGCGGCTGCGGCGTGGTATATGTCGCCGAGCAGACCGAGCCAGTGCGACGGCGCGTAGCGCTGAAGGTCATCAAACTCGGGATGGACACCAAGCAAGTCGTCGCCCGATTTGAAGCCGAGCGTCAAGCCCTGGCGATGATGGATCATCCGAACATCGCCAAGGTGCTCGATGCGGGCACGACGGATGTGGGTCGGCCTTACTTCGTGATGGAACTGGTGCGGGGCATCAAGATCACCGACTACTGCGACCAGGCCAACCTCAGCACCAAGGAGCGGCTCGACCTGTTCATCAAGGTTTGCCAGGCCATCCAGCACGCGCATCAGAAGGGCATCATCCACCGCGACATCAAGCCCTCGAACATCCTCGTCACGCTCCACGATGGCGTGCCGGTGCCGAAGGTGATCGACTTCGGCATCGCGAAGGCGACGGAGGGGCGGCTGACCGATGCGACGGTTTACACGCAATTGCATCAATTCATCGGCACGCCGGCCTACATGAGTCCGGAGCAGGCGGAGATGAGCGGGTTGGACATCGACACACGCAGCGACATTTACAGCCTGGGCGTGTTGCTCTACGAACTGCTGGCCGGCAGCACGCCGTTCGATCCGAAAGAACTGATGGCCTCGGGAATTGATGCGATGCGCAAGACCATCCGCGAGAAGGAACCGCCGCGCCCGAGCACGAAGCTCAGTCAAACCCTCGTAGCAGCGAACGTCAGTTCGCTCAAATCTTCCGACGGCAAGCCCACGACGGAAGAAGAAGTCAGAGCCGACTCACGTCGGCTGCTACGAGTGAAGGAGACGGTCCACCACCTCAAGGGCGACCTCGACTGGATCGTGATGAAGTGCTTGGAGAAGGATCGCCAGCGCCGCTACGAGACCGCAAACGGCCTTGCCGCCGACCTGAAACGGCATCTGGACAACGAGCCAGTTACCGCGCGTCCGCCCTCGGCGGCCTACCGCCTCCAGAAAGCCTTTCGCCGAAACAAATTGCTCTTTGCGGCGGGAGCCGCGATCGCCGCCGCGCTGGCTTTGGGATTTGTCGGGACCAGCATCGGACTGGTCCGTACCGAGCAATCGCGGCAACTGGCCGAGCAACGCTTCCAGAGCGCCAGTCGTTTCGTGGAGGACGTGTTTCAAAAGGTCGCGCCGGAATTCTCGGACTTGATTGGCGCAACCAAGGCGAGGCAAGCCCTGGCGCAGACCAGCGTGAGCTTTTTGGAATCGATCCGCGACGCCGGCGGGAACGACAAGGCCTTCCAGCAGGAGTTGGCCGCCTTGTACGGACAACTGGCGAGCGCACTGGGCAATCCGCTCGTCCCCAACTCGGTTGGCGATTACAGCAATGCCGTGCAATTTGCGCAGCAATCGCTGGCGATCATCACGACCCTGCAGAAGCAATATCCGGACGACAAAGTACTCCTGCAGAAACTCTCCCAAGCTCACGACAAATTTGGCCTGACCCTGACGGGCCTTGAGCGGCCGGAGGAGGCGTTGAGCCATTTCCAACGAGAACTCGAACTGAACCGGCAATTGCTCGACCGCTACCCGGACGATCCCCAGGCACAGCGACGATTGATGCAGGTGAATTTCAGGATTGGCAATGTTCTGGCGCGGAGCCTGGGGCGGGCCAACGAGGCGTTGGAAAGGCACTACCTCCCTTATGGGATGCCGTTGTTGGATCGCGCTCTGGACCCAACGCTCGACTCATCCGAGGTCCACATGTGCTACGTTGCGCACTTCATCGTGGGTGTGGCGGAGATGCAACTGGACCGGGCGACAAATGCCCTGCCGCATTTCGAACAGGCACGCCAATGGAAGCAAATGCTGATTGACCGGGAGCCCAACGAAGCCCGCTCAGCCCGTGACTGGAGCGGCATCCACGCGAAGATTGGGACCGCGTTGATTCTGGTGGGTCGCCCGGACGAAGGAATGACAAACCTGCAAATGGCGGTTGATCTGGCGGAACGCATTGTCGCGCGGGATCCGTTGAATGGTTCGTCGCAAGCCCTCTTGATTGAGTGCCTGCATGATCACGCTCAAGGCGCTGCCAAAGTCGCCCGCGCCCCCGAAACCGCGCCGGGCAGGCGAGCCGAGTTGTGGCGGCAGACGGTCCAATCCCTCACCCGGTGCCAGGAAAGACTGGCTGCTCCGGAATTGGCGCGGATTCAATTCCCGGCCCGGAAGTCGGAAAAGGATGTTAAGCGAGCACTCGCCGAAGCTCGGGATGCGCTGGCGAAGATTTCAGCTAACTCCGAAAACAAGGCAGCCAAACCATGAACTCATCGCCTGAAGAATCTTTGTTTGCGTTCGCCGACGCGGGAGGAAATCGCAACGGCAGACGCGAAGTAGAAGATCGAGCTTCCACAACCGTGAATCCGAATCGCGAAGACGCTTGGTATCGTTTGGGGCTCGACGAACTCACAGAAATGTCTCGCAAAGGAGACGTCGAGCCACGTACGCTTTTGCATCCAATCAGTAAATGATCAACCCCTAACCCCTTATGTCTTTCTTGCGCACGCTCACGATCGCTTTGGGTTTATTCTATGGTTCCGTCGCCATCAGCCTCGCCGACGACGACCCGGGCCATTCGCGCCACGGCACGGCCTTCGATTCGGGCCTGCGACAGCGTCCTTGGAAAATGGAAGGCATCGGCCACACGCACTTTCCCATCACCACCAAAGTGCCGGAGGTGCAGGAGTGGTTCGACCAGGGCAACACGCTGCTGCATTCCTTTTGGTTCGAGGAAGCCGAACGCTCGTTCCGCTGGTGTCTCAAGCTGGATCCGGATTGCGCCTTGGCCTACTGGGGGCTGGCGCGTTGCGGGTTGAACTGGTTCACCCGCGGCCCGCTCGATACGCCGGAGCTGAAGCGCTACTTCGACTTCTTGAGCGAGGCCAGTCGCCGCAAAGACAAATGCACTCCGCGGGAACGTCTCTACATCGAAGCGTGGGAAGCCTCGTTCACCGGCGATGCCTTCACCCTGGACGGCAAGGAACGCGCCCGCATCCTGTCCAAACGATTGCAGCAACTGGCGCTGAAATATCCCGATGACATCGAGGCCAAGGCACTCTTTGCGCTCTTCTCCATTAATCCCAGCCATGCGTTGAGCACCGAACTGGTGATCCAGCAGGTTCTCGCGAAAGAACCGGATCATCCGGGCGCGCATCATTACCGCATCCACAACTGGGATGCCGCCGTGCCCGAGCAGGGCCTGCCGAGTTGTATTCGCTACGGGGAGGTCGCGCCGAATGTCGGTCATGCCGACCACATGCCGGGTCATAACTACACCAAGATGGGCCTGTGGCACGAAGCCGCGCGCTCCATGGATACCGCCACGCGGGTGGAACTGCGCTACATGAATCAACAACTCGCGCTGCCGTTCGAGACGTGGAATTTCGCGCACAACCGAAACTACCTTTGTTACATCCAGGAACAGCTCGGCATGGCGGAGGCCGCGTTGCAAGGCGCGCGGGATTTAATCGCCGCGCCACGCGATCCGGAAGGCAACAAGGACAACAACTATGGCGCCGCGGACCAAGGGATGATCGCGCTGGTGCGCACGCTCCTGAAGTTCGAACGCTGGGATGACGTGTTGACCACCTCCAATTCGGTCGCCATTCCGTGGCGTGATCTGCCGAACGACAAAGATCTGCGCGCCCTCGCCGAGACGCTGGCGTACACCGGCAAGGGCGACACCTTCAAAGCGCGGGTCCGCCTGCAAGATCTCAAGACCAGCGTCCGCCAGCAGTCGGAGAAGACGAAAGGCTCTGACGCCGCATTGGCGATCGAACTCAAGACGGCCGAAGGGATGCTCCTCGCGGCCGAAGGCAACCTCCTCGATGCCACCCGCCTGCTCACCGACGCCGCTGCGCTGGAGAAAAAGGCGCGGGATGCCAACGAATATCCGAATGATCCCCCGATGAGTCCCTGGCCCGTGAACCGGTTGCTCGGCGATGTCTATTTGAACCGCGGCGAGCCGCGGTTGGCGGTCGAGGCTTACGAACGGGCGCTGGCCCAGGAGCCTTACGATGCCTTCACGCTGTCCGGTTTGGCGCGGGCGCATTTCGCCCTCGGCAACCGCGCTCAGGTCGAGACGAATTATGGTCGTTTGCTCTACGTTTGGTCCGGAGCCGACTCCAATCTGAAGTGGATGACTTCGGTAGCCGCGCTCGGTTTGAAAGCCACACCCGTCGCCCCTGCTCTCGCGACGGAACGACCGTACCGCTCCGACTCCCTGGCGGCTTTGGGCCCGCTCAATTGGGAACCGTACGCCGCGCCAAAATTGGATTGTTTGGACACCAACGGGGAACCCGTCAGCCTGGAGAAGCTGCGGGGCTCGAACTTGCTCCTGGTTTTCTATTTGAACGACGAATGCGTACATTGCATGGAGCAGTTAAGGGCGATCAACGCGCGGGCGTCGGACTGGAGCGACGAGAATACAGTGGTGCTCGCCGTCAGTAGCGCGAGTCCGGAAAAGAACCGGGAGTCGGCGAAGCTCGGGAAGCTCAACCTGCGCCTCCTCTCCGACCACGATCACGAGAATGCGCGGCGGTTCGCGTCGTACGACGACTTCGAAGAACTGGAACTCCACTCGACCATCCTGATTGACGCCAACGGCCGCGTTCACTGGAAACGCACCGGGGGCACGCCTTTCGCCGATGTGGAATTCCTGCTGCAATCAGTGAAGCGCATGAACCAGCCGGCGACCGCTAAATCCAAACCTGCCGTGTCGAATGGTGACCAGGACGAGCAAGCCGCAACCGCCGGCATACCACCGCAAAAACTTTGACGACACCATCCGCGCCCCGGTCAACCCGCAATCAATGAATCCAAAACACTTCACAACCCTGCTCCCTGCCCTCCTTGGCAGCGCTCTCCACCTCATGTCCGCTCCGGCCGGCGCGCCTGACCCGGTGCGCGGTCTCGTGGCCAGTCGCGTCGAGGTCGAGTACTCGTCCCTCTTCAGCATCTACACCAATCTGCACGCGCATCCCGAGCTTTCCTTCATGGAGCTCAAAACCGCCGCGCTCGTGGCCGGCGAATTGCGCAGGCTCGGTTTCGCGGTGACGGAGCAAGTCGGTAAAACAGGCGTGGTCGGGGTGCTCACCAATGGCCCAGGACCAACGGTGCTGGTCCGCGGGGACATGGATGCGCTGCCCGTTCAAGAAAACTCGGGCGTGGTTTACGCGAGCACGGACATCGTGAAAGACCAGCAAGGCAAAGCTCAGCCGGCCATGCATGCTTGCGCGCACGACACGCATGTTACCGGGCTCATCGGCACCGCACGCCTGCTCGTAGCATTGAAAGATCGGTGGTCGGGCACGCTGGTGTTCGTGGCCCAACCCGCCGAAGAAATCGGCGCCGGCGCCCGGGCCATGCTGGCGGACGGGCTCTACACGCGTTTCCCCAGACCGGATTACGCGATTGCCCTGCACACCACGTCCGTCCTGCCGGCTGGCGTCATCGGTTACGGCGAAGGTCCGTTCCTCGCCAGTGTTAACTCGGTGGACATCCTGGTGCGCGGCGTTGGCGGACACGGTTCCGCCCCGCAAACCACCAAGGACCCCGTCGTGCTCGCCTCGCAGATCGTCCTCGCGCTCCAAACGATTGTGAGCCGGGAACTCAAGCCGGGCACCACTGCGGTGGTCACCGTGGGCACGATTCATGGCGGCCTCAAACGCAACATCATTTCCGACGAAGTGAAGCTCGAACTCACGCTCCGCGCTTTCGACGACCGGGTGATGGAGCAGTTGATTGCCTCCATCCGGCGCATCTGCGCGGGCATCGCCCAAGCCGCCGGTATCCCCGAGAACCGCCTGCCGGTCGTCGCCGTCACGCCCGAGTCAATTCCCGTAACAATCAACGACCCGGCCCTGACGCGCCGCCTGACCGCCGCCTTCCAAACGTGGTTTAACCCTGACCGGGTCAAGCTGACCCCACCCGTCACGGGTGGGGAAGATTTTTCGGAGTTCGGCCGCACCTCGCCTCGCGTGCCGATCTGCCTGTGGTGGGTCGGGGCCACGGACCCGGCGAAGATTGCCGAAAGTGAACGCACCGGAGTTCCCGTGCCCTCCAACCATTCGGCGACCTTTGCTCCGGTACCAGAGCCCACCCTCAGGGCTTGCGTCACGTCCCTGACGGCGGCAGTGCTCGAACTGCTGGGTCAGAACGGTCGATAGCACTCGCTTTGCGATTGCTCCGTTTGGTCCAGCACCTTAGCCTCCGCCACCTTGAGCATCACATGAGCGTCGCCCTTGAAACCACCCAGCTCACGCGCGACTTCGGTTCGTTCCGCGCGGTCAACCAACTTTCCCTCCGCGTGCCGGCGGGCTGCTTTTATGGCTTCCTGGGACCGAATGGCGCGGGCAAATCCACCACCATCAAGATGCTTACGGGGCTGCTCGCACCGAGCGCAGGCAGCATCCGCGTGCTGGGGGAGGACATCAGGGATCCCGTCCGCGCCCTCGCCGTCAAACGCCGGGTCGGCGTGGTGCCGGAGAACCTGGCACTGTTCGACAATCTGACCGCGCGCGAATACCTGACGTTCGTCGGTCGCATGTATCTCCTGCCGCCGGAGACGGTGAAGGCCCGCAGCGAAGAATTGCTGGCGATGATGGACCTCGCGAAGGAGGAAAAGAAACTCACGCTGGAATTCTCGCACGGCATGAAGAAGAAACTCGCCCTGGCGGCCGCCCTGATTCCCAATCCGGAATTGTTATTCCTCGACGAACCGTTCGAGGGCGTGGACGCGGTGGCCTCGCGGGTGTTGCGCGACACGCTGCACCAGTGCGTCAAGCGCGGGGCGACCGTCTTCCTGACGTCGCACGTGCTGGAGATCGTGGAGAAACTGTGCAGCGACGTGGGCATCATCGCGCGCGGGCAAATGGTCCACCAGGGTGCGATGGCGGAATTGCGGCGGGATGGCGACCTGGAGGATAAATTTCTCGCCGTCGTGGGTGACGATTCGCAAGACCGGCAGAAGCTGAGCTGGCTGGAGGCATGAGTGAACTGGGAGCAGCTCAAAACCATTCTCTGGCTGCGCTGGCGGCTCACGCGCAATCAGTGGCAACGCAGCGGCGGATTCGGCGCGGTGCTGGCCGTGATCGTCACCGTGGGCGCGGTGGTGCTGGGTGGGGTGACCTTTGTCGGCGGTTTGCTCGGTGCCGCTTTGGGTTTGGGCGACGCGAAGCCGGAAGTCCTGATGGGTATCTGGCTGGGCGCGACCGCCGGCTTTCTCTTTTTCTGGTTGATCGGCCTGCTGGCGGAACTCCAGCGCTCGGAGACGATTGACCTGCAGCGGCTCATGCACCTCCCCGTCGCCCTCGGGCAAATGTTCGTCGTCAATTACCTCGCCTCGCATTTTGCGCTGAGCATCATCTTGTTGCTGCCCGCCATGACCGGTCTGGCCCTCGGCCTGGCGTTTGCCCGCGGGCCGGCGCAACTGTTGCTCGTGCCGCTGGCCTGGAGCATGGTCTTCATGATTTCCGCGTGGACCTATTGCCTGCGCGGCTGGCTGGCGGCCATGATGAGCAATCCCCGCCGGCGGCGCGCGATCATCATGGGCATTTCGCTCGCGTTCATCCTGACGGCCCAGTTGCCGAATTTCTATTTCAACGTATTCGGTGGTCGCAAGCGGTTCGACCCGCCGAAAGGCGGCACCCCGGAAGAGGTGCAACGCGACCGCGCCGCGCGTCAGGCCAGCCAACAGACGACCCTCAAACAACTGATCGCGGTGCAAAAGTTCGTGCCCCCGCTCTGGTTGCCGTACGGCGCGCTCGGCCTGGCGGAACAGCGGGTGTTGCCCGCGTTGCTCGGCACGCTCGGTTGCCTCGGCCTCGGCGCGCTCGGGTTGCGCCGCGCTTATCGCAGCACGGTGAAATTTTACCAGGGTCAAACGGGTGGAAAGGCAGCGGCACCCGTCATGACGGCAACGCCAGCCGCGCCGTCCCGCCCCGCCCCCGCCGGGAAGACCCTGTTGGAACTGCGGCTGCCGGGCGTGCCCGAGGCTGCCGCCGCCGTGGCGCTGGGGACGTTCCGTTCGATGCTCCGCGCGCCGGAAGTGAAGATGGCCTGGGGCACCGCGTTTATCGTGACCGTGATTCTGGGCGCCTCGCTGCTGTTTCGGGCGGCGCCGAAAATTCCACCGGCGTTCCAGCCGTTCCTGGCCACGGGCGCGATGGCCTTTTCGCTGTTCATGCTGGTGCAATTTCTCGCGAACCAGTTCGGCTTTGATCGGCAGGGTTTTCGCGCGTTCGTACTCTCCCCGGTGGATCGCCGGTTGATTCTGCTCGGAAAAAACCTGGCCACCTGGCCCGTGGGGGCGTTGTTCGGGTTGCTGCTGTTGACTTCGATTTCCATCTGGCTGCGGCTGCCGATCGTGACGGCGCTGGCGGGAGTATTTCAACTGACGGCGTTGCTGCTGCTCGGAAGTCTGGGTGGCAACCTGCTTTCCATTCTCGTGCCCTTCCGCGTCGAGGCCGGTTCGCTGAAACCGACCAAGATGCCTGCATTGGCGACGTTGGCGATGGTGTTGTGCCAGTTCCTGTTTCCGCTCGTGCTGGTGCCGGTCTTCGTGCCGCCGTTGCTGGAGTGGCTCTGGCGCCTGGCCGAGATGCCAGCTTGGGTGCCGGTGAATCTCATCCTCTCCGCCCTGCTCGCGGCCCTGACGGCCGCCCTGTACTGGCAGGCGCTCGGACCATTGGGCCGCCTCCTGCAACGCCGGGAAATAAAAATCCTCAACACCGTCACCGCCGAACAGGAATAGGGTGCGCGCGGCGGATGGCGATCAAGCGCTACTCCGCCAGGGTTTGAATCTCCGCCGGGGATTCCCTTTGCGCGCGGGGTTCATGATACCAATCGGCATGGGGCGACCAACTGCGGCATTTCGGACACTGGGTGTCTTCCCAGTGCTTGCCACATTGCGGGCACACCCCTGCGGTCTGAAAGGTGTGCCACAGGCAACCGCACGCGGGTTCGCACAGCCACAAGTGGGACGGTGGGGGAACCCACCGGCACTTCGGACAGAATATTTTGGCTTCAGTCATCTTCCACCCAGGCACGTTCATCCAATGACAATGCTACTCCGAAGATGACGCCGGGGACGAACGGCGTCAACCCGGGCTATCGGCGGGCGGCGGTTCACGGTTGGTTGCCCGGCAACTTCAGACTCGGGTCGCCGAAGAGCATGAACTTCATCCCTTGGAAAAAGATGCTCGGCGGATACCAATCCGCGTTGGGCTGCAAATCGGCCAAGTGCTCCTGCTCGAAGTAGGAAACAATGGCGCGGGACCAACAGTCCCCCAAGCGCGGCGCCGTGGTTTTGGCCAGCGCGGTCACGAAGCCGTCCACCAGCGTCAAGCCGCACGGCTGGCTGCCGGTGTTGCAGCCGATGTAGGCCACGCTGCCGTTGGGGCTGCGCTTCAAAAGCTGCTCCCCCAGGCCGGTGGGATTGAACCGCCCGCGTTGATAGGGCGATGGCGGAGGCGGCGGCGCCGTGAAAACTTCACTGTGATCGGAGCCGGCGTGTTCCTTTCCGTTTGCATCCAGGTACGGCTCGTACGGCGGCAACGGAGCGAAGTAGGCCGTGCTGCAACCGGCTGAGATCACCACCGGCAACCGCGCGGCATTGGTGATCCGGTCGAGGTCGCGAATGGAAAAACACTGTTCCCAAGCGTCGGGTTGACCGTGGCCGGTGTGCGCCAGAAGTTCCACACCTTCATTCAACAATCGGCGAAGCTGTTCGTGATCGGGCGCGGGCGTGGAGGCTGGTGGCCGGCCATCGGCGTAATAGCGCTTTTCCACCTGCCACGCGCCACCCAGCTTTGCGGCTAGATTATTCATCAGCGGACGGCTGTCCACCCAGCCACCGACCGCGATCAATCCGGCGCGTCGCCCGGGTTGGTTGGCGTTGGTAATCACCCCCAATTCGAAGGTGATTGTTTTGGTCGCGACCAGCCGCACCTCATCGGGCGTGCTCACCGGCCAACGGCCCACGGCAATGTCCGGGTGGTAATCCACCTCGTCGTAATTGACGGGGTCTGCCTTGTGCTTCTCGCCGCGCACCTCGCCGAAATAGTTTTGGTGGAACGAATCCTTGCGGGCGTTCCAGTCCTCGAACCCACCGTCGGATTTGGCCAGGTCGCTGTAATACAGATCGCTTGGATAAAAGGCATAGTCGAAAGCCGCCGGGGTGACGCGGTCCAGGACTATGTAGCGCACCGGCAACACGTCCACATCACCCACCAGCAATACGTAGCCGAGGCCGCGCGCGCGCCACTCCTCATAAAGAAAACGCTTCAACTTCTCCGGATCGTCCGCGCCACGGCTTTGCTGGCAGATGTCCTCCAGCGAAAGCAGTTCCGCCGTGAGCAACTTCTTCTTGTGCGTGATGAATGCCGCCAAAGCGGGATGGAAGGCCTTGGGCGCAACCACGAGCAACCGATTCGCGTTCGTCCGGGGTTGAACCGCGGCGCCGAACGCCGTGCTCGCTTCGCCGAACGCCAGCGCCACGAGCAAAACCATTCCGATGGTGCGCAAAGAAAATGGAAACATGCTGGCGATTACTCTGTGCTGGAAACCCTCAACCATACCAGCAGTTTTTTGTCCGATGGCTGGCCGGAAGCGTTGTTCGAATGGATCCATCGGACTGGACGCTGTCCTGTTGGCTACGGGACATTGTCCCCCGCAATGGGGACTGGTGCGAGGGCAATGCCGGGTTAAGCTCGCGGCGTGATTTAGGCTGCTTCAGTGCAGCACCCAACCCAAACCGTGTGAGGGCCGGATGCAAATCCGGCCCTTTCCATTTCCGGAACGGAACAGCGACTTGGGCGGCGAGACGGCAATCAACTTGGTCGTCACCGGCACTAGCGGCGGGAAGCTCTTGCGCCAGCGATTGGCTGATCTGCAATTTCAATCACGAATCAACATTCACCTGCCGGGCCGCTCCGGTTCAGTTTGTCATCAAAATGCATGGCATGAGCCGGCAGGAATATGACTTTGCGCGGCTGCCAGGTTGTGATTTCTTGTCGGCGGTTGGGTTGGTTGGTGGGATTGGGTAAACGGCCCGTCAATGGGAGTTGACGGGCCGTTTTTGTTTTTCACCGCCGCAACCATCGGCGCGACTGGCGGAGAATTCGTCAGGCGCCCCAAGCGACTGGATGGTCACGGGGAAACTGACGGGCCTGGCAGACAAGGTTTGGCGTGCTGCCGCCAACTCAGCAGGAAGAGCCCACCAAGCAGGAAGAGCGGGCCGGAAATAAGCGCATAGGCGGACCAGTGGAATCTGCCCCAAAAAGCAACCACATAGCAGATTGCCAGCCCGCTGAAAGCCAGAAAGCCGGCCAATTCCCAACGCCACGCCACGGCCAGCAGGACCAGGAGGATGGCGCTCGGGATCAGGTGCATGGCCAGCGCAAGGAGCGTGGGCCAGAAGCCATGGTTTTCTTGGAAGACATCCAGCGCGAAGATGCTGATGAAGCCGGCGAAAAGGAGGCCGAGGATGCGCGGCATCCAATAGAGGACTTTAACATTGGAGGATTTCATACCGGCAGCATAGGCGGGCGTCCTCCGGCGACGCTAATTGATATTTCCAAAGCGGGTATCGAGAAAAGCAATACCGAACCGAATCTCGCCTGACGGGTGTCAACTCGGCGCGGCTTACCCGAATTGCGCGGTGTGTTATCGTCCGTAAATCCGATAGAAGGCGCCCTCGTTGGTCGGTGATACCAACAGGCTATTGCCGCTGATGGGGCCGCCCAGGTCTTGCCAATTTGGGCTCGGCAAATTCGTGTTGAACTGCACTTGGTACGGGGCAATGCCCCCGGTCCAGTTCAGCAACAGATCGTTTCCCTGCAAAACCGCGCTGGTGACAATCGGCGGGGCGGGCAACACCGCCAGATTCATCGTCGCCGTGCTGAAGAGTCCGCTCGGGTCCGTCGCGCGCACCGTGAAGTTGTTGGTCCCCGCATCGGCCGAGAACGGAGTGCCGTTCAAGCTGCCGTTGCTGGCCACGCTCAGCCAAGCCGGGCCATTGAGTTTGGAGAACGTAATCGCGTCGCCGTTGGGATCGCTGGCAGCGGGAACGAGCGTCGCCGAATACAACTGACCCGCGCTGGCGCTGGTGACGCTGAACGGATTGTTGAAGAATGCCGGGGGACGATTGGTCACCGCGAGATAATGTGCCCGCACTTGATTTGTGCTCAGGGCATAACCGTAAATCGCCACCTCCTCCATGTAACCCACAAATTGATTGTCATAGACCGTGGCCATGCCCGACTTCCGCGAGCCGATGCTCATGGGAAGGGATGAACCCAGAATTCCGATATTGGTTGCGATGGTCGTCTGGCCCACCTGGTTGCCATCTACAAACAAGCGGACGTAGCCGCTCGCCTGGTCACAAACCCCGACCAGATGATGCCACTGATTGTTGGGCACCACACTGCTGTTGACGACACGGGCGTTGCCGGTCGAATCGCGAACAAAAAACCGGAAGGCGTGACTGCCGCCGCCGCAATCCAGGTTGAATTGTTCGCCGCCGTTGCCATAGCCTTTGGTCACCAGCCCGGCGTCGGTTGTCTGTGCTCCGCCGTTGACCCAGGCTTCCACGGAAAACACGGCATTGCCGCTCGAACTGAAATCCACAGCGATGTTGGTCACGCAACTGTTGCTCGCGGCAAGCAAGCCAAACCGTGCGGCGTAATGCGTGTCCAGCAACTTGTTGCCAGGCTGCCCGAGGAGAACCTTGGTCGAGTAATTCCCGTTGTTGTTGGCGATATAATCGTGAGCGGCCGTTCCGCTGGTTTCGTCCAATCGCCAATAGCCCAGCGCCCCATCGGCCCGCACCATTTGCCCGTAAGGATACGTGGGAGCGGGCACGACCGTCAGCGAGGCGATGCTGCTGGTGATCGCACCAAAGGAGTTGCTTACAATCACCGTGTAATTGCCGGAGTGGTTGGTTTGCAAATTGGGGAGCAGGTAAGTGGCCCCGGTGGCGGCGGGAATGGCCGTTCCATTCAAGCACCAGTAATAGGAGACCGGCAGTCCGGCATCAGCGATCACGGACCAGGCGTTGCTAGTGCCGGCAAACCGGTAAAGATTGGTCGGAGCAGGCTGTTGGGTGATGACCGGCTCGTGATAAGCCAACGCGCCACTGACTGCAAAGATGCCGCAGCTTCCGGCGCTGGCCGGCTTGGTGAATGTGATGGACGCAATGGCCTGATTCAGGCCGAGAGCCGCCAGATTGATTGTGGTCTGATACAAATTGGGATTGTTCGCTCCGTTATCTTCCGCACCAAAACTTGCGCCTAACTTGAGGCGGCCAAAGCCCATGATTGCGGAGTTGTTGGTCGTGCTGAACCAATCCTGCGCATTGAAACTGAACACCTGGCTTTGGGCGCCGTTGGTAAAAGTGAGCACGAATGTTCCCACCCCGCCGCCATTGGCGGAAGAAGCAAGAATCTTGATTGAGTGGTAGGCCTGCGGTGCAGCTAGCGTAAGGGTCGCGGAACCGGGATAGGTATTCCCCAGCATCAGCGCATTGGTGTTTCCATACGGCAGGAACTGGAAGACGGTCGTCGCATCCCACTGGCTGGTGAAGACTCCATCAGGCGGCAAGCCGCGCGTGCCGGGGTTCAATCCCGCCTGATAGAAACAATAGTTGTTGGGGATGTCGAAGGCGGTTGCATTCGGCACACCCAGCGTCGCACTGTTCGGGGCGAGCAACCTGGCATTGAATCCGGTCAGCGCAATCGGCGCATCCCCGCCGGAAATCACCAGCGTGAATATCCGGCTGGAGACGACTCCGCTCGCGAGGTTGGTCACACCAACATTCGCATAGTAGCGGCCCGCCGGCAGATTCGTGGCAGCCGACGGGATGAGACTCACCGTCAGCGCGGCAGCCGCACCGGCTGCGGGCAAAGTTCCACTGCTGGCGGAAACGCTGAGCCACGAGGAAGTATTCGCCAACGACCAGTTCAAGGAAGCGGCGCCAGTATTGGTCAGCACCAGATTGATGCTGGTGGCATTGGGCAGGCGCGAGCGCTGGGCAACCGCCGTGAAGCCGGCGGTCGGGGTGATTTGCAGCGCGTCCCCCGGACTGGGCGAAGCCACGCTCAGGACGATGACCGAATCGGAACAATCCCAGGAATCGAGCACGTTCGTGCCCGCCGGCGTCGGGGTATTCCACTTCTGCCAGGCCAGGTTGTTGGTGTTGCGCCTGCTCCACGCGCCGCCAAAATCTCCCGAACCGTACTCCGGAAAAATGCCCGCCGAACAGATACTGTTCTGCATGTATCTGGCCGCGAGAATCGCATCCTGATAATAGTAGGGCAGGCCCGTGGCCCGATAGAGGAAGTTCGCCGCGCCGATGAACGTGCCTTGATTGTAGGTGGAGGCCCAGGTGTTATAGACGTTGTTGGTGCCGATGCTGTCCGAGATGGCACCGGTGCCGGGGTTGAACAACACCCGCCGCTCCCACGCGTAACAATTCTTCGCCTTGTTCAGATAGGAAGCATCGCCGAAAATACCGTAGAGATAGCAGGCGCCAATCGCGGCGGGGCCATTGATGCAAGCGTTCTTGCCCTGCTTGTCGGTCCGCCACCAGAGGCCACCGCCGGCAAAGCTCGTGTCCCACGCGCGGCTGAACATGGCGTCGAAATTGTTTCGGGCAATATCCCGGAAGGTTGTATTGCCCGTGATCAGGTACGCCCGGGAGAAGGCGATCACCGCCCACGCGATGTCGTCGTTGTATTGGTTGCCCGTCCACAGTGTGCCATTGCTGGCGATGAAACCGTTGCAAAGGCTAGCCACCAGGTTTTGCCGGTAGGCGGAAGGGGAACTGCCATAAGCGTCCTCGGCCATCTCAATTTCCTCGGCAAATGTCCACCAACCCGGTCCGGTGCCGCTGCCATTGTTGAGCTTGTAGTACGCGTTGCCCCCGTTGGTCACGTAGAACGCGGTGTTGTAGGCATTGAACAACGTATTCGCATCCGCCGCCGTGAACGCCGAAGCCGAAACACCCCCGCACAGCACCAGCAAAGCACTCGGAAACCACTTCTTGAAACCAATCATAAGAAAACAACCACCTCGAACCACCCCGCCGCTCCCGGCAGAACCATGCGGTTCATTGGGTGATCGTAATGCCCCCACGGTGCCAGTTCAACGCCGCGAACTACCTATTTCAAACCATTTCTTGCTGGAGCGAAGGACTCATTGTGGCAAGCCCCGTACGGTTTCGCGTCGCGCGGTTAAAGTTCCTTGGCCATGCAAATACTCAGTGGCGAGTTCGCGTATTCTCCGAACGGAGCGATTTGGGTGAAGCCGGCTCGCCGGTAGAGAGCTTGGGCCTCGGTCTGGCGAACTCCCGTTTCCAGTACCAGACGGTTGAACCGCAGCGCCCGCGCCTCGGCTTCGAGCGCATTCAGAATCGCCCGGCCCACTCCACGTCCGCGCGCGGGCGGCACGACGAACATCCGCTTGATTTCACCCGTTTGCGATTCGAGCCGTCGGACCGCGCCGCAGCCCACCGGGGTGCCGGCGCTAAAGGCGATCAGAAAGGCCCCCTGGCCCGCGACCACTTCGTGCGCGTCGAGCTGGAAATGGCACGCGCCCTCTTCGGGGTAGCGACCCAGCAATTCGGCGTTGAGGGCTTCGATGAGCGCCCGGGCGGTTGGCGACCGGATATCGGCTCGTTGGACAATGACGCTTCCCGGCTCGGTTCGCTTGCTCATGACAATCGGAATTGAACACCGACAGCGCTGTGCTAGCAAGGCTCGCGAAGGGCGGGCGGCCCGCCTGACGCGAAAGGGGCATTGGACCCGCTTCGTTACGATTCACCGGATAGCATTCGCTCTCGCTCCCGACTTCCGCTAACCTGCCGCCATGTACGCGCGCCAGCAAGGTTATCAAAGTTTTGACCGCACTACCTTCCAGTGGGGCCTGGGTAACAACCGATTTTAGACTGCAATGAAGACGTGGAAAACCATCAACCGGCGTACGATTCTGGATTGTCCGCCCTTTCTCTCGGTCGAGATTCATGAAGTCCAACTGCCCACTGGTCGCATCATCCCCGACTGGACGTGGGTTGTTACCCCGGACTATGTGAACGTCCTCGCGCAGACAAGCGACGGCGAGTTTCTTTGTTTCCGCCAGGTCAAGTATGCCGTCGCAGGAGAATCCTTGGCGCCGATCGGTGGCTTCATTGAGCCCGGCGAATCACCCGAAGCCGCGGCCCGACGCGAGTTGTTGGAAGAGACCGGTTACGAAGCGCCCGAGTGGATCCGGGTCGGCTCCTGCGCAGTGGATGCCAATCGCGGCGCCGGCAAAGCCCATTTCTTCGTGGCGCGCGGGGCCCGCTGTGTTGCGTCGCCAACTGCGGGGGATCTGGAGGAACCGGAACTACGCCGGCTCAGCCGTACCGAACTGGAGCAGGCGTTGGATGCGGGCGAATTCAAAGTACTGCCGTGGGCTGCCATGATCGCGCTGGGCTTGCGACGCCTCGACCAGCCGGCATGAAATAAAACCCTGATCGCCAGCTAAGGCGACGCCTTTGCCCCGTCCTTCCAGGTCAACGGGGCGAGGTAAACACCACCTTTGCCCCAGCCCGCACGGCTGACATACCACTTTCCGTCCGCGTCCTGAATTACTTCCGCGGCGTGCGCCGGAATGTCGCCGACCTTCTTTTCGCTGTCCCAGTGGAATGGATCCGCGCTGACGAATACCTGGGTGCTGTCGTAATTATCGCGCGGTCCGACGAAGAGATAATATGCTTCCCCGCGGCGCACCACGAAGGGCGATTCCGTCGGGCCACCCCAGGTGCCGGTCGAAGGATCGGTGAACGCGACGCCGCGATTCGTCCACGTCACCAGGTTGTCACTGGTGACGTAAGCCACGATGTGGTGACCGCCTTCAGGTTTGCTGGTGGCCGTGTAATACATCACCCACTGGTCCTTCACGCGCAGCACGAACGGGTCACGGGCATCGAAGCCATCCATGATCAACGGATTCCGGGGCGACCGGGTCCAGGTCTGGAGGTCCGGTGACGTGGCGAGGTGAATCCGGTAGTGCGCTCCATTGGTTCCGCCCGCACAGTAGAACATGTAGTAGAGGTCCTGGTGAAAAATCACGTGCGGCGCCCACAGGTGAACTTCACGCCAGGGCGACTCCCGCGCCACGGTCAGGGCGGGCGGCGCTTTGACCCAGGGCACCTGCCGCAACGAATCCGCCGTCGCGTGGGCAAACTGGATTTCTTCGATGGGCCGGGCCGGCTCTTCCCGCGTGATGCCAAATAAATGCCACTTCCCATCCTGGGCCCGGATGAAACAGTGGTCGTTGATGTACCACGGTTGCTTCTCGTTCACGCTGGGATCGTAAATGCGGTTGAACTCGCCGCTTGCGACCAGCGTTTCCGCCCGCACCGCCACCGGCCAGACGCAGGCGGCAACCAGAATCCAATACTTGACGTGGTGTTTCACGGGGATTGCCTATTTCAATTCCTGCCCGCCCTGCGCCACGTTGCTTTTCTCGAACAACCGCGTGCCCAGAACAATTTCCTTGGGCACTGATTCCCCCCGGAAAATCTTCAACGCCGTCGCGACGGCCTCCGGACCGCCGGTGGGATACTGGAAGGTCGCATCGAGGATTCCCTGGCTCACGTAGGCCACGCCTTCCTGCGGCAAAGCGTCAATGCCCACGAACTTGATCCCGGCACGTCCCGCCGCCTTTGCCGCGAGATACGCGCCGTGCGCTCCCGGGTCGTTGTGGCCATAGATCAGGTCAATCTTGTCAAAACGCGACAGTGCCGATTCCATTTCCTTGCGCGCATCCGGCTCCAGCCACTTCATATCGGCGCTGAAAATAATTTTGATTTCCGAACCCGCGATGCCTTCGAGGAAACCGCTGTGGCGATCCTGGCCCGGGGTCGAGGTTTGCAGCCCCATCAACTCGACCACGTTCCCTTTGCCCCCGAGCGTCTTGACGATCCACTCGCCCGCGGCCTTGCCAATCTTCTTGTTGTTCGCGCCGATGAAGCACGTGAACTTGTCGCCGAGCAACGCGCGATCCAGCACGATCACCGGCACGCCCGCTTCCATCGCCTTGGCCACGGGTTCGGTGAGCGGTTGCGCCTCCTTCGGACTGATGATGAGCAAATCCACCTTGGAACTGACGAACTCCTCGACATGCGACCGCTGCTTCAACGTGTCGTTCTGGGCGTCCTTGAAAACCACCTTGAGGTTGGCGTGCCGGGCGGCCGCGTTCTTGATGTCCTCGTTCATCTGCACGCGCCAGGGTTCGCCGAGATTGCACTGCGACATGCCAATGGTGTAAACGCGATCCTTGGATTCACTTTTGTTGTCGCCGGCGGCGGGTTTGGAGGATTCCGAGCAGCCGTTGAACAAAACAGCCGCGAAACCGAGGGTGACCGCCGAGAGAGTTGAGATGAGTTGTTTGTGCATGTTGATTTGTGTTTGGTGAAATCGAATTCAATGTTTCTGCCGTCGTTGGGTCAGCACCGCGGCCACAATGATGACTCCCGTGAGCATCAGGCGGCCGGCTTCGGGCACGGCATTGATGCTAAGAATTTTGTCAAGATAACCGATGGTCAGCACACCAAGCAACGTCAGCCCCATCCCGCCGCGCCCGCCCGCCAGACTCGTCCCGCCGATCACCACCATGGCGATGGCGATCAGTTCGTAACCCAGTCCCGCTTCGGGATCGCCCTGCTGTTCCTGGGCGGCCTGGCACAGCCCCGCCACCGCCGCGAACACCCCCGAGGCCACATAGGCGCAGCCCTTGGCGACCGTGACCGGGACGGCCGAGAAGCGTGACGCCTGTTCGTTATTGCCGATGGCGTATAGGTAACGCCCCCAGACCAGTCGCGCGAGAATGAACCAGGCCACCCCGACACAAACCAGGAAGATCACGGTCACCATGGAAACATTGCCCCCGAGAATGCGCGTATCGATGCCGCGAAACAGCGCCGGCACCTCAATGTAATTGTAGGTCCCGTCCGCACTCTTCACCGCGGTGGAAACCTTCATTCCACCCGACGCATACTTGGCCGCGCCGCGCGCCAGCACCATCATGGCGAGCGTCGCGATGAAGGGTTGCACGCGCAGCCGGGCGGTCACCAAACCCGACAGGCCGCCGCCAAGTCCCCCAATGAACAGACAAATCGGAACCACCAGCCAGCCCGACCAGCCCCAATGAATGGCCATCGTGGAACCGCAAACCGCGGTCAACGCCAGCACGCTGCCCACCGCCAGATCAATTCCGCCGGAAATGATCACCAGCGTGAGGCCACACGCGAGAATTCCATACACCGACGCCTGCCGCAACGTGTCGCGATGCGTGCCAAACTTGAAAAACGCTCCCTCCGCATTGAAAATTGTTCCAACGATCAGCACCAATGCCAGCGCGATCAGCGCGCGCGCCGCCGGGCTGGCCAGCCTTTCCTGGAATTGTTGCTTTTGGTTCGGCGGTTGCTCGCTCATGCCGGGCGGACTTGGTTGCTCTCCCACTCTCGTAAATCATGCTGCGGAGCGCGAGCGTAAACGCGCGCTCGCCGCGTCGGCGCCAGCCAACCCCTGACCTCGGCCAGGTTGCGAACGGGATTTGAAAACGGACAAGCCGCGGCGGATCCGGACGACCCGCCGAAGCTTGCCACTGGAAGCCCTGCAAGCAGATGCATCGCTACTGCACGAGGCGGAAGAATTTGTTCAAGCCTCCCACCGGGACCGTGACCGAATTGTTGGTGATGCCGGCAACCGGTTTCCATTGCGGCGAAGCCAGGTTGTCGGATTGTTCCAACGCGTACCCCACCACGCCGGCTGGCCACGAAATGGTGGCACCTCCGGCCGACGGCTGGATCGTCGTCTTGGGCGCGGGGGTGAAGCTTGGCGCAAAAATACCGCTCGCACTGGGTCCGCCCAGAGCCGCCGCCTCCGAGGCGCCAAGTACCCGGTCGGTGAAGGCGACGCTGCTCACGTAGAGTTCGTGCGTATAAACGCCGGAGGCATCGCCCTCGTTGAACAGCAGCATGTCCGGGCCCGGCTCCTGGTTCGAATACAGCGCCCAACGCCCTTGCAGACCGCCGCCGTTGCGCGATTTGACATTCGTGCCATTGACGTAGTAGGTCAGCGTGTTGCCTTCGAGATCGGCTACGAACACGATGCGATACCAGGTGTTGGCGAGAATCGTGCCGGCGCTGGAATAGCCGCCGCCACCGATCCCAATCGAACCCTCACCGGAAAAGTAAAAATCGGCGTCGTTGAGATTGAACGGGTCCGTGTTAAAGAACGGGAGCCAGTCGCCGCCGGCAACCGGGTTGGGAATCAATACATCGAAGATCGTGGAGTAGCGGTTGACGTAAGCGTTGGTGCCCGTGTTCGGACCGGTGGCATTGAACGTAAGCTGGTAACCGTTCGCATCATCGCTGAAGGCCGGCACGTGCATGTATTTGGCCGGCACCCCGCCGATGTGGGGCACCGTGCCTCCGTCGGTGGTGCCGAAGGAGGTCAACCCCATGGTAGTCGCGCCATCGGCATAGGTCATGGCGCCATCCCCCAACGCCGTGGCCAGGTCGCCCGCTGTGAACCGCCACTCGTAGCTCGCGTAGCTCTGAACCTGAAAGGTCACCTCATTGGTAATGCTCGAGACCGCCCCGGTGGTGGCGAAAGTGAGCGTGTACTGGTGCGTCGAGCCGCTGCGAAGCAATCCGCCGGCCGAGAATTTGATCGTGATGATACCCAGGGAACTCGCGATGGTCGGCGTGAGCGGCAGGCCATCGAGCAACAACTGGATGGAACTCGGATCCACGGTGGCGGTGGAACTGTCCACGATGGTGGCCTGATAGTTGAAGCTGGGCGCGACGTTGGTATCCCCATTTGCGGGCGACACCGCGGCCAGGAGCGGAGTGTCATTGGTGGTGGTGACGCTAAAGAGCAACGGCGTCGGGGTGACCGCGCCATTCGTCCAGCCGCCCAAGCCGGCGACTTCTTCTGTCGTCAATGCGCGATTCCAGGTTGCCACCGTACCGACGAGTCCCCACTGGTCCTCCCAGCTGTCGTCAGCAAAAAGGTTGAAACGGTCGGGATACAAAGCATAGAGGCCGTCAACGGTCTGCGCGGCGCCGTCCAGAAACAGTTCGCCATCGACATAGATCCGGAAAAAACTGTCATTATCAACCGACCAGACGATCCGGTGCCAGGTGGCCGCGTCGTACGTCAGCGTTGAGTAACCCACACTGCTGCTGCCGATGTGGCCGGCGCCATCCGTCCACAAATCGCCATCATTGTCATTCCCGCCGTAGGCCGTCTGGAAAAGGCTGTTCCAAGCGGTCGGGCCGGTCGTTTGCACATAATCAATGGCCACGGTGTACTCATTGACGTAGCTGCCGCCACCGTTGGCCGTGAAGCTGGGATTCACCGTCAGGTAATCAAAACTCCTTTCCTGGACGAGGCCGCCGTCACTGTACCCGGGTTCGATGATCGTCCAAGGCCCCAGAAACCACGCGCTGTTGTCCGGATGGCTGGACGTGAGATCCACGCCGAGAGTCGCCTTGAGTTTGTTGGTATTGCTCTGAAACCGCCACAGGCCGGTGATCCCGGGAGGGACATTGGCAGCGCCTGCCACGCCAGCCATCAATAAAGCCAGGGCGATTAGCATGGCCATTTTCATGACGCCTGCCGAATGGGTCATTTCAAACTGATCGTTTGCTGCGCAGCGCGCGGGGCGGTCCATGGTTGAACATTTCGTGGTATGCATAGGTGGTTCAGGGTGTCTCCATTATTTAGGCGGACAAAAAATTCGTTTCAACGCGCTGGCGGCGACCCGGCTTTGGCCGTTCCCCACGCCTCCAGATCTTTCCGCTTGGGCGAGATCATGAATCACGTTTGACCGGTCGGGCGACCGGGATCGCATCGCGGGAAACACAAGGGCGGGCGAGAACCAGCCGGGCGGGCCCGACCAGATTCATCCCAACCCTCGCCGCGCGCCACCGGATCTCTGATTCACCGGCGGCGGGGATTTCTCCGGAAGTACCGACCGCCCATTCCCAGCAACCCGAGACCCAGGAAGCACATCGTCGTGGGTTCAGGCACCAGAATTCCCGGGGCCGCCGGGCCGCCGAGTGCGGCGAGTTCGCTGCCGGTCAGTGCGCGGTCCACGAAGGCAAGGCTGTTGATGTAAAGTTCGTGCGTGTAATTCCCGCTGGTATCGCCTTCGTTGAAGAGCAACAGGTCGGCGCCGGGGTCCGCGTTGGAATACAACGACCAGCGGCCATCAATCGAAACTCCGCTGGTTTGCTGGCCGACGAATGCTCCGTTCACGTAATACGAAAGCGACGTGCCGTTATCCACAAACGCCAACCGGTACCAGGTGTCGGGCGCAATCACCCCGGCGGCCGAATAGCCGCCGGACCCGATTCCCACCGAGCCGTCGGCGGCGACATAAAAATCCGCGTCATTGCCCGAGGAATTGGCGGGGTCCGTGTTGAAGAGCGCGGTCCAGTTGGCGGCCCCGGGGCTCAGCAAATCGTAGATCACCGTGTAATTGTTGACGTACGAGCCACCGCCATTGGGGCCGGTATCATTCAACGTCAGGTAATAACCATTCGCCGGGTTCGGCATCACCGGCACATGAAGGTACGACGCGGTTTGTCCGCCAATGTTCGGCACGCCACCACCCGTGTTGCCAAAACTCGTCAAGGTGGAAGTCTGTCCGTCCGCGTAAGTCATCGTCCCGTTGCCCAGACCGGTGGCAAGATCCCCGCTGTTGAAGGTCCATTCGTAACTGGCGGCACTGGCTTGCCCGGCCAGCAGCGAAAGCCCCGCGACCGCGAAAGCAAGCTGCGCGAGCCGATGAGGAAGAACTGATCCACGCATTTTCATAACGAATATCCAGTTGGTTGATTGGTTGGCCTCCCGGGCAAAAGCAGCACGACTGCATAGCGCCTGGCAAGCGCGGGTTGATTTCTTGCGGCGAGCCTACGCTATCTCGAACTTCTTGCCATACCCTGTTCTAGGGAGAATGGTGCGAACCGTCCAGCTCGAGCATCCGCCACGAGATGGAATCCGCCCTCGCATCCGGAGGTCGAATCGTCCATTGCCGGCGCACCGCGAGACCCTTTCGCTCCGGCGTCCGGCTGGTCGTCGGGCCAAACCCCGACATCCGAATCTGGTTTTGGCGCGAATCCCGAATCCCGGGCTGGTGGCGCGTCCGAAAACTTGCAGTCGCGCGCCGAGTGGCGTAGAACTCTCGCGTGTTCAAGAAACGTCCAAGAGGAGCACCGCCCGCCTCGCCCACCGAAGCGGAGTCCCCGTTGCCTTCCAAGATGGAGACGGACTATTGGCAACGTCGCCTCTTCAAGAACACGTTCACCTACAAGGGGCAAAGCCGGAAAGTCAACGGTTGGTCGGTGAAAATCCAACTCTTCGGCAGGCGCAAAACCTTTTCCCTGAATTCGAGCGACCACACCGAGGCGGCCGCCGAAGCCTGCCACATTTACCAGACCATCAATACCCAGGGGTGGGACGCCGTGGAGCATCGCCGGAGTTGGGTGGGGGTTCAACTCCCGTTGATGAAAACGGCGGCGGATTCGCCGGTCCCCATGAACTTGGACACCGAGCACTGGAAACGCCGGCTCATCCATCGCCGGTACCCGGAAAAGACCGATCCTGGCAAACGTGAGTTGTCCGTGCGCATTGAACACGCGGGCATCAGCCGCTACTTCCCCCTGGGAACGAATGACGAGGCCCGGGCCGCCGCCGAAGCGATGCGGATCCACCGGGTCGTGGTCGGACAAGGTTGGGCCATCGCCAATCAGACCATCGCCCGTGAACTCACTTTCGCCCTGCGTTGGCTGGAAGACCCGCTCGCGTGGACCTACACGACCTTGCACACCTGGAAGAGTGGTGACCCGGTCCCGCCATCCCCCGCCCGCAACCCCGCCCCGACCGCGCGGCACGTTGCGATCATTGAGCCCGACGCCGGAATTCGGCTGGCACTGGCCGCCAGCGCGAGCCACCAGCCAGGATTCTGCTGCGTTGCGGCGTACTCCAATCTGGCGGAGGTCTTGCGCGAAATCACCCGACAGCGGGTAGACTTCGTGCTCGTCAACAACGCGCTTCCCGATCAACCGGGTGCAGCCTGCTTCGAAGCGCTGCAAAAAAGCCGGCCCAGCATTCTGGGCCTCCTCTATTCGGTCTTTGAAGATAGCGACCACCTTTTCAAGTCCACGCCCGGCGGCGCGGCGGGCTACCTGCTCAAACGCACGCCCGCGCATCGGTTGTTTGATCCACTCGCGGAAACGAGCGGCCCGCTCTCGCGCGAAATTGTCGCCGCCCGGATCCGCGAATACTTCCAGGGCCTCGTTGCCGCCATGCCCGCCGGCCCGTCCGCGCTGGAAATGGCCCGGCTGACGCCGCGCGAACACGAAATCCTCGCGCTGCTGGCCAAGGGCGATCTCGCCAAGGAAATCGCCGACTCCCTCGGCATCAGCATCTGGACGGTGCATGGCCACGTGAAACGTATTTTCGAGAAGCTCCACGTCCATACCCGCACCGAAGCCGTGGTCAAGTTCCTGCAAAAATAAACCCCGCCGGATCATGGATGCTGCGCTGCCGCTGCTGGTGTTCTCAAGGTCCCGCGGCCGGCGGTCTAATCGGCCTGAGCGCTCGGGCTCGTTGGCGGAACGGCATTCCACTTCGGGAGCAACAGCAACGCCGCCACGAACGCCGCGATGGCCAGACAGGTGAACACGGGTTGCCAGCCCCAGTTCTCCTGCAGCAATCCCGGAATCACGCCGCCCACCATCGCCCCGATCGAGCCCAGGCCATTCACCAGGCCCGTCGCGGTGGACGCACCTTTCTTCGCGCCGAAATCCACCACGGCCACGCCGGCGATCATCGCATCCGGCGCGTAGGCCAGAAATCCCAGCAGAAACAAACTCGCGCCCAACGCCCAGCGCGTCGGCGGCAGCTGATCCAGCGAGAGGAGCAGCACGCCCAGCAGCAACAGGCAGATGATGGAGACCGGCATCCGGCGGGCGCCAAACACGCGATCGGACACAAAACCCATCGCCAGAATGCTGATCGGCCCGGCCAGTTCAAACATCGAACTCAGAAATCCCGCCTCCGCCAGGCCCGACCCGAGGCGGTCGTAAATGTATTTCGGCCCCCAAAACAAAATCGCATAACGCGTCGGCTTGAGGCAGAAATAGACCAGCCCCAGCAGAATCACCATCGGATTGGTGGCGACTTCACGGACGACTTTCCATGATCCTTCCGGCTCCTCCTCCGGCGTCTCACCCGCTTTGACAACTGGCACCGGCTCGTGATGGTAACTCTCGATGGAGGGCAGCCCCACATCCTCCGGACGGTCGCGCTGAAACAGAAAGAACAAAACCCAGATGACCAGCAGCGCCGCCGCCGGCAGATAAAACGCGTAGCGCCACCCGAGCCGCTCGGCCACGTAACTGGCCAGCACGGAGGCCACCAATCCGCCGACGGCGTAGTTTGTGCACCATAGCCCCAGCACAAAACCGCGTTCGCGCCGCGAAAAGAAATTCCCGACGTTCTTCACCAGCGGCGCCCAGCCGCTGGATTGACACAGGCCCTGGACAAAAAACAGCACCGTAAACAGAGTCACGGTCGAGCCGGCGCCCATCGCAAAGCCCACGATCACCGAAGCCAGCATGCCGACGAGGATCACTTTGCGCGGCCCAAACCGGTCACCCGCCACGCCCCAGAAAAATTGACCGGCGGCATACGCGGCGAGAAACGCGCCGTCAATCCAGGCCATTTGCGACTGCGTCAGTTGAATCTGTGTGTCGCCCTCGATGCCGACCTTGGAAACCGCAAACGACATGCGCGTGAGGTTGAACCCCGCGTAGGCCAGCCAGGTTATGGCGAAGGTCTGCCACCGCCAGCGCTCGTAAACGGGATTGCTGCCGAGCCGGCGCAGACAGCGGCTCGCCCACGACCAACCCGGCGATTCGCAACCGTTGCCGGGAGGTGAAGTCATCCGCGCTTTCTACTTCGCAGTCGCCGGCGGCAGCAAGTCCAGAATCGCCCCCGGAGTTTCATCTCGACCGGAAATCTTCCCCGGCACGGCGGCTGCCCGCACAACACGCCACCAGGGAAGTGCAGGCTTGGACGCATCTTGGACATCAACGGGCCCGCACCGGGATCAAGCGACCAAATCAAGTCATTGACGTCACCCGGTCCGGTTGCCGAGGCTGTCAGCGAACAAAGGGCCACTCATGGGATTACTCGTTCGACACTGCTGGTTGTTGCTCTGGCTTGCAACCGCGGCGTTTCCGGCTGGAGCCGAGTCCGCCTTCAACCTGCGCCTCGCCGGAGTGAAGTTTGACTACCCCGGAGCCGAACAGTGGGCCGAAATCGAACGACCCGACGGCACGCACCGCTGGGCCTTTGCGATCTACCTCGGCCAGGGCAACTGGACGGTCCCACTCCACGAGGAAACGACGGGCAAGTATCGCCTCCTGCGCGTCGAACGGCGGGCGGGCGGCAAAAAGTCCGACGTCGCCATCGCCAAAGAGTCGCAGCTTTCATTGGAGTTGAATGAATCCCAGAAAATCTTCAAACCCGCTCCCCAGCCGAAGCCACTCGTCGCCGCCGGCGAATTCACGACGTTCTACACCGCCGCGGAACCGTGGTGCGTCAACGACCACACGTTCATCCAAGGACCGGACAAGACCTGGCACTTGTTTGGCATCACACACCCCAAGCCACTTTCGTGGGAGAAAGACCCGGGCCGGCAACTCGCGCACGCCACGGCCAGAACGCTATTGGCCGTTCCCTGGGACGCCCAACCGTTCGCGGTGAAACGCGATTGGGAACAGTATCGCGAGTATTTGCTCTGGGCGCCGCACGTCGTGCAACACGAGGGGACGTACTACCTGTTCGTCTGCGTCGGCGATCCCGGCGATCATGGCCGCTATCGCATCCATCTGCTCACCTCACCGGACCTGAAGGAGTGGACGCGCAGTCCGGATAACCCGATGGTCGTGGACGGATTCGACGCGCGCGATCCCTTCGTGACGCGCGTTGGCGATCAGTGGGCGCTCTATTACACCGCCAACTCCACTCCCGAATGCGGCAACCACATCGTCGCCTGTGTCACCAGCAAGGACCTGCGCCATTGGTCGAATCGTAAAGTTGTCTTCACGCATCCGCGCGCCGGGAGTTTTGGCGGGCCGACGGAATCGCCCTTCGTCGTGCGCCGCGGCAACAGTTACTACCTGTTCGTCTGCGACAATGAGTGGACGGATGTTTACGTGTCGAACGATCCGTTCCACTGGGATTTCGATCAGCAGAACACGCGCATCCTGGCACACGCCTCGGAAATCGTCCGCGATACCGATGGCAAATGGTTCATCAGCCACGCGGGCTGGACGAGCGGGCCGCTCAAACTCGCGCCGTTGAAATGGAGCGACGGATTGGAGGGCGCACCCACCAATATCTTGCCCGCCGGGAAATAATCACGCCGATAACTCTCCGCACCCAAACCGACATGAATTCCTCACCCAAAGAAAATCAACCCGGGAACCCACCGCTAGATCGCCGTGGATTCGTCACTTCCCTCGCGGCGCTCGGTGCGACGGCCGCCTTGCCAGGAATTGCCGCCGGCGCGGAACCCGCCATCCCGGCGAGCCGTAGCAGCTCGCCGCACCTTGCTGAGGCGCTCCGCATGGCCGCGTTGCGAAACGAAACCACGCGCCAGTTCACGACGTTCAACATCGACCGCAAGACCAAGACCATCCCGATCCCGCGGGGCAAGCGCGTGACTCTTGGCGAGGTGAAAGGCGAGGGTTACCTCGCGCAATTCTGGCTGACGTTCCCCGGCTGGTTCTGGCAACACTGGAACCCCAAGGCCGCCGTCAGTCAATCCATCCTCAAGACGCTGATCCTGCGCATCTACTTTGACGGGGCGGAACGACCCGCGGTGGCCGCGCCCGTCGGCGACTTTTTTGGCGCCGGCCTGTGCGAAATCGCAAGTTTCGCTTCGCTTTACTTCGGCACGTCCAGCGGCGGCTTCTTTTGCAAATGGCCGATGCCCTTCCGCAAGAGCTTTCGCGTCGAACTCGAAAATGTTGATCCCGAAATCAACACCGACGTGTTCTGCAACCTCCTCTATCAACTTGGGCCGCTGCCGGAGGGCCTCGGCTACTTTCACACGCAGTTCAACACCGGCTTCAACAAAGGACCGGAACCGGTGCAGATTGCGGACGCGCGCGGCCGCGGCCACTACGCCGGCTGCCAGCTTTACCTGCAGGGCGAGGAGCGCAACTACCTCAGCTTCCTCGAAGCACCCGAGTACGTGTACGTGGACAACGACTGGGAGAAACCGCGCCTGGCGGGCACGGGGTTGGAGGATTATTTCCTCGGCGGCTGGTATTTCCGGGAGGGAACGATTGCCGGGCCGTATCATGGCGTCACCATCAAGGACACCCTCAACGCCAACGTCGCGATGTACCGTGTTCACGAGGCCGATGCGATTCACTTCCAGGAGCGGCTCAAGTTCGCCTTCGTGAATCCGTGGTCGCCCGACCGCCTCAAGCCGTTTTGTTTTTCGTCCGTCGCGTATTTGTATCTCGACCAACCCGAGGGCCAGGGTCCGGTCCTGCCAACGGCCAAGGAATTGATGTGCTGGTATCGCATTCGCAACACCGATCACTTGAGCGTTCCGTGATCACTGGGTCACTCCTTTCAACGCGTCAGCAGCGCGAAGCAGTACCAACTGACGAGCAGCAGAGCCAGAATCAGCCCGAGCCCCGCCTCGATCCGGTCCGTTCCGGCAAAAGCAAACAACACCCGCTGCCACCGCGCTTTCGGAACCACCATCGTCGGCGAGGTTGGCGGCGAACTTGACGGCAGCGGCGAATGGCGGACCGCGCGCAGCGGGCCGGTGAATTGAACTGGCTTCATGAATGTGGTGGCGTTGGTTGCTTTCATTCCGGTCTCCGGGAAGACGAGTGGGGAGGAAGAACTTGCAGCGGACATCGCTGGCAACTGGCTTCCGCGCGGGCACCGACGGGAAAGTCGCCCAGGGCGATTCGCTTGGCTAAGGAAACAGCTTGCTTTCATCCCCGCGAGTTTGCCTCAACCAGCGGGCCTGCCAATGGGCCGATAGTGCCAGGCCAGGTGAATGACCCGGCACGGCTGTCCCGCCGGCCGGCGTCGCTCCGTCACTTGCGAACGCAAACGCACCATGTTCTACTGCCGGCATGGCGCAATCCTATCCCACCCTCATTCCCGGACTTCGCAGTCCGTTCGAGCAGGTCAACGGCCTCGTCTATTTCGGTCGGATGCTGGACAAGATCCGGCTCGCGGCGGCGGGCAAATTACCCGCGGGCTGGCAGGCGGCACGCGGCCCGAACCTGAAAGGGAGTTTCGACGGGCGCTGCTGTCAGTTCCTCAAAATTGATTACGCGGCGCTCGAAGCGGAAACGCTCCAGGGCGGAAAGAGCGATGCGGAATTGCTCGCGTGGGCGTACCAACACGGTCGTCAGCCGGACGATCAGGAACTCGAAGTCTGGAATGCCTTCATGACCAAACGCGGCTGGCGCGACGCCGGCACGCAACGTTTGAACGAGCGGCTCGCCGAGATCGGATTGCCGGCCGGCACCGTGCTGACGATGTTTGAATTCATCGATGTGGATGAAGGACGATTGAAGCCGGGCGCGGCCCCGTGAATTGCACCGGGCTTGCCATCGAAGTCGAAAGCCCCCTCGTCACGAGCGAACTCGCCGGTTACCACTGGGTCGCCATCTGCATTTTTTACTGACAGGTGCGCCGGAATCGGGGAAATATCGTGCCATGACCGCCATGAAACACCTTTGGTTCCGTAGCCACCCACTTCTCAGGCTTGCGGCAGTTGTTTGGATTTGGGGAGACGTGGTCCTGCTGACGGCGGACGGGGAGGTGCCTCGCACGGAAAACTTCAACCGCGAGTGGAAGTTTGCCCGCGGCGAGCAGCCGGGCGCCGAGGCGGCAACCTACAACGACGCCACCTGGCAACCGGTGCGGCTGCCGCACGACTGGGCCATCAGCGGCCCCTACGAACCGCAGGGGGACGCGCACACCGGCAAGCTCCCGTGGCGCGGCGAGGGCTGGTATCGCAAGTTGTTCCTCCTGCCCGCGACGGATGCCGGCAAGCGCGTGTATCTCGATTTTGATGGCGTTATGGCAATGCCGACGGTGTATGTGAATGGCCAGAAGGCCGGCGGCTGGGACTACGGTTACATGTCGTTTCGCGTGGACGCCACGGAGTTCGTGAAGCCCGGACAGACCAATTTCGTGGCCGTCCATGTGGACACACGGCAGCACACCTCGCGTTGGTATCCGGGAGCAGGCATCTACCGCAAGGTGCAACTCGTGATCAGGGAACCGGTGCATGTGGCGCACTGGGGGACGTACGTCACCACGCCGGAAGTCACTTCGGCCTCCGCCAGTGTGCGGGTGGAAACGACCCTGGAAAATCACACCGCCACGGCAGTCGCGCCCGATGTGGAAACCATCCTGCGTGATCCCAAAGGCAAGGAAATCGCCAAGGTCCGGATGGGCTTTTCCGTGCCGGCCCACGGCGCCCAACCGGGCGTGGCGACCATCACCATCGGTAAACCGCAGCTCTGGGACCTCAAGACCCCCCAGCTTTACACCGCGGTCACCCGCGTCTTCGTCGCCGGCAAGCTGGTGGACGCAACCGAGACTCCCTTCGGCCTGCGCACCTTTGCCTTCACCGCCAACGACGGCTTTCACCTCAACGGCCGGCGCGTGCAGTTATACGGCGTCTGC
The DNA here is from genome assembly GCA_044225555.1 of Limisphaerales bacterium. Lineage (GTDB taxonomy): Bacteria > Verrucomicrobiota > Verrucomicrobiia > Limisphaerales > JADLHS01 > JADLHS01. The sequence goes on along the minus strand of JBGAIM010000014.1, from coordinate 135,917 downwards.
CTGCATTCGGATCTCGGCCCGCTCGGCATGGCGTTCAACCGGCGCGCTATGGAGCGCGAATTGCAGATCATGCAGGACATGGGTGTGAACGCGATCCGCACCAGCCACAATCCGCCCGCGCCCGAGTTGCTCGACCTGTGCGACCGCCTGGGGATGGTGGTCTGGGACGAGTGCTTCGACAAATGGGATGGCACCGCCACCCTGCCGAAGGGCGTCTCGATTCCCGAGCACGGCCGGAAGCAATACACCAATTTCGTCCGCCGCGACCGCAACCATCCCTCGGTGGTGGCATGGAGCGTGGGCAATGAAATCTTCGACCTGGAGGGACTGAAGATTCCGGACTCGGTCGGCTTGTTGAAAACCATGGTCGGGCTCATGAAGGCGCTGGACCCCACGCGCCCGGTCGGCCTGGCGCATTGCGTGCCATGGTCCTCGACGACCGAGCTCGACGCGCCGCTCGATGTCACCGGCTGGAACTACGCCGCGCGCTACGCCGATTCACGCAAGAAATGGCCGAACCTCCCGATCGTTTACACCGAGTCCGCCTCCGCCTACAGCACGCGCGGTTACTATGACGATTTCCCGATGCCCGCGAAGAAGGACGACTACCCGGCCACCGCCCGCATCAGTTCCTACGACCACAATTCCGCGTACTATTCCGATCCCGCCGATGTCGAGTTCGCGTTGATGGAGCGTGACCGTTTTGTGGCAGGCGAGTTTGTCTGGACCGGCTTCGATTATATCGGCGAGCCAGTGCCCTTTGTCGCGGAGGGCTGGGGCCACTTCACGAAGCGCCAGCTGGCCAAGGCCGAAGAATCACGCATCAGTTCGTTCGGCATCGTGGACCTCGTGGGGATTCCCAAGGACCGGTTCTATCTCTATCGCAGCCATTGGGCGCCCGAGAAGCAGACCATCCACATTCTGCCGCACTGGAACTGGCCGGAGCGCGTGGGCAAAAATACTCCGGTCTATGTTTATACCAGTGGAGATTCCGCGGAACTGTTTCTCAACGGCAAATCGCTTGGCAAGCGGACGAAAAACCCGAACGCCGAAGTGATCCGCGACCGTTACGCCTTGCGCTGGCTCGAAGTACCCTACCGACCCGGCGAATTGAAGGCCGTGGCCTACCGGAACGGGCGCAAACTGGGCAGCGCCATCATGCGCACCGCCGGCGAGCCGGCCAGGTTGCGGCTGACCGCGGATCGCACCGCCCTCAAGGCCGACGGCGAGGATCTCAGCTACGTGCTGGTGGAAGCGCTGGACCAGGACGGCAACCCCTGTCCGCTGGCGATGAATGACGTCCAGTTCACCGTGACCGGCCCCGCCGCCATCGCGGGCGTCGGCAACGGCGATCACCATTATCCGGCCGAGTTCGTCACCGATCACGTCGCGCTGTTTTACGGCAAGGCGATGCTGATCGTGCGCGCCGGTGACCAGGGAGGGAAGATTCGCGTGAGGGCGGTGAGCGCCGGCCGGGTGCGCGCAAATTTTCGTTCAACGTTCCCGGACTCGGAAGATTCCGGGATGCTGAATCAGTTTATGCGAGAGACCGTCCGGTGGGGGTAGCGAAATGCTTCCGGGCGGCGCTTGAATTATCTCTTGAACTCCAGAGGATCACGCGGACACTTCCCCGATGACCGGCTCCGGCTCGGACGTTTTGGACGTGCCTAGACTGACCCGGAAGGCGCCCTCCCGAACCAACTGCAGCAAGGTGGTCGCGCCGGTTTGCACGGTGCCTTCCGCAGCCACGGTGCCCGTCGCCATCGCCCGGGTCAGGGCAATCCGCAATCCCTCCGCATCCACTCGCGAGATTCGTCCGGGCATGTAGGGGCCGAAGTGCGGGAGCAGAATCGCCGTCTCGGCGGAGTCCGTGGCCCACTGATTGGACCCGCGTTCCGGCTGCCAGCCTTCCAGCCGGGCCAGGTGCAACACCAGGCCAAACTCCTGCGGCCGCAGGTAGTACTTTCGGCCGCTAATCTCGCTAACAAGTTCCATCCTCATGCCAGCGTGAAAAAGCATGTTCTATTCCCACCTTGAGCGCGCGTGGCCGGCCACCCAAATCCTGTAAGTCGCTGGGGCAGCGCAGGGTGTTGTCGCGAACGCGGGCTCGGCGACACTTCGCCGATTGGGTTTTGTTCTCAATTGCCCGGGGGCGCTTCAGTCTGGCGGGCGGCCCAAGCAACCCGCGTGGTCCCAAAATATCGTCCCGCCTCCATTTCAAAACGTGGCAATCCAAGCTAAGATGGCGCACCGTTGATCTTGCGATGATGACGAAGCAAACGCCCGGTTGCTTATTGGCGGCCGCCGCCCTGACCGCCGGCATCTGCTGGGCGCAGTTTCCAGCGGGATCGGGCGCGCGTCCCGCGGGGGGCCATCGTTACGTCCGCATCGAAGGCGGTGCGGTGATTGACGAGGACACGGTCCGCACCGCCCGCGAGACGGTGTCCCACAGTGCCGATACGCCGCAATGGACCAATGCCCCCGGCTTCGATCAGGATGTTTTCACGTTCGCCCGGGTCATCTTTCAATCCGACTCCTCGTCCGGTCCGCGCCGGGGATTCGGCGACCGGCTCGGTTGGTGGGTGGATTATCCCGATGCCGATTTGAACCTCTCCTATCGCCTGCAACAACTGACTTCGATCCGGACCGATCCCGATGGGCGCGTGTTGAAACTCACTGATCCGGCGCTCTTCGACTACCCGCTGGTCTATCTGGAACATGCGGGTTACCTGCAGTTGAGCGATCCGGAAATCGCGGCGCTGCGCTCCTACCTCGCGAGCGGGGGCGCGCTGTTCGTGAATGATTTTTGGAGCACGCGGGAATGGGAGGGGTTCGCCGGCCAGCTGGCGCGGGTTCTGCCCGGCCAGTCCTGGACGGAGTTGACCACGGACCATGCCCTCTTTAGTTGTGTCTTTGATCTGCGGGGACCGATGCACCGGTTGCGCGTCCCGACCATGCAATTCTGGAACGAAGACTTTGATCCGGATGATCCGCAATCCTCGCCCCACCGTTTTTTTCGCGGTGCGGGATCCGAGGAGATGCATGTCCGGGCGCTGTGTGATGCCCGGGGACGCATCCAGGTTCTGGCGATTCACGACAGCGACGTGAGCGACGGCTGGGAGCGGGAGGGGGAAAACGATTTCTATTTCAATCGCTTCTCCGAAAAGATCGCCTATCCCCTGGGCATCAATATCATCTTTTACCTGATGACTCATTAGCGGGTCGGGACGCGCACGGCCGGCGGCTTGAGGGGCCGGGGGGGACGGGTCACCGGGTGCGGAGAACTTTTTGTTTCCCCACCTTTTCGCTTGGCCGCCCCGCGTTCACTGGCATCATGACCGCACGTCGGAACGACAGCCCAACCCAACCCTAATCCTATGCGCCAGTTCATTGCCGCCCTGCTTTTCACCGCCGTGGCGAACTTTTCACTCCACGCGGCAGATTCCTTGCCCGACGGTTTCTACCGCTACCCTGCCCTCGGCCAGGGGCAAATCGTGTTCGCCTCCGAAGGGGACCTTTGGAAAGTTCCGGCCACCGGCGGCACGGCCATTCGCCTGACGGCCTACGAGGGCGAGGAAAAATTTCCCAAGCTTTCGCCGGATGGAAAACTGATCGCTTTCACCGCGCAATACGAAGGCAACGATGATGTTTATGTGATGTCTGCCAACGGCGGCGAACCGGTGCGGCTCACGTTTCATCCCGCCCCGGATCAAGCGCTCGGCTGGACGGCGGACGGCAAGATCCTCTTTCGCAGCCGTCGTGACACGCCGCACAACGACAATCGCATTTACACGGTGGCACCCACGGGCGGCATCCCGGAAATGATTCCGCTCGAACCGGCGGCGTGGATTTCCTTTGAGCCGGGCGGCAAACGGGTGGCGTTTCAAAAGATCGGCTTGGAGTTCCACAATTGGAAACGCTACCAGGGCGGCGAAGCCGAGGATATCTATGTCGGCACCCTCGATCCGGTCGCTGCCACCGAGGTGACGAAATATGACGGCAAGGATGCGTTCCCGATGTGGGCGGCGGACGGACGGATTTACTTTGTCACGGACCGCTGGGGTCGCCCGAATCTCGCCTCCATGAAACCCGACGGCAGCGATGTAAAGCGCCTGACCAACTTTGACGATTACGACGTGCGCTGGCCGGCGATGGGCGACGGCAAGATCGTTTATCAACACAAGATGGACCTCTGGCTTTACGACCTCGCCAGCGGCAAGAACGAGCAGGTCAAGATCCAGCTTCCAAGCGATCGCCTGCAAGTGCGGGAAAAATTCGTGGACCCCAAAACCACCTTGCGCGCCTGGGCGCTCTCGAAGGACGGCGAACGCATCGCTCTCGAAGCGCGCGGCGACGTCTTCGTAGCCAGAACAAAGAAGAAAGGTCTCATCCGCCGTGTCACCGAGAGCAGTTCGGCGCGGACCAAGTTTCCCGCGTTCGCTCCGAACGGCACGAATCTCGTCACCTGGACAGAGGTGAACGGCGAGGAACAGCTCTTGGTTCATCTTGCCGATGCCTCGGGCGAGCCGAAGCAACTCGGCAACACGCCGCCCGGCTGGCACTACGGTGCGGTTTACTCCCCGGATGGCAAGAAGCTCGCCTGGAGTGACGAGAAGTATCGGCTTTATGTTACCGACGTCGGGTCAGCCCAAACCGTCGAAGTGGATCGCGGCGACTGGGAGATCACGCGCTTCGCCTGGTCGCCGGACAGCCGCTATCTCGCCTACGATACCGCGTTGCCGAGTTTGTTCAGCCAGGTGCGTATCTGGGATAGCACCGACAAATCGCGGCATGAGGTGAGCGACCCGGCTTACGATTCCACTTCGCCGGCTTGGGATCCGAAAGGCAAATACCTCTACTATCTTTCCGAGCGTTACATCAATCCCGTGCTCGACCGCTTCGAGGCACGGTTCACCGTGAGTTCGGCTTCAACCCTACCCTGCGTGGTGGCGTTGCAGGCCGATGGCGCGCTGCCGTTCGCGCCGCGGGGAGACACCGATCCCGTCAAGCCGGACGACAAGAAGGACGAGGACAAAAAGGACGGCGATAAGAAAGACGACGACAAGAGCAACGACAAGAAGAAGGAGGAAAAGGTCGAGCCCATCAAGATTGATTTCGCTGGATTGGCCGGGCGCTTTGTCACGGTGCCGGTGGCGCCAGGTTACTACACCAGTCTCCGCGCCATCGAAGGCAAGCTTCACTGGCTCAAGCTGGAGAACCGGGGAATGATGCCCTTTGAACCGGAAGGAGAAGACGAAGCACCCGCTGGCGAACTCCAAACCTATGACCTCGAAAAGGAAAAGCTTTCCACCGTCACGGATGGCGTGCTGGCTTATGAAATTTCCGGGAACGGGAAAGTACTCGTGTACCAAAACAAGGACGGTTTCCTGCGCATCGAAGCCGGCGCCACCGCCGCTCCGAAAGATGACGAGGCCAAGGAGGCCAAGATTGATCTTTCCGGCTGGACGATCCGGATCAATCCGCGCGAGGAATGGAAACAGATGTTGCATGAGGCGTGGCGGCGGCAGCGCGATTTCTTCTACGACGTGAAAATGCATGGCGTGGATTGGGACGGTGTCTGGAAGCAATACGGCCCGCTGGCCGACCGCATTTCCTCCCGCGACGATCTGGCCGACATGCTCGGCGAAATGTTTGGCGAGTTGAACGTGGGCCATGCCTACCACAACGGAGGTGACGTCCGGCGCGGCAAGCCCGTTGGCACCGGCATGCTGGGTGCGGATCTGAAATACGACCCGTCCACTGGCTTCTGGCAGATCCAGAAAATTTATCGCGGTGACTACCCGATGCCGGACTGGTCGTCACCGCTCGCCCGCGCCGACTTGAAGGTGAAGCCGGGTCAATGGCTCGTGGCGATTGACGGCAAACCGCTCACCAAAGGCGAGGATTACCTCCGCCGCCTGGCCAATCGCGCCAAACAGGAAGTCGAATTATCCATCAATGATTCACCCAAGCTCGAAGGCGCGCGCCGCATCGTCGTGAGGACCATCGCCGACGACACGCGCGTGCGTTATGTGTCGTGGATTCGGGAAATGCGCGAATACGTGGACAAGAAAAGCAACGGCCAGATCGGCTACATCCATCTTTACGACATGGGCGAGCTGGGTCTGCGCCAGTTTGCGCGGGACTACCCGTGGCAGGCGCGCAAGCGGGGCTTGATCATGGATGACCGCTGGAATCACGGCGGTTTCGTCGCGCCGATGATTCTGGCGCATCTTGACCGCAAGCTGCTCGCGGTCGGCGGCACGCGTTACGGCAACATTGACACCGTGCCCGCCCGCGCGTTTCACGGCTATATGGCCGCGCTGATCAATCGCCAGGGCGGCAGCGACTGCGAAACGTTTGCGCTCGGCTTCAAGGAATACCAGCTCGGGCCGGTGATTGGCACACGGACGTGGGGCGGCTGGGTCGGCATTCGCGGTGACAAACCCTTCCGCGATGGCGGCATGATGACCGAACCCGAGTTTGGCGGCTGGGATATGCGCGGGAAAGACTTCATCATCGAAGGCCACGGCGTGGACCCCGATGTTCAACTGGACTTGAACCCGGACGGACTGCTCAACGGCAAAGATCTTCAACTGGACTACGCAATTGATCACCTGCTCAAGGAGATTGCCAAGGATCCGCGCGACCTGCCGGCGAAACCCGCCATCCGGCCGCGACCGTTGCAACCGGTGAAGTAGGGAGCTCCCGGAATCCGCCGGCCGAGCGAACCGCCCGCGGCCTCACAAACGGATGACCGTGAAGGTATGCGCCGGGAACGTCACGGTCGTCTCGCCGGCGTGGAGCCGATGTTTCCAGGCCACGGTCGTTGGCTTGATCGCATGGGGCTGATCGGCGGTGTTGCTGGCGCTCACTGCGCCTTCAAGGGTCTGCACCTGCGGCTTATCCGACTCGAAAGAGATTTGCCGCCGCGAGTTTGACCGGTAACCTTCCGCCATGAAAACTATTCTCAGTCTCTCCGTCTTCGCCTTGGCGCTGGCCACCAACCTCCCGGCCGACCCCATCCCCGAGAACCTGCGACAAAACGGCTGGTATGTCGGCGTGCAGGCCTACACGTTCAAGGAATTCACCGCCTTCGAGGCCATTGCCAAAACCAAGGAGGCTGGTGGCAACCTGATCGAATTCTACCCGGGCCAGACCCTCAAGCCCGGTTCGCCGGACAAGGTGGGGCACAGCATGTCCGCCGAAGCGCTGGCGGAACTCAAAGCCGAATGCACGCGCCTGGGCGTCCGCCCGGTCAATTACGGCGTCGTCGGCGCGAAGAACGCGGAGGAAGTGCGCGCGATCATGACCTTCGCCAAGAAGCTCGAGCTTTACTCCGTCTGCACGGAGGCCACCGAACAGATCGTCGCGTGGGAGGCCGGCGCCCGGGAATTCGACATCAAGGTCGCGTTCCATGAGCACGGTGGCGCCATGAGCAATCCCCGCTACAAAGTGTGGCATCCCCTGTACATCCTGGGCGTGGTGGAAAGCCGCGATCCTCGCGTGGGCGCCTGTGCGGACCTCGGTCATTGGTGCACTTCCAATCTCAAGCCCGTCGAATGCCTGCGCATTCTCGATGGCCGCATCGTCAGCGTGCATCTCAAGGACAAGGCGGCGTTCGGCAATGCGCCCGTCGTCGTCGCCGGCCAGGGCGTGGTGGACGTGGCCGCCTGTCTCGAGGAGTTGAAACGGCAGAAATTCGATGGCCACATCTCGATCGAACACGAGAACGACTGGAAGGACAGCGTGCCCCAGGTCCGCGCCGACATTGATTTCGTCAAGGAGCGCGCCCGCTGAACCACCCGCCCCCGCGGCCGGCACAACTCTCCGCCGCGACGTCCACCCCGGGCTCGGGGTTGGGCGGCGCCCCCCCTGCCCCGCCGGTTGGTTCTGGCGGGTCCGGCCTACAGCAAAAATCCCAGGGGCGGGGCCGCGCTGTTCGCTGCGTAGAAGTTTCCGAGGTTGGGAAAAATGAGCGGCAGGTTGCTTTTGCTCACGCCCAGCCACAACGCGAGTTCGGCGAAGAACTGGTCGCAACTGGTCGTGGGAATGAATCGTCCGCGGCCGGTGTCGAGCGGGTTCACTTCCGGGCCGCTCTCGGGATTCAGGTTGAGTGCGGGATACGCGCCATAAATCTTTCTGCCCGCCACCGCGCCGCCGACCACAAAATGATTCCCACCCCACGCGTGGTCCGAGCCGCGGCTGTTGCTCGTCAACGTGCGGCCAAAATCGGAAATGGTGAAGAGCGTGACCTGGTTCTGGATGCCGAGCGCCACCAGGGCATTGTAGAACGCGCCGACGGCGGCGCTCACTTGTGGGAGCATCGCGGCCTGATTCTCGAGCACGTCGCTGTGATGATCCCAGCCCCCCCATTGGATGAAAAACGTCTGGCGCGTCGCTCCCACGGCGGCACGCCCTTGAATGGCCTTGGCGATCATGTGCAACCGCGCGCCGAGATAGGTGCCCGGAAACGTCACGCCGCTCGGCAACGCGGGCGCGGTGGCGCCGGCGAAAATCTGGTAGGCGTCGAGCGCCTGCTTCTTGCGCCCATTGAAGGTCTGCGCCAGCAGGTTGCTGTATTGCTGCGTGAGCTGGCTGTCCACGGCGGAACTCACCGCATTCTGCAAATCCTGATACTGCTGCCAGCCCGCATCGTAGCCGCTCAGGCCCACCGCGCCATCCGGCGTGATGGAGTATTCCGCGACGGTGTCGCCGGTTTGGAACACGTTGCTCCCGTCGAGCGAGATGTTCATCGGCACCGTCTGGTTCGGGTTCAGGTCCTTCAGCAAATCGGCCATGCGTCCGCCCCAGCCGATGCCACTGCGCGCATGGGGAATGCTCGTCTGCCACTGTTCGATCTGGTCGGAGTGCGAATAAAGCCCCAGCGGCAGCCGCTTCAGATTTTGGGAGACTTGCGTGCGATTCTGCACCGGCTCAATCAGTGAGCCGACGTTCGCAATGAACGCCGCCTTGCCGGTCTCGAACAGGTTCGCCAGCTCCGGCATCAGGTAATGCACGCCGAACTGCGGCAGTCCAATGGGATTGATGTTGAGGAGCTGCGCGGGCGGGAGCGCCAGATTCGAGCGCGCGGTTTGGTAGGTGGCGTACGCGGAGGCCTCGCGGGGCACGAGCACATTGAACGAATCATTGCCGCCGGCGAGCAGGAGGCAGACGAGCGCGCGGTATTCGCCCGTGGCGGGTGGCGTGTCGGCGGCCGCCAGGCCCTCCATCAACCGGAGATTCAGCAGCGTGTTCAGCAGCGGCAGCGCGCTCATCCCGGCGCAGCCGGCCTGCCGCAGAAAGCGGCGGCGGGAAAGGGGCGTGGCAGGTTTCATATTGATTCAGCGCAGCACGTTGAAATCCGGTGAAGTCACAATCAAATAAATCGCCAGGCGCAACCGTTCGCGATGCCATTGCCAGGTGCCGGGACTGACCCGCAGCATCGCCTCGCGAAGGATTTGGAACTGCGGCGGCGACAGCGTTCCGCCCGTCAGCGCGAGGTCGAGCCGGCGCAGCAACGCGTCCGGATCCGCCGCCGGGCCGGCGGGAACATCGTCGTTGATCTGGGCGGGGGGACAGATCAGGCCAAGTTCGTTGGTCACATTCAACCGCACCACATACGCGGCATTGCCATGCCCCCAGCGATGGAGATCGCCGGGGATCGCGTTCCAGAAATAATTCGGCCCCGTGACCGCACTGCTCGCATTGATGATTTGAAACTCCGGCGCGACCAGGCCCGCCTGCGTGATTGGTCCGGGCGGACTGTGCGTGGGCAGGAAGAAATTGAAAACACTCGGCGCATCCAGCGGGTCCTGCCCGTGGTCGAGCGTGAACTGATCCAGCGCATAGTGGCCGGAAGTCGAGGCCGCATTGAAGGCGCGGGCGAAGTTCACCACGCGCAACAACGGCTCGCGGAGTTTGCCCCAGCCGGGCTGGCTCAAACTCGCCGGGTCGCGGGCCTCCGGGTCCAGTAGGATCGCCTTCACCACCGCTTTCAGGTCCCCGCGCACCCCACTGCCATTGTCCGCGAAGGCCGCCGCCACGCGCGCGACGTAACCGGGGCTGGGATTCGAGGTGACGAGACGCTGGATCAGCCGCGTGCCAACGAACGGCCCGGTGTTGGGGTGCGCGAAAAGATTGCTGACCGCGGCGTTCACATCCGCGAGGCCGGCGGTCCCGGTATTGCCCGGGCTGGGCGGGCGCGCGGGAAGTTGCAATCCCCCGAGCAACGTCTTGGGGTTGCAATCGTGGTACTCATCCCAGCATTTCATCGGCACGGTGAAGTCGCGCGGGTAGAGCGCGAAGTTCGCATTGTTGCCGAATGCGAGGCCGGTGAACACGCGCGCGAGTTCGGTGATGTCGCCATTGTTGTAGGTGGCGAGGGGCTGGCCGTTCGTGCCCAGGATGCGCGAGCCATCCGGATTCAACTGCCACAGCCCGATGCTGAAGAGCTGCATGATTTCACGGGCGAAATTCTCATCGGGAAAAATGTTGCTGCCCGGCACCTGCTTTTGGTTGCCGAGGTGACTGAGGTAAATGCCCATGACCGGATGCGTGGCGACGTCGTAGAGCAGTTCGCGGTAATTGCCGAACGCGTGTTTCACCAGGAGGTCGTAATAGTTCGCCATGCCCGCCTGTTCGACGGCGAGTTGCTCGGGGCGGTCGGAGGTGACAAGAATTTCGCTCAAGGCGAACGCGACGCGTTGGCGCAGCGGGTCGGGGATGGTATTGGTCGGGGCATCCGGCCGCAGCTTGGGCGCGCCCATCGCGCGGGCCCACCAGGAAAATTCCTTCCAGTTGCCGTAAAGCTGGAGGTCATCGGCGTTCGTCGTGGCCCAATCCACCCACGGTTGAATCCAGCCCGGGGGCCGCGTGAACTGATCGTCAATCCAGCCTGCGAAACCCAGCGAGGTGACTTCGGCAAGATTGGGTGGGGTGCCGTTGGCCGGCGCGAGATCCGGTCCGTAAGCCGCCTGAACGAGAAAGCGCGCCGCGGATTTCAGGTTGGGCGGGCTGGCCGGCGTTTCGTTTGCGAGCGTAAGCTGGGCGGCGTTACTCGCGCCCACGGAATAGCCCGGGCCGGCTTGCAGCGAAACCGTGATCGTTTCGGCCGCTTCACCGTCGCTGGCATCGGCGACCGGATAAAATTCCAGCCATACTTCGCGCACCCCGGCGGGAATCAGCATTGAATTGGTCGCGCTTGCGATGTAATCCGCCCCGGGGGTCGCGCTGCCGCCGAGCGTGAAGTTGACCGTGAGCGGCAGCAGTCCGCCGCTGCGCCGGATGGCAACGAGTCCCGGATCCGGCCACCGCTCGAACAGGAGCGGGTCAAGCGCCGCAACCGTGACCACACTCGCCGCGCTCAGGCCGTTGGTGATGCGGTAGAAATCAGTTTGATCATTGCGATCCGTACGGGGCGTGTCCGGGTTGAAGCCCAGGGCGCGTTCTTCGTAATCCGCCACCCCATCCCCGTCGCTGTCCACATCGTCAATTGCGAGGCGGAAGAAGCGGGCGCCATTGGTCGCGGGAAAGTTGGTCAGTGAAAACGCGGCGCTGGCGATGAACGGGAATTCGTTCGACCACGCGCCCGTCAGGCTCGGACGCGACTGAATCGTATAGCGCTTGCCGGGGAAACTGTCCCAGGCCAGTTGGGCCGTGGCCGGAAAAAGCAGTTCCAGTTGCAACCGGGGATAGGATGCGGCGACGAAGGGATTCGTGCCCGCGCGCGCTTCCTCGAGATTGGAAAAGCCGTCACCATCGGCGTCACCGTTGGGCGGCAAGGCGCCTGCGCCATAAATCATCTCCCAAATGTCGCTCATGCCATTTCCATTGCGGTCCACCGCGGCGGGACTCGACGCGACGGCCAGGCACAACCAGAGCAAAAGCAGGTGCTGACGATTCACAACGTTACGCACGCGAGGAAAGTCGCCTGCCAGAAATCGAAGTCAAATGTCATTTCCAGATCGATCGCCAAAAACCTGGCCGGAGCTTTCCGCGGCGAATTTCCGGCCATTGGATGTCTCGCCGGCCGGGCGAGTTGTCAAACTGTAGGACACCGGAGACCCGGAAGCGGCGTCCGCCGGCAGAGTTCCCGCCTGCGTGATGGCGAACTCGGCTCCTGAAATGTGATCTGTTTTTTCAAAGGTGATCAAGTTGACCGGGGCGATGATTGCCAAGGAGGTGCGAGTGAAGATCTCGGCTGGCGGGTTTGAGACAACCATCGCCCGGTCACTGAGAACCGTTTGTTGGGCGGAGCCCGAATGAGTACTTCCAAACCACCCGTGTGATTGGAGATTTTGGCTGCGGCGACACCCGGGCTTTGTGGTCGTTATGCAACCGCCGGTGGTCGTCATTGAGGATGAATGGTCCCACTCAGTTACGACTCATATAAGATCATGACTTCCCGGCCCGGAGAGCAGAGTTGACACTCGGTAATTGCCTGCCTAAAAGGTCGCAACCCGATCCTGTGTCATTGCATACAGTCAACGCGCGAACCACCGGATTTCGGAAGGCAAGCCGACCATTGCTCGTGAACGCAAAAGAATCATCCGCCGCCTCGGGACGCTATCCCGAACGCAAGCAGCGTCACGCGCCTCTGTCATGATACGCACCATTGTCAGATTCGGCTTCGTCATGGCGATAACGCCGTTGCTGCACGCGGAGGAGCGGTGGTCATTCAAGACTGCCGATACCGCCGTAACGCTGACAGTCAACGCCTCGCAGCTGGCAATCACTTCCCTGTCTCCCACCGGGGGCGCTCCAGATTGGATCCGGGAAGCCGCGCCGTTTTCATTGCCGGATCACGTTTTCATAAACAACACTTCCCAGCCGGTGCGGTGGAAGTTTTCCGGCGGTGCCGTAAGCCAAACTGCCGACGAGACCACCCTGCGCTTCGCATCCTCCGAACCCGCACTGGAATTGCTTTCGATCTGGCAGGCCCGCCCCGGCCCGGGACCGGTCGAGCATCATTTCGAAATCGTGAACCGGAGCGGTGGCCTCATTGAAGTGCCGCTCCAGCCCAGCCTCGCGCTAACAATGTCAGCGCCGGCGGATCATTCCCTCGAAAACTGGTGGGTGGAAAAAGGTGGCGGTCGGCCTTCGGATGCCGGCACCCATCGCGAGCCCATCGTTGAGGGTTACCATTTCAAGGGTCGGTCAACTCCCTACGCGGAGTCTCCCGAGATGATACCCTGGATCTCCATTCAGGATGCAACCGGACGTGCGGGAGTTTATCTGGGCATCGAATTCAGCGGACGCGTAGGCATTGAAGTGAGCGCTGCTGGCACACCATTGCAATTGAGCATCCGGGCCGGGTTGGATTCTTCAGACCGCACATTTCGCAGCCGATTGGAGCCCGGCGCGCGTTTCGTCACCCCAACGGTATTTGTCGGCTGTTACCGGGGCGACGTGGATGACGGGGCGAACCGGCTACACCGCTTTGTGGCGGAGCACCTGCGTCCACCCGTGCCGGATGCGCGCTATCCCCTGGTGGTGAACAATAGTTGGGGCAGTGGCATGGCGGTGGACGAAACACTCGCGCGGCACATGATTGACGATTCGGCTGCGTTGGGCGTCGAGTTGTTTCACATTGATGCCGGCTGGTTTCGCACCGTGGGCGACTGGCATCCGAATCTTAAGAAGTTCCCCAATGGCTTGTCGCCCGTGAGTGACTACGCGCGCAGCAAGGGGCTGCTGTTCGGACTCTGGGTGGGCTGGACGCAGGGCGGGATCGAGTCGCGCGCGCTGGAAACCCTGGCGGTGACAAACCCGAACCAGCGCGACTGGTTCCCGCACAACTACCCCGCAACCTGGAAGCCCTCTGATTTCACCGGCGCGACCGTCTGCCTGGGTGACCCACAGGCCCGCGCCTGGTGTCTCGGTGAACTGCAGCGCATCGTGACCGACTACAAACTCGATCTCCTCGAACATGACCAGGTGATGATCGTGGACCAATGCGACCGCACCAACCATGGGCACACCGCGTCAACCGTGGACGTGGCCTATCACGCCGCCCGGGGTTATTACTCAGTGTACGATCGAGTGCGAAAAGACCATCCCCAGCTGCTGTTTGAAGACTGCGTGAATGGTGGGCGCACGGTGGACTTTGGGATCGTCCGGCGCACACATTACATCAGCATCACAGACACCTATGATCCCCTGAGCAACCGGCGGGCATTTTACGATGCCAGTTTTCCGCTGCCACCCTCCATGTGCGAGTGCTACATCGAAAACCGGCCTGGCTCCTCACTGGCCACGTTCAAGACCATGCTCCGGAGCGGCATGATGGGCTGGTGTACGCTGATGTGCGACACTGGCGCGTGGTCAGTCGAACAACACGCTGCCGCGAAGCAACAAATTGAACGCTACAAGTCATGGATTCGCCCGTTGATCAACCGGGGCGAGCTGTTTCATATCTCGGCCCGACCGGACGACGAGCGCTGGGATGGGATACAATACTTTGATTCCAAATCGGGCAAAGGAATCGTTTTCGCGTTTCGCGGAGCCAAGGCGGGCGAAGAGAGCCATTCGTTTAAGCTGAAGGGACTAGCTCGGACCACCGACTACGAGGTCTGGTCCGAGGACGGATCGGTATCGCGGAGTCAAGCCAGCGGAGCGAAGCTGATGGATGAAGGGCTGGGCGTGAGGCTGAAAATGGCGGGGGCATCGGAGCTGATCTTCATTCAAACGAAATGATCGACGGCTGCCGTCTGGTACCGAGGCACACTTAGTTGCTCGGTCGTACTCAAGGAGATTGCGAGAGTTCTCCCCGGTTCTATTGCTCCGAGGCGGGTCCGATCCAGTGTAGTGTCCACTAAGTCCCTTTAATTATTTCGTTCAAGCGTTCGCGGGCACGTTTGATCTTCGCCAAGATTTCTTCGCCAGCCAGTCAGTGCGCCCTGCCGGGTGCACAAAGAAAGGGGGAGCGACTTAGTGTCGCCCACCCTTTGCTATATCCTCGCCTTTGCCGTTGTTGCCGACAAAATTGGTGAGCAACCCGGCAAGAGAACGAATCGTATGAAAAATCATAGTTTGAGTCTGTCGTTTTTCGTCTCTCGCGACAAGTGTGGTCCACCCTTTGGGAGGGGGTTGCCTTCGGAATAAATGCGCCCCGCCCGCCTCCAGCCAATTGCCATTAAAGTCCAGACGACTGCACCCGCGCCGAGTGTTCGCAACGACCAGATCGTTGATACGGCTGAATGCGAGGCCGTCCTTGGCTTTTCCTCCAGCACGCGCCCCTTGACGACCACGTGGGGCGGTTTGGTGGCCGATGGAGACGATGCACTTGTCGAAGGCGCAGGGGTTGGCCCGGGAGCAGGGTGCAATTCCGCGCGCTGGGCAATCGTTGCGTTCTCGGTAGCGACGGCGGGGGCAAGGTCGTTTTGCGTCTGACGCAATTGCGCCAGCGTTTCCGGCGAAGGCTTCCAATATCCTTTCTCCACGACGGTCAGCATCCGGTCCACCATCATCTTGTAAGAAGCGAGGTTCTCGGCGGCTTTGAATTTCTCGCGGATGTCGAGCTGGTTGCGGTCCTGCACATAGACCTCGAACATCTCCTGCCACTTGGCATCACCCACGGCTTCGGGCACGGTGACTTGCCAGCCCCACAGATTGTCCGTCACCTGGCGAATCATCCGCGCCCCGGCGTAACCTTCCTTGAGCATGGCCTCGATCCATTTCGGATTGAGATAACGCGCCCGCATCTCGCGGCCCATGTAACGCTCCAGCGTCATCGTTTCGCCGGACTTGGGATTGCTCAAATCCGCGACCAGTGTGTCTGCCGATTTGCCGTTCACCGTGCGGACGGCCATCGCCGTGCCGCCGAGGTATTGATAGAAATCGTCGCTGTCCACTGCACCATAAACATTCGAGGAACGGCTGTGAACCACGCCCTTCGCACCTTTGAGCGCGAGTTTCAACACCGTGGGTGAAAGGTCGCCGTTTGTGCCGCCACGCGCACGCGTGCCCCAAAAGCCCTGGCCGAACAGATGGCTCATGCGGTTGAAATACACCGTGGGGACATCGTGTTTGTCGTTCCACGTATCGGGATGATGGATGGCTTGCTCCAGTCCTGTGCCATAGACGCCGGAGGGCACGCTGAACAAACGCACCGACGCCAACCGCTCGGCATCGGCGGGGGCAATGCCTTGCGCTTCGAGTTCCGCGCGAGCGGTAGCGATGTTTTGCAGCAGTGGATTGCCTTCGCTGGTGTCGGTCTTCACCAAGTTCACCGCTTGGTCAATGAGCTGCATCAGCACCGGGAACAAATCGCGATACAATCCGGAGGGAATCACTGTCACATCCACCCGCGAGCGACCCAACTCCGCGTGCGAAATCAACTCGACGCCTTGCACGCGACCGCGCGCGTCCCACTTGGGGCGCACTCCCATGAGCGCGAGGATTTGCGCTTCCATCACGCCTTCATGCCGGCTCGTTTCTGTGCCCCACAAGTTGAACACGAGCCGGTCGGGAAACTGGCCGTCATGGCGCTGGCGGTAGGACTCGATCAAATCAGCGGCCAGCCGAGAACCCGCCGCGACCGTGGCGACTGATGGTAAACGCGCCGGATCGAAGCCGTAGAAGTTCTTTCCGGTGGGCAGCGCTTCGGGATTGCGAATGGGATCGTTGCCCGGCCCGGCAGGCATGTAGCGGCCGGCAAGTCCAGCCGAGAGCGCGTCCAATTCCGCGCGGCCGGAAGCCTCAATGCGCGTCATCAAATCCGTTTTGCGTTTGGCGTATTCCTCCGGTGACAGATTCGGTTCGAGCGAGAGAATTGCGTCCGCCGTCGCTGCGCGTTGCGCTTCGCTGGGTGCGACGCCGAACGTGTGCATCCCGAACGGCGTCATGCGTTCGCCGATCTTCTTCAGGTGATGCTCGATTTCCTCAATCTGCTCCTCATTCAACAGCACGCCGGGAGCATTGGTGATGGAGAGGTCCTGCAACAACCCGTGTTTCGCGCAGCGTTGCGCCAGGTCGCGCAGTAGGTCGTCGCCGGCGAGCGAGCCCTTCTCTTTGCCGACGTGGTAGTCATTGATGATGCCGTTGATCTCGCGCAATTCCGGACTGAGACTCGCGCGATCCAACGGCGGCGGCAGATGCGTGATGATGGCCGCCATCGCGCGGCGTTTGGCCTGCAAACCTTCGCCCACGTCATCCACGATGAACGGGTAGAACTGCGGCACAGCGCCAACGATGACTTCGCCCGTGTCGGCTGCGGTGAAGCCGACTTCCTTGCCCGGCAGCCATTCGTGCGTGGCGTGCGCGCCGACGTGAACCATCGCGTCGGCCTTGAAATTCTTTTGCAGCCAGAGATAGAACGCGAGGTATTGATGATGCGGCGGCAGCTTCACGTCGTGATAAACCGCCTCAATGTCCTGATCCCAGCCGCGCGTCGGTTGTGCGCCGAGGAGCACGTTGCCCCAGCGCAGAATCGGCAGCACGAAGAACGCGTTGCGGTCGGCATCGCGCCAGACCATGACGTTGCTGAACTCCGGCTCGCCCCATTTCAAAAGCACCTGCATCCGCAACGGCGCGGGCAACTGATCGAACCACTGGCGATATTCGGCAACCGGCAGCAGCGGCACGCGGCCGGAACGGGCGAGCAAATCGAGGTCGGCGAGGAGATTTGTTCCGGGAGAAGGGTTGTTGCCGAAGGTGCGGATGGTCGTGAATAGGTCGTCGGCGTTAGTTGGAGCGCCAGTGGTGTTGTAGCCATCGGCCCGCAAGCGATCGAGGATTTGCAGCAGGGATTGCGGCAAGACGTTCAAGTAGGACGCGCCGATGCTCGCCTTGCCGGGCGGGTAGTTGTAGTAGATGACAGCGACGTGCTTGTTCGTCGGCGATTCCTGCCGCAACCGCACAAACGCCTGCACGCGGTCGGCCAAGCGCTCGATACGCTCGGCAATCGGCATCGTCATCACGTAGGCTTGCCCGGTGGCCACATCCACGAGCTTATCCTTGGAGGCGACGATGGTGGGCGCGACTGCACCGGCCAGTTCCGCCGCGCCGATCTGCCACGAGCGTTCGATGAATTCAAGACCGCTGGCGGACTGCTCCCATTCGCTCCGGCTTTGAGAGTTCAAAGCAATCGCGTTGAGCACCGGCACGTCAAGTTTGGTGAGCACCGGCGCAAGCTTGTCCGGCACGTTGCCAATCTTGAGCGTCAATCCGACGAGCGCCTCGACGCGGGCGTGACCATTCGTCTCGAGGAACAACTTGGGTAAGGCCACGTCGCTGGGATAGCCGAAGCCGAACAGCACGTTGAACCCGCGCGCTTGCATGGCGGCATCGAGAGCCGAGAGCAACTCCGTCTGGCCGGAGGTGGCATTGTCGCGGGAGAAGTAAACGCCCACCCAAGGCCGGCCAGCGGCGTTTGCTTTCGCAGCGAGATAGGTTTTGGCGTAATCGTCAAACTGGACGAAGGCCCGACGACTGGCAGGATCAAAGAAGCCAAACTCCGGGAACAGCGACGGTGGCAGGAATTTCAATCCCGGTTGGTGACGACGCGCCACGGCCGCGCGGACGAGCTGGACCAGATTGGCCTGACCGCCCGCATCGAGATAGGCGGCAAGTTCCGCATCCCGCTTGAAGCCAAGGTCGGCATATTCCTGATCGGTCGTTGTGCCGACGCCCGCCAGCCACGCGCCGCGTTTCGAAGCCGCGCCAAGCTCCGGGGCAAGCGCCCGCAACAATGCCCCATATCGGGTGAAGCCCACAATTATGTCGCTCTCCCGGACAAACTGGCGGTCGCTGTCGGTGAGTTCGATGCGCGGATAAACGCGGACGACCACATTGCTCAAGGCGGCATCGAGACGGAGTTCGGTGATTGCGCCGATGGCGGCAGCAGATTGAGAATCGCCAATCAGAAGCGCGACCTTTACCTCGGCTGCGTGGGTAGCGAGTAGGCAACCGAACCAGAGAAGCAATGAAGCGCAGAACCTCACAGCACGCTTATTTGGGCTTCGTTTCGTCGTCCGGGACATAGACGACCTGACCATTGGCGAGGCGATACGCTGTGCCCAGGCGCGTGCCTTGCCCGGAAAGCGTTTTGTCGGTGACCTTCTGGACTTTGATCTGCGCGCCCTGCTTGGTGATGATTTCCATGTCGCCGTTCTCCGTCTGCTTCACGAGCGTGACGTTAGAATTCTTGTCGAGCAACTTGCCGGACGAGAACAGGGCGAACAGCGCAATGAGCAAGGCGACGATGAAGGCCACGCTCACGTCGAAGAGATTGGCGATGCCCGCGAGCGGGTCTTCGTCGTGTCCCGGCGCAGGGCCGTGGGCGGAAATGCGATGACGATGAACGAAGCGCATGGCTCAGACCTTTCCGTTGGCTTTGCGCAGCACGCGCTCCGCATGGAAGGCGAGCGCCTGCGAGTCGGCGCGCACCCAGCTTTCCCGCGCCCCGGCAATCAGGTAAGCGGCCACGCTGATGGTCAGGCCGATGACGGTGGCAGCGAAGGCGGTAACCATGTTGCTGGCCAACGCCGGCAGGTTGCCATCGGCCAAGCCCTGCAAGGCATCAGCCATGGGAATCAGCGTGCCCATCAAGCCCAGCGATGGGCCGACGCGCACCGCCAGCCGCAGCCGGCCGAGCGCCCGCCAGGCTTCACGCTCGGTGTTTTGCAGACTTTCTTCCAGCTTGAGGTCCAAGCTCTCGCCGGATTGCGTGGCGGCAATCTCATCAAGCTTCTTTTGGGCGCGCTCCAACGTGACACGTCGTCCGGATCGGCGATCCCACGCTTCACGGAAAAATCCGCCGAGAGCGATGAGCATGGCGGCCATCAGGGCGAGCAAACCAAGGAGCACCGGCCACACGAGGAAGGCGGCGATGTGATGAAACAGTTCGCGGAGTTGGTCAACGGCAGTCATTTTCCGGAGAGTGTAAGAAATGTATGCGTTTCGTCACCACCCAAGCACATGCGCAAAAATGAGCGGTGCGACGATGGTGGCGTCGGATTCGATGATGAACTTCGGCGTATCTTTGCCGAGCTTACCCCAGGTGATTTTCTCATTGGGCACTGCGCCGGAATAACTGCCGTAGCTCGTTGTGGAGTCGCTGATCTGGCAGAAATAGGACCAAAGCCGGACTTTGTGGCCGAGGTCCTGATGAAGCATGGGCACAACGCAGATGGGAAAATCCCCGGCAATTCCGCCGCCGATTTGAAACATACCCAAACCCCGCCGCCGCGTGATGCGCTGATACGTCACCGCCAACCACCGCATGTATTCGATGCCCGTGCGGACAGTGTGAACGTTCTTCACATCGCCACGAATTACGGCGGCGGCATACATGTTGCCGAGCGTGGAATCTTCCCAGCCGGGAACAATGAGGGGCAGATTTTTCTCGGCGGCAGCCAGCATCCAACTGTCCTGGGGATCAATCTGGTAATACTTCTCGTATTTGCCACTCAGCAGAACCTGATAGAAGAACTCGTGCGGGAAGAACCGTTCGCCCTTTTTATCGGCTGATGTCCAAACTTCGAGCATGGCTTTTTCCATGCGGCGCATGGCTTCGTGTTCGGGAATGCACGTGTCCGTGACCCGATTCAAATGGCGCTGAAGCAGCTTTTCCTCGTCCTTCGGGGACAACTCCCGATAATTCGGCACACGCTCGTAGTAATTGTGCGCAACGAGATTGAACACATCCTCCTCCAGGTTAGCGCCGGTGCAGGAGATTATCTGCACCTTGTCCTGCCGGATCATCTCGGCAAGCGAGAGCCCGAGTTCTGCCGTGCTCATCGCCCCGGCCAGGGTGATCATCATGTGATTGCCATCGTCAAGTTGCTGACGATACGCCTTGGCGGCGTCCACCAACGCAGCCGCGTTGAAATGGCGGTAGTGATGTTCGATGAAACGACTGATGTCCCCGGCAGGTTGCGATAGGCGTGTTTTGTTGCGTGTTGGCTTGGGCATGATTTCTCAGAAGGCGTGCCTCAGTTGGATTTCTTAAGCCGGAAGAACTGTTGCGCTTCGGGCTGGCCCACCGTGACGCTGAATTGTTCGCCGGAGACGACCGGCACGTTCGTGACGGAAACCCAAGTGCCGCCGACCAGATTGGTATTGGATTCGAGCGAGAAACCAACGCTGTTTGTCGTCCAAGCAATTACACCTCCGCTGTTGATAGCGAGCGACGGAAGCGGAACGCTGGCCGGACGGGTCACCGCGAGCGCGGCGAGTTGCGGACGAAGACTGGTTTCCGGTGTGGCGGGCACGTCCGCTCCCAATGAGAACGTGACTGTGTTGCTCGCCACCAGACTGCTCAACACATCGAAGCTCACGATGGACGGACCATTGTTGACCACAGCCGTGCTCCAATCCGCGACGTTGTCGCCACCGAACTGCGTGCCGTTGAAATAGAGCCGATCGTTGAGGGCGTCGCCGTAAGTGTAAAGAACTTGCAGTTTGGCGGCAGTTGCACCGATCGAATTTACCGCGTCGAAGGCGACGGTGCGCTGGGAAACCTGTGAACCCGTTGGAGTTTTGTAAATGTCGCCACCGCCCTCGGCAATTGAGTAGTCGAAGGTATTGGCCAGACTACTCTTTTGGTAAACCACCAGCAGCGTGACGTGTTGCACACGACCGTCAAAGCCGTTGGGACTGGTTTGCGAGACGACGATGGTGTTGGGCGTGCCATCCTTCAACAGCATCTCCGACGGCACAGGCAAAGTGACGAGCCAGACACCAGAACCCGAGCCGTAAGCATTCGCGCTAGTGGCACTAAAGACCGGATTCGCATCTGTGGTCGAGCCGAAGACCAGCGGATTGGCGGCAGAAAGGTTTGTGCCATTGATCGTCACGGTCATCTGGCTGATGTAATTGGCTGTGCCGCCCCAGACCGTCATGACAATTCGCGCCACCGCGATGGAATCACAAGCGGTAAGACTATAGTCATTCGTGACGGCATAAGTGGTGAAGGTGGTGATGGGATTGCCCGTATTCAGCCAATTGGTCGTGCTCTGCCAATAGAGCGCACCGTTGGCGATGCTGCCGGATAGCACGTTGCTGATGCCGTGGCCCGGTGAGGCCGAACCGGACGGAAGCGAGAAGCCGGCGTGGGCTGCGAGTGGCAACAATCCGGTCGTCAGCGAGAGGAGGATTTTCAGGGTGTTCAGTTTCATGATGCTTATTGAATGGCTCAATTTCATTTGCCTGCATCCCATTCGTCCTGGGTGCAGAGAGTTTTGACTTCAACGTGGCCGTCGCAATAGGCGGCGACGAAGCTCTTTTTACTGTGGCGGTAATCCACGTCCACGACGGGATTGGTGAAGGAACTGCCGCCACCGCAGTAGTATTTTCCCGGCGTGCAGTCGGCGTAGATGATGGTGCTGGACGGTCGGCGGACATTGTCAGCCTTCACGCCATACCAAAAGCAGTAGTCCTTGCCTGAGAGGTTGAAAGTGTTGATGCCGTAACTGAGAAAGACGTTGGTGTCCCAAGTCACGGCGATCCGTTTGGTGTCGGATGGGCAGAGATAAACACCGGAAGTCTTCGGTAATTGAGTTTTGATCAAATCCATCCAGCGCGAGGTGGAATCAATCCAGGCTGGCGGGTAGGACTTTGTTTCGTCCGCGTAGAGCTGCGTGGCGATGCCGATCTGGCGGAGATTGCTGACGCAGGCAATGCGCTTGCCCCGTTCCTTGGCCTGACTCAATGAAGGTAACAGCAGGGCGGCGAGAATGGCGATGATGGCGATGACCACCAGCAATTCAATCAGGGTGAAGGCGAGTTGCCGGGCATTAGCCGCAACAAGCTGCGCCGCGTTACGTTCAACTTGATTGGAACGGTCTGTTGGCATCATCTCAATCATACGCAGGAGCGACTTTGGCGGATGCACGAAATCTTGTTGCTGCTCCGCGAAAGTAATACGTCCAGCGTCACGAGTGTGACTGCCCTCACAGTAGTACTCAAGTGCATTTCGGTATTACCTTTAATCTTGCGACCTCCGCTCCGAACGCGTTTAATTCTGGCATGCACATACCAGATGGATTTCTGGACGCGAAAACGACGGGCGCGACAGCCGCTCTCGCTGCCGTCGGTGCGGGTCTCGCGCTCAGACGCGTCCGGCAGTCGTTGCCACCGCGCCAGATTCCGATGCTGGGACTTTCCGCCGCGTTTCTGTTCGCGGCGCAGATGCTCAATTTTCCGGTGCTCGCCGGCACATCCGGCCATTTGATTGGCGGCGTGCTGGTGGCGGCCATGCTTGGCCCAAGTGCAGCCATCGTGGTCGTCACAACGGTCTTGATCGTGCAATGCTTCCTGTTTCAGGACGGCGGAGTGCTCGCGCTGGGAGCGAACGTGTTCAACATGGCCATCGTCGGAGCGGGTGGCGGCTGGCTGATCTATCGAGCCGTGCAAAAACTGATACCCGGCCCGCGCGGTCAAATTACCGCAGTTGCCTTTGCCGCATGGGCGTCCACGGTGCTGGCTTCGATCAGTTGTGCGGGGCAACTGGCGTGGTCGGAAAAGGTTGAATGGCGCGCCGCTTTCACGGCGATGGCCAGTGTGCATTTGCTGATCGGTTTGGGCGAAGGATTGATTAGCGCGCTGGTTTTCGCCGCGATTCAGCGCACGCGCCCCGACTTGGTGCAGTCGGCACAAACCGTTAGCGATGCCCGTCCTTGGGGCGAGTTCATTCGCTGGGGCTTGATGGTTTCCGTGGGACTGGCGTTGTTCGTCGCGCCATTCGCCTGCCCGTGGCCGGATGGGCTCGACTCGGTGGCGGAACGATTGGGTTTCGCTCACGCGGTAGAGAAGCCGACGCTGCCCGCTCTTGCGCCGGAGTATGTATTGCCGGGGATTCACTCACCCGCCTTGGCGACCGCACTGGCGGGCGCTTTGGGAGCAGTGTTCGTGTTTGTCCTGGCCCTGCTGCTGGCGCGGGTGCTTGTTCCCCGGCGTGACCTCCCCGCAACCGAGGCGCATCCCGCCCGATGAAGTTCCAATTGCTCGAACATCGGCATCAGCATCGCGATACCCTCATTCATCGCGCGCCCGCAGAATTGAAATTGGGGCTGGGACTTTTGTTCATCATTCTGACCGTCAGTCTTTCGCCAGCGGTCGTGGGCTATTATCTGAGTATTGCTGCGACTTTGGTTGGCATCACTGCTCTCAGCCGCATCCCGCCAATGTTCCTGCTAAAACGGTTGTTGTTGCTCGCTCCCTTTGTTCTCGGCGTCGTGGCGCTTAACGCATTTCGCCCCGAGCAAAGAGCACATTGGGCTCTGCTCGTCGCCCGCAGCGCGATTTGCCTGCTCATCGTGATTCTGATGTCCAACACCACGCCTTTCAGCGAGGTGCTCCGGGTGCTGCGACGCGTTCGCGTCCCCGGGCTGCTCATCACCACCATTGCCTTGATGCACCGTTACCTTTTTGTGCTGGTCGAAGAAACGCAGCGGATGAGCCGCGCCCGTGCCAGCCGCACCTTCACAGCACGGCGAGGATGGCATTGGCCCGTCATCGCCTCAGTGGCGGGGCAACTATTCATCCGTGCCTCCGAACGGGCGGAACGAATTTACGCAGCCATGTCAGCGCGAGGGTTCAAATGACACCGGCCATCGAGCTGGCAAATCTCACCTACCGTTACCACGACGGCACTGAGGCGTTGCGCGGCGTGAGTTTTCGCATCGGCGCGGGCGAATGCGTCGGCCTGCTTGGCCCGAATGGTTCAGGCAAATCCACTCTACTGCTGCATCTCAATGGCATCCTGCCTGACGATCACGGTGGGAATGAATCGGTGAAGATTGCTGGTGAATCGGTCACGCGTCACAACCTGGAGAGCATTCGCCGGCAGGTAGGCTTGGTGTTTCAAGACCCCGACGACCAATTGTTCTGCCCCACGGTTGCCGAGGATGTTGCCTTTGGCCCGCAGCAATTGGGACTGGGAGCACGCGAAGTGAAGGAGCGAGTTCAACGGGCCTTGCTCCAGGTGGGTTTGCCCGACTTTGGCCACCGGGCCACGCATCATTTGAGCCACGGAGAAAAGCGCCGGGTTTGTGTGGCGGGAGTGCTTGCCTGCAATCCGGCCGTGCTCGTCCTGGATGAACCGACCAGCGAGCTCGACCCGCGCGGACGACGGGAATTCAAGGCGCTGATCCTTCAACTGCCGGGCACGAAGCTCATCGCCACACACGATTTGGAAATGGTGGTGGAACTCTGCCGGCGTTCCATCGTGCTCGACCGTGGAGTGGTCGTCGCTGACGGCCTGACCATGGAGCTGCTCAACGATGAAGCCTTGATGCTCGCCCACGGACTGGAGAAGCCGCATATTCTCTTTCACCGCCACCCCCACACGCACTGATGCGTTAGACTCGACGCGGCCGGGATTTCGCTTAAGATGTCTTCGCATGGCCGAAGACAATTCTTCCGTGACGCGCTTTAGCGTCTCGGTTCCGCCGAAGCTCCTGACCGACTATGACAAGATGGTCGCGGAGAAAGGCTACGACAACCGCTCCCCCGCCATCGCGGATATGATGCGCGCCCAACTCGTCGAGCATCGCCAGAAAACCGGCAATGCCGAAATTGCCGGAACAATCACCCTCGTTTACGACCATCACACCCAACACGTTCAAGAAGCGCTGACGGAAATTCAGCACGATCATCATGACGTGATTGTCTCAACCATGCACGTCCACCTGGACCATCATAATTGCCTGGAAGTTCTCGTGGTGCGCGGCAAAGCCACGCAAATCAAGAAGATCGCGGACGAGTTGATTGCTGCCAAAGGTGTGAAACACGGCAAGCTCACGGTGACATCGACCGGAGCGGACTTGCCAAGCTAGCTTGTGAGTCGACGTTCGACTCCCCTGGAGTTACGAGAAGAAGCCTTTTGCCAACGCTGCAGTTCAGGTGTAGCGCGGGAGTGGTAGGTGGATACTGAGCGTGTTCTGGAGGTGGAGGTCGGAATCGGTCGCCTCAAGCGTCGTTTCGGTGTCAAAAATGTCCCATATTGCCGATGAGTCAAGCACTACACCACCACTACCCGCCCCAGCACTTTCCCAACCCCTTTGCTGACAGTCAGCACACTGATCTGGTGCACAAATCACCCACAAACTAAGTAGCTGAATCAGCTTGCAAAGCTGTTACGCGAGATCAAAAAGAGCTCCACAGTGACCGGCCAAATAACTTCCACGCCCAGAAACCATGTGATACGCCCTCACCGTGCTGATTCCATCAATACCCACGGGACTGCTACGATGATTGACCAATACGAGCCTCTTTCCGAAACGCGCAAACTCCACGCCTTTGATCGGCTTCATCGGCGAGAGCGGTGAAATGCCCGCCAGTTTTTCCACCGGTGTTTTTGTGAGTAACACAACGGGATGCATCTCGCGCTTGCCGTATTGCGGCGGCACAATCGGCATCGTACGGCGGCAATACGCGTAGCCGTATTCAAACCCGAAGGAATAGACACTGCCGTCACCGAGTGTGGCCTGGGCAATGCCTGACTTGCGCGATTGAATGTATTTTGCGACGGCCTTGCCACCCCGAAACGCCACCGTGCTCCAGCCGTGCGGGATGATCTCCTCGTCCCAATCGAGGCAATCGAATTCTATCTCCTGCTCTTTGATGCCAAGGGCGCGCTTCGCTACTTCGCAATGCGGACCATGGAAGACATTCCCGCCACGACTGACGAATTGCTTCACCGCTGCCTCCAGAGATTTGTTATCGCCAAGGTCGTAGAGGGAGTTCGTCGGGATGACGAGGTGTCTGTAATCCTTCAGACAACCCGTAACAACTTGATCGGGATGCACGATGTCCACGTGCCAGCCGAGGTCGGTGAATTGCTGATACCAGCCGAGCAAATCCATGCGATGACGACCTTCGGTGTCCACTTCCAGCGGCTCGTAAAGGCTCATCTCCGCGGGGAAAAGTATCGCGACTTCCTTCGCGCGGGGCGAATCGAGCAGCGGAATAACTTTGGCGGCCCATTCATTGCCGGTTCGCAACGACTCCTTGAACACAGAGTCCATCTTGAACATCACGCCGCCATCGTCGAGCCCGCTGTAACCGTAGATGTGAAAACCTTTCGCGCCGTTCGCAATGTGCGTGGCCAGCGCTTCTGCCGGCGGCACGACGCGGTAGATGTCGCCGTTGACGTGGCGACCGAGATACAGCCCCGCCGTGAACGGACGATGCGCATTCGCGTTGCGCTGGATCGAGCCTTCCACGCTGAGCGCGTAGGCGTCGGCGCGATTTTCGGCGTTGAGGGGCGCGCTAATGAACAGCCCGCGGTCCACGTGCTGCGCGCATTTGTAGATGTCGAGCGCGCGCTGACCGGTCTGCCAGTCGACCGCGCCGGGCGGATTGAAGAAATAGCCCCATTGATGCAGCAGCGGCTCGACGTAAAGCGGCTGCTCCAACGCGCGCCAATGCTTCAGCATCGTCGCGAGATAGTCCTGCAACACTTCGGCGAGGTGCGTTTGGTTGTCGAACCAGCGCCAGAAGTCCGGCGTGCGCTGCGCAAAATCTTCCTTCGTCGGCCGCGCACAACCGACCCAGTTCAATTCCTCGGGCCGCAGCCAATACTCATTGGGCTTCAGCGCCGCGAAGGATTTCGCTTTTAGCCCGTAGCGTTTATTCAGCTTGGCGATGTCGCTGCCGTAACGTTGCTCCAACCACGCGAGATATTTTTGTTTCCCTTCGGCGTCGAAGCTCGGCTTGGGAATCGGCTCGAACATCGTTTGCATGATGATCTTGCCGTCAGCGGTGCGGCGCATGCCTTTGCCGTAAAGCTTCAGCAAACCCTTCACGTGTTCAACCATCGTGGCCTGCGCCTTGGGCGACCAATACTTGTAAGTGCCCATGAGCTGGCCGTTCGGGCGCATCGGCTCTTCCCCGCGCACCGGCGGCACGCTGCGGATGTTTGGATAGAGATTGTCGCCGCAGAGATAGAGCGCGAGGCACGTGAAATCGAGGCCGCGCTTCGCCGCTTCGGCCATGATGAACTCGTGCATCTTCACGTACTGGCTCGCCTGGCCACCACGATACCGCGCGAAGAAATCTTCCCACGCCTTGGAATCAAGATTGAGGCTGTTGAACCCGAGCGCCGCGCAGTCGGCGATGCCATCGCGTGTGGCCTTGAAATCCGAATAGAACGGCTCGAAGAAGTTGCCGAACCAGATGCTGAGAAATGGAACATGCTTTATGCCGCGCTTGCTCATATCACTTGTCGAAAAAACTTAAATCCCACTCGTCATTCCAGGAATTCATCGGCACGCCATGCTTGAATTCGATCGGCATTCAGACATAGCGACCATCTATCACGTTCGCCGGATTCCAGCGATTTACCATGAAGATGAACGCGTCGCGCTTGCCTTGTACCGGCAATACCAACGTGCCATACACATTGATATGAATGCCGTTGTCCGGGCAGACTTCGCCAGGTCGAAATGATTTGTGGTCCGGCCGGTTCATGAGTGCTATTCAGCGCGCGAGCCAGCCGCCATCCACCGCGATGGTATAACCGTTCACGTAATCGGAAGCGGATGAAGCGAGAAACACCAATGCGCCCTGTAAATCCTCCGGTTCGCCCCAACGCCCGGCGGGGATGCGACCAAGAATTTCCGCGCTGCGGTGCGCATCAGCGCGCAACGGTGCGGTGTTATCCGTGACCATGTAACCAGGAGCAACGGCGTTGACATTAATACGATGCGAGGCCAACTCATTGGCAAACAGTTTTGTCAGGCCGATCACAGCACTTTTGGACGCAGTGTATGAAGGCACGCGGATGCCACCCTGAAAAGAAAGCATTGAAGCGATGTTGATGATCTTTCCACCTCGGCCCTGCTGCACCATTTGGCGGGCAACGGCCTGACTCAAGAAGAAAACCGCGTCCTGATTGACCTTGATGACATCATCCCAATCCTGCTCCGAAAATTCCAGCACCGACGCACGACGGATGATGCCGGCGTTATTGACCAGGATGTCCACTCTGCCAAGTTGTGCGATGACCGCATCCAGAATCTTTTGCACACTGTCCCGTTTCAGCAGGTCCGCTTGAATCTCCAAAACACGGCGCCCAAGTTTTCTAATTTTTGCGGCTGTTGCTCCGGTGCTCGTCGAGCCGACCACCGCCACATCCGCACCTGCTTCAGCAAGACCGATGGCCGCCGCCTGCCCCAAACCGCGCCCGCCGCCGGTAACGATTGCCACCTTTCCATCGAGTTTGAATTTTTCGAGAATCATTGGATGAATTGGGTGAGAGGTTATCGCAAGCTGATCGTCGGCACAGCATCCATGTCCTCAAAAGCCTGGTTCTCGCCGCCCATCGCCCAGCAAAACGTGTAAGCGCCCGTGCCGCACCCGCAGTGGATGCTCCAACTTGGCGAAATCACCGCCTGTCGATCCGCCACTACGATGTGTCGGGTCTCCTGCGGCGTGCCCATGAAATGCATTACCCGACGCGACGCATCGAGATCAAAGTACAAATATATCTCCGAGCGCCGTGTGTGGGTATGCGGCGGCATCGTGTTCCAAACCGCACCGTCGTGTAGCTTCGTGAAGCCCATGACGAGCTGGCAACTCTTGATGCCGCCCGGATGGATATATTTGTAAATGGTCCGCCGGTTCGCGTCCCCTGCACTGCCGAGTTCGACGGGGGCCGCATCCTTCACATGTGCGTGTACAGTCGGATATGTCGTGTGTGCTGGATAGCTCAATAGAAACAACGCCGCAGGGTTCTTAGCATCACTGCTGGAAAAGGAGATCCTCTGCGCGCCGCGTCCGACATAGAGGCAATCCAATTTCGCCATCGGATAGCATTTACCGTCCACCGCGACTTCGCCTGCTCCGCCGATATTCAACACCCCCAACTCGCGCCGCTCGCAAAAATATGCCGTACGCAATTCAGCTTCGGCCACAAGCTCCATGGCGGAGGTTGTCGGAACGACCGAACCGACAATCGCACGGTCCGCATCCGAGTAAACCAGTTCCAGTTTTCCGGGTGAAAAAAGATTCTCGAGCAGGAACTTGGCCCGAAGTTGTTGCGTATTGAGCGATTGATAGTGATCAGGGTTTGGTGAGTAACGGATTTCCATAATGAATTGATGACTGTGGGGAAAAAGTTCTGGGTGAATAAAGGCATTCTTAGCTCAGCGATTTCGACGACGCGCGCGCTCTCTGGTTTCCGCTCTTAGATAACAATGCGCCGACGCCAAACATCACGCCGCCACAAAACAGAAATTGCAAACGACCACTGCTCTTGTTCGGGATTGCCATCAGCAATAGGATGAATCCGCCGTAAACCATGCAGAGCGCGCCCAGCAATTTGTAAATTGCCGTCTGCACGCCTTCCGTCGGCTTATCGTCAACGGGAGTTCGCAGGTTCTCGAAGAACTTCGCGACGCGTTCCTGCTCGGCGGCGGGAGCGGCTTTGTAGAACAGGCTCGTGAAGAAATACCACGCCGAGCCGATGATCACCGTGCCCCCCAATGTCGTGATCGCGAGCTTGAGATAAGTCCTTTCGTCGCCATTCAACGGTGTCGTCCAGCCCATCCACTGCTGGAAAACTTCGGGCGTGACGTATTTGCCAAGCAACCACGACGCAAGGCCCGCCACCACTCCCGTGCTCCACGCCGACCAGCCGGGGGTGCGTTGATAGAACAATCCGAAGATCAACGGCAACGCCAGCGGCATGAACAGATACGACGCGAGCTGGTTCACGAAGTCGAAGAGATTGGTCGCACGCAGTTCATTTACCTTCAGCGCCACGAGAATGATGATCGCGCCAAAGATGAGGGTGCAGATTTTCCCGGCAACAAGCAGATGCTTCTCGGAGGCGTCGGGTTTGAAGACGGGCTTGTAAAGACTGCGGATCGCGATGCCGACGTTTTTGTTCAGGCCCGCATCCATGCTCGTCACCGTGGCTCCCAGCATGGCCGAAAGCAACAGTCCCAGCAGTCCGTGCGGCATCACGTCCATGGCCACGGACAGGAACGCCGCCTCGTGTGGTTGCTTGAGGTTCGGATAATCCGCAGCCAGATTTGGGTGCAAAATCGTCGCGGCCATCGACGGAATGAACCAGATGAGCGGACCGATCAACGTGCCGATCAACGGAATCAAAACCATCTTGCGCGCGTCGCGGTCGCTGCGGGTCATCAGATACATCGTGGCGCGCTCCATGTTGTTTTCGTCGGAGAATTTCAA
Organism: Limisphaerales bacterium; assembly: GCA_044225555.1. Lineage (GTDB taxonomy): Bacteria > Verrucomicrobiota > Verrucomicrobiia > Limisphaerales > JADLHS01 > JADLHS01. Next base: position 104,771 of record JBGAIM010000014.1, on the reverse strand, counting down.
CCACAACGTTGCGATGACCCAGACGACGATCAACTCGGGTCGCGCCAGTTCCGACCAGCGGAAATGGGCGGCGGGAACTTTCTGAATCAACCCGCTCACCCCACCGATTTGATCATGTGACAGCGTCATGATGGCGGTGCAGATCGTGATCGTGATGATGAGAAACGCCTGCACAAAATCGCTTGCCAGCACGGCCCACGAGCCACCGGCAAACGCCACCACCGTCACGACGATGCCGAGAATGATCAGCATGGCGTTCATCTCGATGTTGAAGACCGCCGACATGAAAACGCCGATGGCATTCAGACTGACGCCCGCAAAAAACAGCAGCAACGGCAACTTGATCCAGGTGTAGAACTGCTCCGTGAACGGCCCATATCGGAGGCGGACCGCTTCCATCCACGTGATGACGCGCATGCGCCGAAACCGCAGACAGGTCACGGTGATCGCGACCAGCAGCGCCAGGATGGTCGCGTAAAAAACGCAGAGAACCAGCAAGCCCGATTCGTAAACTTTTGCCGCTGCGCCAGTGAACGTCCACGCGGTGAAGCTGAACACCCACGCGCTCGCACCGGTGAGCCACCACGGCATCGCCCCGCCCGCCCGAAAGTAGTCCGAGGTGTTCTTGCTCATCTTGCGGAACACCACGCCGATCGCGAGCATGAACGCGAGGTAAAAGCCGATGATGATGTAGTCGAAAACAGTGATCATGCTTGCGAGGGTTGATATTCAAAATAGTCAAAGTCCGCGATGGCAAAAGTCCCGCCAACATCTTGGGCACACAAACCGATCATCGCACCGGTGAAGCGCAGCGTGCTGCCGTAATCATCCGACAGCTTCGAAAAATCCAGCACCGGACCGACGTCGCGCCACGACTGGCCGTCGGGCGACGCACTGAATTGAAGGTTCACACCGGTCACAGTGGCGCGAAGAAAGATTTGCTTCCAATCGTTGATTGCAAACTGACTCGCAGCCAGCTCGTCATAAGCACCATCGTCGGTGAGGACGACACCCAGAATCTTGCCGAGCGTCTCATCATGCGTCACGCGCAGATAGAAATGCTGCCGTGTGTCGTAGTAACAAATCAGCCCGGCCATCTGCGTGAAATGTGCCGGCGCGATTTCCAAACACGTCTCCGCCACGAAATCAAAATGCTGCACACGCCGCGCAATGAGGCTTTGCTGAAACAGCGAGAATGTCGAATCACGACCACGCAATCGCAGCCAGCCCGGACGTTCGTTCAACGAGAGCCACGTTTCTTCCACGGGCACGCGCAGCGAACTCCAGCGCACGTCAAGCGCGGGCGATTCGAAGTCATCGCGGGTTGAACGCGCCAGCGTCTTGGACTGCGGCAGCCCTCTGCCGCTTTGATTGCGTGCCGGTTTGCCGGAAAGCGCCAGAGGGCTGGCGCACTCCAAGACCTCGCGGACACTCGTTAGCTGCACGATTTCCTCCGGCTTCGTCCCGCCACCTACCAACCGCAACCACCCGTCGCGCCACTCAACGCGTTGCAAACATGTCTCGCGACCCAGCACACAACGGTCGCCGACGTGCGCGGCAGCACTGGCGGTTTTGTCCGGTGATGCGAGATTTTTTCCCACGCCCGTCTTCAGCGGCCGACTGGCCAAGTGGACCAGATACCATTCGCCCTGCGGCGTCTGGACGATCTCGCCGTGACCCGCCTTTTGCAGAGGCAACGTCGGATCCTCGCGCGAGGTCAGCACAGTCGGCTGAGGGTCGAGCTCGTATGGCCCGAGAATATTTCGCGAGCGAGCGGCGGAGATGCCGTGATTCCAACCCGTGCCGCCCTCGGCCAGCATCAAATAATACCAGCCGTCGTGTTTGTAGAGGTTCGGCCCTTCTGTGAGGATGCCGGTCTTCTCCAGGATTTTCGTTTGCGGACCGACGAGTTTTTGCGTCGCGGCATCGTATTCCTGCACGACGATGCCAGCAAAGCGGTAGCGACCCTTTCGGAAATCCCACTCCATGTTCACGAGCCATTTGCGACCGTCATCATCGTGAAACAGAGACGGATCAAACCCGATGGAGTTCAACGTCACGGGATCGCTCCACGGACCGCGCGGATCGGCGGCGGTCGTTAGGCAGATCCCAATATCTTTGAAAGGCCGCCCCATCCCACAGGTGCGGATGTTGGTGTAAACGAGCCAGAACTTTCCCTCCGCATGACTCATGCTCGGCGCCCACACGCCGCCCGAATCCGCAATGCCGCGAAGATCGAGCTGCGACTGCCGCGTAAGCACGTGTCCGATGAACTTCCAGTTGACCAAGTCGCGCGAGTGGTGCAACGGCACACCAGGAAACCATTCAAACGTGGAGTTCGCAATATAGTAATCCGCCCCCACGCGCACGATGCTGGGATCGGGAAAGAAGCCGCGCAGGATGGGATTATAAATCGTGTTGGTCATGTCCATGGCCCGCCGTCACCCAGTTCAATCCGTTGCGCAGCAGCTTTTGAAACTCGGGATGCAGCCAGACCGCAGAATTGTGGCCGGGCGTCAACACGCACACCCGCCCCTGCCCTTCCGTACGCGTCCAGCCCGCCGGTTGCTCCCCATGCGCCGAACTGGAATGCAGAAAAATCTCGGCGCGCAGATCGTCCAAAACCATGAAATACTGTTCGTCCTGGGTTGTGAACGGATGCACACCTCGAGTCAAAATATGCGGGGCGACGGGCCGGACCGTGACTGGGCACTGATCCGGATGGCGCGCAAAAACGCCACCAGTGGTTTCGCGCATCATGATCAGATCGCCATAACCCGCCGTCCCGCTATGGATGACAAACAGCCCGCCGCCGCGGCGGACAAATTGTCGCAGCTGCACCTGATTTTGCGGCGTCAGCCACGGGCTCGGATCAGTCGCATTGCGTTGGTTGGCCTTCGCGACGATCAACACCTGGCTATCCGCCATCAGTGCGGACGACCATTTGTCGCCCTCCGTGACGAACTGAAAGTCGAAGCGCGGCTCCGCGAGGGCGGCCAGTCCGCGCTGCACCATGTCAGCCGGATGCCAGCAATCTTCGCATAGCACAAGGGTCCGCAGCTTCATTTTCGCCCGCCGTTTCCGCAAAATATATGACCGGTTTGCCTCATCGCATTGGATGCCTTAACCCTGTCAGACCGACGTGGAAAATGAAAATCTGTCTTCAGTTTCCCTGTAAAGCTGAGCGGAAAGCCCGTTCAGATCGGTTGCATCAACCCTTGCCTTTCGTCATGCAACCGGCCCAGCTCCGCACCATCCAGAACCAGCACACCTTGCAGCGACGAAATCAATTCCGACTTACTCCAATTCCACACCATCTCGCCCGCCGCGTTGAACTCCAGCAACTGCACACCGGAATCCCCGAAGCCCGGACCGTGCCCTTGCCAGTGGCCAGCACGATGTTCCCGTTCGGCAGCAACTGGAACATGGCGTAAAAGAACGGACGAACCTGCTCCGGCATCTGCTCCTTGCCGCCGAACTTGCGGATGATTTTCCCGTTCGAATCAAGCTCCACTACAAAAGCACCGTAGCCCGCCGTGACAATCAAATTCCCATTCGGCAGGCGCAGCGATTTCCAAGCGTGATAAAATCCCTCAACCGGATACTCGCGCAGATACGTTCCGTCCGGACGCCCTTCGCGAATACGATCGTTGCAAGACATCAGATATGTCCCCTGCTCCGTCTGGCGAATCAGGCGGACGTAATCCCCGGGAAAAACCACGCGGGAGATTTCCTGGTCGTTTTCGTCCAGTTCCAAAGCCACCACACCCTTCGTCGGCTTGATATCCACGCCAGCGATGAGCGTGTGACCGTTCGGCTGCCGACGCACCGCCGTCACGCCTTCCAACGACTTGAACTCCTTCGTCAACCGTCCCAACGCGATGTCGAACTCGCTGTAACCATGGTGATGGCCGATGAGGACCTTGCCATCACCGATGAGCTGCATGTCGCGCGCCGCCGGTTGACCGATGGGCACGATCCAGTTCTTGGATTGGTCGCGCTCGTTGACGTGCAGCAGCGTAGCGTGGCCTTCGTCGATGGCGATGAATTCGTGTTGAATCATTTAGAACTCTTGGGGGGCTTGCTGACAATGGCGCGGGTCAACTCGGCCAGCTCCGGGCTGGAATAAAAGCCGGAGAACTTTTCCGGGTTCGGCTTGGTCACGTCAATGTGGGTGATGATCACCCCATAAACACCGGCCTTCTTATCAATCCATGGATACGCGCCAGCCCAGCTCGGACTGCTGATCAACGTCGCATTCCCCGCGGCGTCCAGTTCCTCGCGCCACTCGCCCAACCCATAAATGCTGGTGTGCGTATTGCCGCGCACGCGTTCGACAAATTCCTTCGCGTCCGGCCTCAGCTTCGCGCCGCGCAACTGGTCCGCCTGCATCTCGCGAATCGCTTTCACGGACAATACTTGTTGCCCGTCGAAGCGACCGTCATTGAAAATCATCGCGAGAAAGTTTGCGTAATCGCGCATCGTGCTGCGTGCGCCACCTCCGAGCATCGGAGAGTGACCCTCGCCGGAATCCACCGGCGTGAAATGCGTTCGCGCCATGCGACACGGCTTGGCGATGCGTTCCTGGAAAAGCGTTTCCCAATCCTTGCCCGTCGCAACTTCCGCCATGCGCCCGGCCACCTGCATCGCCAACCCGCCGTAATCAAAGCGCTCGCCCGCCTTGAAACTTGGCGGCAACGGCAACAGCTGGTTCACCGATTCTGCGAGCGTCTGATAGTTGTCGGTCGGCGCTCCGGTTGGTTGATACGTCGGATAGCCGGACGTATGCGCCAGCATCTGCCGCAACGTGGCCGCATCCTTGTCATCTCCGCGAAACTCCGGCAGAAATTTCGAGGGATGATCGTCGAGTGACAGCTTGCCTTCGTCCACAAGCGTCATGAGTGTGGCCGCCGCGAGCCATTTTCCTGCGGAAGCGATGAACACTTCCGTGTCCGGCTGGTAACTGCCGAAGCATTTCTCGTAACAGACCTGATTATCCTTGGCGATCAGCACCGCCGCGCCGGGATAGTAGCCGCGCTGCACCCAATTGCCCACGCGCGATTCGACCGACGTGAAATCAAAATTGGTTTGCGCCCACCCATTGGTCAGCGATAGCGCGAAGAGCGCGAAACCGCATAACTTCATCGACCATCCTTTCCCGACCAAACCACCACTGTGCTCAATGGCGCAACTGCGAGTGGCGCATTCAGCTTCAAGGTCCGGCCGGAGACCAAATCTTTTCCCTCAGCCGGAACTCCGGACGCATTCAGAGAAAAGCTTCGATCGGTCGTGGTATTGATTGCGATGAGATAATCGCCGTAGCGCAGTGAGTAAAACGCCGCCTTGCCCACGAATGGCCCCCACTTGCCGTATTCGGGGCGAGTCGCATCCGCTGGGCGTTTGGCAATCGGCAACTTCTCCCCACGCCACGCTTGATGGATCTTCTCTCCCGGCGGCGGTATGCCACCGCTGCGCTCAAAGTCGATGATGTCAGGCCGCGTCCATTGTTCGCCAGAAGCATTCACCTCGAATTGCGACAACACCGAAGCGATTCGCATCGTCGTCGGCGTGAGATCCAAAATCCGCGTCACGCCACTCACGCCAAATTCTTGTCGGTAATAGAAGTTCACAAACAGCCGTTGCTCCCCGTGCTTCAACGCAAGCACGGCATTTTCTTCGTCGGAGAAGACAAAGTCTGGCTGACCGTCGCTCATCGGCAGGCGATACTTGCTGGGCGGCAGCGCTTTCACGACCGCGTATTCATCAATGTTGCGCATCATGCCGAGCGTGTCGTTGTCCTTGGCGCGCAACGCGAGGCGCGGAAAGTATTGGTTGTCTGCGAGACATTGCTGCGCCGCACCCACGGTCACGTCATCCTTCAAGAGCGCGGGCAACTCCATCCACCACGCTTCGCGGATGTTCGCGATGGCATACGTCCCCTGCGACAACGGAAAGTGCGCGGTGCGATTATCAATCTCACTCGCCAGCTTCATCTGACGGAAACCCTCGGGATCAACGGTCGGATAACGGAAATACATCCGCGCTTGGGCAATCCGCTCCAGTTGTTGCCGGAGCTTCGCATCGCCGGTCAACTCCGCCATGTCGCGGTTGAACTTGAGGATCGTTTCGCCGTACGTGCCAACCCAGCCGAGTTCGCGCGACAGGCCCTTGCGAGTGATCTGGAAATAGTTCGTGCCGTAGGGCTGGGTACTTTTACCGCCGTCCGTGTCGTTGCCGAGCCACGGAGCCAAACCCACGGCTTCGTAGAGATAACGCAACACCTGCTGTTCCGGCAACGCTTTCGACAGCGCGATCAGTTGCAACCCGCGATTTGCCGAATAAATGTTATGGTCCGCGATCATCGACTGGTTCGTGTAGAAACGCCGGCCATTCTTGCGATTCCAATCCACGCTCGCCCGCAGGATGATCGCCCACGCTTCGCGCCGCTTCAGTCGCTTCGTTTTGGCGGCCGGGCTCGCGGCTTCGATGGCTGGTTCTTCGAGCGGCTCGCGCCGCCGCCATTTTGGGACGAACGGAAAATTCGCCGGCACTTCGATCTCCTCATCCAACGCGGCCCGCAACGGTTCAACGCCGACCCGCATGATCGCCTCACCGAGCGGCCCAGCACCGATCCATTCCGGCCCGATCACGCCCGGACGCAGAAACACATCGCCCCAGCGGACCAAGGCTGCGATGGCCTCCGGGTTGTGATACGCCACTGTCCACGGCGTGTTGTAAGCCTCCGCCAGCAAAAGGATCTGGCCGTGTGCCGACTTGCTGTTGCTCGTGATGGACTTCCGATCCGATATCAATTGCTTCAAGCGCGTGTTCACCGTGGCCTTCCTCTCCGCCAGAATTTCTTCGCCCGGCCCAGCGGGACGAGTTTTCGGCACGATGGCGTTTCCCTGTTTCTCGGCAGCCGGAAGCTCGAAGCGTGCGCTGGTGTGCGTGTAAGCGCAGTAAATGCCGCGACTTGGATTTGTGAACAGCTTCTGCTTCTTCTCGAAAGTATTCCCGTAAGGCCACATCGGGCCGAGCGCGGTGATGCGCAAGGTCACGTTCGTCCGACCCCGCGTGTGCATCGGCGGCAAGGCGACGGTCTGATACACGAAGCGACCGAGGAACATCGGCTCTTCATCGCATTGGTTCAGCACATCGTGATCGCCTTCATGCCGGTAACCGACTTGCTCGCCATTGATGTAAAGAATCAAACGCCCACGATCCGGACCGAAGTCCGAGCCCCAAAGTTTGACGGTGAAATAATTCTGCTGCTGCGGATCAACTTGAAGCGTGAACGCGATTGATCCGCCATTGTGCGAAACAGGATTCAATGGCAACAACTGCCGCGCCGGCTCTCCCAAACCCACGTGGATAACCTCACTGTTCGTCTGCGCCAAGCTGTGCGCCCGCTCCGAGTTGGAGTCACCAAGAATCAATGTGTCGATTAGGCTGCCACTGGCGTCTAGCTGGCGTTGGCCCAGCACGGTGAAGGCACAAAGCCAAAGCCCACCAACAGCCACGGATCGGATCAGATTGTGTGTCAGTTTCATGTTGAATCATTTCCCCATCGGACCAACGCCCCAGTTGCCGGGCGATTTTTTCAAATCAGCGTCGAGAAATTGTTTCCCCGGCGTGGTGACCGTGCAATCGGTCAATTCGCCGCTGGCGATGACCGCGACGTTGGGGATTTCGTTGATCAGAGTGATATGATTCGCCGCCGCAGCCTTGATCGGGCTGGACATCTCCGCGTGCATTGGCATCCCAAAGCCAAACAAGATCGGCGCGCCGGGAAAATTTGCTTCGCCGGGAGCGGCGGTGAGTTTAACGACGTGGTTTGTCCCGGCAATCGTCGCCAGTGCGTGAACCGCGTAATCCGAAGCGCCACCGTCCAACTCGAGTTCCACATCGGATTCACGCCCCCCACGGAGATAGAGCAGCGGACCGTATTTGGCATCGCCGCGACATTGCCGCACGATGGTTTGCGAGCCGAGCAGATACGCCCGCTCGCACCCGCGCGCCACGCAGTTCCGCAAGAGCGTTTTCGTGGGGCTGTTATCCGGCGCGCCGATCTCAAAACCAGCACGCGTATTGACCGCAGTGCAATTGATCAACTGCACCCGGCCCGCAGTCGAATACGTGCGATAACCATCCTCAGACAGACTCTTAATGTAACCCGGCGTCATCACGTAACGGCCATCGCGATTTTCATACACCGACTTGAAGCCAAGTTCGAACGCCGGACCGTTCGTATCGCGCAACATCTCGCTCGTCGCCCGCATCGCACCTTCCGCGTAGCAGTCTTCGATCAAGATGTCTGTGCCGCCCTGGATGTAAAAGCAATGCCCGAAGGCGCGGCTGAACACGCGACACCGTCGCAACACCGTGCCCGTGCCCAGAATCTGAATCCCACTTTGCTTCTGCAATCGCACCAGATCCGGGCCGCCCTTCCCGAGCAAGTCACCATAGCCATAGGGAAATGAACCGCGCACGTGCAGTGTTACGTTCTCGAGTCGGTTGCTCGCGCCGGCCACCGAAATAATGTTCCCGCCGCTGCCTTGATTCGGCCCTGCGTTGCGGATGCTCAAGCCATCGAAGGAATTGTTTGTTCCGGCGATGATGAGACAACGTGTGTAACCGCCCTGCGGCAGCTTGCGATAGAGGGCGGTATCAATCTCAAAGGTCACCTCCCAAAGGTCGAAGCGATTGTTGCTGCCACGAAAGACGAACATTGGCACGGGAGGGCGACTTTGCTTGCGGTCCACGCCGGCGCGGATTTCCGCAAGCGCATCGTCGGTCAGATAATCCGCCATGCGATAAACACCGGGCAGAAGTTTAACGTTGTGCCCATCCCGCGCCGCGACGGCAGCGAGCTGCGTCAGGTTGGAGACCGTGACCGTTTCAGCCGGGGCCACGACTCCAAACCCGATAGTCAGGCACGCCAGCGCGAGGATGAGTTTCTTATTCATACGCAAATTCGATGGGTCCAGCGGTTCACGGAGCAGACAAATTTTTAAAGGTTCGGAATACTGGCCCGGCGGATGTAACTTTCGGATCGATACCGCGACCCCACTGATAACCTGCCACACAGACCGGGATAGGAAACTTGGCGCGCGGCAAACGAGCGAATCTGGATCAACTCGGCGCAAAGCCCGCCATCCGCTGCATAATTGATGTCCTCGAAGAAAATCGCGAATAAATCGGGGCTGATCGGTTTTCCCGGCCCGTTGACAACGATGCTCGCACTCGTCTGCGCATCGACGCACGAAGACCAACCGGTCAACGCTGACACCATGATCGCGTGATTGAAGTTGGAAAATATTTTCAATGACTTCATCAGCGCGCCTGGGTTTTGTGGTGGAAAATCAGTTCCCACTTAACACCTGCGCTTCTCCGGTTTTGATATCGAGCGACCATTTCGCTGGCGCGGGAAGCCGCATATTGCCATTGCCGATCTCCAGCGGCATCCAGAGATAGCGCGAATCCCAGATCGTCCGCGGCTTCCATTGGTCGCCCAGGTAAATCACAGTGGTCGCCTTTGTGCCGACGACTTTCAAAAGGTAGGTGGATTGCGACTGATACGTCTTGGTTTCCGGCGGCGCGATGTCTTTGAACTCAGACCACGGACCGGCGAGCGATTTGGCCGTGGCGAATTTGTTTGGATTCGGCGCCCAGCTCGTTAGTTGCGAGCCGATGAAATAATAGAGCCCTTCGTAACGCACAATCGTCCCGCTCTCCAGATGCTCACGCACCAGGCAGACATCTTTCTCAACGTTTAGATAGTCTTCCGACAGTTGTGCGATGTGAAAACCGTGGGGGCGATCCTCGAAAATCAGGTAAGCCGTGCCGTCATCATCAATGAACTGCCCGATGTCGCGACTCTGCTGCCCCAGCGGGCGGAAGCTCTTCAGAAAGGTGTAATCGCCATCCACGGTGTCGCAGACCGCCACCCCGACCCGCGCGATGTTATAGCCCGGCATCTCGCCCGGGAATGCGCCGTCGAAATGGAAATACATGACGAACTTTTTCGTCTTCGCGTTGAAGTAAACTTTGGGACGTTCCACCACCCAGCCACGTTGCAAGTTCTCCACGTTACCGAGTTTCAATACTTGGTTGCGAAACGTCCATTGCGCGAGGTTCGTGGAGGAGTAACAAGCGACGAAACGCTTTTCGGGATCGTTCTCCTTAGTCCGATCCTCGCCGAACCAATAAAACGTGTCGCCTAGCTTGATGATTCCTCCGCCATGCGCCTGGATTTGTTTTCCACGGTCATCGGGCCAGAGTTCGCCCGGCGTGAAGCTCTGCGGTTCAGCGATCGCGCGCGCAGCGATGAATGTCAACGCGACTACGGAAATAAATCCTCGTATCGGCTTCATATCTTTATTTTAGGAGAAAGAACGTGTGTTCCACCGGTTCAGCGGTCTGCACGCGGGGTTCGCTGGTGCGCCCGTATTGCCATGCAATCACCGTGACTTTCACCGGAAATGTTGCGCGCGGCGGAATCTGAGTGAACACCAAGGTATCACCGGAAATCTCCGCCGGACCTTCGCGAACGAGATATTTCACCGGCAGACCGGAAGTTGAGTTGGCTTCCAGCTTCAGCGATTTCATGCCTGCCCGCTGATCTGGAATTGCGGGGAATGTAATCGTTTGCGGTGCGCCTGAGCGATTGCGCGCTGGCACGAACATGTGCGCCTGTTGCACGGCGGGTTTGAATTGCGCGTCGCCCGGATGCGTTGCGGCAAGGACGATCTCGTAATCACGCGTGTTCGTGTATTGCAACGTCTCCTTCTGCAAACTGAACGCAAACGTATCCGCCGAGAGCTTCACGACCGGCCCGGAGATTGGGTCGATGGCGATGACACCGCTGCGCGCATGGTCGAGCGGGCTGTTCGTCGGAAGGAGCGTCCAATTTGATAGACGGGAACTGACGGCGGGAACGGTGTCGTAAAAGCCACCGGTCAATCGGAAGGTCACGCCATCCGACTGCGGCTGGAATTTGAGATCCACCTGCAGATGACTCTCCTTCTGCGCCACCAACTTGCCGTCTTGGACGTAGCCAACTAATTGCGGTTTGAGCCCGCGAAAGGCCGCCTGATATTTCTCAGTGACCTTGGCGTGCTCTTCGTCGAAGAACCAGAACGCCTCTTTCGGGTCGCCTTGATATTGGTCCACCGGCGCGGGTGCGACTGTTGGCGCTTGATCCCGCCGCCACTTTTCCGCGAGCCAACCGGTTTTGGTCGGGTCGATCGGAATCAACTGCGGCGCGGACTTGCCGTCCCAATTTTTCGGCATTCGATATTGAACACATTTTTTCAGGTAGAAGCCGAGTTGCTCCGCCTTCACATCACTACTGGCGAAATGACCCTGCCCGGGATTCGCAAGCATCGAGAGCGGCATCTTGGGATGTGCCGCGCGTTGCTTCAAACCTTCGCGAGAGAATGAATCCGCGCCTTCGTATTCGCCCATCGATTCCAAGCTCGGCACCAAATCAATGTTGCGATCGCCCCAGATGTCCGGCGCGAAATCCGGATGGCGGAAATACGGCCATTGCCCGCTCACCGAAAGCGCACAAAGCGCCCGCTCCGGCTTCCACGCGGCAAAATAGTAGGGCCAACTCGCGGCGGCAGAATGTCCGATGGGCGCGAGCGGCACGTATTTCAATTCCGCGTAACCCGATTCGTCCGCCAGCCGATTGAGCATATCCTCCAGTGTCTCGCCTGCTCCTTGGTTGAAGCGGAAGGTGTGGTCAAAGAACGGCGCGACCCACACCTCGGCGAAATTCAACTCCGCCAGCGCAGCGCGGAACTTGGGATTCTCCAAAATGGAAATCTCTTCCATGTTGTGCTGCGCCACGACGATGCCGCGCACACGTTCGCAGTTCGGCGGAATCCACAGCCACGCCCGCGCTGGCCCGCGTTCCGGCTTTTCAGGTTTCACCGGCACGGACCACTGCCATTCAGCGGCGATGGTTGTTCCGGCCAACAAAATACCAGCGAGGAACAGGCAAAATTTTCTCATGGGTAAACCAGGCGGAAGAACACCCCGCCGACACCGGGATCAATTGGCAGCGACAGCAGATTGGTGGCGGCAGAAGCGGGAATGGTCGTCCAGTTCGAACCCAGTCCGACATTCAGTGAATTCGTCTGCGTCTGCAAACTCCACCCCAGATGATCCGCGGGCCAGGAGAGTTCCAACTGACCGCCAGCGAGCCCCCAACTCACATTGGTGGGCGACTGCGACACCGGTCGCGCCGTGACTTCCAGCGAGTTTCCGCTCTCGCCCGCCAGATTGGTCGCCGTGATCACATAGAAATAGCGCGTGCCATTGGCAGCAGTGAGGTCAGCATGGTTCGTAGCGCTCAAAGTGAACAAAGGATTGTAAGCGCCACCCGACACCAGCGCTCGCTTCACCTTGTAACCAGTCGCGTTGGCCGTTGCGTTCCAATTCAAATTCACAACTCCATCGCCCGCCCCGGCCGCAACTCCAGTCGGTGCGCCGGGCAATGGCGGCAGCGCAGCGCGCCCCCAGAACTCCACTTCGGCGACATTGCCCCAACCGTTGTTCGGACTGAGATAACGCACGTAACGAAACGCATTGGTCAACGTGATGATTTGCGGCGTCAGCGTGCTGTAAACCGGTGCGGTGGAAATCGTGAAGAGTGTTGTCGGGGACGTAAAACTGGCGTCGTTCGCGCCCTGAAATACACCGCCCACCATCCGACTGTTGAACGTGAGGCGCGGACAATACTTGATCAATCCGACGACATTGCTGACACCCGCGCCGAAATCGAGCCCAGCCCAGACGCCATTGGCGGCCGTCCCATCGAAGAACGTGGTGAGATTGTTATCGAAGACCTTCTCCTTCGTGTTGCCAGAATTGTTGAACGAGCCTGCCGTGCCGATCACCGTGCCCGTCAACTTGGTCAGCAGCGCCGCGCTCGTTTGCACCGAGTTCGTGCTCTCGCCAGAAGCATTCACCGCAGAGACGACGTAAAAATACGTTACACCGCCCGTCACCGCGCTGTCGGTGAACGACGCCACCGCGCCCGTTGTGACATTCGTGTAAGGCCCGCCGCTCGGACCGCGTTTGACGTTGTAACTCGTCGCCCCGGCCACGGCGCTCCAGTTCACGACGATCTGGGTATCGGTGGCGCTCGCAATCACGGTGCTCGGTGCTGCGGGCAAGAGCGATGTCGGCGTCGTAACGCTCGCGGCGCTGGAATTGGCGCTTTCGCCACCGCCGTTGATGGCTGTGACAACGTAACCGTAAGTCGTGTTGGCCGTCGTGGTGGTGTCTTGAAATCCCGTCATCGGGGTGTCCGTCACGATGTTGGTGTATGGTCCGCCACTGGGCCCGCGTTTGATGTTGTAACCCGAGGAATTCGTCACCGGCGACCATGCCAGCGTCACGAGATTGCTCGCCAGCGCGGTGGCGGTGAGTCCGGTGGGCGCAGCTGGCGGCGCGAACGTCCCGATGGCAATGGTATTGGTCACGAAGACATTGTCGAAGGTGGCCGTGCCGGAATTGATCGCGAGGCCCACATAATAGCCCGAGGTCGGAATCGCGCTGATGCTGACGCTTTGGATCGTGAGCCAATTGACGCCGTCCTCGGATTGATACGCGGTGAAGTTGTTGCCGTTGCGGATGAGTTTATACCACGCGGGCACGTAGGTGAATTGATCACCGGAGTTGTAGTGATTCAGGTTGCCGCCGTTCGAGGTGCGTTGGCCGAAGGTGGACTGCCGAGCATTGGCCCGCATGGTGAACTGAACCAGCGCAGCGTTGGTGGCCAGCGAACCGCGCATCATCAGACCCACATTATCGGCGGTAAAATCCGTGAGCCGCGCGACGATGGTGAAGTTGTTCGTCGCCAGCCGATAGGTGTAACTGAATCCCCCGTCGCCCGTGCCGCCGATGCCCGTGCCCGCGCCGGAAAGGACGAATTGATTGTTGCGGACGGGCGTGTATTGGGTGGTCCCGGCGGTGGTCACCGTGCCGAGGTCCTGTTGCGTCCAGCCGCCCGGCAACGCCGTTGCCACCGCAGGCGTGGCGCTGACTTCCGGCGAGTTGACGCTGACGCCGCTCTGATTTTGCGCGGCGACGACGTAGTAATAAGTCGTCCCATCAGCCATGCTGGCATCGGTGTATGTGGGCAACGTCTGCTGCGTCCACGAGGCAATCGTCGTGTATGGTCCGCCACTGCTGGCCGCACGGGAAACTTGATAGCCGTACGCGAGATCGCCGGGCGGCGGCGTCCAGTTCAACAGGATTTCCCCAATACCCGGTTGCGCCACTAAGCCGGTCGGCGCTGCGGGCACGGGCGCGGGCGGATACGGCGAAGCGGTCGCGTCCAGCGTGTAGGTCAACGTGCCGTAACCGAAGTGATCCGCACCATCGCGCTCCGGGCGGTAAAGTTGTGTAATGGCTTTGAGATTCGGCGCGCTCAGGCCCTGACGCACGACGTAGTGATTGTAAAACATTTCATACACGGGCCGGTCATCGAGCCGACCACGACCATTGGGGGAAACGAAAAGGAGATGTTCGTTGGCGCAATTCTCCATCGCCGTGTAGGGAACATCGTGACCGAGCGCAAAGGCGGCGAGATATTCTACGCCGGCCAGCAAGCGGTTGTTGGCGTAGCCGAACAAGTCCGAGCCCTGATTCCACGCCACCTGACACAACACGCCCAGATCAGCGATGCCGAGCGTGCAGTGTTCCTGATCGCGCCCCACTTCCATCGGTTGACCGAGCGAGCCATAAAAAAAAGGGATCGCATTGGAAATGCCTGCCGTGCCCGGACCATTTCTGAAAATGTTCACGGCTTGATTGAACTTGTTCGTGTCGTCGCACAACACGCCGATGGCGAGAATCGCCGCCGCACACGGAGCGTCCCAACTGGTCCAATGCGCGAAATTGCACGGCTGGCTGGAGACGTAGTTGTTACACGGGGCGTAAAGGTATTGCACCATCATGTTGGTGAACGCCGCGAAGTCCGCCGCCTGCCAGCCCGGATACGTGCGCAACAATTCCCCCACGAGCGCGAAGCTCATCGTCGGCAAGCTGCTCAAGCCGCCGCCGGTCTCCGTGTTGGTGGTGACGGTGGACGCCCACTTGTTCAGGATGTTCGTGGCGGTGTTGGCGAAATTGATGTCGCCCGAGATGTACCAGCGGATGGTGTTGAGATAAACCGCGTGCGCGTCGGCGTCGGCGTTCTGGCGGTTTGCGTTGAAGTCCGAGGTGGCGTGATGGGCATAATTGCTTTGCGCCTGCGAATCGGCAATAAGCGCGTTCCAACCCTCGATCCAAGGCGAATTGCCCGCGAGCACGTTGGTTTTCATGCGCTCGAGATCCGCCAGCGTGTGCAAGCCACCGGGATGAACGAATGCCTGCGCCGCAAACGCCCCCACCACCAAGCTGATGAAAAGGAATAGAGCTCCGAATAATCTTTTGATTACCCGGGCGCGTTGGCTAAACAACATATAGTCTGGAAATTACGGCTTAGACCGAAGAAAGCTACCACCACGGTTCAAATTGATGGAGTTCCCGCGCGAGCGCTTCCATCAGGAAGTAATCGCCCCAACTGGAATAAGCAACCTTGTTACCAAAGCCGCAGCGCAGCACACCACAGCAATCTGCGTCGAAGTTCAGATATTTCTCGGCGCAGATTGCGTTGAGCAAAGCTTCCTTCGCTTTCAGCAGCCCCCCATCCGTCACGCCCGCTCGTTGCAATTCCTGGATGCCGCAGGCCACGACCGCCGCCGCAGAGGCATCGCGCACGGGCGCGGCGTTGGGTGGGAGGCGGAAATCCCAGACCGCCACGACTTCGGCATCGAGTTGCGCGAGGAACTTCCGCAGCACGCGCACCGAGGCGTCGAGATACTTTTTATCACCCGTGTAGCGGTAGCTCAGGGCAAAACCATAAATCGCCCACGAGGCGCCGCGCGCCCAATAGCTGTCCACAGCGTAGCCACAGTAATTGTCCGGGCCGAGCGGTTGGCCGGTTTGTAGGTCGAAGCGGAAGGCGTGGTTCACCGAGTCATCGGCGCGGATGAAATGCTTGAGCGTATTGTCCGCCTGGCGGATGGCCGCGTCGCGATACTTGGGATCACCGATCTCAAGCGACGCCCAGTAGAACAACGGCAGGTTCATCAGGCAATCAATGATGGCCATGTTGTCATGTTCCGAGGTATCCAGCCGACCCCAGGCGCGGATGAAACCACCTGTGTGATTGAAGCGTTGATACAGCGCCGCCGCCGCTGCGAGGCCGGTTTCGCGGTGCTGTTTGTCGCCCGTCAATTTATAGAGCGCGACGGAATAGAGCGAATACAGAAAGCCCGCGTCGTGATGCATGTCGAGGTAACGCACCAGGGCCTTCTCGCGATACGCCGGCGCGAGGCGGAGGGCTTGTTGGAGAAAGAATTCATCCTCGGTTTCCTGCCAGGCGATCAGCGCCATGCCGGTGAAGAATGACGACGTCCAGTTGCCAATCTCAAAAAATCCTTCCGGGAAGGCGAAATAGTTGCCGTCCTCAGCCCAAGCGGCGGATTTGGGGTCGTCCGCAAGACGCTGGATGTTGCCGCGTGTTTTCAGGACGCACAGGTCAAAGGCGCGTTGGATCGCGGGCACTCCCGCGGGATGCGTTTGGTTCGTTGGAGCGGTGGTATCTCGGATCATTGGCGGAGTGACAGAGTTTTGGAAATCAAGCGGGGTTTGGAAATGGGGGTCCAAGGACCGGCATTCAGGGCAGCGTCGCGATATGACTTTGCAGCCAACGCAGGTCGCGTTTGTCGGAACTCGAGTCCGCCTGCGAAGCGGAGTTTAGCCTCAAAGTTTCGGGGTTGACCCAACGCCGCTTCTCGGCGTGCCCGTCGGCAAAGGCGAAATCCGTAGAACTGCCATGGTAAAAAGCAGGCACGTTAATCCAGGTGTTTCCTGTAGTGTTCGGATTGAAACCGAAATTGCCGTCGTCCAACGTTGGCCCTTCTTCGCAAAAAACGATGGCGTCTGACGGGCCGGGGTGGAGAATCTGACCGAGTTTCTTGTTGTTGGCGAAACCCGGGAAAGCGTTCAAGAGTTCGGCGTCGTTGCCGTTCATGAAGCCGTTGATGGACCAACTGCGCACGCGTCGCATCTTGATGCCACCGAGTGTAACGGACGTTTGATCCGCCGGACAACGATAGATTTCGACGTTGTTGTTATACGGCCACAGCGCGCCCGCTTTGATATAGTTGATATTCGTCGCGTCCGTGCCGGAACTCACAATACCGCGCAACCAATAGTACACATCGGCGGGCGGGAAACGGTCGTTGCTGGGGAGGTTGTCTTGATTATCGCCCGCATACATGTAATAGGCCAGCGCCAGTTGCTTCATGCTGCTCAGACAGGAGGTTTGCAGCGCCTTGCTTTTTGCCTTGGCCAAGGCCGGCAACAACATCGCCGCCAGAATTGCGATGATGGCGATGACAACGAGCAGTTCGATCAACGTAAAAGCAATGCGCCGGCGCAACTGGATTTTCAGCGATAGGTTCATTTGGATGACTGGCGAAAATTCACTCTTATCGATGCGGCCCGCCCCGCCATAGCGGAGCGGGCCGCCGTTTCTCCCACCCAACTATTTTTGCAGGATAAAGAACACGTTCGTGCCGGTGGCGGGCACCGTCAGAACGTTGTTCGCACCGACAACCGTCGGGGTCCCACTGACCGGATACCAGACGCCGTCCAACACGGAGTTGGACCGGAGGGTGTAGCCGCCGTTGACCACCGGCCAACTGACCTGCACGTTCGCACCCGAACCCACGATGCTGAGACTCGGCTGCGCCAGCACCGGCAATCCCGAGCTAGCCCCCGCTGAGTAACTGGCGGCGACTTCCGAATCGGTCATCACGCCTTCGTGGATGCGGATTTCGTTGATCCAACCGTTCAGCGTGGGGTCGTTCCACAAGGACACACCCAACCAGACATTGACGTCGTTGATCGCCTGCAGCGTCCGACCTGCGACCGTAACGTCGGATGCTTCCAGCACCCCATTCAGATAGAGCTTCATCACACCCTGAGCCTGCGAGTACACCACCACCACGTGTTGTTCACTCCCGGTGGGGAACGGCGTCGTGCCACTGAGCAAGTTCACAACTCCGTTCGTGCGGTACTCGAAACGGGTGCTGTTACCACCACCAGGAACCGGTGCAACGTGGAATTCTGTCAGGCCGTTACCGGCATTATGCGGATCGGTACCTTTGTCGGATGAACCTGCACCAAAGAACCGCGCCCAACTCTTGACCTGATTCTGACCGCCCCAGATTTCGAGGGTAATGTCGCCATGCTCGCTGACCAAGCCAGCGGGCAGCGCGATGTACGGCGCGTTCACATACGTGGCGTCACCCGGGAAGTTGGCACGCTCACCATCCAAGGTGATATTGTTGAACCCACCGGTGGCCGGGAATACCGTCCCGTTCGCTCCACCCACGGAGTCCACGATGGTCGAACCAGCGTCGCGGAAGCTATAGCGATGCGTCAGAGTGGCCGGGGCGATGATACTACGAACCGTCAGGCCGTTGGTCGTCACGTATTCCGTGCCGAGGTAAAACCCTCCGATGTCCGCAAGCCCACCCGCAACTGAAGTGGCCACATTCCCGCTCACGCCAGCCACCGCCGGACTGTAATCACCGAAGGAGACGGTATTGAAGGCAGTAACGTCCACGTTGGTGTTGCCATTGAACGTGGCGAGCAATTTCAAAGTTGAAGTTTGCGCGCCGGAAACGGCGTCATAATAGAGCACCTTTGGAGTGCCAACGGCCTTCACTGAAAGCGGCGCGAGCACAGTGACCGCTTGGGTAAGTGAAACCGAGCTGACGTTGTTGGTGTAGCGAACAATCAGGTTCGCCGTGCCCGGGGTCGTTCCCGGTGTAATCACCCCAAGGCTGTTGACCGTGAAGACCGAGGGATTCGACGAGTCATAGCTTGTTCCCAATGCCGAACTAACGGGGTAGGTCAGGATGCCGTTGGCGAAATTCACCAACGGACTCACCGTCGTGGTCGTGGGATTGCCCGGCAGCAAATTCGGCACGCTGGCCGACAGCTGAATGTTCGTGGCCACGGCATTGTCAATGTCCGCAAATACGATCTGGAAGCCGACAAGACGCAGGCGGGTAACGGTGTTGGCGTCGAGCACAGTGTCTGTGGAATCCGCGCCCCAATTGAGCACCAGCGTGGAGTTGGTGAGGTTCGAAAACTTCATATAGTTGCCGCCAGGAACATTGGCCAGCGAGCCCGGCACCACCAAATTCGGAATCGACCCGCCCGAAATAATCGGCGTCGCTTCCAAATATCCGAGTCCGGTAGTTTCATTTGGGGTGATATTAGCCGTCCCGCCTGTCAGGGTGGCGACATTCTTACGCCAGCGAGTCTCGCCGGTTTCCGCGGCAGTGAAATGCCCAGGACGATTCAACGCCCCCGTGTCATTAAAGAAGTAACAATATACATCATATTTCCCATAGGGAACGTTGGTCACCGCGATAACTCCTTCGTTTGCGCTGGTGTTTGGGAAGTTGGCATTCGGACCACCCGCTGGATTGTTCAAACCCGCGTCGTAATAATTGCGGAAGATCTTGGCTTCGTTGGTGGTCAAGGTACCTGAAGTGCCCGTGTTCTGCCCCCGGCCAGTGACCACCACCTTGGTGGTGGCTTGAATGTTGCCGTGGTAATCCAACGGATTGCTGATCTGATTCGATGGCGCACCGCCAGAAACGGTAATGTTATTCCAGTATGCGGCCCGCACTCCCGGAGCACCGGACAAATCCTTGAAGTTGGCCAGATTCACCGAATCGCAGATATTGAAACTCAGCATCGGCACTGTGCCGGGCGCATTTACCGACGCAACCACACCCGCAGTGTTGGTCGCGGAAAGTCCACCGTACGATCCGATCAATTTGAACGAACCGGGTGAGACCGCGGTGATCAACCCCGAACCCGAAACACTGGCCACACCCGCCGGTTGGGTGCTCCATTGCGTGGTGTTGAACAAGGTAACATCTACGTTGGTACTGCCGAGGAACGTCGCGAGCAATTTGGCCTGCGCCGTATCCGCCGCGTTCAAGCCCACAAAATAGTTCGAGACCGTCATGGTTGGAACGGACAGCGAGACCGGCCCCAACACGGTGACAGCTTGAGTCAAACTGATGGTGCTGAGATTAAGGTTGGTGAACGTCACCACCAGATCAGCGACACCCGGATTTTTGGGGGAAATGCCACCCGAACTGCTAACAGTGAAAACACTGGTATCCGAGGAGCTATATGAAACGGATGGTATGGCACTCACCGGATAAGTGAACCCTTCATCATAGTTGCCGAGGACCAACAATTGGAAGGAGGACGGATTCTGACTCAAGAGATTCGGAATGGACGCACCAAGCGACAGGTTCGTGACCGTGCCCGAGGAAGGAATCTCCACGATCTGGAAGCCGACCACCTTAAGACGCCGCGCGCCGTCACCGTCGGAAACCCCATTCGCACCAAGTCCCACGGCGGACATTTCCACCCGCAACGTCGCGCCCGTCACACTGCGAAACGAAACAAAATGGCCGGCGGAAATTTGTCCAAAGACACTCGGCGGCGTGGCGGTGCTGGATTCCACGTAGCCGTTGCCGTTGCCGTCGGGCAAGGCAATCGTGACACCAGACACTGTTCCGCCTTTGATCCATTTCTTCTCGGTGGTGTTGGTCAAATAGAAAAACCCACCGCGAAAGCTGCCGCCCGCATCCGGCCGCGCGTAGCAATAAACATTGTACGAAGCGAACGGGATGTTCGTGGCCAGGAAGACGCTCGTGCCATTCTCAAACTGGTCATAATAGCCATTGAACATGCGGGCTTCGTTATTGCCCGGGGCAGCCGTGATATTGCCGCGGGCGCCGCCGCCACCTTGGGTAAAATTAATCCCCATCGGCACACTGCCGCCGTCAACAACGTCGACACCAGTGTGATCCTTGACCGGGTTCAAACTGACAACCCCCGCCACAATGTCGTTCCAATTCTGCGCGCGCACCCCCGGCGCACCGGCAAAGTTGTTCGTCGTGGTTGCAATCATCGCAACGTTGTCACTGGTGGTGTTAAGCAAATTCACACTGACGATGCGCGGCGCGGCTGCTTGGGCAGAAAACGCGGCGCTGCCAATTATTGTCAATGCGAGCAGGGCCCCCCGCCACTGGTTTAAGCTCTGCGGCGAGGCATTTGGAAGCCGTTGAACAAGTTTGGTCATCATAGTTTTGGTTGTGGGTCCGGTGGTTATTGGGATGTTTGAAGCAGTGTCGCCGCGACGGTTTTAGCGCGATCCTGTTTCCCATTGGTGGCTCGCGGGCGCAGCCGTTGCGCGCATAGCGGGCAATGAGATTCTGGTTTTGCTCATATGGGAACAGATATCGGTTGTTGGCCTCGGTGACGCTGCCAATAAAGCGCAACTCCTACTCACCGAGAAGCGACATTCC
Organism: Limisphaerales bacterium; assembly: GCA_044225555.1. GTDB lineage: Bacteria > Verrucomicrobiota > Verrucomicrobiia > Limisphaerales > JADLHS01 > JADLHS01. Next base: position 83,295 of record JBGAIM010000014.1, on the reverse strand, counting down.
ACTTACACGGTTAAGCCGTTTGGCTGCCGTTGAGAATGTTGATGCGGGTAAAGCCTGCCGCGAGAATTTGTTGGGGACGTAAACTTGAGAACGAGCCGGTTGCCAGCAGGAAAGTTAACTCCGCCGGCAAGCCGTTGCGCCGTCAACGTGAGGCTGGCTTACGCGGGGGAACGGATTTTCCATCCTGCCACGAACTCTCCACCAGGATACGACACGGCGCAGACGGCTCGCCGCGTTCATTCACATTGATTTGCCCGACGAGCATCTCGACGGCGATGCGCCCGATGGATTCGGGATTCTGGTTGATCCCGGCATCCACGGAAATGTCGTAAATCGATGTGCCCGCGACGGCGATGTCCTCGGGAATGCGATGCCCGAGAATGCGGATCATTGGCACAGCTTCCGGGATCGTGGTCAACACTGCATCGGGGCGATAGCGGTCCAACCATTGTTTCAACGCCTTCTGCGCCTTGTCCGGCTGCTCGCGATAAACCACTTCGTTCGTCATCAGCGGCGGCGGGCAGTGTTGAATGCCAAACGTCTTCTGGGCGGAAAAATACGCCCCCGTATAACCCCCGCCGAGATGCCGGTCGAAATTCGCCGGGACAATAAAACCAATCCGTTCGTAGCCGTAGCCGTAGATCTTTTCCATCGCCATCATCAGTCCGCGAAAGTGATCCGCCGTCACCAGATGCGAATCGGGACGGCGCACCGACATGCCAAAGCGAATGATGGAAAACTTGCCCCAGTCGAAGTTACCCCAATCCGGCGGCACTGCGTGCGGCGGTATCAAGATGCCGCGCACGCCGCGCGTGACGAGAATCTGTTCGAAGCGCTCCGCCGAACAATCTGGCGTCCATCGCAAATCATCAAGGTGATAGCCGAAGCGTTCCGCCGCCGCCAATGCGCCGCGCCAATACGCGTCGAACTCCTTGTAGCGCCGCAGCCGTTCTGGTTGCTCCCAATGATTAAGCCAGCAGAGCGCGCTTTGAATCCGGGCCGGTCGCGTACGCGACCGATACACCGCCAACGACGAGAGCAACGGGTCGGGCCGATAGCCCATCTCGTCCGCCACGCGCCGGACCTCTTCCTGCCGCGACTTCGGAATAGACGGATGAGAGCGCAGCGCCAGCGAAACAGTGACGTGTGACACGTCGAGTTTCTTCGCCACATCGCGCAAGGTCACGCGACCGAATTTTGTCACCGGTGACCGGGATGGTTTGCTGTCGTCCATGAAATTAGAAACTAAATTACTGCCTGCTGCGACGTGAAGTAACCTTGCCGGAATCAGGAATGATTACTCAAGAGTAATTGTAATTCACTGCCTTGATTAAGAAAAAAACCGGCCCGTTGTAAGGCTGGTTTAGAACTAATTTTCAAATGATTGATGCAGTTGATCGCGATGGTGGCGCGATGCGATTGCGTCATTTGCTTATCGCCGGATGGTTCCAAAGTGGCAATCATCTCGGAATCGCAAACAGGCTTGGATATTCAGGTCTATAAGACCGGAACGCGGCTCTGTTCGCTGCGGGACGAGCCCGGGACGAGGTATTGGCTGGCGTGGAGTGCGGACAACCGCCGGGTGGCCATGGCCCGCGACAATGGCGGAATTGCTTTATGGGACCTCGACGCCGTCGGTCAAATTCTTGCTAAACTCGGATTGAACTAACGGCTCAGTTATCCCCACCGCAAAAATGAAAAATACCGCGCCTGGCGGAGCATTCCGCGTGTGGATTTTCATGTCCGGCCCAGCCGCAACGAGCGCGTCAGCTGCTGGGACGCCTCAGTCAGCGGCAGGTGATTAAGGTATTGCCGGCGACTTCGGCAAAACGCCCTACATACCCCAGCGAAGGCGGTGGCCCGCCGAACCAGTCATGACACCCAGCTTAACCCCGGTGCTTCGGTTTGGGGTTAGCCTGATTGTTGCCGCAACCAACCGACACTAACCTGTGCCGGGAATCCAGGCGCAGTTACCAGTTACGTTTCCCTCTGCCTTCGTCGGCAAGGGATCATTAAATCAGGAGGCACACTTGAAAATTTTAGTTCAGAATTGCATTACCAGTGAGTATTTGGGCAAACGCGGGGCGTGGTACGCGGCTGAAGACGAGGCGCGAATTTTCCCGCGCGCCATGGAAGCGCGGAACTTCTGCGCCGCGAAAAAATTGAAAGACGCAAAGATTGTCGTGCGGTTTGATTCAGCCGAGCACGACATTGAAATCCCGGTGAGCTGACCGGTACGATCACGCCCACCGGTTTGCGCCGGGGCTTTTGGTTTGGGTGCTTCCCAGTGGCCAGAAATCCGGAACTGGGGCAAACTGACTACGGTTAGACGACAATTACTCTTTCGCCCCCGGCTTCGCTGCCGGGGGCTTTTTGTTTATCGTTGAAAGATCGGGCTTTCCTTCCGGCGGCTTTTTTCCACCAGTCGGAAGGGTTTCACCTGATAGCCTGGTTGCCTGCTGGCATCAACCTTTCACTAAGAACAACAAAGCCATGTCAGTTGTGTTGCGCTCCGCGTGGTTTCTGATAAACCCTGCTTGGCTTCACTGAGCCTGGGCGATCTGCCGCGCTAGTGATCGCGATCTGAATTTGAGCACTGATCGCTAGAGCGCGGTCAGACAACCAGCAACAGGATGATCGTATGAAGAACAAACCAGATTTCTATTTCTCCCTCGCGTGGCAACGGGTGGCCGTCGGCTTGAGCGTCGGGCTCGCGGTGCTGGCGACGCATTGCGGCGCGGCCGAGGCCGGCAACTTCGACGGCGCGCGCTGGTCGCTGCTTGACGCCGACCAGGTGATCGCCGCGGCAAAGGAAATTACCACGGCCAAGTACCCGGACTCGGACCAAGCGACCGTGGACAAGAAAATGGTGCGCGTTTATCGCCCCGACGGCACGGGCGAGTCACAGGACGAGACGTTCACCAAAGTGCTGACGGAAAAGGGCAAGCGCGCCAATCGCGATATGACCCAGTTCTTCATGCTGCCGTATTTCACGGTCGAAGTGCCGAAGCTGGAGATCATCAAGCCCGGTGGCGAGCGCGTGCCGGTGGATGTGGCGGCGAATTCCAAGGAGATGATTGATGACAGCCAGATGAGCATGAACATCTACGACCCGAACATGAAGTTGCTCAAGGTGAACATCCCGCAATTGGAAGTGGGCGACATCGTCCATTCCCTGGTCCGCACGGTCATTCACCGCGCCATCATTGAGGGGCAATTCTCCGACTCCAACCTCTTCGAGGATTCGGGCGTCATCCGGCATCTGACTTATGAGGTTTACGAGCCGGGCGAAAAACCGCTCAAGCATATCGTCCTCCGGGATGAAGTGCCGGGCACGGTGAAACGTTCCGACGAAAAACTGGCGGGCAACGTGACGCTGCATCGGTGGGAAGTGACGGACGTGCCGCGCATGTTTGAAGAAGCCTCCATGCCGCCCGGGATGGAAGTGTTGCAACGGCTGCTGGTCAGCACGTCGCCGGATTGGGAATACGTATCCAAGTGGTATTACACCATCTGCCGCCCGCATCTCGACGCCACCACGCCCGAGATGAAAGCCACGGTGGCGGCGTTGACCAAGGATTCCAAGACCGATCTCGATCGGGTGAAAGCCGTGTTCTACCACGTCGCGCAGAAGATCCGTTACATGGGCATCACGCCGGAAAAGGATCGGCCCGGGTTCGAGCCGCACGATGTGAACCTGACGTTCGACAACAAATACGGCGTGTGCCGCGACAAAGCGGCGTTGTTGGTTTCGCTGCTTGAGGCGGCCGGGTTCAAGACTTATCCGGTGCTGATCAACGTCGGCACGAAGCTCGACATGGACGTGCCCTCGCCTGACTTCAACCACGCGATTGTCGCTGTGGAACTCAAGCCGCGCGAATACACGTTGATGGATCCAACTTCCGAGAACACCAAGGAACTGCTGCCTTCGTCCGAGTGCGATCAGACCTACCTGGTTTGCCGGCCGGATGGCGAGACGCTGAAACTCAGCCCGATCATTTCGGCGGACGAGAACATGTTGCGCGTGAAAACCGTCGCGACGCTGAACGCCGCGGGCACGCTGGAGGCCAAATCAGAAATTTCCTTTGACGGCATTAATGACAACGCCTACCGCAGCGCGTTTGCGCGAATGAAGCCCGACGACAAACGCCGTTTCTTCGAGCGGGCGTGCAAGCGCACCATGCCCGGGGCGCGGCTGGAGTCCGTGAAAGTCACGCCGGAAGACGCGATGGACGTCTCGCAGCCGCTGCACGTGAGCCTCGAGTTTTCGGTGACGGGGATGACGGCCGCGGGCAACGGCAAAGCCGTCGTGCGTCTGCCCTGGATTGGCAAAGGCATGGGCATCGTGAATTACGTTTTGCAGGGCACGGGCCTGGAGAAGCGCAAATATCCACTGCGCTCGGGCATTGCTTGCGGCGTGCGCGAGGATGTCTCCATCCAACTTGGCGCGGGTTACACCGGCCAGATTTCCATGCCGAACTACGCGCCGATTCAGGACAAGTCGGTCGACTACCAGCGTCGCGTCGCGCTGACGGGCAACAAGCTCGAGTGTTCCAGCGAATTCAAATTGCAAACCGTCCAGTTCAGCCCCAGCCAATACGCCGCATTGAAGCGCACGCTCAAGGTAATGGATGAAGACGAGCGCAAGGAGCCAGTGCTTGCGCTCGCGAGTGATGCTGTGACGAAAGCGGACGAAACGCTCGCACCGGCGACGAAGACCACGGTGGAATCCAATTCGCGCATTGTCGCCAGCCACAAGGAACTCACCATTCAGGACGCGCATAGCGCCGTATTGAAGGGCAAATACAAAAAGGAAGTGCTCACTTACGCCGGCAAGAAGAACGAGGGCGAATTCAAGTTGGGCTACAACCCCGCCGTCGAAGACGTCAAGCTGGTCAGGGCCGTGGTTACGTCCAAGACCGGCGCGCCCCAGGAAATCACCGAAAAGGAAATCAACGTGATGGACGCCGGTTGGAACGCCAGCGCGAAGCGTTACACCGGCAGCAAGGTTCTGGTCGCGAGCCTCCCCGGCGTGGACGTCGGCTCCACCATCGAGGTCGAATACGAGATCACGACGAAGAACAAACCGTATATCGCCGGCTTTGAAGCGTTCCAGCTTTTCGACGACCTGGACCAGAAGGAATTTCAACTCACCGCGCCGGCGAACGTGAAAGTGCAGACGGTCAATACGGGGCCGGCCGGCATTGTCACCCGCTCGACTAGCGACGTGAGCGGGAGTCACGTCTATCAATGGCAATCGCAAAAAGTCCCGGCGTTGCCGGCCGAAGGACAGTTGCCGCCCGAGTGGAGTTACCTAGCGGGCGTGGATTATTTCGCCGGTGATATGGAGGCTTATCTCACGGAGTTGAACACCACCCTCATGGATCGCGCGAAGCAGAGCGCCAAGGCGGGTGAAACGGCGAAGAAGCTGGTCGCTGATGCCAAAGGCAAAAAGGCGGGCGTGAAAGCCATCCGCGATTTCGTGGCCAAGAATATCCGGCACGGCGGACCGAGCTTCACCGAATTGCCGCTGAGTGAATTGTCGGCTGCCGACACCACGCTCATGGACGGTTACGGTCATACCGCTGATCGCGCCATTCTCTTGCACGCGATGTTAAGCGCCGCGGGCTATGCTCCGGAATTCGTGCTCGCGTCGGGCCTTCCGCCCGTGGCCGGCATCACGAACGTCGCGCTCGCGTTTCCGTTGCCGCAAAGTTTCTCCCTGCCGCTCGTGCGCGTCAACGTCGACGGGGTCACGTGTTACCTCAACGACACGGACCAATACGCCGAGTTGGGCACCACCGGCAGTGACGGGCGCATGGCCATCACGCTTGCCAACCAGAGTTTCGACGTGGTGCGCGCCGCATCGGAGTTTCGCGACAAGACGGAAACGGATTACACGCTGTCCATCTCGGACACGGGCAAGACGCGCGTCGGCATTACGCGCCGCTACTTCGGCAACGCGTTCAATGGCAAGAACCGCTACTTCGCCGAACTGCCGCCGGAGGAACGGCGCCGCTATTACCAGGAGTTGGTCTCGAACGTGTCGCAGGGCGCGCAACCCATCGGCGATTTGACCACGAAGTTCGACAGTTATCCCGGCGAGGAAAAGTTCACGGTGGATGTGGACCGCTACGCCGTGGTGGATGGCCGTTACGCTTATTTGGACCTGCCATACACGCCGTCGTTGTTCCCGCTCGGAGCAGACAGTCGCACGCTGCCGCTCTACGTAGCGAACTGCTACCGTCAAACGGTGACGACGCGCCTCGATCTGCCGAAAGGCTTCCAACGCGTGGCCCTCGCGCCGGAAAGCGAGAGCTTCACCGCACCCGACGGCGCCGGCAAAGTGCGCATCACCTCCACCGAACAGGACGGCCAGCGCACGATCGTGCATGAGGTGGAAACCGCGCCTGCCATCATCCCGGTCGCGGATTATCCGGCTTTGCTCAAGCTCGAATCCACGCTCGGTCGTAAAGCCGCCAAGACCGTGCTTTTGGAATCCAGCAATCCCGTCTTGCCGTAATGGAGAGCGGTTCGTTCGGTCCTTGCTGGTCTCGTATTACGTTCCAGTTCAGAAGCAACGGCCAGCTGGGCAAGTCACTTTTTGGCTGCGTCATCAGGGAATGAATGAAGTCAAGCTTGGCCTGTCGCTCGACAGGCCACGCCCTTTTCCAATCACGTATTCAGGTCACGCAGCGCCTTTCAAACTGTCGGCCGAATCCTTGATGACAGTTCCATGAATTACGTGGGCGACACCGGCGGACAATGGGCACTTCCCAAAGTCAGAATCCCCGTCGAACCTGATAAAAGCCGGGTCATCACTGCTCCGAACACGGTTTTACTAAACCATGGGCGGAGCCGCTGAAGCCGAAGACAGCGCCGGCCCCTCCCGGGCGGCCGCCCATGAAACTCAAGGCAGCATCCCAACAGGATGAGCTACTTGGATCCGGTAATGGCAGCCATCGCCCGGCGAATAACAACCGGCGGGTTCATTCCTTCCCGGGTGTCACCTGACCCGCGGGATGCTCGGCATCCAATCTTGCCATCGTTGCCGGAAGCTCCGCGAGGGGGAGAATTGACCCAGGGTTCTCCGGCGTCCACACCGCGAAATGGCCCTTCGCCAGCAGTTTCGGATTACGCGGAATGATTAGATAGCCGGCGACTTGGTTGCGGCTATTCCCATAGAGAATGACGTTGAAATCCTCGCCAAGCGGCTGGCGGGATGCGCGATAACCCCGTTCAGCAATAATCGCCTGACGGGTCTTCGCCAGATCTTCTCCCATTTCAAGCATGAGTTGTTGCACGGCACCGTCGGTCAGGCGGAGCTCCAAGTAGGAATTCAGCCTTTCTTCATACCACGGCTCGGGCGATTTGAGCAGCCACGTCGTGTGCCGCAAGACTCCAGCAGCTCCGAAAGCGATTAAAAACAGCAGCCACATCGCCGCATAAATTCCCCAGGACCAGGACCACTTCCAATTTCGCGCCGGCGCCTCCGGGGATTGCGCCCGTTGGAGTTGTCGGAACAACGTCCGCATGAACCCGTTTCCCAGCAGCAGGATACCGACAGTGCAAATCAAACCAGTGCCGAGGAGTCCCCAGTCGTAACTCAGTTGGGGCAGGTTTCGCTTCAGGAAGAACCACCAGCCAAACGGCAGATTTGTGAGCACGGCCCCGACGCTGGTCGGACTTGCGACCAGCGGCAGGAGCAGGACCAGCAGGACCAGCAGCCCAAAAACTCCCCCGAGGACTCGGACAGGTTTCATTGTGGTGGAGTCACGTCGCCGTCGGAGCGTCGGGGCGAACCGCCAGCATGAAACGCCGCCATCACTTCGGGAAGCTCGGGCAGGCGGTGGGTCGCGGAGCTCGTTCCCGGCCGCAACACCGTCAACCGCGCAGTGCGGCGACTCAATGGGTGGCGCGGGATCAGGATGATCGCGCGAAGCGACTGCGCATCGTTTTCGATCCAGACCGGTTGCACCGCCTCCGCCGCGGATTGCCCGGAACCCGCGTAACCATCGGTCTGGAAAAATTCCCGCGTCTTTGCCGTATCCCATTTCAATTCTTCCGCCCGCTTCTGCAGATCGGCGGCAAGCCGCAGCACCCGGACGCGCTCGCGAACCGGATCGACAAAGAGCGGATCCGACGATTTCGAAAGCCAATAAATCTGATGCGTGGTGAGCACCAGCGCGCAAATCGCCAGCAGCGTGCAGGCGATCACGCCGAAACCACCGAGCGTCCACTTCCAGCGCCAGGTCGCCGGCCCGGCATTCTCCTTTGCGGTTCGCGCAGCATAAACCCAACTGAGAAAGCGATGCGTGCCCGCCAGCAGCAAGCTGGCAGCAACTGTGAAGAGGACCACGGCGGCGGAACTGGCCTGCCACCGATGAATCAAGCGCGCGGCGGCAGGCCACCAACCGAGGAGCAGCGTGATCGGTGCGCTGAGCAATCCGGGGCCGAGCAACAGCACGAAACAGAACACCCCGGCCAACACCATCATCGGGATCCGCAAGCGGCTGCGTTTCATCGCCCCTTCACTCCCATCAACTTGTGAATCTCGGCCGTCGGCAATTTCTGAATATTCCCGTCCGCGAAGAGGACGAGCCGGTCCTCGCCAAAATGCCGCGGTTCGCAGACCAGCAGCGCATTCGTTTGATTGAGCGTCCGGCCAGCGAAATAAACATATCGCGTTCCCGTGGCATCCGGCGCTTCCCAGGATTTCGCCGGAATCTCGGCGATGTAATCATGCGGAGGGAATTGGTCGTGGTGATTGTGCGCGTATTGCATCAGGGCCGCCCGCAACGCCTCGATGCTGTGCTGTCGCTGCTCGGAGTTGCCAACATCGTTGGGACGATAGTGACTGCCTTGTCGCGACCACGCCCCAGGCGTGAGCAGTTCGCGGGCGCCGGAAATCATGACCAGGATCAGCAGCATGAACAGGCTGAGGAGCGCCGTCAGGCTGAGCGCCTTCAGAAACGTCAATCGCGGCAGCCGGGTAAAATCCCGGGCGAGAAAATTCCAGAGCAACCAGATGCCCAGCGTGGCGATCAGCAGCAGCAAGCCGAAGAACGAAATATCCTCCAAACGCAGCCGAGCGACATCGGTGAGATCATACACCGTCATCCCCGCCCGCGCGGTGCTCGCCCCAGCTATTGCCGATCTCCCCACCCGCCAAATCGAGTTTCCACGATTATTTCGGCCGAATTTGCCGCGTGATCGTTTCATCCGTGATTTGATAATCCACGGCCAACAGGAATGCCTTGCTCAGAATCACGGATAACGTCCGATCGCCCTCAAACGGCAGTAACACCGAACCTTGCGCCTCGGTTTGCTTGGGCACAATGCAAAGGTACTGGTCATTCGGCTCCATCAAGATGTTGCCACTGCCCAAGTGAATTTTGTAGGTGCGCAGTTGGCCTCGGACCAAAAGAAATTTTTCGTCGAGTGAGCATTGCGAGGCAATCTTCAGCTTTGGTACTAAACGCTGCAGAATGTCCCGACGGCTCTTGGCCGATACGCTCAAGTCGCCGAAGGAGTAGCTTTGCCAGTATTCGCGATATCTTGCCTGCGGCCCGCCATCACTCCATTCGGGGTTGTTTCCCACGCTGGCCACCCCAACGAAAAGATCCACGTCGCGCATGGCTTCGCTGAAAATTAATGGCGGCACCTGTTCGAGCGGCGCTGGCGCAGCTTCACCGTTCACATAAAACCGTACCTGATCTGTAGCGACATGCAGCAATGCGCCAGTGGGCCCATACTCGTCCCCAACCCCTTCGAGCCAAAACTCCACCCGCCAATTTCCCGGCAAAATGCGCTTGGCCACATTGTCTTCGCCACCCCAGCCACCTATGAACGGGCGCTCCCATTGCCGCGCCAGCGCCAATGCCCGGAATTGACTCTGATTCAGGATGTGGGCGGCAAAGCGGTTGGAGTAGGTTTGCGTTTGCCGTTCGGCCTCCGTCAGCAAATATATCTCGCGATGCGCCTGCTTAAAAGGTTGGGCCAGCCCTGACGATTCCCAAACGTGGCGCCAGGCACGCACCTCTTCAGCACTTTGACGGATCGGGTGCCACAATCGCATGCACGACTCCGGCTTTGCATCCACCCTTTCGCCATGCACGTCCCTGGCTTCACCCGCGTGAAACACCACTGGGCAATCATCTACAGTCCAGATCAACCGACGCGTCAGCGTTCCCACCACAGGATGGGCCAGGTATCGTTCGGCCCAAAGAGCGAAACGCCATTCCCGTTCCTCGAACAGCAGCGATTCGATCCGCCCGCGCTGGGTGGCAAGAAGTTTGTCGAGGGCTTTTGCCGAGCTCCGAATTTCAGTGAGCACATCAGCGTGATTGCGCCTTATTGCCGCCGGAGGGCTGTTTACAGACTTGCCTGAACTATTACGAAACCGGACTTCAGCAGAAGTGCCGTTCAGGAAAAGTTCCAATGCGCCGTCCGCGCCGCATTCAATCCTGCGGACTCCGGTGGAATCCAATTCAAAGGTTGGGATGAAACGCTCCGCACTCTCTTCCTTGCTCAGTCCGATTTGGCCTTCAACGTGGCTGGCGTACCGGGCAAAGCGTGTTTTCGGGCTGGGGCGCTTGGCTGCTTCACTGATCATTCGCAGGGCCGCCGCCGACAATTCGGAACCCAGAAATGCCAGGGCGATGCCGATGGTTTTAGCCTGCGCGGTTTTGTGCTCAACCGACCATGTGGCCACTTGTCGAAGCGCCTCGATGCACTGCGAATCGCCAACCGCAGCGGCGCTCCAGATCAAACCCCGGAGGATCTCCTTGTTGGGACCATTGCGATTGAGGGTGCCCACACCGGATTTTAGAGCAGCAGACACAACCCTCGCCAAGCTGGAGCGAGTTTCTGGCGTCTGAATGGCCGTGCGAATCTGACCAAGCCAACCCACCGACGGGGCGGCAGCTGCCACGGCCAACTGATAGTTTACCGTTCCGGGGTCGGGTTTGGGTTCTTCGCCGGGAAATCCCATAGGCGGATGCCCGCATTTCGATTCTGCTTCATTCTCAGACTCCAACCAGCCTTTGCCCGACTGGGGGAATACATCCAGACAGTGTTTGAGGATGTTGCCCCAGGCTTGCTGCGTTTCAGGCGAAGCATCTTGCAAGTAAACTCTCAACGCACTTACCCAACCATCATCTTCAATCAAGCCGAGGGCTTCACCAAGCGACCATGGCTCGCCATCGGCCGGGGCTCGTTTTCGCTTTGTTGGTGCATCCGCCATAACCAACTGCTTCGTTCTACCTCTGCTGGATCTGCCTCGTGATGGTCTCGTCCTTGATTTTGGTGTCGGCAGCCAACAGGAATGCCTTGCTCAGAATCACGGACAGAGTGCGATCGCCCTCGAAGGGCAAGAGAACGTCATCGGACTGTTCTCCCTGCTTGGGCACGATGCAAAGGTACTGATCGTTTGGCGCCATCAGAATGTTCCCACTGCCCAGATGAATCTTGTAGGTCCGCAGTTGCCCGCGGACGACGAGGAATTTGTCATCAAAGGTGCAAACCGCGGCGATCTTGAGTCGAGGTATCAGGCGCTGGAGAACATCCTTGCGCGTTTTGGCCGAGGCGTTGAGATCGCCGAAGGAATAGTTCTGCCAGTAATCGCGATAACGCCCTTCCGGCCCGCCGTCGTTCCACGTGGGATCATTCCCCACACTCGCCACACCGACAAACATGTCCACATCCCGCATGACTTCGGACAAAACCAACGGCGGGATTTCGGAAAGCGGCACGGGCTCGGAATCAACATTCCGGTAGCCGGGGTGATAGCCTCCGCCGCCCGCGTGCGCAGTCCGTTGTGCGGCCTCGATGCGATAGAACCGCACTTGATCCGTGGAGAGGCGGAGAAACACGCCGCTCTCGTTGGTGTCGTTACCGTAATTCTGGCCGATGCCTTCGACCCAGAATTCAGCCCGCAATCCCCATCGGGGCAAAGCGAGCGAAGCCGGTGGATACTCATCATCCACCATCAGGCGCAGTTTGTTCTTCCAACCTCGCAGCGCGCACAGTGCGTTGAACTGGTGTTGCTTGATGACGTGGGCGGCATAGCGGTTCGAGTAAATGCGGGTGTTCAATTCAGCATCCGTCAGCACATAGATTTCGCGATGCGCCTGCTTGAAGGGTTGTTGAATCTGTTGTGCATCCAGCCACGAACGCCACGCGACCACTTCTTCAGTTGTTTTGCCGATGGGATGCCACAGTTCAACGGTCGCAGCGTCGGTCAGCGAAACTGGTTTCAGATCCAAATCCACGAGCGCGTCTTTGAACCAGATGCCCGTCGCTGTTTGGTCGCCGTTCTTGAATTCCCAGAGTAACCGGCGCGCGAGCGTACCGATGAGCGGATGATTCAAGTAACGTTCGCGCCAGATCGGCAGCGGCCAGGATTTTTGCTGGAGGAACAATCCGTCAATGCGTTCCCGCTGCGCCGGCAACATGCTTTGGATGTCTTTGGCGGCGGCCTGGAGTTCCTTCAACTCCTCCTTGTGGTTTGCCTTGACCGAAGCAGGCACACCTTTTTGCAGTTTGCCGTCGCTCTTCACCCATTCCAGTTCGGTGCTCGTCGTGCCCGTAATCTTCAACCGCGCAGTGAATTCACCCATCGTTTCCTCGCAGATCCCAACATCGGTCAATCCATAAGAAGGCACGGACATTTCCTCGATTTCGTCACGTGGCAATCCCGAGCGTTCGGCCGCAGCGTTGAAGGCTTTCTCGATTTCTTTCTGCGCCGAACCAAACTTGACCTTCACCTTCAGCAACGCGAGTTGGCCTACTGCCGCTGCGTCTTCCACCTGGCTCAAGGCATAAACCCCGGCGTTGCCCACCTTCACCGCGCGCGGACCCACTCCCGGAATCTTACGATAACACGAAGTGGTCAATGCGCCCAAGGTGCGGATTAATTCCGGAGAGCTCACCATTGGAGCCATCCAAACCAATCCCCGCAGGCACGTCGCATTGTCATCGTGGATCGTGCCGTCACCTTCCGAACGCACCATGAATCCTGCCCCCAACAGGCGAATGGTCCGCGGCGAATTGACCATTGAAAACCAACGCTGCAACACCTGTCCCACTTGCTTTGTTCCACTTTCCTTCAGCAACGCGTTGGCAGTCTTGAGCCACTTTGCCGACGGCCGGGAGCCAGTGGCGGTGGCGGCGTGTTGCAGGAGTTCGATCCATTTGGTTCGCGCTGGCTTCGCCATTGCGCCAAGTTCAGCATTCACCGCGTCGGACCAGGCTTCGCCGGGAACAAGCGCCAGAAAGGCGTGGTCCGCCAGCAACCCGTTCAGTTTCTGCACTTCCTCCGCGGGACTTCCAAACGGACAAGTGCGCACACTGCGACAGCGGAGACGATAAAGCACATGCCGCTCCCCAGGTGTCAGTGGTGATGCCTGCGCGAACTGCTCCGCTTGGGTGATCAAATTTGAAACGGGACCAGCACACGAGGCCCACTGATAGGTGTCGAGTGCGGAGACGTAGAGCAGTAGGTCGAACAAGCCAGCCCGTTCAAACTTGGGCCCCGTGGCAAGCAGTGAACTGAATGCTCCCTTCACTGCATACTGCGATTGCCAGCATCGGTGGTCCTCCAGTCCACCTCCGGGAACAAAGTTGGCATTCACACACCGCTCAGCTAACGCCAATAACACTCTACCGCGAGCCAACTCTTCTCGCTTAAGTATGGCGCGACCTGCCTCAATTCGATCGAGGCCCGGGTTATAGTATGCGGCCTTTTCCACCACTTCGGGCAGCAGCATGTTGATCAATTCATGCTCTTCACGCAGGGACGAATCGGATCGCAACGGAAAATGGTCGAAGCCAATCGTATCAATCGTGGCGGGTGCGACTTCGGGCAACACGCCCAAGTATTCCTTTAGTTGTGGCAACACCTGCGACGATCCTGCCGGTGCGCGCAGTGCGGGATCAGGTCTGGTGTTAGTCTTTGGAGTTGGCGACTCTTTCTTATCTGTCTCCTCTTCCTGTCCCAAAAGGGCCTCGATCTTGTGGGCGACCTTGGGCAGATCCTTGGATTGGCTGTTACGAAGCGCCCGCGCCACGCGACTTAATGAAGCATGGAGTTCCGTTTCGTTCGGTGGTACTGGGCCGTAGTTCTCGACCGCTTTGGCAAACGATTTCAGTGGATAATGATAGTCGCTGACCCATTCAGCGGCGGCGATCCAATCGGCCAGTTTGATGAGATGTTCTGCGCCAAGCGGGAGTTTCTTCCGCATGATGCGCCGCAATGCCTGACCCGAAATCTGTCGCGCCGGCCAGATGGCCTCCCACTCGGGACAGGAGTGATGCCAATTGATCCGCTCCATTTCGTTTGCGGCCATCGCGCGCACCTCCTTGCCCAATGCATCATAGTGCGCCGCATGCGCCACTAGTGCCAGGACAAATCGAGCACTTGCCGCCGGATCAGCATCGCGAATTTGTTTTCCCGCTTCTGAGAAGTCCAAGTCTAGTTCGCTGTACTGATATGGGTTTGCTTTCGTGGAATCCTTCACCAATTGGGCCACGACCGCATGTTCCGCCGCCAAAGGGTCAGTTGCGTTCCACCGCGGCGGACCGATGGGAATCCGGTAGTCCTTCGATTTGCTCATGACAATTTTGGTGCTGTTCGGGGGGGCTAAAGCTTGATCTGACGCAGAATACTGGCGTCGGTAATGGTCGTGTCTTCGGCCAGCAAAAATGCTTTGCTTAAAATCACCGTTAACGTGCTGTCTCCCTCAAAGGGCAGGAATACCCGGGCCGCGGATGGACTGCCAGTGCTCTTCCGGTCCGGCACGATGCAAAGGTATTGATCGTTTGGCTCCATCAGAATATTGCTGCTGCCTAAGTGGATTTTGTAGCTGCGCAACTGTCCGCGCACGACGAGGTAGCGCTCCGTCAGCGAACATTGACCGGCGATTTTCAGTTTGGGTAACAATCGCTCGAGAATGTCCCGCCGGGTGGCGGCGGTGGCGTTCAGTTCGCCAAATGACCACTGCCGCCAGTATTCGCGGGCGCGATTTTCGCCGCCATCAACCCACGTGGGATCGTTGCCCACACTGCACACGGAGACAAATAGGTCCACATCGCGCATGATCTCGCTGAAGACCATGGCGGGCACGTCCGTTAAGTTGCAGACAGATTGATCCGGTCGCACGAAACGCACCTGGTCGGTCGCCACATGCAAGGCGACCCCCGAGGTCGCGTATTCTGTTCCGGCGTGCTCGATCCAAAACTCGGCGCGCAGATCCCAAGCCCCGAGGTCCCGGGTGGCCACCATGTTGGGCTGATCCCAGGAGCCGAGGAATTCGTAGCGCCAACCCCGCTGATCGCACAGGGCTTTGAACTGGTGTTGCCGCATGATGTGCGCGGCAAAGCGATTCGAGTAATTTCGCGTTGCCTGTTCAGCCTCCGTGAGCAAATAGATTTCGCGGTGGGCTTGCTTGAAGGGTTGGGTAACCCCGTTTGTCTCCAGCCACCTGCGCCACGCTAGCACCTTGCTCGCTTCGACCCCCATCGGATGCCATAAGCGGACCTCGGTCTTCGGGTTGACCCATTTAACCGGCTTTCCACTTTCCTCAATATATTTCCCACCATGCCAAATAGCGCTGGCGGACCGCGTTCCTTCCGAGAATTGCCAGATCAATCTCCGGGTCATTTGCCCCAGCAGTGGATCTTCCGTATAACGGGACCGCCAGTTGGCCAGGCTCCAGCAACGATCTCGTTCCAGGAAGTTCTCGATCCGGTCACGTTGCGCCGTCAGCATCTTTTCGATGTCACTCACCAACAGCTTCAACTTCTTTTCGTCGGGAGCCTGAGATTTAGGAAGAGGCGGCTTTTTGGCCAGTTCCTGGCCCGCGGCATCGAGCCAAGTGAGCGACACTTCGCGCGTCCCCACAATGCGCAACTCAGCGCTAGCCTCTCCAATCGCCTGGCGCAACTTGCCTTCGGCATCCAGGCCGAAAGCCGGCAAGGAGATTTCCTCCACTTCGGCGCGGGAGCTGCCGGACCGCGCTACCGCAATGGTGAACGCCTTTTCAATTTCTTCCAGTCCCCAGGGGCTTTTGACCCGGTGTTTCAGGCGGGAAAGTTGCGCCACGGGCTCCAGTCCCGGCATGGATTCCAACGCGGAAATGCAGGCCTTGGAAATGCTACTGGCATAGAGCCCGCCAGCGGGCAGCTTTTTCAAACCACCCTCTACGGCGTTGGCCAGCGCACGGCATACGGTTTCGCCAGACACCAGGCTGGCATACCAAACCAGCGAACGCAGCAGCGTCGCATTGCGTGCCTGAATGCGTTCCTGGGCCTTGGCGCCGACAAGCGAAAACCACTGTTCAATCTGGCGCGCGAATTCCTCCGGGCCCACGGCGGCGAGCCGCGCGTCCGCTTCTTTTCGCCATTTGGCCGTCGGTTTGGCGTTGGTGCCTTTGGGCGCGTTCTCCAACAACGCCTGCCAATGTTTGCGCTTGGCGGCGGACATCTGCTTGATGTCGGCCTGGATCGCCTCGGCCCACGCTTCGCCGTCGTCCGGCACCCCGGCGGGCTTTTGCGCGAGCAAAGCTTCCATTCGTTGCACGCTCTTCTTGTTGCCCGCCCAGAATTCAACCGGCTTGACCGCGGCATGCAACTTCTGCAACGACGCCAGCAAATCCTTCGACAACGGTTTTTCCGCGGCGAACGCATCCAGCTGGTCAAGCAGCGACGGCACCACTCCGGGAATGGGCAGTTGCAGCTCTTCCCACTGCACATGGTCAACCTCTTTCGGCATCAAAATGTCCGCCGCCCGGCGGACGTTCCACTCGAGCGCGTCCGCGGTGTACGGCAGCTTCCGGCCAGCGAGTTTCTTGATCAGCTCCGAGAGCGCGGGATTGACCTTCGCCTTTTGCCTTTGGAAATCCAGGCGCTCCAGGGCCGCACACAACAAAGCCAACTGTGCCGGCTTTGCGAATTTTACGCTGTCGGCCGGCAACGTTGATGATTTTGGGTCGGCGAGAAAACCGTCGAGCAAGGCCTGTTCCGGTGCAAACACCTGCCCCGCTTCCGCCACGAACCCATCGCCAGCTGCCCGTTTCGAAGACTTCTTCATGACCTTGGGG
Organism: Limisphaerales bacterium; assembly: GCA_044225555.1. GTDB lineage: Bacteria > Verrucomicrobiota > Verrucomicrobiia > Limisphaerales > JADLHS01 > JADLHS01. The sequence goes on along the minus strand of JBGAIM010000014.1, from coordinate 66,196 downwards.
TTATGGTTGTTTGATCTGAGTGAGAATGCTCTGGTCCTTGATCTTGGCGTCGTCGGCCAGCAGAAACGCCTTGCTCAGGATGATCGAAAGCGTGCGGTCCCCTTCGAAGGGCAGAAAGAACTCGTCGCCGTGCTTCCCGGTGCCGGCACGATCAGGCACGATGCAAAGATATTGATTGTTCGGCTCCATTTGGATGTTGCCACTGCCCAGATGAATTCGGTAGGTGCGCAGGCTGCCGCGCACGACCAGGAACTTGTCTTCCAACGAACATCGCTCCGCGATCTTGAGCCGGGGCAGGAGGCGCTCTAAAACCTCCTTCCGCGTTTTGGCGGAGGCATTGAGGTCCCCAAAGGAATAACCCTGCCAATAGGCGCCGGCACCTTCGACCTCACCGCGATCCTGCCAGGCCGGGTCACTGCCGATGCTGCCGACCCCGACGAATAAGTCCACGTCGCGCAGGACCTCGGAGAAAACTGTGGCGGGAACTTCCGCCAAGGGGACGGGTTCATTGTTCCGCACAAAACGCACCTGGTCGGTGGCCAGATACAATGCCACGCCCGAACCCGCCAATTCCCCGGTCGGGTCCACCCAAAACTCGGCGTTCAGATTCCAGGCGGCCAACTCGAGGGTGGGGGTAGCCTGGAAGTCAAAGCCCCCCATGAAGGAATACTTCCAGCCACGTTGCGTACACAAGGCCGCGAACTGATGCTGGCCAAGGATATGGGCAGCGAATCGATTGGAATAAGTGCCTGTGCGCAATTCCGCGTCGGTGAGCAGGTAAACTTCGCGGTGCGCCTGTTTGAACGGCTGACAGACCTCGTGGACCTGCAACCACTCCCGCCACGCCGCCACGGTCTCGACGGGGAAACCAATCGGATGCCAGAGGCGCACGCGCGTTTCCGCGGCAAGCCAGTCGAGCACCCGCCCGGTGACATCGACCAATTTGCCGTTGAACCAAATGCCCAAGGCGGTGCGGTCGCCCAACTGGAAGTGCCAGATAAGTCGACGCGCGATTCCCGCCAGCAACGGATGATCAAGATACCGCTGTCGCCACGGCCCCAACTCCCACGTGCGCTCGGTCATGAGCAATCGCTCGATGCGGATGCGCTGGGCAGCCAGCATTTTCGTGATGTCCTTGCCGAGTTTTTGCAGTTGTTTCAGCGCGGGAGCGTGGTCGCGCTTGATCTCGGCCGGCGTGGCCTTGAAAGACTTGCCCGCCCGCGACCAGCCGATTGCCACATCTCGGGACCGCACGACTTGCAACTGCGCTGAATACTCACCGCAGGTTTGGGTGAGTTTTCCGTCAATGCTCAAGCCGTAGTCGGGAACTGATTTCTCCTCCAGATCCTCCCGGGTCTGGCCCGTGAGTGTGGCGGCGGCATCCAGTGATTTGCCAATCCGCTTCTTGGCCGTCGGCTGCTTCACCGTCGCGTCCAGCCGGCTGAGCTGCGCCGCGGCATCCTCCGAGGAGGTCGTGCTCAGACTGTAGAGACACGCGTTGCCGACCCGCGGGCAACGCGGCCCCAGCCAGCGGACTTTTTTGAAACAGACCTCCGCCAACGCGGACAATCCCCGGCTGATTTCAGAATCGTTCCTGCCCGCGCAGCACCAAGCGAGCCCTTTGAGAATCGTCGCATTGTCCTCGCCGATGATTAAGTCGGGATCCGGTTGCCACTGGGGATCGGCGTTTTCGCGGTGTTCGGTTCGCGGCAGCGCGACGAGTTCAAACCAGGGCAGCACGTGTTCCTTGAAAGCATCCAGACTGACAGCCTCCACGAGTCCGCAGGCCGACTTCAGCCATTTCTGACTGGGCTTGGAGGTGCTGGCCGTGGTGCAGTGTTTCAACAGCGCCAGCCAGGCGCTGCACGCAGCACGCGACATCCTTTTCAGGTCAGCCAAGGCGGCATCACTCCACGCCTCGCCGGCAATAATGCCAGGATCGTGCTCAGCGGAGAGCAGAAGCGCCAGTCGCCTTAACACCACCCGATCGGGCGGAGAGATTCTGGCGCCGCCCTGGATGCGATCCCGCCACTGTCGCAGCCGCTCAACAATTGCCGGTTCGAGTGGCGATTTGGCGGCTGCTTGTTCAATCAAATCGAGCACGTCGTCAGAGGAAATCGGGTAGTAGCAGCTCTCGGCCCGGACGTTGTGAACCAGATCCACCAGGCTGATCGTATCCGCACTGGTCAATGGTAGTTGCGACTTCAGCAACTCATGCACGAGCGTGGCAAAGGCGACACAGTCCATTGGCTGCTCCGACCGGGAACGCGACATGATCGCGTTTACCCAGTGATCCATCCGCTGCTGGTAAGCCATCCCCTGTTGTTCCTGCGCCAGCCGCCGTTGCTCCTCCGCCTCCCGTTCGTTTTGCAACCAAACCCGCACCATGATGGCTCGCAAGGTGAGCAACCGCGCCTGATCTGCCTGGCCAAGCAACGTCTTCCCCGTGCGCAGGCCCTGGACTTTTACTTCCGTGAGATCTTCGTTCGGGGAGATTTCCTCCAAGTAGCCGTTGAGCAGGCGGTGGCTGGCCGACAGGGGATCATCCCCGAACAATGGAAAACCATCACGCGCCACAACCTCCGGCTTGCGGCCCTCCGCGAGCCAGTGCTGCGTTTGCGTGAGCAATCTGGCGGGGTCGGGAGCTGTTTCCGCGTTGCCGGGCTGAGGGCTCGCCATACCACCGCCCTTTCAGCCGCCCACCAGCGGCACGAGTTTCACGAAGGAAACTTCCGTTTCCACCTTTACCTCGAATGATTCGTCGAGAGATTCTGCCTGGCGGTTTCCCACGAGCACAAAAAAGCCGTTTCGGTCGAACGCTTCCAGCGCCCGCTTAAATTGCTCCTCCCAATCAATCTTCCGCTTCGCTTTCAGTTTATAGCCGTTGAGCACTCGTTCGGCGGCGGACGGTTCAACTAATCCGCGGAAATACTCCGGCTCGCGCTGATTGTAGTCCTGCACCTCCTGGTAGATGCGGGCGCGGATCAACTCGCGCACCGTCATCCGCTCGGTGAGGCAGTCCAACGTGAAGGTATTCGTTTTCTGGCCCGAAGTTGTCTCGTCGTGGATGGTGAGGGTGGCAGGCATAGGATTCCGGGTTGTTCGGTGCATTCGATACCAATTTTCATCTCCCTCGTCAACAGACGCACCTCAGCCGCTGAACATGTTTGTCGAGTGCCAGTTCACGCAAGTTCCTTCCGGTGCGACCACACCTTCTGAAATGCCTTCACGTATTGCGCGTTCAACTCCGGCGCTTCGCCGTAAAGCAGCGGCAGCATAATGTGATTCGCGTTGAACCACGCGTTGCCCGGCAGGGACTCCGGAATCGTCGGCGCGTGATGCCACCACTTCGCCTCCGAGTAGATCTTCAACTTGTGCTGCTCCGGGTAATCCCAGAATTTCACCGACACGCCCTCGGCGCTCAACGCCTTGATCAACTTCTCGCGCGTGATCCCGAGCTTCTGGAAGTCCATCAACAGGATGTTCGCGTAGTAATAGACCCGCGACTGGTCCGCGCGCACGAACGGCTCGCTGATGCCTTCGAGTTGCGTGAGCTGCTGGTTCACCGCCTTGACGTTCTTCGCCGCGATGGCGTTAAGCCCGTCGAGTTGCTTCAACTGCTGCCGCGCCAGCGTCGCCGCCAGCGGGTGCATCCGATACTTCTGGCCAAAGCCCGTTCCATCGTAGGCCTTCCATGGACTGTCCGCTCCGAACTTTCCCGGCAACTCGTAATGCCCGAACGCCGTCGCGCGCTCGAAATGGTCCTTCGTTGCATACATCCCGATGCCCCCCTCGATGGCAGGCATGACCTTGCTGCCTTGAAAACTGTAGATGCCCATCGCGCCGAACGTGCCCATTTTCTTCCCCTGCATCGTCGCTCCGTGCGCGTGCGCCGCGTCCTCCAGCAACAGCAGCCCCTGCTCCTTCGCCCAAGCCGAAATCTTGTCCATCTCGCACGGCATGCCCCACGAGTGCATCACCGTGAGCGCCTTCGTCTTTGACGTGAGTTTGCGTTTCGCATCCTCGAGAGCGAAGCAACCCGTCTTCGGCTCAATGTCCACGAACACCGGCACGTAACCGAAGAACCGCATCGCCAGACACGTCGCAAAGAATGTGTAGGACGGCACGAGAATCTCGCTGCCCGCGGGCAAACCGGTCGCGAAATACATGCTCGTCAACGCGCTCGTGCCGTTGATGTGATTCCGCACGAACGCCGCGCCCGTGTAGTCCTGCCACTCTTTCTCAAACGCCGGCAGCTCGGCGTAGAACGCATTGTTGTCCATTAACGCGCCGATGGCATTTTTCTCCGCATCGCCGTAACGCGGCCAGCGCGTCAACGCCGCGAGTTCCTTCGCCGGGACGGTCACTGACTTCGCCCCGCCGGACAGCGCGAGCGATTCGCCGGAGGTCTGGCCGAAACTCTGGCCCGCGACGGACAACCCCGCCGCCGCCACGGCGCCCGTCTTGAGAAACGCGCGCCGGGAAACTGGATTCGATTCCGTGTGCTGTGTGCTTTTCATAAATTGTGTTCGTTATCATTGACTGTCGTGAAATTCAATGCCTTGCCTCTGCCAGCAACCGCTCGATGGCCGCCTTCAATTCCTTCTCCGTCCCCAAGCCGCCGTTGCCCGCTGACGGTTCGTAGCCGCCCTCGGCAATCGCCGCATCGGTGCAAATGTAAGACGGCCCAGCGTCCGCATAGCCCGCCACCGCGACAAATTCCTTCGGACGCAACCCCTGCGTGAATCGTTGAAACGCGACCATCGGCTCGCCGGGCAGACACACGAGCCAGACATCGCCCAAACGGAGCGCGCTCAACTCGACCAGTCGCTCCAACCGCCCAACGTAGGCCAGCCGGGTCGCGCCTTTGAACACGCGATTGTTTTCGCTTTGCTTCACGTCGTTCAACCACGTCTGGCTCTCCGTAACCACCTTCGCCTTCTCGTCGCGGAGCGGTAACTTCACCTCGCCCCGGCGCCAGCCTGCTGAATCCGCTTTCCGAAACTTCGTCGCGGCCACCGAAGCCTTCAGCGCGGCGCCAAAGCGTTGCTTCAATCCCGCGTAAGCTTCCGCCGAGCCATCGTTGTATTTGCCCACGGTCACGTCGCCCGCGCAGCCGGTGAAATAAATCTGCGGCACGCCCTCCGCCTGCTCCAACTCCTCGCGCGCCTCGCCCACGAAGTCCGACGAGGCCCGCCCATCGCAACAAAAAGTCTGCGGATGGCTCGCGTAGAAATGCAGCCGCACGATCGGCTGGGCGCCGCGCGCGAAGGTGATGGTCTTGAGCATCGGATCAATGTTGCCCTCGGGCGCCTCCGCGAGTTTCGGTTGCAGCGCCCCCGTGCTGAACCGCAAAGACAGCTTGCCGTTCTCGTCATGCAACCGGCGCTGCGACCCGACGCGCTCCACCTTCGCCTCGCCCGTGCCGATTTGATCGAAGACTTCCAGCCGCTTCACGGCAGCGCCGGCCGCCGCCGACAACTGGAAGCGAAGTTGCGCAAGATAGTTTGAACTCAAATGCGTTGGCGGCTGCGGCGCGGCATCCAGCAAACGATGCGCTCCTTCGTCCGCATAGGGCGCGGCATGTTGATGAGCCGTATGAACCGACACGCGTGATTCCAACGTGCCGACCGCCTCCGCCAACGCGCGCCGGAAGTTGAGATTCGATTCATTCCCGATCAAGCACCAGTCGAACACGCACAGCACGTAGCGGTTTGTTCCCTCCGCCAGCACCATCCCCTTTGCCAGCAGCGGCGTTACGACTTTTTGCAGCGGATTCATCCACAGCATCGGCTCGCCCAGCGGCGGAGTCGCATTGCAAGCGAACGCCGCCACGCGCAGCGGCGCTGCCTCTACCGCCCCGACGAGGAACAATGCGACGACTACGCTAGCTAAGGCGACTCTCATCTCAAGGCTTCACACTGACCAGGTCAGAACGCGTGTGGCCGTTCTCGGTGATGCGCGGCATGAAATACGCCGTGCCGTCGAGTCCGATTGCCAGCGAGTTCACATAGAGCGGCCGCTGACCGTTCGGATAAAAGATCGCACCACGGTCCTGGTATTTCTGCGACGGGATGTCGTAGGTGATGAGGTGAAGGTTCTCCAAACCCTTCGCCTCGCCCATCGCGGTCTTCGCCTTGCCGAGCACGCGCTTGCCGTTGTCGTAAATCGGCCCGCCGGTCAGGTAGTAGATCGTGTTGCCGTCGTGCGCGAGGCCGAAGCCCAGGTAGCCGTAGCTGAATTGATCGAACATGCCGCTCGCCTTCGACGGCTCGGACGTGATGCGCTCGAGCACTTGAAGCTGCTCCGTCTTCGGATTGAACCGGAACAAATAACCCGAGTTACCATGCACGCCGTAGATCATCCCGTCCGCCTCGCGATAAAACACCTGCCGCCAGTTGTAGCCCATGTGGCCCGGCGACGTCGGATCGTAGATGCCGAAGTAATCCTTCCGCATGTTGTCGCCCTGCCCCTTCTCCACGGTGTCGGTATCCGCGCGGTAGCGGAAGATGTCGCCCTCCGACGTGGTGAAATACGCCGAGCCATCATCCGGCGTCACGACCAGTGAGCGGCACACGGTGCGATAATCTTTGCCCACGCCATCTTCTCCGAGCGCGCACATCTTGCCGAAACTCTTCAGGTCGCGCTTCGCGTAATCAAACCGGAAGAAGATCCCGCTCGGCCACGTCAGCCCGAAACCGCGACCGCGCTTGGCGTCCATCGTCCACGAAAGAATGCCCTCCTTGTCCGGCGCGATGCCGAAGTCGGTGAACTTGCCGCGCTTCAAATCGTACGCGAGTAAATGTCCACCCGGATACCGCGTCCAACCTTCCGGCGGGATGCCCATGACTTCCTTGCCGTCCAGGCTGCTGTAATAGCCGAGATGCGTCGCGAAGTAGAGTTGGCCGTTGGACTCAACAAAGTTCACGTGACTCTTCCCCTGCACGATGGATTTCTTGTCCTTCTCGCCGCACGCTTCGGTGAGATCAGCGACGAACGAAACCTTCTTCGCCTTCGGATCAAAGCAAAACATCCGCGCGCCGACGTCGTATTTGTCCGCGCTCAGCACGTAATAAATCTTCCCGTCGCTCGCGCAGCCCATGCTGTTGTAGGGATCGTGTCCATCCGGAAAACCGGAGTCGTAGGGAATGCCGACGAGTTTGAGCGCTGGCTGGAATGGGTCAGCGGCGAAGCCGGAATTTAAGCCCGGAGTGAAAGTTGCGAGGGCAGCAGCCAGAATGAAAGGCGGCAGGAGCGGGGTTTTCATGGTCGTTTAAAAATGGAACTTTGTCCGGTGCGCGTCAGGCCTTGGCCAGCGCAGAGGCGTGCGTCTGGATTTTGCGGATCGCCGCCGCGATGTCATCCATGTCTGCGTGCGTCGCGAGCAACATCGTTTGTGTGAACCAAACCGCTTCGTCGCACAGTTTGTCGTTCACCGGACAGCGCGTGCGCTCTGCCCAGTTCGCCAGCAGCTCCGGCGGATACACGCGTTGATACGCCCGAGTCTTAAGGGCGTCCTTGATGAATTGCTCCGTGTTCAAGGGTGCATAGCCGCCCGAGCAGGGAATGCCTTCGGCGTTCAGCGCCGCGAGGAACTTCGCCCGCGTCAACCCGGCGAACGCCGCCTGATCATAACGGAACATGAATAGGTGATGCGCATTGCGCGTGCAGCCGTCATGGTTCTTCGCCACGGTTACACCGGCCATGCCACTCAGCAGTTTGGCGAGATACTGGGCGTTGTCGTCGCGGGTCTTGGCCTGTTGCTCCAGCCGCGTCATCTGCGAAAGCAGCAGCCCCGCCTGAAACTCCGTGAGCCGCAGGTTTGCCCCGCGCGTGCCGCGATAGGTGAAGTTGTAGCTCGCCGTTTTGCGGGCGCGACAGTTGTTGTGGAACGAATAAAGCCGCTCGGCCAAGTCGTCATCGTTCGTCAGCACTGCCCCGCCCTCCCCCGAGTTCAAATTCTTGCTCGCCTGGAAACTGAAGCAACCCGCCGCACCGTAGGTGCCGACCTTTTTGCCGCGCCACTCCGCCAGATGCGCCTGGCACGCGTCCTCAACAACCGGAATCTTGCGCCGCTTGGAAATCTCCATGATGGCGTCGAGGTCGGAAACGCCGCCGCCGACATGCACCGGCACAAGCGCCACGGTGCGATCCGTGATGGCGGCCTCGATCTTCTTGGCATCCACTTCAAACGTGTCGAGATCTGTATCCACAAATACCGGCAACGCGTGATGCATCAGGACCGCGTTGACCGTGGCCACGAAGGTGTATGGCGGCACGATGACTTCGTCGCCCGGCCCGACATCCAGCGCGCCGAGCGCTGCGATCACGGCGCTCGTACCATTGGCCGTGGCGATGCAATGCTTTGCGCCCATCAGCTTCGCATACTGCTCCTCGAAGCGATTCACCACCTGTCCGTCACCGCGAAACCACTTTTTGCTCCGCAACACTTCGAGCAGCGCCTTCTCCTCCGTTTCATCGAATATGGGCCACGCGGGAAATGCGGCGGTGCGGATCGGTTTTCCGCCGAGCTTGGCGGGTTTGCCCGCATCGGCCGCCAACACGTTTGGGGTGGCGGCGGTAAAGGCACCGGCGAGCGCCGCAGAACGCGCGACGAAAGCCGCCGCGCCAGCCTTGGTTGAGGTTTCAAGAAAACTCCGACGATTGAGCTTGCTGGGCATAAGCCGGTTCGGTTCGGGTGTCGTCGCCATCGTGGCGTATTACCACTGCCAGACGCAACCGCATCCGACAAGTCCATGCCAATCCCCAAGGTGCGGCAACGACCGCTCAGCCAACGCTACAAACTGACGCGGGACACGTCTTGGTAATTCGGGCGATGCCGGTTGGTTATTCTGGTAAGGCCCATGCCCCTCACGGCGTCGGCGCCGCGACCCGAACCAAGACCACGCCACGACGGGGAACTTCCTGCGCAAATTCCTTCGGAAAGTTGCCCAGGTCCTTTTGCCGCCACAAGTCCCGGACTTTCTGCGCGTCTGCCAAGCCGAGGTCATTCCACACGGCACTCACCTTGACCGGAAATTCGCCGGCATTGCCCAGCCCGAGGGCATGGCTGTCGTCGGACATCCGTTTGATCATGACAAATCGCTCGTCATCCAGTTTGACCACCCGCGCGCACTCGCCCAGCGGGTCTTGATCCACCTCGATGACCTCGGGATTGCACAGCACATTCAGGGTGAACTCGTCCAGCTTCGAGAGGTCGCCGCTGTAAAACAGGGGCGAAGCCATCAAACACCAGAGGGACATGAAGGAATACTGCTCCGTGGGGGTCAGCGCGCAGGGCTCGGGCAGGCCACCGCCGCGGGCGTTGCCGATGTAGCCAATCTGCAGGTAATCGGGATCGTTCCACGCTCCGGGCTTTTGCCAGTCGCGATGTTCACAGTTCTTCAGCGCCACCTCGAAGATGCGATTCAATTCAAACCCCAGGTCCCCGGACGTGCGCCAGGACTGACCGCCAACTTCCGCGCCCCACTTCCAGACGTCGCCCATGCCGTACTGGCAGAGATTGTAGAGTAGGTCGCGCTTTTGTTGCTTAAGCAGATCGCCCATCAGGATGTAGGGCCGTTTCATTTCTTCGAGCGTGGGGGAAGAGCTCGCGATCCGGTTGTAGCTGCACCAGTCGTATTTCAGAAAATCAAAGCCCCAATCGGCGAATTGCTTCGCGTCCTGGGCCTCGTGCTGCCACGCGCCCGCGAAATGCGCGCACGTGATCGGTCCCGGCGAAGTATAGAGCCCGGCCTTCAGCCCCTTGCTGTGAATATAATCCGCCAGCCCTTTCATGTCGGGGAAATGACGGTTGGGATTCAGGTTGCCGGCGGCATCGCGGAACGGGCCGTTGCGCAGTGGATCGCGATTGTTCGTCGCGTTCATCCAGCAGTCGTCAATGTTCACATACTGGTAACCCACGTCCGCCATGCCGGTGCGAATCAGGACGTCCGCCGCCTCCCGCATCATCTTGTCGGTCACGCGATCGTAGTGGGCATACCAATGATTCCAGCCCATGGACGGCGTGAGCGACAACGTGTCGCCGCTGACGAGTTTGAACGCGCGACTCGCCTCGCCGTGGGAATTCTTCGCGCGGAATGTGATGGTGTATTCGCCGCGGGCGGGAGTAGTGCCCGAGATGATGCCAGTCTGCGCATCGAGCTTGAGGCTCGCGGGCAGGCCGGTCGCGGTGAAAGTCATGGGCCGCTCGCCTTGGGCAGGAATCCGGTAGAGAAACGGATTGCCGGGACGCGCCCCATAAACCAGTGCGTTGTTCAGGCGCGGAGCCGGGCCTGGTTTCGGCGTGAGCAGATACGGTTTCTCGGCTTGCGGGCGATAGGGCTCGGGCTTCACGCCGGAAACGAGGAACCGGGCCTCCGCCCAGTCGGCGTGATCGAACGCGCCGCTGTCGCCTGCGTCGGTGACTTTCAGCAACAACTGCTGCACCCCGCGCAATTCGAGGTCCACCGCCTTGGGAGTGGAATTGGATTTCAGCACGCCGGAATCGAAGCGCAGTTTTCCGTCGGCCCACACCTGGAACACCACCGAGCCCGGACCGGTGACGTCGTTGTCCACTCCGACCGTGGCGAGAAAGCGGTCCGTGCCGCCGTTGAGCGTGACGCGATACGACCCGCTGGCATGCGTGCCGACGCCGCGTTCAAACACCTTGCCCCCCAGCGTGAGGGGCTGCCCGGTGACGGAGCGATTGGTGCGCGGCGTACCCCAGCCCTGGTGCATCGTGGCCAGGTCCAGTGAATCCAGCCAGACAGTCTCGGCCGCCCTCAGCAGGGCGGGACTCAGAAAAGCCGTGGCGAGAACTGCGCCGAACATGGCGCGGCAAGGAAGTGAGAGTGGTTTCATGATTTGCTTTCGGGAACAATTGATGATTCTGCGGACGGAGCAACGATCGGCAAGACTTTTGGTGGAACGTTCTTGCAGGAAAGTTCCAACCGCACCGACCAACTCCTGGTTTCGCGCAGCGATAAAATCGGGCACTGCCCCGCCCGGGCAGCCGCGGCGAGCGAATCGTGCGGGCTCGTGGCCGGTTCAAGCGCGAGGTGATGCTGACCGTTCCAGCCACCCCGCGTCAACCAGATGCCAAGCGTATTGCAACTCGCCGCGTCCCATTCAAACCCGAGCCGGTCGCCAGTGCGGGGATTAAACACCGCCGCGCGTCCGACGCGCAGCGGATGCACGTAAACTTTACCGCACTGGTTCGCCGCCGGGGGAAATTCCAGTGAAGCCAACCAGGGTTCGTTGCGGAGAAGTGGCGCCCCTTCATCCGGAAGTTCCAGTTGATCGCCTGGCGCCACAGCGAGCAGCGGGTGCATGGCCCACAAATACGGCTGCGGAGCGTCCGCGCAATTCGTCAGGGTATAGTCCACGGTGACGCACGAGCCCCAGACCGTCAGGGCCCGCTCGAATTGAAATGGGGTAAGCGGCAATCGCACTCGGGTAACGATCCGTTTCTGTTCCCAAGCCGGCTCGTCCAATTGCCACGGAATGCTCCAGACTTCGCCATGGTCGGGCCGGGCGATTCCCGCCCAATCACACGCGGCGATGGTTGGCAGGCATTCGTCCCACCCGGCAATTGGGCTGCGGGCGAAGTCATCACCAAGATGATTCCCAAAGAGCTGCCGGGCCGAGCCAGGAAAGCTCATCCAGGCACGACGCCCAGGTTTACTTCCGCACTGGAAAGCCAATACACTTCGTAGCCTTGCCGAGATTCGCGGTGTGCCTGGCAGGCGGCTGCGCTCACATCGATCACGCGGTCGCGATTCACTATGACGACTCTCCCGTGGTTACGAACAGGGCATGTCCCTGCGGACATGCCCTGTCGTTTGACCGGCCTCCGACGGACCAACGCCGGAGCCACTCTCACCAACCCAACCAAAACTCCTCAAGGCACGACGCGGAAATACTTCTGCGGCGCAGCCAGGGAATCGCCCGTGTACGTTGGGGCCACCGCGCCGCCAACCGGCGTCCACGGGCCGTTCACATCGAGGGCCGACTCCAGAGTTCCGAAGGACCAACCAACCGTGTAGGTCGTTCCAGCCGCCGGATTGACCGACACGTGGGTGCTCTCACCCGCCATCGCGAGCTTGTTGATGTCGTCGAAACTCAGGGTCTGGTTGATGACGGCGACTTCATCGATCATGCCTTTCGCCGGGCGATTGAGTCCGGTATTGGGGTCTGTTCCGATAGCCGTGCCCTGGCCGCCAGCGAGATTGCGCGCCGGGAAACCGCCCGCGCCGTAGATGGAGTTCGACTGCCAGCCCACGAAGGTGTTGTAGCAGTAGAAAGTGGCGGCGTTGGTTGGCCCGGTCGGACCTTCAACATCGCCGAGCACGAGCGCGATGAAATTCCAGACGCCCGGCTGGACGAATACCGCGGAGTGATCGTTGTAATGACCGTTCCACGAAATGCCCAACTCGGTGTTGCCGGAGGGACCGTAGTTAAACCCGGCGTAATCCGCGCCGCGGGTGTAGTAGAGCCCGCTGTAGGGAATCTGGGTGCCGCTGTTCGGGTTCACCCACATGCAGATGGTGACGTTGCTACCGGAGATGGCGGGCCCTGCGGCCAGCATGTAACCGCCGTTGCCAGTGTAGGCGCTGTTGCTGGGAAGGAAGCCGGCAAAATCCGTCGGCACCGGACCCGCCGTCCGAGTGAGGTTGCCCACCGTCACACCGTCGAGGGCCTGCGCGACATCGTAGACCGCCGTACCGGTGGTTTCACTGAACCGGTAGTAGGCCGCCGGGCCGAAACTCTCAACGATTTCGGAGTATTCACCCGGCACGGTCCAGCGGGTCAGGCTCACGCCACTGCTGGTCAGCGAGGCGGTCGTGCCGCTGTTGGTGAGCACATTGATGCTAAACGTCGCGCCCAGATCGGCGGCCTTGACGTCGCTGTAATAGATCGTGGCGCTCGAGCTCGGCGGGCCGACCGGCGTACCGTTTTTCACCAACTGATAGCTGAACGGCATGTAGTTGGTGCTGCCCGCAGCGATGGCAGTGAACGGCACCTTGCCGCCGAGCATCACCGGATGCCCCGCCGGCTGGCTGGCGAGGAAGAGGCCGGAGCCGAATGCCGCGTTGCGCAAATCCCACAGGTCCGCGGCCGTGAGCGCGTTGGTGAACACGGCGACTTCATCAATCGTTCCATTGAATCGCCGACCCGCATACGGACCCGAGGGCCCGATGAGCAGCTCATGCGTGAACCCGGCCAGAGTGGTGTTGGCGAAACTGTTGCTCGCCCACTGCAAACCGGCACCGTAATCCATGTAAACCACGGCGTTGGTCGGCGTGATCACCATTGCCGCAAAGGTCCAGACGTTATCCGGCACGGTGAGCTTGGTATCGAAGTTGTATTGGCTGGCGTTGTCATCCCAATTATATGAGAGCTTGTTTAGTCCACCGCCATCGAAGCTAAACGCCGACTTCTCGCCGCCGGGCACGCGGCGACCGAGAAGGGTCGCCGCCCCCATTTGATTCCCATTGCGCTTGATCCAGGCGGTAATGGTCAAGTAATTGGACGCCGCAGGATTCTTCACGGGCGGCACCCAGGCAGAGCCGCCGTTGGCTGAGATGTAAGTCGCCAGGTTGTTGGTCTCAAGCCCGCCGTAATTGGGTGATTGCGCCCCGGCCACGCCAAGGGTCGAGTTGTAATTATAGCGACCATCCAACTGAGTTCCCGCCAGCCCAAGGTTGGTCAGCACCGGTTGCGCCGGGATGCTGCTTTCGTTGAGCGGCCAGTAGCCCATGGGGCCGTCGCCGGCCACCAAGGTTGAATACGCGGTGCCAGGAGCGGTATTGGTACCGTTATCATAATGCGCGGCGATTTGCGCGGGGGTCAATTGCGTATCATAAACCGCCACCTTGCAGATCGGGCCGGGATCAAACGACTGCCCCCAGACATCCGTCGGCCCGATGTCGCCGCCGCCGATGCGCAGCGGCGCATTCGTGTTCGGCGTGTAGGCGAAGGTGCGATTGGTCAGCTCAATCCCGTTCACATAGATGCGCCCGAGATTATCCGCCGAGCTCCACGTGCCGACCAGATGGAACCAAGGCCCGTTGTTCGTGGCGAGGATGTTCCCGGCCTCGGCCAGGATTCGAAAGACCTCCAAGCTGCTGCTGCCATTCCAGAGCGTGAACTTGAACACCCCGGGGGCGGCGACCGTGCCCGTGTCGAATTGAATCTGGAACCCGCCGCCGTCCTGCTGCGTGCCGTTGCGAACCACCGCGCGATACCACTTGTTGTCGTAGCCCTCGATCACCATCGGTCGCACCCAGGCTTCCACGGTGAATGCACCCCCCGGGTTCAGCGCCGCGTTGAACGGCACCTCCACTTTTTGGCTGAAACCGTCAAAAGACGGCGCGGTGTCGGTGGTAGCGGGCATGCCATCGTCCACCAGCGCCTTCACGCCATTGAGGTAATAACCGTTGGCGCCGGAAGCGCTGCCGTAGTTGGTGGCCACCGCCGGGGTCGGGAGCTGGTTGGTTTGGTCGAAGCGCCAGTAACCCACCGGGTTTTTGCCCAGAACGGTGGAACTGTAATCTGCGAGTGCCGGGAATCCGGCCCCGCAGGCAACAAGCCCGAGGGCGATCCCGCACAGGTTACGCATGGTTGTTGGTGTTTTCATCATACATGGGGTTGTGGTTGTTTTCGGTTTGGAACTTGGGAAGCGCCGCGCTCACGGCAACACATATTGTGCATGCCAGTACAAATTGAGAATCTGGGGCAGCCGCACCTTCTCCACATGGCCATCCGCCATCGCCATATCGATCATGTACTCGCGGGGCATGTTCTTGGGCGTCGGAGGAAAGACGCTGCGCGGCGCGCTCTTGGCCCCCCGGCCGCCGTGCCGGCCAATCGCGGCCCGGCCGACGCCGGGCTCGCCAAGCCCCTGCAGTCCGAGCAGGAGGTCGCCATTCATGCCATCGGTGCTGTTAACCCAGAGATCAAGCCAGTTGGAGTCGAGAAAAGTCGGCGTTTGCACCGGAAATCGCACGCTGGTCTCGCGAACGAAATGCTTGCTGCCCGTGGGATCGAATGAAGCGGCGTACTGGTCCTCCGTATAAAACCAGCTGTTGAAAGCATAACTGCCCGAGAGTCGCGGAGGCGCACCACCCCAACCCCAGGCCGAAGCCGCCGTGCCCCAGCCGCCGGGCTGGCTCGCATCGAAAACTGCGGCGTCCGGACAGAACCGAATATTCGCGACGTTGCCCTGATACTCGATCAGCGTACCCATCCAGACATCGTTGCTGCCGGTGGCGGGCTTGTACGGCATGCCGCGCCCGTAATCCTGCACATACATCGTGTTGGCCAGCGACATCTGCTTGAGATTGCTGATGCACTGGGTCTGCCGGGCCTTGGACTTCGCTTTGGACAATGCGGGGAGCAGCATCGCCGCGAGGATGGCAATGATCGCGATCACCACGAGCAACTCAATCAGGGTAAAACCCCGCGAGCCACCACGGCAGCCTGAGAAACGGGAGCGCTGGCAGATTTCAGACGCGGTCACAACGGTCGGACACATAGTTTTGTTGCACTTCAGATTCACCCGACTCCGGCTCAGACATGGGGCGAGTGCAGTGCTGTTCTGCCGCGATACTCGGGGAACACAGGCAATTCAAAAAGTCGGATGAACGTATGACATCGCCCGCCGGCTGCACCAAACGCCGCATCTGCCGCCCCAACCGCACCGCCACCACGCCGAATTTGACACAGTGGCCGCCGGGTATCTTGTCGGTTTCGGCGATGGCCGCTGGTGTTTACGGCGGTCGGGCTAACGCGCCGCGGTCCACGGGGCGCGACGGCGCCGCACCTTGGAGGGGACTCACTTCGAAGTCGCTGCCGGCGAAGGAACGATTCGGACCGCCAGACCACCGCGCGCCGACACCAGACGATCCAGCGTGACGCCCCGTTCCACCGCGAGCGTCTCGATCCGAACCTGGGTCCGCGTCTGAACCGAGGCGTCGTCGGAATAAATCCAGGCGGTGTATTTCCGATGCGCCTCCAGGAAATCGAGCGGGAGCTTGAACTGCCGATCCGTGCGAGCGTTCATCACGCCCACGAACCACTCCGTGCCGGCACGCCGCGCCACGACGCCGCACTCGCCAATCTCCCCCTGCAACACGCGGGTTTCGTCCCACACCGTCGGGCAGTGATCGAAGAACTCCAGTTCCGGCTCATCCCCTAGCAGGCCGTGCACGGTGGAGCCGTTGATCCGCTCGGGCAGCGGCAACGGGTGATCATACCAGTAGAGCGATTGCCACGGACTATAGAAGCACACGGCCTTGGCGAGTTGGAAGGCGTGCGAGGCCTGTTGCGTCACGCGTTCGTTGTAATAGCAAATCGTGTTGTCCGCTGCGCCGGCAAGAAATCGCGTGAACAGACTGGTCAGGCCCTGCGCATTCGGCTGGCGTTCCTCATCCCCGCGAACGCCCTCCTGGGTCATGAGGTTCGGATAGGTGCGCGACCAACCGGTCGGACGATACTCGTCATGCACATCCACCATCAACTCATGCGCTGCGGCTTTGGCGATGGCCGCGTGCAACCAGCGCGTCCAGTTCTGCTCGCCCACGTTGACGAATCCGAACTTCACGCCTTTCACGCCCCAGCGGTGATAGAGCGGAAACAATTCGTCCAACTGCCGCTCCAGCGCGAGGTGGTTCACGTACAAGATCACGCCCACGCCATTCGTCGCCGCGTAGCGCAACACCTCCGGAAGGTCCAACGGCCCCTCGGAACGGGCCGGATCCAGGTTCACCTGCCGGGCGTCGGAGGTCCGGGAGGTTTCCGAACCATACCAGCCGGCGTCGAACATGATGTATTGGAGGTTCCGCCGCGCGGCAAAGTCCACGCAGGCTTTCGCCCCCGCCGTGGTCAGGGAGCGGTCCCGCAGAATTTTTCCCGGCTTGATCCAGGCCGTGTTGGTGAGCGCACAGGGATCGTTCAGGTTCAGGATAAAATCATTGTTCTCCAGCAAGCGCCCCGGGCTTTCCGCCAGCATGATGAACCGCCAGGGCGTGCGCAGCGGCAGCGCGCTGGAAACGGCGCCGCTCAATTCGCTGACGAGGCCCTGCGGCACACCGGCCAGCGGCGCGAACTTCATCCGCGCGAAATCCACCAGCCGCGCCTCGCCCAGCGCCGCATAGCCGCCGCCCTCCAACTGCAGCACCAACGGCCGCTCGCACCCAGACTGGATGCGGCTGACCGGAACGTTGGTGTAAACGCCTTGTGCGGAATAAGTGGCCCACGCTGGAAAATCTCCCGCCAGGCGGAACTCCGTCGTCTCCCGCGCCACTTTGATTTCCTGGACGCCCGCCTGTGCGGGCACGATGTAACAGAATGCCACGCCTTCATCGTAAGCCCGCACGACGATGCGCAGCTCCAGTCCGGGGGATTGCTTCTGGCGAAACGTGAACTCAATGGCGTTGTAGTGATCGCGGATGGTGTTGCGTTCGCCGTACACCGGCTTCCAGGTTGAATCGGCGCTGCTTCGAGTCTCGCGAACCAATTCGAGGTTGGCGAACTGCGGCCCGCGCGCATCGTCCCAGCCGAGTCGCGACGGCAAGACGACCCGCCGTCCCTGGTAGCTGACGTTGTAAACCGGGCAGGCGCGGCAGGCGTCGAAATCTCGGAGTTCCACCTCCAACTTGAGCCGGCCATCCGGCGACGCCAGTTCCGCACCGGACCCGCTTGCGGCGACACTCCACAGCGCGAGCAGCAGCGCGAGGCCGTGCCGAGGCCAGTTGGAAAAGAGCGGTTTCACGACACTCGTTGCGACATGCGGTTCAATTCACGCCGGCGGTGCGCGCGCCGAGATACTTCACCACCGCTTCGGTCCGGCAATTAACGTGGAGCTTTTCGTAAATGCGCCGGATGTAGGTGCGGATCGTGCCCATGCTCAAATCCATCTCCGCGGCAATCTGCTTGTAGGCGCAGCCTTTGGCGAGCAGGTCCAGGACCTGTTGCTCGCGGGGTGCCAGATGCTCGATCAGCGGCCGGATCCGCGCCACCGGTTGGAACGCCAACACCACCTTGCGGGCAATGTGACTGGACATCGGCGAACCACCATTGCGCACGTCCTCAATCGCCTCGAGCAACTTTTCCGGTGGCGTGTTCTTCAGCAGATAGCCGCACGCGCCCGCCGCCAGGGCCTCGAAAATGCGATCACTGTTTTCATAGACCGTGAGCATCATGACCTGAAGTTCGGGGCGGATTTCCTTCAATTGCCGGACGCATTCGATGCCGTTCATGCCGGGCAGGTTGATATCCATCAGCACCACGGCGGGCTGAAGTGTCGGAATGCCGACCACCGCCTCCTCGCCGGTGCGGAACGCGCCCAGGCACTCGAACCCCGCGGTATCATCGATGAAACTCGAAATACTCTCCCGCAGGCCGGCGTCGTCCTCCACTATGCATACCCGGATACTCATTTTCCGTCGCATGGTAGCCTTCATCGTCAATTTTCCTTAGTCGGATGAATGGATGACATGGTCAGGCCGGAACCTCGGCCAGCGGCACCACGAACCGGATGCGCGTGCCGCCGCCGGGAACGCTCTCGAGTTCCATCCGACCGCCGATTGAAATCAGCCGTTCGCGCATGTTCACCAGCCCGTGGCCGATCCGCTTCAAGGCGTCCGCCGCCTTGTCAGTTGGCACGAAACCGCGGCCGTTGTCCGCAATCAGAATCTCAAACTCGTTGGTGTGCGCGGTGATTGTCAGGTCGAGCCGCGAAGCCTGGGCATGCTTCAGGGCATTGTTCAGCACCTCCTTGACCGCAAGGAAGACATTGTGCCGGACATCCGTGGCGAGCCGGCAATGCGGCAATTTCGTGGGGATGGCGAACTGACACCGCACCGGGCTGTTGTCGAAAAACTCGCTGGCGTGGCGGCAGATGTAGTTCGCCAGATTGTCCAGCGAGTCATTCTCCGGGTCCACCGCCCAGACGATTTCGTCCAGCGACGACACCAGTTCCCGCGCGGTCCGGGACATCTTGTCGATTTGTTGCTGCGCCTGCTCCGGTTGATGCAGGCTGCGCTTGGCGGTAGCGCCCTGAAAGGAGATCCGCGTGAGCTTGGCCCCGAGTTCATCGTGCATGTCGCGGGCAATCCGGGCGCGCTCCTTTTCAATGGCGTTCTGTTGTTCCAGCCGCTCCAACTCGCGCCGCACCCTCCGCCAAGTGACATAACGCGCGATCCCGGCAATCGCAGCAACCGCCAGCAAAACACAAGTGACAAGGAACGATCGCGTCTGCCAGAAATGCGGCTCCAATTCCAATTCGATCCGGGTCGCTGCTTCATTCCAGAGGCCGTCGTTGTTTGCCGCCATCACTTCAAAGACATAGTGCCCCGGCACCACCTTGCTGTAATACGCCGTGCGCCGCGCCCCCGCCTCGACCCAGTCCGGGGCCACGCCAACCAGCCGGTAACGGAACTGGTTGCGCTCGGCCGCGCGCAGGCTCAGGGCGGTATAACGGACTTCCAATTCACCGCGACCCTTGGGCACAAGCACGCGTTCAAACGTGCCCAGCAACGGAGCTTCCGCCACCGTTTTGCGATCCGCCACAACCTCTTCGATGACCACCGGCGGTGGCTGGAGGTTGGGCCGGATTTTTTCCGGATCCACCACGGCCACGCCTTGCGTGGTGCGAAACCACATGCGGCCGTCCTGTCCCCGACATGCGGCTGGCTGTGTCACTTCGCCGTATTGGCCGCTGGAAAGAATGCCGTCCGCCTTGCCGTAGGAAATCACATTGAGTTGCCGCTTGCGCCCGCTGGCCACGGCGCGGAACTCCTCCTTGCTCACTTGGAACACGCCGCGGCTGCCGTTCAACCACAGGTTCGTCCGGGCATCCTCCAGCACGGCGTAAATGGAATCGCTGGGCAAGCCTTCCTCGCCGCCGAACCGCCGCGCCACGCCATTCTGCCACCACACCAGGCCGTCCCCTTTGGTGCCGATCCACAGCGCGCCCTCGGCATCCTCATGCAGCGAGAGGATTGGCGGGCTCAACTGCGGCACGCTCGTCGCGAGATTCGTGAGCCGCTGGTCCTGCCAACGCGTCAAGCCCGCGGCCGTGCCGATCCAGACTCCGCCCGCCGCCGCCAGGCAGAGCGCATTGATCTTATCGTGACTCAAGCCGTCGGCGTGCAGGTAGCACTTGAACTGGCCGTCCTTCAGACGCTGCAACCCGTCGCGCGTGCCGACCCAGAGCGTGCCGTCACGATCCTCGACCAGCGCGGTCGTCACCGCGGTCACGAATCCTTCCGGGGGACCGTACGTGGTGATGCGCCCCGCCTGAAGATGATTCAACACGCTCCCGTAATCCGTCCCAGCCCACAGACTCCCATCGCGACCTTCGCACAACGCCATCACATAATCCGAAGACAACCCGCTGGCCTGGTTCAGCGCCTCGATCCGGCCGTCCACCACATGATTCAATCCCCCGCCATGCAGGCCGACCCAGATGCTCCCATCGCGGCTCGCACAAGTGGTCACCACCCGGTTCAGCGACAACCCTTCCCGCCGCGTCAGCATCCGAAAAGCGCGCGGCGTAAACCGCGTGAGCCCTTCCTCCGAGCCGACCCAGACGCTGCCTTCGCGATCTTCGAGCAGGGCATACATCTGGTACGAGGTCGCGTCGGAAACCCGTTCGTTGATGAATTGCCCGTCGCTCATCCAGCTCAAACCGGAGTAACTCCCAACCCAGAAGACTCCCGTGCGATCCTGAAGCATCACGCTCACGAACCCGGCCGGTCCATCCGCCTTGTGATGATACGTGGCCGCGCCACCGGTCACACTGGTCAGGCCTTTGTTGCTGGTCGCCAGCCAGAATGTCCCGCCCGCATCGCAATACGCCCGCCGCACTTCCTTGGGCAGCGTCCCGCTGAGGACAGGATAATTCGTGCTCGCTCCATTCAACCGCCGGAGCGTTTCGCCGGCCAGCCACACGCCACCCGTCGGATCCACACACAGCGCTTCAACCAGATTCCGGTAATCGGCCCGCCGCTCCAGCTTGCTCCCCGTCCACGTCAAAACACCCTGCGAAGTGGCGAACCAGACCGAGTCGCCGCTGCGCTTGAGATCGTAAACCGCGAATGCCCTGTCGCCATTCGGTGCGGGCACCGGGGTCACCGTGCCATTCTGCAACCGGAACAATCCGGCGCCTTCGGTCCCCACCCAGAGACCGCCATCGCCCCCTTCCAGCAAGGCGAACACCGAAGGATGTCTCGCTTCGGGCGAAAGCTCGATGGTCTTGAAACGCAGACCATCGAAGCGCGCCAACCCCTCGCGGGTGCCGACCCAGAGATAGCCGTCGCGGGTTTGCGCCAGCGCTTGGACGATGTTGTGCGGGAGCCCGTCCTCCATCTGCCAGACGCGCGAACTGAAATCCGCAGTTGCCTCCACGCCGCCCCAGGCCGTGGCCACCAACAGCACACCGCCTGCGCAACGCGTCGCCGCGCTCCACATCCAGCAGGTCGGACTCATCACGCCCACGTTACCCAACGCGGCGCGGAATGGCAAAACCAAGCCGCCCGCGCGGCGATTTTTCCCATTCCCGCTGGTAATTCCGGCGATGGTGACTGGTTATTCAAGCCGCCCGCGCGCTTTGGGATTGACGCCTTCCATCGGTCGGTGATGCTTTCCGCCAAGCAACGACGCAGTCTGCCGGGGCTTGCTGCGTCCCGTCACCACATGAACCAAACCGGTGAACATCTCCGCTTCGTCGCGTTTGCCGCGGGCGTCACAGCCATTGGCGGATTTCTTTTCGGCTACGACACGGCGGTCATCAATGGCGCGAACTCGTATCTCAAAGCGCACCTGGAGCTCTCGCCCGCGCAGGAAGGCATCGCCGGCGCGAGCGCCATCCTCGGCTGCATTCCCGGCGCGATGTTCGCCGGCTTCCTCAGCGACCGATTTGGTCGCAAGAAGATGCTCTTCCTCTGCGCGCTCCTCTACGCGGGGTCCGGCTTGCTCTCGGCGCTGCCGCGGACGTTTGAGCAGTTCCTCGCCGCGCGGTTCCTCAGCGGCCTCGGCATCGGCGCGTCCTCGATGATTTGCCCGGTGTACATCGCGGAGATTTCGCCCGAGAAGTGGCGCGGGCGGCTCGGCACGCTGTTTCAACTCGGCATCGTCACGGGAATCTTTCTCACGCTCTTCGTCAACAAGGTCATTCAAGGCCTGGGCGACGAAGCGTGGAACATCGCGAGCGGCTGGCGCTGGATGCTGGGGATGGAAGTCGTGCCCGCCGGGGCGTTCATCGCGCTGCTGTTCGCCGTGCCCGAAAGCCCGCGCTGGCTCGCCCATCACGGCCGCACTGAAGAAGCGCGACAAGTCCTCGAACGCGCGGGCGGATCAGCCCACGCCGCAAGCGAGATGACCGCCCTCCGCGCGGCCGCGAGTCACGAGGAAGTCCGCTTCCGCGAATTGTTCTCCGGCCCGTTCCGTCGCCCGCTCCTCCTCGCCGTCATTTTGATGGCGTGCTCCCAATTCTGCGGCATCAACGCCATCATGTATTACTCGACCAAGATTTTTGCCGCCGCCGGCGGGAGCGCCAACGCCGCCTTCACTTCATCGGTGTGGGTCGGACTCATCAATCTCGCCTTCACGTTCGTCGCCATCGGCTTCGTGGATCGCGCCGGACGCCGCGCCTTGCTGCTGATCGGTACGGCGGTGCAGGTTGTGGCACTCGTGCTTGTCGGCTGGATGTTTCACACCGGCCAAAGCGGATTGCCTCTGCTGCTGTGCATCATTGGCTTCATCGCCGCGTTCGCGATGGCGCTGGGCCCGGTCGGCTGGCTGTTTTGCTCGGAGATTTTTCCCAACAAGATTCGCGGGCGCGCCATGTCCCTCGCCGCGCTGACCGTCTGGGTTTCGTGCTACCTCGTGGCGCAGACCTTTCCGATGCTGAACGACAATCCCGCCATCGGCCCGGCGAAAACCTTCTGGGCCTACGCCGCCGTGAGTCTGTTCGCGTTCGGGTTCGTGCTTGCGCTGATCCCCGAAACGAAAGGCCGCACGCTGGAACAAATCGAGAAGCTGTGGAGCGCGCACCCTCCGTCGCCATCATGAACGTCCTCGCCTGCGATCTCGGCGGCACGCGCATGAAAATCGGCATCGTGCGCAACGGCGTGGTGCTTGCCCATGCCAGCGAGCCGGCGAATTCCAAATCCGGCCTCGGGCCGGGCCTGCCCGTTCTGAAAGCCGCGTGGCTGAGATTGCTCGGCGAATTGAAGCTCACGGTCGGCGCCTGCGCGGGAATTTCCGTCGCGTTTCCCAGTCTGGTGGACACGATGTCCGGCCGGATTCTTGCCGAGTACGGAAAATATGCGGATGCGACAAATTTGGATTTGCGCGACTGGGCGCGGCGGGAACTCAAGCTCCCGCTCGCCATCGAGAACGATGCCCGCATGGCCCTGGTTGGCGAATGGAAGTTTGGCGCGGGCCGCGGTCACGACAGCGTCGCCCTGATGACGCTCGGCACCGGACTGGGCACGGCGGCGGTTGTCGAGGGTCACCTGCTCCGCGGCAAGCACGGCCAAGCCGCCGTGCTCTGCGGTCACACCACGGTGCGTTACGGCGGACGCGATTGCAGTTGCGGCAACATTGGTTGCGCCGAGGCGGAGGCCTCCACGGCGTGCCTGCGCGAAGTCGCGGCGGAGTTGCCCGAGTGGCAAGCCAGTTCACTCGCGCAGCTCGCAACGTTGAATTACGCCGCGGTGTTTGCGCAGGCCACGGCCGGGGATGCGTGCGCCATCAAACTTCGCGACCACAGTCTGCGCGTCTGGTCCACGCTCGCGGTGAACTTGATTCACGCTTACGATCCGGAAGTGCTGATCCTCGGCGGCGGCATCATGGCGAGCGCGGCGGTGATTTTGCCGGCCGTCCGCGATTACGTGAATCGCCACGCCCACACGCCCTGGGGCAAAGTGCAAGTGGTCGCCGGCGCGCTCGGCGACAACGCCGCGCTGGTGGCCGGCGAGTGGTTGTTGCGGGAACAGTTTCCTGAGCGCTCATTTCCCAAATGAAAGCGGTCGGGCGTGTCACACCCAACTCCATCGAATCTGATTTTGAGAAAATCCAATTACGATAAATTCCCCTGCGTCGCCGTGCCGGATGCCGCGGATGCCTGCGTCGTGGGCTGGGACGCCATCGCCGCGCAATTGAGCCAGGCAATCGCCAAGCGCAAGAGCGACAAACCCATCGTGGTCGTGGATTGTTATCCGGGCGTGGACGAAGCCGCGGTGCTGAACGAATTAAAATCGCGCCTCTCCCCGGCCCTCACCATTCACGCCGCCGCCGCGATGTATCCACCGGAAAAGATTGACGCGCTGGTCGCACCCTACCTGGGCGGTGACGATCCGGTCTTTGGCTACCTGTCCGGCCTCTCGCTCGTGAATTTCTTCAACGCCGAACCGCTCTGGCGTTTCCGCCGGACGATCGACGAACTCAAGGCAGGCTTGGTCCTGATTGTCGGCTGCGGTGCGTCGTTGATCGCGTGGGGGCACGTTTTGGTTTATGCCGACCTCGCCCGCTGGGAGGCGCAACTCCGTTTCCGTCGGAACGAAGCCAGCAATCTCGGCGTCGAGAACCGGACCGTGGCCGCGAGCCTGCAATACAAACGCGCGTTTTTCGTGGACTGGCGTGTCGCGGATCGCTGGAAACGACCGCTGATTGCGAAGTGGGATTTCGTGCTCGACACCAACCACCCGCGCGAGCCGAAGCTGGCGGACGCCGCCGTGGTGCGCCGCGGGTTGAGCGCCGCCACGCAGCGGCCCTTCCGCGTCGTGCCTTTTTTCGATCCCGCTCCCTGGGGCGGCCAGTGGATGAAGGAGGTTTGCGACCTCGACCGCACCGCAAAGAACTACGGCTGGTGTTTCGACTGCGTGCCCGAGGAGAACAGCCTGTTCCTCGGCCTTGGCGACACGCGCGTGGAACTTCCCGCGCTTGATCTCGTGTTCCAGCAACCGCGCGCGCTGCTCGGCGACGCCGTCCACGCGCGGTTCGGCGATGAGTTTCCGATCCGCTTCGACTTCCTCGACACCATGGGCGGCGGCAATCTTTCGTTCCAGGTGCATCCGCTCACGGAATACATCCAGCAGAATTTCGGCATGCACTACACGCAGGATGAGAGCTATTACCTGCTCGACGCCGGACCGGACGCGAGCGTGTATCTCGGCTTGCGTACCGGCGTTGACCCGGGGGCGATGGAACGCGATTTGGCGAGAGCGCAAGCCGGTGGCGCGCCGTTTCCGGCCGAGCAATACGCGAACACAATTCCCGCGAAGCAGCACGATCACTTTCTGATTCCCGCCGGAACAGTGCACTGCAGCGGCGCGAATTCGATGGTGCTGGAAATCAGCGCCACGCCTTACATCTTTACGTTCAAGCTGTGGGACTGGGGTCGCCTCGGCCTCGACGGCCGGCCGCGCCCAATTCATTTACAGCACGGGCTTGCGAATGTGCAGTGGGAACGCACGACCGAGTGGACGCAACGCAATCTCGTGAATCGCTTCACGCCCCTGGCCGCTGGCGACGGCTGGCGCGAGGAGCGGACTGGCCTGCATGAACGCGAATTCATCGAGACGCGCCGCCACTGGTTCACGCAGAAAGTTCCGCATCACACAAACGGCGGCGTCAACGTGCTCAATCTCGTCGCCGGCGAGGAGGCCATCGTCGAAAGCCCGACGAATGCCTTCGCGCCGTTCATCGTGCATTACGCCGAAACTTTCATCGTGCCCGCCGCCGTCGGCGCATACACGATCCGCCCTCACGGCCCGTCCGTCGGGAGCGAATGCGCGACGCTGAAGGCGTTCGTCCGCGTATGAAAGTGATGAGTTTCCTGGTCGCGGTCCTTGCCTGCGGAGGCCGGTTCGCCGTGGCCACGAACGCGGGCGATGCGCCGCCGCTGCCGGCGTTTCGCTATCATGGCGTGGTGCTTCAGGCCGCGGACCTGAAATACCATCCGCACGACGACGTTATTTTTCCGTCGGTGGTGCGCGTTGCCGGCCGCCTGCCGCAGCCGCCCGGAAAACTTTTCATGTATTACGCGCCGCATGACGCGCCCGGCGGAATCTGCCTGGCATTTGCGGACCAACCGGAAGGCCCGTGGCACGAATACACCAACAATCCGGTCATCCGCCGCGAGTGGCCGCCGCACTTCAAAGTTTCCCACGTTTCCGGGCCGGACGCGATCTGGAGCGAACCCGAGCAGAAGTTGTTGCTGTATTTTCACGGCGAGAATTCCGTGACGCGGATCGCCTCCAGCGCCGATGGCATCCATTTCCGTTACGAAGGCGAGGCGGTTGACACGAAGCTGTTCCCCGGCCTCTCGGAAGTGTCCTACGGCCGCGTGTTCCCACATGAGCTGCCGGGCAAGGGCAATCGTTACATCATGTTGTTGATGGGAAATGACGCCGGCACCCGGCGCATTTATCTCGCGTGGTCGTCGGACGGGCGCAAGTGGGAAACGCGGGCGCAACCGGTGCTGAATCCGCCGCCCGGCACGGATCAAATCGCGGGCGCGGTGCTGTTGCCTTGGGCGGGCCGCAATCTGCTCGTCGCCCACGCGAACAACAGCCGGGCGGCGTTCAATTCGGGTTACGATCTGTATCTCGCCGAAACCGATGCGGCGTTTGAGCACGTCACTCCACTGGGCAAGTTCTACGAGCACACGCGGGTGGCACCAACCAATCAAGCCGTGATGTCGCCGTGCTTCCTGGAAGACGCCGGACGTTTGTGCATGTTCTTCAATATCGGCCCGCGCCTGGAAAACAAAATCGCCCTCGCCGTGGCCGGGCCGCTCGTCAGGCCGGGCGCAGCCCAATCCAAATGAGACGCGCTCCATGCTGCATCTGAAATCACTGCTCTCAACCTACGATCCGGTGGCGGGGACAATTCCCGGCGCAATCCCGGTCAACCGCCATTTGAGCGACCTCCGCGGCAGCTTCGCCGACACCAACGCCTGGGAAGCAATGCTCGCGCGCTCGAATCCCCTGCTCTACTCGGTGGCGGCCATCGAGCCCGCCCGCGGCGACGGCGATCTCCATTACGGCCTCGGCACCCTCATGCCCGGCAAAGTCGGCGACGAGTATTTCATGACCAAGGGCCATCTGCACGCGTGGCGGCCGGCCGCGGAATTCTATTTCGGCCTCCGCGGCGAAGGCGTGATGCTGCTGGAAGATGAGCATACCGGCGAAAGCCGCATCGTTCCGCTGCAACCCCACGGGGTCGTTTATGTGCCGGGCCACACCGCGCATCGCACGATGAATGTTGGCAAAGTGCCGCTGACTTACATTGGCGTTTATCCCGCGAAGGCGGGCCACGATTACCGCACGATTGCGAACAACAACTTCCGTTGCGTCGTCCTCGAGCGCGACGGCCGGCCCGTGATGATCGAGCGAACGAGTTTTCTCCAATGAACAACATCACCAAGCCCATTCCGGCGGCACAGCCCGCCGTCGCCTTTGTCGAACGGCCGTGGGGGTCGTTCAAACAGTTCGCGAATAACCGCGATTGCACCGTGAGCCTGATGACTGTCCAGCCCGGCCAGCGCTTGAGCCTGCAATCGCACACGGGACGCGCGGAGTTGTGGATCGTGATTGATGACGGCGCGGTGGTGCAAGTCGGCGACACCGAACGCCGCCATCAAGCCGGCGACGAGATTTGGATTCCTGCAAACGAAAAGCATCGTCTGAGTTGCAAAGGCGACCAGCCCGTGCGCGTTTTGGAAGTCGCGTTCGGCAACTGGCAACAGGACGACATCAAGCGTTACGCCGACGACTACCAGCGTTGAAGGCCGGGCGGTTCTTGAACCAAGTCACCGACGAGCGCAACGCGCCCTCACCCGACCGGCGGCTACGACGCAACACATTCCAGGACGAAATAGCGATGCACGGGCGTTGGATCAACCGTCCAACGCTTCCCACCAGAGAGCTTGCCGGGACGGGCTTCGCTCAGGTCGGGACTGTGCAACACCACCCGCGTCAGCGCCATCGGAGACTCGACCCTTAACATCTCGGTCAGCGCAGTGAACCTCACCTTCTCTACGATGCGTTCATTGCTGAGGTGGTTCTTCAGGGTGGGATGCAATTCAGTCTCCACCCTGCCCGGCAGGGCATGGATAAACCATCGGTTGCCATCGCGATATTGCCGCAACTGCCAGAACGCCGGAAGGCCTTCGATCCGCACGCGCGACCGATCCCGCGCGTGGAGACTTTTGACAACTGCGGCCATCGCGGTCTTGTGGGTAATCCGTTCGGGCCGCCAGCATAATCGTCCCTTTCCGGTTGTCGCTTCAAACCAACCGTCCCTCAGTTGCTGACGCAACGAATCCGGCACCTGGCATTGCGCCACCTCGACGGGTGGTTTGAAGTTTGCGTAAGGCGGAAAGCCGCCGGGGCGCACCCGCTCCCTTAACTCACAGGCCGCGCCGAAGTCTTCGAGCCAGGATTTTGCAACAGGATTCGCCCGCTCGTCATAATGACCGGTCGGACCGGTGGCAATCACTGTGCCGCCCGCGCCTAAAAACTCCGCAAGTTGGCGTCGTTGATCGGCTGACAAACAGGCAACGCTACTGAGAACCAGGCAACGCATTTTGCCGAACTGCGGAATGGCCGTCACCACGTCGCACGAAATTCCCGCTCGCGTCAGCCCCAGGCAGGTCGCGGCATAGTCGCCGGAATAATCCCCCGCGACCTGGCCGTAATCGTCACGCGTTGCGCGGGAGAAGAACACGGCCACGTCCGTGTCCACTGCGCCGCTGAATAATTCCGGATGATCGCGCTCCCAGCGATAACCTTCGCCGACGAGTTCCGCGTCGTCGGCGAGGGGCGCGAGCTCGGCGGGTGTGGCATTGAGCCGACCTTTCAGCGTGCTGAACCACGCGTCCGAGCCGAGAAATTTATTCA
Source organism: Limisphaerales bacterium (assembly GCA_044225555.1). Classification (GTDB taxonomy): domain Bacteria; phylum Verrucomicrobiota; class Verrucomicrobiia; order Limisphaerales; family JADLHS01; genus JADLHS01. Next base: position 37,280 of record JBGAIM010000014.1, on the reverse strand, counting down.
CGGCCCAAACAAGGAACGCCGTGTCGGGGAAGAAACCGTAGCCCAGCCCGAAGCACGGCGCATGGTGATCGCGCGCGATGCCGAGGTGCAGCAACTGGCTCGGAATGCGGTCGTCCCACGTGCCCGCGAGCGACGGCGTCGAACCGACCATTTCGAGCAGCACGTGATTGCAGTTCTCGATGAAATCCTGATAACTCATGCCGTAGGCCGGCAGGTAATGACCGTCACTGCTCGAGCAGCAGGTCAGCAGCGGAAAACCGGATGGAAAAACATTCTTCACGCCGGCAAGAAAATCGCCCGCACTTCTGAAACGCATCGCAATCCAGTCCTTGAACGCTTCGCTGTGTCGGTTGCCCCAAAAACTGGCATCGCTCACCGGCGGCAACTCCTGGCCATATTCGCGTTGGAAGCGCGCGCGGCAATGTTCGCACGAACACGCGCGCCAGTCGGCGTAGAAGATCCCGTCGTCGCTCATCAGGCCGTCAATGCCCGTTTCCGCATTCAGCTTCGCCAGATATTTGGCGTAAGCCGTGCGGAACACGGGATGGTTCATGCAGTATTGCTCGGCGTGGTAGGTCGGCAGGTAAACCGGGGCGCCGGTTTCCACGTCCCGCATCCGCCACCCGTCAATCTTCGCGCCGTTGAACTCGCGCGCCGCGGATTCCTCGCTCGACGGATAGAACGGCACGTGATGCCGGTTGCGCTCCCAGATGCGCAACGCCTCGTCGCGATTGCGCGGGCGATGCGTGAGCACGGACGAGTGATGATCGAACAAAAGGATTTTCCGCTGGTGCAATTCGTCGGCGATGAACCGCAGTTCGTCGTGCAACCGTCCCCAGATCGGCAGGAAGTCCCAACGAAAGTGCGCCCCGAAGATCACACAGCAATTCACGCCGCTGGCCGCGCATTGATCCGCCCGGCGCCGAATCTGGTCCATCAACTCCGCGTTCGGCCAGGCCAGATCATCCCAGGTCAGCCACCAACTCACCGCGCGGTAGCGGGGCTTCGCGAGTTTCGCTGAATTGGCAGGAGATGAAGCGCCTTCGACGCCGGCGGCCCTCAGCTTGAACGGCGCAATTGCGCCAGCCGCCAGGACGAGCGCAGTTTTGGAAAAGTCGCGCCGGGAGATGTAGCCCGCCGGCGCGCCGGCGTCGCGAGCAGCACAAACCACAGCTCTGGTTGCATCCCGTGCGCTCATCGCTCGATTTCCATTCACCCATTCGTCGATGACACGCGCGACTTCTTTGCGGCCGGCTTCGGAGCGACCGGGTCCAGTTCCGGGGCGGCCGATTCCTCCAATTCCCTGACCAAATCCATCGCCGCGGCGGCAAGCAATTCCAGTCCGCCGGGCTGGGGCCGGAATCCGCCGTAAAACATGTGCGCCACCTCGACCTCGTAACCGCCCTCGGCATACGCGGCGCGGGTCGGGAGATAACCGACGTCCCCGTTCGCGTAGCCGATGAGATAAATTTTCCGGTCGCTCTCGCGCCGCAGCATGTCGGTGAATTCCGAAAACACCTCGGCGTTTGCGCCGACGAGCATCACCCCGTTGAGACGCACGCCAAACAACTCCGCCTCATGATGAGCGTTGCCGTGCTCGCGTCCGTTCTTCAACAGCGTCGTCCGCCAGTATTCCACCACGCGCCGATACTTGTCCCCCCATTGGGCCAGCGGCTCGGCGTCGAGCAGCGCCTTGTCGGCGAAGCGATTGATGCCGTCCGCGTCCAGCACATCGAGGGGCAGTGGCACCACGCGGGCGGCGATTTTGAGGCGTGGCTTTTCCGGCGACTTCGCCTGCTGGAGCAACCGGCCTACCGCATCGGCGATTTGCGCGCCCCATTGCTGCACCTGCGCAAACGGCACGTTTTCCGCCGGCGGATTCAGATTCGCACACGCACCATTCGTGATGAGCACCACGGGATTTCCGCCCAGTTCCTGGGCGAGCGCGACCGCCGCCTGGCCGGACATGTCCGCGCTGATCAGGCGATTGGTCGGCCCGAGCGCCACGGGATGCACCGCGTAATTCACAACGGCAGCCGCGAAGGTACCATCGCCCCGCCGGAATCCCAGCGCCGCCACGCGCGGATCGGTGTGCGCGGAAGCGGTCTTCCGCCGGTCCACCGCGAGATTCAAACGGCCCTCGACCGAAATGAGTTCGCATGGCTCCGCGCGTTTCACGGCCGCCCGCGCCGCTTCGCGCAACCGCACCATGAGGAATTCCGCATACGCCGCGTCGTATTCGCCGGCCTCGCGCAGATGGATCGTACACGGCCCGGCGTGCGTGTGCGTCGCCGAGAGCATGACGTGCGCCTCCTTCAGTCCCAGCTCAGCTTTCGCCCAGCGACGGAAGGCCTGCACCACCCCGCGATCAAACCCGATCAAGTCACAGTGAATCCACAGCAAATCCGAGTTGTCGCACGCAAGGTACAGCGCCTTGGCGAACAGCGGGTCGAGCACCCCGGTCGAAGGCTGCGTGCGGGCGGCGAACCCGGAGAGTTCCACGCCGGGCTTCGGTGTGATTTCGATTTGCGATGTGCCGAGAATCATAGCTGGGCCTTTCCAAGAGCATCGCGGTGCTCATATACCTTCTCGAACGCGCGGACGATGTCATCCATGTCGGCTTGTGATCCGAGAAAAATGCTTTGCTCCAGCCATGCGCCCTGCTCTGCGCAAATCTTCTCGCAGTTCGGACAGCTCACCTTGGCGAAGTCGAGCGACCGGCTGGCGTTGGGCAGATAAGGCCCGAAGGCTTTGTTCAAGAACAGCGGCTGGCGATACAGCGGAATCGCGTAACCGCCAGACACCGGAATTCCCTCCGCCGCCAGCGCCTTGAGAATCGCTGCGCGCGGTGCGCCGAATGCCTGCTCATCAATGCGGAACAGGAAGAGGTGATAGCTGTGGCGTGTCGTCTCCGCCGTGCGAAGTTGCGGATGAATGCCGGGAATATGGCTCAATTTCGCCGCGAGATATTGGCCGTTCCGATCGCGCGTCTTGGTCTGCTCTTCGAGCCGATCCAATTGCGCATTGAGCACCGCGCCTTGAAACTCTCCGAGGCGATAGTTCGCAGAGATGACATGGTGTTCATACCAGACCCCACCTTCAATTCGCCCGCAGTTGTGAATCGAGCGACACGCCGCCGCGAGCTGGTCGTCGTTCGTCGTGATGATGCCGCCTTCGCCACTCGTGAGGTTCTTGCTTGATTGAAACGAGAACGATCCCATGTGTCCAATCGAACCGACGCCGCGCCCCTTATAGAACGCGCCGTGCGCATGAGCAGCATCCTCGATGACAACAAGATTGTGCTTCTTTGCGATGGCCATGAGCGCGTCCATGTCAACTGGCTGACCAGCCATGTGAACGGGAATGATCGCACGCGTCTTCGGCGTGATCGCAGCTTCGACCGCCTTGGGATCAAGATTGTAGGTTTCGAGTTCGATGTCAGCAAACACCGGCACGGCATTCGCCTCGACCACCGCCGTCGCTGTAGCGAGGAACGTGTAAGGCGGCACGATGACTTCCTCCTCAGCCTTGATGCCCATCGCCATGAGCGCAATACGTAGCGACACAGTGCCATTCACGACGCCGATGGCGTGCTTGCAATCGTGCATCACCGCGAACCGCCGCTCGAACTCCGCGACCTCGTCGCCGTGCAACTTGCCCCACTTGCCCGAACGCAAGGCGCGCACGAGCCGCTGTTCGTCCCCGTCACCGAACACCGGCCAGCTCGCGAACGGCTTCGACCGCACTTTGCTTCCGCCTAACATTGCCAAACCATTGCTCATAAAATCATCGTTGCTCCGGGAATCGCGCCGCGAACCTTTGCTTCACCGCCGCGATATCATCCTTCAAAGTCTGCTTCTCCGCCGCATATCGCTTGGGAAATTCTTGGTTGAACCGCACCGCCAGCTTCTCGAGTGAATCCAAATAGACCTCGGCAACCTGCTTTGGCTGCGGCAGTGCGAGAATACGATCCATCTGCGACCGCACTGGGTTGTAACCGGTCTTGTTTTGAGCCGCAGGAATCAGCAACATGCCGGGATACAACTCGACGAGTTCGCGCAACACTGCGCGCTGCGACGGCTTGTCCGCCTGCAACAGAATCGCCTGGCCGATGGAACGTTGCGGATCGTAGGCGCGTGGGTTGAAGGCATAGTCCGCGCAGGTCGCGAGCGGAATGCGGTTGAGTTCACTTTGCTCGCGCAGCGGATTGCTCACGTAGCCATCGAGCACTTCGCAAATGTCCGCATCCCGATCCGTCACCGGGCCAAGATGCATCGTGGGATGACCGTCGTTGACGGGATAATTATCCCAAAGAATCACCCGATGCTTCACGATGCCACGGAAGGTGTCCGTCGCTTGGCGCGTGACTTTGCCGACGACTGCGTCGCCCGTCCAAAAGACGTAAATCTCTGGGTCGAGCTCGCGCGCGAGTTCTTCCAGATACGGCTGCTGGTCCTTGAGCGTGCCGTCGCCCCAATAATACGTCGGGCAGAAAACCATCTGCGCTTCGGAATCCTTGGCGCGGAGGCGACGGAAGATTTCATTGCACACCTTTGCCTGCGACGCGGCGTGAACGCCATTCGTCGCGTCATCAATCGCGAGATTGAACCACTTCACGCCGAGTCCCTGCATCCACGCGTAATGCTTGAATAGCAGGTCAATGCTTTCGCTCGATTCCTCATTGACCGTGCGACGGCTGAACAAGTTCGGGTTCATGCTGAAGCAGAACTGCAGTCCATTCGCCTGCGCAGACTTCACGACCTTCTCGTAAGCGGTCTTTTTCGTCGGCGGCAAATCCTCCCACCAACGATTCGCGTCGCCGTCATACCACTTCTCGTGATGCTCGATGTCGAACATCGAAATGTAGCAGTTCATCAGGAAGTTCAGCTTCACCTGCGCGAGGAAAGGAATTTCGGCGAGGTATTGCTCCGGTGTCCACGCCCAGCCTTTCGTCCCACGTAACTTGAATCCCGGTTGCGCGCCAGCGGGCAGCGGCTCGGGAAATTCGCGACGCTCCTTCGGCAGAACGACACTGAAGGTCGTGTGAATGTCCACAGGCTTGTCTGCCGCGACTGCAGAACCAACCATCGCCAGCATCAACAATCCAAGCTGGAGAACGCGTTTCATCGCACTACCTCCGGTTCAATCGTTGGCACAGTTTGCTTCGCAACCGGCTGGCGCAACACACGACGCAACAACCAGATTCCCGTCGCCAGACACACGGCGGTGCTAACCGTAAAGCGAATCCAATCACTCACGAACAACGCATTCGTCGCGAGCACAAGCCCGAGCGCGGAAACAATTCCGAGGATCGAGTCCACGAGCATTTCGCCAGCGGTCGGTTCGCCGTTGGCGGGCAACACGACTTCATCGCGGATGGGTTTCCAGAATCCCGGCGGACGGCAGCGTGCGTAAAATGCCTTGAGTGTTTCCTTCGATTCGGGAGGCGTCAGCAACGTCACCACGACTAGCACGACGACGCTCAAACCAAACAGAAGTCCGAGCCCCTGCCAGAGTTCCTTGTGTTGAAAGTCCAAGACGAACCAGACGATGATCGAGATCGGCAAGCCCAGCACAACGGCGGCAAGTTCACCCCAGACGTTGAAGCGCCACCAGAAGAACCGAAACCACGCCAGCGGCAGGAGGAAGATGACCATCGCCGAATTGATGAACATGAACCAGCTCACCATGTCCTCAACAAATAGGTTCGTGATGACCGCTGCGAAGATGAACAGCGCCAGCGATGTCAGCCGACTGATCCAGATCTGGTTTTTAGCACTGGAATACTTCGCCGGCATCAGATCGTTCACCACGAAGCTGCCGCCCCAGTTGATCAGCGAACTCAGCGTGCTCATGAACGCCGCGAGTTCCGCCGCTACGAGCAAACCGATGAACCCATGCGGCAGGTTCGATCCCTTGATCAGTTCGCCCCAGACATGCGCCGGGTCTTTCAACATTGAAGTCCCGGCGGGCGCCGCGCCGACTTTGGTCGTCAAATCCGAGGTCCAGAACAAGGCCATCGCCACGACGCCGAGGCCGATGAGCGGCAGTGTGCGGAACGAGAGCGCGAGGAAGGTGTTGAACAACTGGCCCCCAACCGCGTGCCGTTCATCGCGCGCGGCCATGAACCGTTGCGCCGTCATCCCCTCGCCCGCCGTCGGCGAGCCAGCGAAGAACCATCCTTGCAGGAAGAGCACGAGCAACGTGAGACCATCCACTCCGGGAGCGGGCGGCGTTTGGGCCAGCCCGCCGGGACGGATCGTATTCACGCGCTGGATGATTTCGCCCCAGCCACCGTTGTGCGCAACGGCAAGCCAGAGAAACACCACGCCGCCAACCATCATGATCGCAAACTGCACCACGTCGGAATAAACCACGCCCAGCAAACCGCCAAACATCGTATAGATGACCGTGATGCCACCGAAGATGAGGAGAATTTGCCCAGTCGAGAGCGGACATAGCGGAGCAAGTGTCTTCGCGAAGAAACCGGTAATGTAAGCAATGATGAGCACCGCGAAGCCGAAGCAGCAGACGAAAGCGTAAATTTTTCGCGCGACCATTGCGGGCTTGCCGCCGTAGCGCAGCGAGATGAGTTCTGCCGTCGTCACGATTTGCATCCGCCGCCAGAGCCGCGCCCACACGATGGCCACGAGCGGCATCCACACGATCCAACTCGCCCACCAGAGCCAGTTGCCCGCGAGGCCGAACACCAGCACGAGCATTACGAATGCGCCTGTGCCCGAGCTATACGTCGCCGTGTTCGACAGCGCGATGGCCCACCACGGCACGTCGCGGTCGCCCGCGAAGTAGCCCGCTGCGCCGGCTTGCGACGACTTGCGCGCGAACCACAAGCCGACCACAAACACCAGCACGCACGAAGCGGCTACTACCATCCAATCAAGCGTGTTCATGCATCAATGCTACCAACATTCAGCGAAACGTAACGTTCAAGGTCATCGGCGCGCTTGCTTGCGCAAGCCGAATGGTTTCGTTTGAAAATTTAACCTTCCCAGTTCCATTTGTTTTCACGCGCGCAATTTTCCTCTGCTTGGGATCGCGCAAACGAAGCGCGATCTCCTGGGGCGCGTTGCGAACCGGCGGCGACAACTGGACGCGCATCGAACCATCAGCCAGCGATTCGATGCTGTAACTGACCGGACCGAACGTCGTCGGCGCTTCATTCACAGCAACGCGCTTGCCCAACTCCAACCACGGCCGAGGAATCGCCTGCCCGAGCCAGAGTGTGTCTCCGTCCTCCCGCACGAGCAGGTTGCGAAGCAGGCGTAGCTGTTGCGTATTCGAATAAGTGTGCGGGAGCATCCAGTAATTCTCGCCGGTGCGGATCATCGTGCATTCCACTGCGGCGTATGTATCGCGCGACATGCCGTAAGCCAACGAACCGTAGAGTCCGAGAATCGCGCGCTTCACTTCGTCGCGTTCGAGACATTGCATCCAGTAGCCGTAAGCGTAAGCGTGATCGGCCATGCTGTGGAACTGACTGATCCCTGCGACAAGTCCGCCGCGTTGCTCCAGCGCGTCCGTGATCAGTCTCGCCTTCGGATCGCTCGCACCGGGCAAACCAATTTCCAACAAACACGGGGCGATGATGCCGTAATAGCCGTCGGCGCTGCCGTTGGACTCCTTCCATAACTCGCGGGTGTCAGGAATGACGGGGAGAATTTTCCGACCCCGATCGGTGAAGATGGCGGCGCTCATGGAGGCTTGAATGTCTTTAGCATATGCTTCCGCCTCGCGTTGCAACCCGGCGGCTTCAGACTTCAAACCAATCTCAGCGAACACGCGTGCGGTCGCATCAAGTCCCTTCCACAAATAGCCGTTGGAGAAATAGTCCGCCGCCGGATGCAACAAGTCCGCATACGGTTTGAAGCGAATCAGTCCTCGGGTGACCGCCGGTTCTTTCGCGGCGTTCGCGAGGGCCGCCTGACGTTGGTTCACGATCCAACTGCACATCAATCGCATTTTCGGGGCGACGCGACGCAGCCACACGTCGTCGTGCGTGAGGCGGTAATGTTCGGCCATCACCCACAATGCTGTGCCGGTGTCCGTGCTGCCGAAGTTCACCGCGAGCAGCCCATTAGTGTGCGCGAAGGACAACAGCGCGTCGCAATATACTTCGGCGAGGTCGTGATAACCGAGCAGGTCGAGCTTGTGGCAGTAAAGCGCGGCACTGTAGCCGTAGACCTTGTCGTAGAAGCCCGAGCCATCGCAGACGTTCAACACTCCCTTGCGCTTGGCAACGTTGAGGAAGTTGTAGGCGAGCCAGGCGCGATACGCATTTTGCACCCGCTCCTCGGGGATTTCGAAACGACTTCCGCGCGCGATCAACTCGTCCCAATACGCTGAAACGTCGGCGAACTTCGCCTGAAATTCCCCTGCCGGAATCTCCGCCGCTGCGGAATCCAGAATTTTGAACGGCACGCGCACGCAAACCGATTTGCTTTCGCGCGCGGCCAGATTGATTTGCCACGTCAGCGGCCCGGGAGCATTTCTCGCGGGGTTGAACACAAGTTTCAAATCGACAACCCTCGCGTCACCGCCGGGATTCTTTGCGTTGAACTGCACGAAGCCGAACAGTGGCTCGTCTGGCGAAAAGTCCTTCGTCCAGCCGAACACTGTTTGCTCCAATTGAACGCCGTCGTGATGATCGCGGGTGGAGACAATCGGCATCCAGCCGTTGTGAAGCGACTTCTCGCAAGACACGTCGCGCGAACCGAAGCGATAGCCGTTGATCTCGAAATGAGCCGTCGGGCCTTTGAACGTGGCAAGGTTGTCGTTCAATTGCAGCGAACCATCCGGCGCGACGCCGATGTCGTGCGGATGATCCTTCACGCCGACGACTTCACGCGACCACTTGATCGCCGGGAAATAGCGGCTGACGGACTCGAACGACGGATCATTCTTCGAGGCGACCTCCTGCTCGCCTGCAGCATCGCGTTCGCGCGCGGCGAATTGCTTTCGTTCGGCGGATGTGGCGTTCAGGCGATTCCTCGGAACTTCCTCTACTCGCAGATCGCGGAAACCAATCGTGTGTTCAATTTCTGTGCCCGGTGCGACCAGCCACGGCGAAGGGCGCGTGAACATTTTGCCGCGATACTCGCCACCGAGCGCGAGAAGTTTCGGCTCCGGTGCAAACCGCTCGGGCCGCGGATTCACGTGAAGGGTTTCAAATGTCTTTCCATCGCGGCTCGCAAGGTATCGGATACAGTCACGCGCGATCTCGATGCCGACGCACTGCCACTCGCCCGGTGTGGCAGATTGCAAATCGTAGTCGTGCGGGTAAGTGCCGAGCACTTCGCGAATGTTCAGTCGCCCCAGCGCCGGAGAGTTCAGGCCGAACTGGATGAAGTTCGATTCGTCCCAGGCGACGCGAAGCAACGCGGGCGCTTGGGCGGAATTGGACTTCAACCGGCATACGATGCGGGCGGTGTCGGTGTCCAGTTTCCGCTCAATGCGTGTGTTTGCTTCAGCTCGCGTGCGAATCTCAATTCCGCTGGCTGTCGGCTTCACCGAGTTCTCTGCTCCGACTTCAATGCGCCAGTCGGAGCTCAACGTGGGCGAGGTCAGATCATCCACGAAGAACGCAGAATCATTTGCCAAGGCCTCGATGCCGCTCACCAGCACCGCACCTGCCAGCAAAACCGAAAGCCCCGCTCCCGGTCTTCGGGAACGTTGTCGCACAGCGGCGGCTCGTTTGGTGACGAGAGCGCCGACAGTCTCGCTAAGGTGGGCGACTGGCATTGGCTCAAGAATAGTGTTTGCGACGGGACTGCGCTTGGTATTTCAGGCGACGGGCTGTGGTGTTTTACGTTTCAGGGCGTTCATGTCGCGGGTTTGGGCTTATTGGCTGAACTTGCGGACGACTTCGATGGTCTCGTCGGTCAGGTATTCGGCCGAGAACAGGCAGAAGCCCGGGCAGTCGTGGCGCTGGACGATTTCCAATTGTTTACCGACCGCTGCCGCGGCCATTGGACCGGCGGACTTTTTGCCGTCAGTGGTTTGCGTCGTGTAAATCTGCAAACCGGGAAAAATGTGATTGAACGTGCCGGCAGGCGCGGAGGCGGCCTGGAGATCGAGCATCTCGGAAAGAACTTCCGGATCGGGCGTGTAGTTCATGGGGAAGACTTCATCGTTGATGCCTTCCGCCAGCCAGCGGTGCGCGTCACGGTAGCAGGCGAAAAACTCGAAGGGCGACGGACCGCCCGAACTCGAAATGACGAGTTTGGGATTCTGGGCTTTGGCCGCGGCGCTGAGGTCTCGGACAAGTTGGGTTACGCGGTCGCCGCGCCAAGCCACCCACTCGGCGCGTTTGGCGGCGAGCGGATTCGGCCCGCTGACACCGGCTTCGGACTGACACGAGTCGGCGATCTGCTTCGCGATGGCGGCGACCTCGGGCGACGTGCTCTTCATCAGGTGAAAGGCGAGCGTGATGACGCGACCTTTACCTACTTGGTTTTGCAGCGCTGCGGGCGAACCGTTGGCGAACTTGGCGAGCACTTGCGCATTGTGGGCCGTGACTTCGTAGAGTGAATCGGTGCGGAATTGTTTCTTGTCTAGTGCAGTGGCGAGCGGATCATTGCCGTTGGCGACGAGCACGACACGACTCGCGCCGATCCACCTGGCGGATTGGATGCCCGTCAGCTTCCGCAAGGCGGGCGAAGTTGCCAGCGCCTTGGCGGGAAGGTCGGTCCAGAGAATGTTGCCGCCACGAATGACGTAACTTTCGAGCGCGGCGATCATCTTCGGCGGCACATCGTAATACGAACTCACGATGAGCAGCGACGGGACGCGAAGTCGTTCGATGTTCTCGGGCGATTCGGAAATGAACGCGTGACCGAGGCCAGCCTGGTCGAGCGTTCGTTCGATGGCGGTGGTTTCCCAAACTTTTTCGGCGTGGATGTTCGGTTGCAATACACGCACTGGAAACTTTTCCGTTTCAGGCGGCACGATGCGTCCCGGGTGATCGAGCAGGTCTTGCGGGTCGAAGCCTCGCTCTGCTTTGAATGCTTTGCGCGCGGCCCCGGAATAATCGAATGCCCCGCCAGGATAGCGGATGTAGTCGAGGTGGATGCCGTCAATGTCGTAGGCGAGCAAATCCTTCATTACTGACAGCAGATAGGGATTCACCTCGGGATTGCCGGGCGAAATGAAATTCTTATCGAATGGCTTACCGACGATCGAGCGCACGGCCCACTCTGGGTGCAACAGTTGGTTCGACTTGTCGCGGACGCCTTCGTAATAAACGCAACACCAAGGCTGGATCTTGATGCCGGCGGCACGGCATTTCCGCGAGAGATAGTCGAGTGGATCGAATTTCTCGCTGGCAGCGACACGACCGTGGAAATGCGATGATTTGAACGAAACCGTCTGGTACGCCATCACGTCGGGAAGCAGCAGATTGAGTCCGGCGCGCTGACAGCGAGCGACGAGATCGTCGGCAGCTTTAGCAGTGGCGAAGGACTCCGGCCCGACCCAGACGGCGCGGGTTTGGAATTGAGGCGCGGCGGAGAGTGAATCGCCACAAAACAACCCGAGGATTGTCGCAATCACCACCGCGCTGATGGTTGGTTTCCTCACGGTAAACTCGCGGCCCTTCATGGTGTGGTTTCCCGAGGTGCGCTGCTGTTTCCGCGTCGTGCCGTTTCAGCGGACCATTGGTGAAAGAGCCTTTTGATGACTGCGTATTTCTGGGGGCTCTGGTCTTCATACTGATGGCAGTAGATCAAAACGCCATCCGCGCAACGCCTGGAAATGCGCATCACCTGCTCCACATATTCGGGACTGGAATCGTTGAGCTGGGAGTGTTTGGTGGCATACACATCCACAAAGACCGGCAGGTTGAATCGTTGTTTCACGAACGCCACCTCCGCCTCGAGCGTGTCCCACTCGCTCAAGTTTCGCTTCCCCATTTCGTGGCGATACGGAAAGAGGATGCCGTCGAAACAATTGGTGTAGGCTTCAAGCTTGCCGGATTTGATGTGGCCGTAATAGAGGCAGGGAACGAAAGTCAGTTTGGGATTGATGCCCCGCGCCGCAGCAATCATCTGGTGCACGTATTCCGGCGTGAACACATCTTTGGTGTTGTAAGTGAAATCATCGAGACTCCAGGCAACGAGATTGGTTTCCGTGAGACTCAGTTTTGCAAACTCGACCGCCCAGCGCTGGTAATCCAGCCGGAACGGCTCGGAATAATTTCGCGTGTGAGGTGGAGATTCGCTGGGCGGAACAATCGTGACCCAGACTTTGATGTGGTGCGCGCGCGCACGGGGTAGAAACAGCTGGAAATCCTCCCAATCGTGGGGTGCGCGCCAGATCAGAAAGTTGTACGTGTCAGCCTTAATGGTCACGAGTTCACGGACGAGACGATCCACGTCCACCCGCCCCTCCGGGCCGCGTGGCTCGGCATCGTAAGTCCCAAATGCTCCTCGCAATGCCGCCTGACGGTCGCAAGCTGCCACATGCCCGCGTCCTCCTGTGGCACACCCGACTATGCCAACCACGGACACCAAGACGACAAAGGTTTTTAAACCGGAGATTGAGAACGTTGATTTCATCGGACTCAGGGTACTGAAATGCGGTAGAAGCGCATGAATTGAATGGTGGCGGTGTTGTCCGTGTTTGTGAAACTTCCGGTGGCACTAAAGTGGTTCGTGGACAGCGCGACCCAGGCGGCGGACGGAATGCTCGCGACCCGGAGCGTATAGCCGAGGTTGGGCCCACCACTGCTGCCGGTAAGCGTGACCGAGCCGTTCGACGCGCGCGAAATGCCTATGAGCTGCGGCGTGAGCGCACCGCGGGTTTTGCGAAGCGGCTTGGTGACCGGAACGACCATAAGGTTCTGGCCGCCGCTCACCAATACGGGTTGTTGAGGTCCACCGGGGCATTGACGGCGATGGTGAGCGGGAATTTGAAGAACTCCACGTGACTGTCGCCGAAGAGCATTACGTACCGGCGCTGGCCTTTGTAGCTGTGCCACGGCGGGTTGGAGGCCGGCGGGAAGCTTGCGTTTTCCCAAATCCAATCGCCTTGCATGATTTTTGAAACTGGACGCCGGGCGACTTCGCTGCTTTTGATCGGCCCCACGGCGCCACCATTCGTGGAACCGGTTACGTGCCGGACGCCCCAGGAATCCACGGACCATTGCGCACAATAGCTGTTGCCGTATTCGACGAAACAGTTTGCCGCCTCGTAGTTCGGGTCACCCTTGTCCGAGGGACAGCGCCAACTGTCGCGGGTGCTGACGTATTTGTTGAGCGGGCGATTGGTAAAATCCACATCGGTGCCGAAGAAGGGTACGAGCCATTGGGTTTTGGTCGTGGGCGTGCCGCGCTGGCCGCCGAAATCGCCCCAACCCACGGTCGCCGGATAACTGTCACGATTGTCCTCCGCGTACATGGCCCAAGCGAGTCCGCACTGGCGGTTGTTGTTGGTGCATTGAGTTCGTTTGGCTTTCTCCTTGGCGCTGCCGAGTGCGGGCAGAAGCATCGCCGCGAGAATGGCGATGATGGCAATGACGACGAGCAATTCGATCAACGTAAAGGCACGAATGCAACGACGTGAATCACTTTGTGCGCCGGACAATTCTCTGACTGAAGGACTCATAGCCTAACCTCACAAACGCGTTCCGGGCGCGACTCCCGGGTCGCGCGGCGGCACTTTTTGAGCAATTGAATGAAGTGCATCCCTGACTGCCTGGCGTTGCTCCGGAGTCAACTGCGCGTTGGTGGAGAGTTGGTGGAACTCTTGAAAAGCGCCGGTGTAGTCCGCCGCCTTCAACAATGACTTACCCTTTGCGACCATTTCCTTCAACTCGGGCTTGGCAGAAGCAAACGCGGAATCAATGGCCTGTTCGCCGGCTTGAACGTCATTCTTGTGACCGCAGCCAGCACTGATGAGTGCAAGGAGCAGAGAGACTCCAAACAGGCGGAAAAGAGCTTTGATTTTAGTCTCCAGCATTCCAATACGAATTGACCGGCTTGCCGAGCGAGGTTGAAGCCCAAAGCACGCGGAACGGAACATATTCGACGTGGCCGTCCAACAGTCCAACGTTATTGCCTTTGTCATGGACTTTGGCTACGGCATGATTGTACGGAACGCCGTAGGCGCCGAATAAGTAACCACTGCTGTCCGGGCCACCATTCGATCCATCACTATAGGTCAGGTCCCAACGGTAGCTGGAATCCGCCAGCGGATTGTAAACATAGTGGCTCACCGTTTCGACAAAGCCCATGCAATCCGTCGGCTTGTTGATCCGGCTCAGCTTGATCGCTGGTCCGGCCGGGATCCCATTGACGCTGTTTTTCCAATACACAAATGGGCCAGTCAAAGTTGGGCTCGAAGCATAACGCCCGAAATTGACACCAATCCACGCCGACCAGGAGGAGAACCCGGCGGCGGCTGAAGATTTGCCACCAGGGCACGCGCGAACCGCATTGGTGTAAATGCCCTGAACATAGAAGGACGTGCCCGAGCCCCCGTTTTCAGCGCGCGCGAGGAACGGGGCCAAATACGTCGCCCAGATCGTCATTCCGGGGGTGGGTTCCAAGGCGGGATCGTCCCCAAAGAACGGTAGGGCGTCGTTGTTGTCCCCGGCGTACATGAAGACGGCGGTCGTCCAATTCTTCATGTTCGACGTGCAACTGATCCGTTTGGCCTTCCCCTTGGCCTTGCCCAGGGCCGGCAAGAGCATCGCCGCGAGGATCGCGATGATGGCGATGACGACCAGCAGTTCAATCAGGGTGAAGGCGCGTGACGCTTTGATTTTCTTTTCACTCATTTGCGGGCTCAATTCCTCGATCAAGTTTCGACCCCTCATTTTCACTCGGCCCCACCGACTCCGCCCGCGAAGCGGGGAAAGCCGGTTGTCGGGTTGGATTTCATTTCGCATTTCAGCACGCGGGCTTCACGGCGTCGGCGTGCGAATCAAGTAGAACCGCTGCGGATAATTCGTGGCCGTGAGATCGGTAAACGTGAACGCGCCGTTGCTAAACGTTCCGCTGCCCACGTTCACCCAACTTGAAATCGGCAGGGCCACATCGGTGCTCGCCAGAACGTCAAACGGGGCAACGAGCGTCCCGCTGCCGGAGATCTGGATGGAGCCGTTTGGGTTGCGAGTGACGTTGTTGATTACCGGGGTAACGGTGACGCCATTGGTCGCACGCAAAGTCCCGTCAACACTGAGATAGCTCGTATCCCAATCCAAACCCAAGGCAGTGATGTCGGGCAGAATGAAGCTGAGGCTCCCCGTATAAGTTGCGGCCTCAAACAGCTTGAAGACGCAACTGCCGGTGAGGATGCCATTGGTCATGATGGTCAAGGCGCTGCCACCGTACTCCACGGATGTGAGCCCGCGCACCAGGTCGTTACCCGCCGGGCCGACGTCGAAAATCGCGTTGGCGCCCCCGAAGACCAGCGTATTGCTGATGGTCAATGAGTCCCTTTCCTCCAAGGGTGCTTGAGAGGGCAAGCACCGAGCTGGATCCTCGCAGCGCACCATTGACGATCAAGGTGCCCGAATCGACGAACGTGGGGCCGGTGTAGGTATTGGTTCCGTTCAAGGTCCACTGGCCCGAACCTTCCTTGAAGAGACCCAGGGTGTTGCCCGTGCCATTAATCAGCGCGCCGTTGATCACGCCTTCCCCGGCGCCGCGCAACCAGAGGGTTTCCGAACCGACCGCGCCCGCGTTGACGAACGCGCTGTTGATGATCAATTTGCTGCCGGACTCCGCGCCGATTGACCATAAGGTCGAACCGGTGAGCGTGATGTTGCCGTAAAGGGCGTTGGTCTCGGACAGATTGTTGAGGCCCACCGGCGACGGGACCGCGGCCCCCGTCTTGCCGGAGAGAGTGATGGGATTCGTCACATTGATTCCCCCCGTGAGCCCCAGGTACGTGTCCACGGCGGTCACATTTCCCACGGTGATGCTGCCGGCGCCCAGCGCGGAGGGGTGAGCGATGACGATGGCGCCTTGTTGGATGCTCGACGGTCCCGCCATGCCGGGATTCCCGCTGGTAATCGAGAGCGCGGTGAAGCCGGCCCCACCAATGAGTTTGACGAAGCTGCCGGCACTGCTGCTGACAATCTGGTTGGTAAATGTGTAGCTGCTTGCCGGAAACACGCTCAACGTTCCATTGAAGTTGGTGATGACCGGCTGCGCCACGAGACCGTCCACGGCGCCGTTGCCGAGTTGCAGCGTGCCGTTGGTGCTGACGAGAATCGTCCCCGTCCCCAACGCATTGTCAGCCGCCACCAAAATTCCGGAGTTGGTGATGATTGTCCCGCCCGAGTAGGTGTTGGCGCCGGTGAGCGTCTGCGTGCCGGTGCCGGTCTTGATGAGCCGGCCGGTGCCGCTGATCGCGCCAGCGAAAGTTGCGCTCCCGCTGCTCAACGTCAGGGTTGCGGAACCGAGGTCCACGTTGCCGCCGGTGGTCCCGCCGCCGGAGAGGACCCCAATATTCTGGTTCAGGTTGTTCAAGTTGATCCCAGCGGTCGCGAGATTTTCCACCGCAAGAATCGTCGGCGGGAAAGCGTTGGCCGCGCCGGCAATGAGCGTACCGTCATTCACGAATACACCGCCACTGAACGTGTTCTGGGAAGTGTTCGCGAGGGTGATCGAACCCGTGCCGTTCTTCAACAAGGCCGTGGGCCCGGAAATATTCGTGCCCCCGATCGAGTAATTCTTGCTGGTGTTGTTCACCGTAAAGGCCGCCGGCGCGACACTGATGTTGGTTGGAACCAACACCGCGGTCGTTCCGGCCGCCGTATCATCAAACACCACCAGGCTTCCGGGGACCGATGGCTGCTGGTAGTTCAATCCGCCTTGCCAGTTCGGCGTACCGTTGACATCCCAGAAGCCAACCGGAACGCTGTTGGTTTGACCATCCCAGAACAGCGTCACCGTCGAACTGCTGGTGACGACGAAATCAATCGAGCTGTTCGCCACGTTGTTCGACAGATAGCCGGTCACGCCGGCGCCCGTGCTCCCGAGCGTCAGATTGGCAAACCCGCCGTTGACGATGCTGCCGTACTTGATGATCGGGAACTGGCCCGCCACGAGCACCGAGCCCAGCAGGTTTAGGGTATTGGCTCCCGACAAATCCAGTTCGTTCACAAACAGGATGCCGCCGGTCGTCGGATTTGAAGCCGTCCCGCGATCAACGGTCAGGGTGCTGCTCGAAAGTTGCAGATACGACAAGGGGGCCGCTGACGAGCCGACCGTGTACACGCTCAAGGAACTGCCATTGGCCACGTAGATTTCCGAGCGCGCGCCAACGCCACAGGCAATCGGAGCGGTGTTGGAAAAGATCGCGGTGGCGCCGTCGGTGACGATCAGCCGGGCAAAGTAGTTTGGCAGTTGCGAGCCGACTGCGCCCCCGAGCGTGCCGGAGGTATTCACGCGCAGAACACCGGTGTTGCTCACCGTCAAGGAACCCTGGGCGAAACCCGTGGAGGCACTTTGTACACCGATTTGCAGGGTGTTGACGTCAATGGTACCCGCGCCGAATGCCACTTTGCCGGACAGACCATTGATTTGGGAATTGACGCCGATCGTCAACGTTCCAACCAGCGCGTCCACCACGCCCCGCGAGAAGTCCAGTTCGCAACTGACATTTTGACTGGCCCCGTTGCCGGCTCCCGTCCGGTCGGCAATGGACCATCGCGTCTGTCGTCCGCTATTGGCCAGATTCCGGAAATAGGCATAGGATTCTCCGGGGGCGTTCGAGCTGTTGAAGCCGAGCCAACCGCCGAAGCCGCGCGAACCAAACGTAATGCCGGAGTTGCAAAGGATCACGTTGGTGTAGCCGAGGATGTAACGACCGAACCTGGAACTGTCGCCGTTTTGCGCCGAGATTCCGGTCAGCAATCCGCCATTGGCATTGCCACCGGCACTCGGATGATTTCCCACCGCCCAGAGCCGCAAGTTGTTGGTCCGGGCAAAGTAGATCGTGCCCACCGGACGGTTGATGAAGAAACCCGCAATCCCGCCATCACCGAGCAGGATGTGGTTCACATCGGCGTCAAAAGTGTCGAGGCCGGACAAGTCCAAAACCGAATTCAGCGCCCCGCCCGTCCCCCCTGAACCTTGACCCACAAAAATGTTTCCCCGGGCAAAGGTCGTCCCCAAACCGTTGGTCGCGATGACGGCCAGGCGGCCGGAACCTTGAATCGTGTTGTAGAGGACGGCGTTGGCCCCGTAGTCCGCACCAATGAGACTTGGGGCCCCCGCACCGCTTTGCGAGATGATTTGGAGGACATTAACCTGGGGTGCGGTGGGATTGTTGGAAATCGTGAGCGTGACCCCGTTGCTGATCTGAAGGGTGTGATACAACGTCGAAGCGCCAAACAGATTAGTATGCATGTCGTACATCGCAGCGATGCTGGTGTCGTTGGTGACGATGATGTTGGGCGCGCCTACCGCACCGGAACCGTTCGTGCCGGGGAGCCCGCTGAATCCATAATTCGTCAGGATCACCAAGCTGTTCGGACCCGGCACGACGCTGTTCGTCCAGTTGTCGGCCACCGGCCAGAAGGCTTCGCTGCCCAAACCCGTCCAGTAGTTGGTCGCCGTGTAGGCCTGCCCCCAAGCCCGGGACGCAAGGCCCAACGCCATAACCAACAGCAACGCGCTCCCGGCTGACAGGAGCAGGCGGAGTCGCAACCGGGCGTTGTGTAAAAATTGAGGGGGGAGGACGAACGTTTGTTGGAGGATTTGATTGGGCTTCATGTCCGTAGCGCGCATAGGGTTCGGGTCATTTAGGGCCGTGACGCAACAGGTCGCGTTGCTGCCACACGAATCGCACTGTGGCAGATGCCGCAAGAACCGTCTTGTGCGTTCAAGCGAGGCGGATTGGTAATTTGGGAGATTGTGAAGACGCCGTTCAAACCGGACCCAGCGCACCGCCGCCGAGCCTCCGAACTGCCGCTACTTCCGCCCGGCGTGAACCCGGAGATGCGACAGTTGTTCTTTCATCCACGCCACATCGGCCACCAGCGTGTGCTTCGCGTCGAGGAATTGTTTGGGAAACGACTTGCCCAGGCGCACCGATAACTCCTCCATGCCCCCGGCAAACTTGGCCGCCGCCAAGCGCGAGCCATCCTCCGCCAGCAGATCGCCAAACTTGGCGCGCACCGGATTGGTGCCGGTGCCGCCCCCGGCCACAATGAATCCTGGATACGCCTCCACCAATTCCTTCAGCACGGTTTGTTCAGCCGGGGTGTGGCCGAGACGCAAAATCGCCTGGCCGATCGAACGCGCCGGTTTGTACGCGTGCGGATCAAACGCATAATCCGCCGCCGTCGCCAGCGGGATGCGATTGATCTGATTCTGGCTGCACATCGGATTGCTGAGGTAACCGTCCACCACCTCGCACAGATCCGGTTCGCGCCCGCTCAACGGTCCGAGGTGCATCGTGGGACTGCCATCGTTCACCGGGTAATTGTCCCACAAAAAAAGCCGGTGCCGCACCACCTGCTTGAAACCCTGCGCCGCCACCCTCGTCACGCGCGGCGTCACGATCGCGTCCCCGTTCCAGAACACGTAAATGTCCTGATGCAGCTCCTTCGCCACCGCGGCCAGATACGCCGCGTGTTCCGGATTGGTTCCGTCGCCCCAGAAGCACGCCGGACAAAAAATCATCTTCGCCTTGTCGCTCTTGGCAAACAGCCCGCGATAGATCGCGTTCACAAATGCCGAGTGGCTTGCACCCAAGGCCGCCGGACCTTCCGATCCCCAACTCGTGTCGTCGAGACAAACCGCAAACCACTCCACGCCCTGCTCCTGCGCCCAGGCGTAATGCTGGAAAAACAACTCCAAATCCTTCGCGCTCCCCAGCGCGAGCGGGCGCGACGAAGCAAGCTGCGGATGCAATGCCAGGCAGAACGTGATTCGGTGCTCCGCGCAACTCTTGATGATACGGGTAAACTCCTCTTTGCGCTCTTTCGACATCGGTCGCCACCACTCGTTGCGCCACGGTTCGCCGGGGCGCGACACGCTCATCGAGCGATAGCAGTTCATCAGAAAATTCATCCGCAATCCGGCCAGCACCGGAATTTCTTCGAGATACTGCTCCGGCGTCCACGACCAGCCCTTCATGCCGCGAAAGCGGAAACCCTTCGCCTGGCTTCCATTCGCCGCGCCATCCGGGGCCGGCAGCAGTTTCGCGGGCAAGCGGACTTGATGTTGCTCGCGATACGCCAGCGGCGAACAGCCATACTCCAGTTTGAAGATGTGATGAAAATTCGAGAGGTCCTCGAAGCCGGATTCAAACGCCACCGCGCTGACCGACCGGTCCGTATCCGTCAGCAGGCTGGCCGAGTGTTTTAAGCGCAGCCCCAGAATGTACTGCCGCCAGCTCTGGCCCGTCACTTTGCGGAACAACTCGGTGAACTGCCGTCCGCTCAACCCCACTGACCGCGCCGCCTCCACCATTGTTTCCTGGCGGAAGAACTGGGACTTCAATCGTAACGCATATCGCGCCACGCGATCCGTGCTGTCACTGCCCGGCTCGAACGCCGGCAATCCTTTTCCGCCTTTTCGCCGCGCCAGCCGCAGCGTGCGCACCGCCACGTCCATCAAGCGCGACTGCAAAATCATTTCCCAACCCTCCTGCCGCGACTCCTGCTCGAAAAGCATCTCCTGAAAAATGGAGCGAACCACGCGCGCCTGATTCACCGTCGTGTTGCCGAGGTCAAGGGGAACGAGCCCCAACGCCGCCAATTGGTTTCCGAGCGCGGGGGAAAGCAGTTCCGACCGGTAGCGAATCACATACGCAAGCACGTCCGCCTTGGGCATGATTTCCTGATGAATCGCCAGCCCCGTCGGCACATGGCACAGCGTGACCGGCCCGAGCATGTAGCGGCGTTGTTCGCATTCCCAGCGCGCGTTACCCGAAACAATGAGGAAGAAGCGCGACCAGTCATCCCGAGGCTGCTCCGAACTTCCGGGCGACTGCCGGCTCTCGATGACTTCCAGGCTGCTCTGCATTTCCGCCGAAGCCGGGCCGGCCGGATGCTCGCGTGCCGCCGGATCTTCCCGCAGATGATGGCGGGCCGGTTTTTGAATGATGCTACCAGACACCTGCGTCCAGAATTTGCCGCCGTCGTTCATAGAGTCAAATACCAACTCGCCCCCGATTGTTCATCGCGGCGATTCCGTTGATTTCACCAGCCGACGCGCCGTCTCGGATATCAAATCTTCCACATCCTCCGCCCAGCGCTTGGCCGGCTGGCCATAAACCACAAACGCGTAACTGCCCTCGTAACCCCAGCGCTTCCCCTCCTTGGTCTCCAGGTCTTCCCGCAGAACACGCAGGGAAGGGAGGTACGTCATCACATCGTTGCAATATCCAGCCACCCACGTCGTCGGCCCGAATTCCTGCTTGAACTTCAGCGCGTAATCCACCACCGGCTCGCCGCCCAGCGTAACAAGCAACTGGCTTCCGCCGAACTTCCACGCCTGCATCGGAAACGGATATTCGCGCGGCACTGGCTTCCCCGCTTTCAAATGCGCCAGCCAGCGCGAAGCCCAACGCCGCGTCGGCGCCGCGGCATCGTCCTTCAACTTCTCCAACTCTTCGCTGGTCAGCGGGGCGCCGAATTTCAAGGTCACCATTTCCATCCGCGTGACGAGTTCCGGGGAAAGTTTTCTCGGCGGCGCAATCAGCACTTCCTCCACCGCCGAGGCCAGCATGTGGCCGTAGCGTTCACCGAGATTCAGTTCGCGCCGGGGCAGCGCATTCTGATCGCCGCCACAACCCATCATGAACATGGCCTGCGCGCCCGGATGGCTTTTCTCCAACGCGATCTGCGCGAAACCCGCGTAGTCACCGCACCATTGATTGACTGCCAGAGATGTATTGTGACAGGCGTAACCGCAGAGGACTGCCTTGAGTTTTCCGTCCGGCAGATAAACCGCCAGCACCGGCACGGCATGATCCACCGGCCCGCGGAGTTTGCCCGCGGAGATCAGCATCGGCACTTCGGCCTCGGGGTTGTTCCGGCGATTCACCGCAAAGCCCGTCGCACCTTGGCCCGACGACAATTGCGCCGGGGTCAAATCCGCGAGCGCGTCACCCACGGTCGCCACGACTTGTGCCTCCAGCTTCGTCGAATACTTCTCGATCAACTCACGCTGCCGGTCGTCCAGCGGATAAATGTCGTAGAGCGCTTCGCGCAGCACCGGCCCGCAATGCGTATGCGACGCGCTGAACAGGATCTGCTCCGGCCCAAGACCGAACTTTACCTTCAAGGCCGCAGTGGTGTGGTGGTAAATGTTCTGCGGCACGCCGAGCAGATCGCTCGTGATGATCACCGCCCGACGGCCGGCAGCGTCTTCCAACGCCAGCGCCTTGAGCCACAAATCCATCAACTTTCCCTCCGCCGGATTCGTCCGCGCGGCAAAGCCCGCCATCCACAGGTGCTCCGGCGGCGTGATGTTGACCTTCGCCACGCCGGCCTTCCAGGACCCATCATTCGCAGAGACGCGGAGTCCGACCAAACACACAACGACGCACGCAACGAATGGGACGACACCGCTCACCATACTTTTGGCGCTGGCTTTCATTTCGGCGCTGCCGCCCGGGCCCGCGCGAGCACCTCACTGATCTTCACCGCCGCTCCCCCCTGCGCCTTGCTCTCCGCCGCCGCGGTCATGAAGGCCGCGATTTCAATCGTCTCCTCCGGCTTGACCGGCGCGACACCCGTCTGGAAAAACTTCATGATCTCTGCGGCCAACGGCCCGTAGCCATCGAACGAACCAATGTTCGCCTCCCCCTTCTCGCCTTTGGCGATGCCGTGGAAATTCTGCGCGTAGACTTTTGCCTTCTCCTGACGAAACCTCCCGCTGCGCCCGCCGCTCCACGTCGCCGTGACTTCAACGCCATTCGTCCACGAACCGTATTTCACCGCCTCGCAACCCGTCCCCAGCGCCGTGAACAGCGATTCCACACCGTGAATGCCATACCAATACAACTCCGTGTGGTGCTCCTCGAATTCCACCGGACTGTAAGTCTCCGCATACACCACGCGCCCGATGCTGCCGTCGCGGACGGCGCGCGTGTCCTGGCCATAGCGCAAGCTCGACGCGCTCCACAGCGGCACGTTCGCTTCCTTGGCCAGCCGGAAGATTTCCACCGCATCCGCGAGATCTGCCGCGATGGGCTTGTCAATGAACACCGGTCGGCGCGCCGCCAGCACTGGCTTCACTTGCTCAAGATGTTTCCGGCCATCCACACTTTCGAGAAGCACCACGTCCACATTGGAACACAAGTCTTCAATGCGGTCGTAAAAAGTCACTTGATACTTCTCACGCAACGTCTTGGCAAAGCCCTCCACCCGCGAAATGCTCGACGGCAAATCCGCACTGCCACCCTTGAACGCCGCGACGACCCTGCCCCCCGGTACATAGGCTGGGTTCGTCGGATTGTTGAAGGCCTCGGCAAACGCCGGCACGTGCGACGTGTCGCAACCAATGATGCCGATGCGCAGCTCCGCCGCCACCAGCGTGTGTACCACCAGCAGCCCGGTTAACGTAGGTATGATTCGTTTCATGTTTGGATTGATTTGGTCTAAAGATGCCCGCCGCCCGCTTAAACTTTCGGCTCCCAGCCGCGCCGATAAGTCCGCTTGGTCAAAGCGGCGGCGCTCCGGTCGCCGAGAATCCTTCGAGTCTTGGGATCAAAGTTCAAGGTGTGACCGGTGCGCCAGGCAATATTGCCGAGGTGACAGAGCGCCGTGCTCTTTTGTCCTTCCTCAATCTCGGCCTTCAACTTGGCTCCGCTGCGAATGCCTTCGATGAAATTGCCGAAATGCAACGCGTCGTAGGCAAACAAATCCTTCTGCCCGATCAGCTCACGCACGACTTTCTGGTTCAGGTCGTAAATCGTCGCACTGCTGTTCGTGATCACCATGCTGCCTTTCTCGCCATGAAACGTGACTCCGAACGATGTGCCTTCCATCCCCCGCGGGTCAACACTCTGCCCTTCCCACACGATGCCGCGGTCCCCGAAATCGAACGTGGCGACAATCGTGTCCGGCGTAACCAATGCCAGTTGTAGTGGATCAGGTTGTCGCGAAACGGCTGCTCCGGCACCGGTCCCTGCCACAGTGAGTAATCCAACCCGGCCGGCACCGGCACAACTTTGCCTTTGCCGATGGGCGCACGATGGTTTGTGTACCAGCCGCGCGCGAAACACAGTCTCCCCAATTCGCCGCCGTGCAGGGCGGCGATCGCCTCCGCCACCCACGGCCAGCTGCGCCGTTGGTTGCCCATCTGCACCACGCGTTGGTGCTTCCGGGCGGCGGCCACGATCCATTCGCTCTCGCGCAGGTTGTGGCTGCCGGGCTTCTCGACATAGACGTGCTTGCCCGCCGCACAGGCCATGATCGTCGCCGGGGCGTGCCAGTGGTCGGGCGTGGCGATGGAAACCGCATCCACTCCGGCGTCATCGAAGACGCGCCGCAAATCACGTTCCCCTCGCGGCTGGCGCGTTTGCTTTTTAAGCACGGCGGCGATGCCCTTCTCCACCGCGCGTGCATCCACATCGCAAATCCAGACAATCTCCGTGTTCGGCACCTGCAACCACGCGGTGATGTGATTCATGCCCCGGCCATTGCAGCCGATGACGGCCACGCGCACGGTTTCGTTGGGACTGGCGGCGCGCACCGTGCGCGGCAGCAACGTGGCTCCCGCGGCCAACACGGCCGATTGTTTAAAAAAGTTCCGACGCGTGGTGAATTGGTTCATGGCCGTCAAGCTAGGTTGCGAACGATTCCAAGTTTTCCAACGAGCACAAATACCAGCAGCAAAGCGACCGGATACAAGCCGGCGCAGGCCACAAAAATGGGCGCGAAGCCGTAGGCATCCACGACGCGCCCGATGTAGAGTTGCGACAGCGCGCCCATCCACGATCCGAGCGTGCCGCCCAAACCCGTCACCGTGCCCACGGCGTTCTTCGGGAAAATCTCCGTCGGCAGCGTGATGTTGCCCCAACCCGCATGGCAGAACGTCATGCACGCCACCAGCGCGAGCGCCAGCCCAGCATGCGCCACTTGCGTCGCCGACACAGCACACACAAACATGCCGGCGGTCATCAGCGCCATCGTCGCCTTGCGCGCCCGATCCAGTTCCCAGCCGCGCGCAATCAACCATCGCGGCAACGCGCCGCTCACCACGCTGCCCAGCGCCGCGGCGGCAAACGGAATCCAGACGAACAGGCCGAGTTGCTTCAGGTCGAAGCCATGCCGTTTTTGGAAATACAGCGGCACCCAGAACAACAGAAAATAGCTGATGGGATCGGTCAACGCGCGGATGAGAATGCAGCCCCAGGTTTCCCGGCAGCGGAGCAGCCGGCCCAGGGGCACGGCGCGTTCCGGCGCCCCGGCAGGCTCGCGGTCGGGCGCAATGAGCGCGCGTTCCCCGGGACTCAGGCGGGGATGAACCTGCGGCAGCTGGTAAAGTCGCCACCACGCCGCGACCCACACAAAGCCCAACAACCCGGTCACCACGAAGGCCGCGCGCCAGTCCATTTGCACGGCGATGAACGACACCACCGGCGCGGCCGCCATCGAGCCGATGGCCGTGCCCGCGTTGAAAATGCCGACTGCCAGCGCGCGGTCCTTCATCGGAAACCACTCGCTCACCGCCCGCACGCCGCCCGTGAAGCTGCCGGGCTCGAACACGCCCAGCAGCAACCGAAAGAACGAAAACTGCCCCACGGTCGTCGCCAGCACGTGCAACATGTTCGCCACCGACCAGCCGGTCACGAACACCACGAAGCCCTTGCGCGTGCCGATCAGGTCGATCACGCGCCCGCTCACCGCATACATGACGCCGTAACTGGCGAGAAACCAGGCGTTGATGGCGCCGTAACTGGCGTTGGTCAGTTGCAACTCCTGCTTGATCGTGCCGATCAGGACCGAGAGCGTCTGCCGGTCCAGGTAATTCAACGCCGACGCCAGGCACAGCAGCCCGGCGATGTACCAGCGCAGATGAGGAATCGGCGGTTTGGTCATGCCTCAGGCTTCGAGCACGCGCAATTCCTCGAAACGAAACTCCGCGGCGTGCCATTTCACGCGGACTTTGCCGGCCGGCTGCAACCCCAGGAATTGCGCCGGCTGCGTCGAGGCCATGGCCCAAGCCGCTGCAAACGGGACGCCGGCGAACTTCACCGCGTTCGCCACCGCGCAATCCAGGGTGAGCGACGAACCTGCCAGCCACGGCTTGCCCGGTGGAGTTACCCGGCCCTCGGGCGAAAGCTCCACCAGTTCGCCATTCAATTCATACCTTCCCGGCGCGCAACCCGCCGCGGCCACCGCGTCGGTGATCAGCATTGTCCGCGCGGGCGTTTTGGCGCGCACCATGACCTTCATGGTCGCCGGCGGCAAGTGATGCCCGTCGGCAATGAGACTCGCGTGCAGTTCGTCCGCCGCCAACTGCTCCCAGAGAAAGTTCGGATGCCGCGCGAGCAACTGCGCGCAGCCGTTGCCCAGGTGCGTGGACAACGTCGCGCCGGCTTTCACCGCGTCGCGGATTTGCGCCGGCGTGGCCGCGGTGTGCCCGATGGCCACCCGCACCCCCCGCGCAACCAGATAGTCGATGAGCGCCAGCCCCCCCGGCACTTCCGGCGCCAGAGTCACGAGCCGGATTCGCCCCTCCGCCGCGTCCTGTCTCCGCGCGAAATCCTCCACGCTGGCGGGCACAACGTGCTCGCGAGGATGCGCCCCCCGCGGCCCGTCTTCGGCGGCAATGTAAGGTCCTTCCAGATGGAGGCCGGCAATCGCCGCGTGATTCGTTTGGGCCAGCCTGCGGGCGCATTGGGAGAATCGCTCCCGCGACGAGGTGATCAGCGTCGGCAGAAAGCGCGTCACGCCGGTGGCGCGCAGCCGGTCAATCGCGCGCATGACATCCGCCTCGGTCGTCGCCGGACTATTGAAGTCCACGCCGGCAAAGCCGTTGACTTGCAGGTCGCACAATCCCGGAAGTTCAAGCTGCATGCGCCGCCTGGGTTCGTGGCGTGAGGAGCGAGGCCGACGCGGTGTCGAGGAACATCGTCACATCCGGGTGCTGTTGAAGCACGGAGGCTGGCGCCAGCGGGCTTACCGGACCTTCCAGGCATGCCTGCACCGCGGTCGCCTTGCGCTGGTCCGGCACAATGCAAAGGATCTTCCGCGCCTTCAGGATTTGCCGGATGGACATCGAGATCGCCTGCGTCGGAACTTCCCCCAGGCTCTTAAACCAGCCTTCGCCGACTTGCTGCCGACGGCAGGCTTCGTCGAGCTGGACGACCAGATAAGGCGCTTCCGTTTGAAAATCCGCCGGCGGATCGTTGAATGCCAGGTGTCCATTTTCACCGATGCCGACGAACGCCACGTCCACCACCGCCGCCGCGACCTTGGCGCCGGCTTCACGACAGGCCGTTTCAGGATCGCGTTCACCATCCAGCAAATGGTAGTTGGAAATCCCGGCGGGCGTGATGAGCCTTTCGAGGAGGTATTTCCGGAAGCTCGCCGGATGCGTCACCGGCAAGCCGACGTACTCATCCAGATGAAACAGCTCCACCTTCGACCACTCGATGCCCGGCAAATTCGTGAGGGTTTCAAGGAAAGCAAATTGCGACGCGCCCGTGGCCGCGATGACGCGCGCCCGGCCCTTCGCGGCAATCGTCTGCCGGAGACACGCGGCAGCGTCGGCCGCCGCGGCGAGCCCGAGCGCCGGGCCACGCTGGTATATTTTGAGGTTCATGGTGAACGTCTGGCTGTTTGGGACGCTAGGAGATTGTAGGTTGCGAGGTCTTGGTATTTCAAGCGACGTCGGCTGGTTATTCGGGAAATGCCGCAGACCGGCGTTGACAAGGCCCAGCCACCAAGCTGTTCTGACCGGACGCAATGACCATTCAGCCACTCAAACGCTGCCTGCTCGAATCAGTGCAAGGCGCCGGCAGAATTCTGCTCGCACACTTCGGCCGGATCGCGCAGGCGCGACGCAAGGAGAATCGGGCCAGTGTCGTGTGCGAGGCGGACCTGATGGCAGAGCGGTTCGTCATTGAGCGCATCCGCCGGCAATTCCCCGCCCATGGCATCATCGCCGAAGAGACCGGTTGCCTGCCTGGCGACGGCGAGTTCACGTGGGTCATCGATCCGCTCGACGGCACGTCGAATTTCGTCGCGGGCATCCCGTGGTTTGGCGCGCAGATCGGCGTCCTGCGCGGGAACACCCCCCTCCTCGGAGCGATGTATCTGCCGGGGAGCAACACGCTCTACTTCGCTGAGACCGGCCGGGGAGCCTTCCGCAACCGGGAGCGCGTGCGCGTGACCGCGGAGCGGAAGCTGGAGAACGTGCTGTGCGCGTTTGGCATGGACGCGACGGGCGGCCGACGGGAATTGCTCGCCAATGCGAAGCTGATGCTGCGCGTCGCCAGTGCCGTCCGCAACGTGCGCACCACGAATTCGCTCGTTGATTTCTGTTACACCGTTGACGGCCGGCTCGGGGGTTGCATCAACCTGCACACCAAGATTTGGGATATCGTGCCTGGCTGGCTGGCGTTGCGAGAAGCGGGCGGGACCATGACCGGCCTGGATGGTCGCCCCATCACGTTTGACCTCAGCCGGCAACGCTTTGACCACAACTACGCAATCCTCGGCGCGGGAAAAACACTGCACCGCCCGCTGGTCCGCCTTTGCACGGCGTAGGAATCCCAAAAACTTGGGATTTGTATCGCGCCCCGCGTGCTCTACCGGGCAGAACTGGCGCTGGCCGCTGGCGAGAGGTCGGAAACGGCTTACGCCGAGTGGTTGAAGGCGAATTCCAAACGCGCATGAGCAACCCCACCGCCCTCGTCCCAGAAGCTTTGGAACTACTGCAAAATCCTCCGCGCCTGCGGAGCAGGATTGTAACTTCTCCCGGCGCGGCTACTCTGGTTGCGGAGAAACGAAAATATGAAAGAACCAAACTGCACGTCCGGAAGCGGCGGCTGCACGGAGCACGCCGAAACCAGAGCCCGCTGGAATCCCTACCTCGTCGGCCTCGGGCTGGGCGTGCTAAGCTGGTTCGCGTTCGGCCTCGTGAACCAACCGCTCGGCATTTCCACGGCGCTTTCCTCCGCCGCCAGCGTGTGCGCGTTGCCAGTCATGGGCAGCGAGGGGGTGGCCCAGAATGCATATTGGGCCAAGACGCCGTTCAAATGGGATGGCGGCATGTTGTTCCTCGTCGGCACGTTCGTGGGCAGCCTGCTCAGTGTTTTGGTCAGCCGCGCGTTTCGGTGGGAGAAAGTTCCGGCAACCTGGTCGCAACACTTCGGCCATTCGACGCCCAAGCGGCTCGGGGCGGCTTTTCTCGGTGGCATCATCATCATGTTCGGGGCGCGCCTGGCGGGCGGTTGCACCAGCGGTCACGGCATCAGCGGCTCCCTCCAGTTGGCGGTGAGCAGTTGGACGTTCTTCTTGACGATGTTCGTCTTCGGCATTCTGACGGCCCTGGTTCTCTTCCGCAAACGGACGGGAGCATCCCAATAACCTTCCACCATTATTGAATTATGACTTTTCCGGTCTCAGCTGAAACGGCCCGCTGGCTCGCCATTCCGATGGGCATCATCTTCGGCGTGCTGCTGCATCGCGGTGGCGTCGCCAACTACAACGTGATTGTGAACCAGTTTCGGTTCAAAGATTTCACCGTCCTGAAAATCATGTTCACCGCGATCATCGTCGGTGGCATTGGCGTGCTCCTGCTGAAGAGTTCGGGCCATGCGCAATACCACATCAAGCCCGCGAACATGCTCGGCGTGTCGCTGGGCGCGGCGTTGTTTGGCATCGGCATGGTCCTCTATGGCTATTGTCCGGGCACGGGCGTGGCGGCGATGGCGACGGGCAGTCTCCACGCGGTCATAGGTTTCGTCGGGATGCTGGTCGGCGGGGTCCTGTACGCGCTGAGTTTTTCCTGGGTGGAAGCGAACATTCAAAAGGTCGCGGCGCTCGGCAAGGTGCGACTGCCGGATGTCACCGGGGTGCCGGATTGGGGCTGGTTTGTAATTCTTTCGGGCGTCGCGGCCCTGGTTTTCTGGTTGATTGAGACCCGTTTCAAACCGAATCCGGAACTGGAGGCTTCGTCGGACAAAGGATGAACCTGCGGGTCAGGCTTCCAGGGTGAAACACTTCCACGGCTTCGCCGTTCGTCTTGAGGTTCGGCGCGAATCCGCCTGGGGCCCCGACAGTCCCGGCTGCGGTCGCGCTCGGCCCTCCCGCCGCGGAGCATGGACAAGGGAAACCGCAAAACATAAACTCCAACCAATGCTTGGACCAACACAGCCGTGGCTTGGTTGAACTGCATTCGAAAACGCGGCACGCCGAGAACTTGCTTGCTCATCCTCGGCACAGCGCTCTTGCCCTGGGGCGCCGCCGGGCAAGTCAGCCCGCCAAAAGCCGATGCCGGCAAGGTCACCTCCCACTCGCAAGGGTTGCACGGCTACATCGGCTTCGGTCACGAGAAGCTCCCGCCGGCAGGCGGCTACCACGCAGGCATGGGTTTCTATGCCGCAGTCTGGGCGCTGGTGGACGAACCGCTGGCCGATTTCCAGATCGGCCTGCCCAGTTCGTGGATCCAGCCGGACAACTCGGACAACCCAGACAAACCGCTCGCTCCCGAAGGCACGCTCGCGCGTACTTGGAAGGAACGCGGCCCAACCTGGAGCAGCGTCTTTCAAACGGTCGAAGGCGGTCTGGGGTACTGGGCAGGAAACCACTTCCGCTATGGACCGCCGAAGTTCAGCCTGAACGGCACGCCGCAATGCTACGACTATGAAGTCGCCTCCCCGGGCTGGTCGTTCTTCTACAGCAACGAGGCGCTGCCGGACCATCGGCTCGGCATCGCGCAACTGAGCAATCGTCTGCTCATTCCTCCGGACGCGCTGCCGTTCCAAGGTGATCCCCACGGCGAGTTTCTCGGCTACTCCTGGATGGCGCTGCCCTTCACCGATCCCACCACGGGCGATCCGCCTACGGGCGACCAGAGTTGGACCTGCTTCCTCAGCGCGGCCAACTTCAAGGGGCCAATCGCTTACTACATCCCCGAAACCTGGAGCAAGATCGGCAAGCTCTTCAACGATCCTTTCCTCCACGGTCGCGGCCTCGACGCCCGCCCCGGCCTCATGGGCGGTGGCGCGATGGAAATTAACACCGTGCCGCGGTTCGACGCGAAGGATGCGCAGGGCACGACCTACTCGAAGCTGCCGAAGCTCCAATGGCCGGTGGACGCCCAAGGTCGCGCCTACCTGGTGCAAGACGTGACCTACTACTCGAAGGCCGCCCTCTACGACGCTTTCAAAACCTGGCGGGACGGCGGTCCGGCTTGCTCCGGAAACTTCGCCGAGAAAGGTGCGTTCAAACCCAGGCTCAACACGCGCACGACGCGCTACGACCAAGCGGGCAAAAAGATCGCCGGCGTGGAGCGCGCGTTCGACACGCGCATCTTCGAAGGCAACGTGTGGGGCTTGCAGTGGTTCAGCAATGACGTCGCGGCGCCGGGGTGTTTCCCCCAGTACTACCAGCACATGGGCGAAGAACGCGTCGCGGTGCCGGCAAAGGACGTGCCGGCGGAAACCGGTCTGCTCCGCCAGGAATTCAAACGGGCCAAGCTGGGCGTGCCGTACACCTCGCCCACCGAAGGCGCCTGGGCCAAGCCCGGCCCGCAGGTCGGCCCCTTCACGGCCAGGCTTCGGGATGGTTCGGTGGTGACCTACTCGTGGTATCGCTTCGTGGACCAGCCGTCGTTTCAGCAATACCATTGGTCCGTCGAGAAGAAAGCCAGGCTGCAAGCGTTCGTGGAAAAGCTCCACGCGAACTGGCCGCTGGACCGCGATTACATGGCTCCGCCCTCTCGTGGGCAGCTCGTTTCGCTCGATCCGGCGCTGCTCGTCGTGCCGCCGAAAGGACTGGAGGTCGGCTACGTGCCCATCGTCACCCGCCAAGCGGCACCAACTCAGGCCCGCGAGTTCAAATGAGTGACGGCTTCTGCTCTCGCACCGGAGTGACGGCGATTAGGAGGCCATTGTGGATGACTTTGTCCTCGGAGGAGTAAACCCCGGCTCGCTGGAACAAGAGGAAACGCGGCTTCAGGTGGGCGCGCGCGTCCCCAATCAGAATTGGGACCGCCCCCGGTCCGGCCATCCCTTGACTTTCCTCGCTGCCAAGCTAGGGTCAAAAGCATCAAGCATTCTCAGGAGTGGCATCGCCGATAAGCACATATTGCATGATCCGTTCATTCGTTTTTGGCGTCTTCACGGTCGGCTTCTTTTGGACCCGGTGCGTGGGTCATTCCGCAGTGGTCATCAACGAATTCGCTGCGGCCACCAATGAACGGCGTTTGACGCGTGATGCGGCCGGGGCCGCCCGGGTGGGATCGGGGCTGGACTGGCAGTCCCCCGGATTCAACGCCAACGCCTGGAGCAACGGCTTGCTGCCGGCCGGCTATGCCTTCTCCGGCCTGGCCACCGACTTGGGCGCCGCGATGACGAACAAAACGCCCTCCGTCTATCTGCGCAAGGAGTTCAATGTCACGAGTACCCAGGCCGCGCTGACAAACCAGTTGGTATTGCAGGTCCAATACAACGACGGGCTGGTCGCCTACCTGAACGGCCGCGAGGTGGCGCGGCTCAACTGCGGTCCCACCAATCATTTTGTGTTCGCCAGCGAACCGGCGGCCAACGTCAGCACCAACGCCACCCTTCAGGATGTTTACGTTGGGCCAGCTCAGAACTGGCTCGTCACCGGCCAGAACGTGCTGGCGATCCAAGCCCACAATGCGGAGCAACCCTCCACGACCAACGATCCCAGCCGGATCACGTTGCATTATCCCACGCCCGAATTCCGCATCAATGCCGGGCTGGAAATCGCACCTGCCGACACCAACACGATCTTCACCAACCTGATCGCCGTCGGCACCGCCGGAGGGACGTGGAAATATTTCGTGGGTCGGTGCCAGCCCTCGGGCGGGTTGGTGGATCCGGGTTTGCTCACCCGCGCCTTTACGCCTCCCACCGGAGAGGAGGATGATTACAGCACTCCCTCGGCCTTCTCCGACTGGCTGGAACTGTACAATACGGCCGCCGTTCCGGTGGATGTCGGCGGTTGGAGCCTCACCGACAACGCCGCCAACCCGGCGAAGTGGCGATTCCCAACGAATACGATCCTCCCGGCGTACGGATTTCTCGTGGTGCTCTGCGACAACCGCGAGGAGGCGAACCCGCCCAGCGGACCGGCCACGTACCTCCACACCAGCTTCAATCTGGATTCCGGCGGCGGGTATCTCGGCTTGTATGACGCCGCGGGCCAGATCATCGACAGTGTTGCCACGTACCCCGAGCAAGTGACGTTTTCCTCCTACGGACGGTCGCCCCTCGACCCGTCACAGTTTGTCTTCCTGTCCACAGCCTCACCGGGCACCACGAATTTTGGTGGCAGCTACACCAATCGCGCGGGCGGCGTCCGCTTTACCGACGCGTTGGGTACCAATCTGCTCGGCGGACTCTATACCAACCCGAGCCTGACCCTGTACCTGCAGCCGGAGATTCCCGGCGAAGGCGTGCGCTACACGCTCGATGGCTCCGAACCGTCCGAATGGAACGGCGTGACCTACACCAATCCGCTTGTGTTCACCCAGCCCAACGACAAGACCGGGATCGTGGTGCGCGCCCGATGTTTTCTCCCCGGCGCCGTGATGGGCAAGGTCAAGACCTACACCTACCTTTTGCGCCAGCCGTGGCCGCTCACCAACACGGCGGCGCTCTGTCTCACCGGGGATCCGAAATACGACTGGTATCGTCCGGACGGCTTGCTTTCCATTTTCGGCGGCACCTACCCCACCAACGGGAACATCATCTGGCTGGCCAACGGCACTCATTCCTACAACTGGGCGACCGGCGATGGCTCACCCTTCGAAAGGGAAGCGCACCTGGAATATTATTTCCGGCCGGGCATGTATTCCACCAATCAGGAACCGCTGCGCACGGACATTGGCATCCGCATCGCCTCCAGCCCCTACTCCCGACCACGGCTGAAATTGACCAACCCGCAGGGGACGTCGCCCTGGGCGAATTCATCCCTCGAGAAACCTTCCTTCAATCTCTTTTTCGACGGCGACTTTGGTTCCGGCAAGCTGGATTACAACCTGTTCACCAACTACACGACCCGCGAATTCGAGAACCTGCGTCTGCGCGCCGGCAAGAATGACATTTCCAATCCCTTCATCACCGACGAGTACACGCGCCGGCTGTATCTCGACATGGGGCAAGTGGGGGCCCGGGGGCTTTTCTGCGCCACCTACCTGAACGGCATCTATCGCGGGATCTTCAATCTCACCGAGCGCTTTCGGGAACAGTTCTTCCAGACCCACTTTCGCAGCGATCTCTCCTGGGATGTGAATTACATCAACACGTGGGTGAGCGGGGACGCCGTGGTGTTCAACCAGATGCTGACCGCCCTGGACCGCGACCTGACGATTGCGACCAACTGGCAGGCGGCGACCAATTATGTGGATATTGAGAACACGGCGGATTATTTCCTCCTCAACATTTACGTGGCGATGTGGGACTGGCCCGGCAACAACTTCTGCCTGGCGCGGGAGCGGTCCACCGGCCCGCTCAGCCGGTTTCGGTTTGGCATGTGGGACGCCGAGGGCGGCTACGGCGCCATCGCCTCGCGCACCACTTCCTACAATTCGCTCACGAACGATCTGCTGAAAACCTCCACCGCCACGTTGCCGCGCATCTTTCGCCGGCTCGCCACCAGCCCGGAATTCCGGTTGTATTTCGCCGACCGCATCAACCAGCACCTCTTCAATGGTGGCGTGCTGGATGAGCGCGATCCGGACGGGGCGGGCCCGCTGAAAGCCTGGCAGCAGGCCCGGCTCGGCGAAATGGTGGCCGAGGCGGGAGAGTTGGTGAAGTACAGCAGCGGCCAGGCGCTGAAGGTCACTCCCTTCAACAATTGGTGGAGCACGACCAACGGTCGTCGCACTTACTTGCTGGGCGATGTTCCCGGGCGACAGCAGTTCCGGGAGAGCGGTTTCTGGCCGCTGACCGAGCCGCCCGTTTTCAGTCAGCATGGCGGACAAGTGCCGCCCGGCTACCCGTTGACCATGACGTCCTCGGTCGCCACGACCGGACAAACCGCCACCATCTGGTTCACGCTTGACGGCTCCGATCCCCGTCGCGTGGGCGGTGCGCTCAGCCCGGTTGCGCAGCGGTACACGAATGCCATTCCCATTCCGGCGGTCGCCACCGTGAAGGCGCGCGCCCGCAATGACACCACCCAGGAATGGAGCCCGCTAACCGCCGCCACGTTCGCACCGAACGCCGTTCCGGCCTCCGCCGATAATCTGGTGATCGCTGAACTCATGTATCATCCGCCCAATGCCACGGCCGCCGAGATCGCGGCGGGCTACAACAACGCGGATGATTTTGAGTTTGTCCGGTTGCGCAACATCGCTTCGACGCCGATTGACCTCCGGTCCGTCCGATTCGCGGACGGGATCACTTTCGATTTCACGGCCTCGCCGGTACGCTATCTGACTCCCGGCGCCGACATCCTGGTGGTGGCCAATCGCGCTGCTTTCCAAAGCCGCTACGGCCCGGGACTCAATGGGCTAATTGCCGGCGAATACGGCGGCAAGCTGGCCAACAGTGGCGAACGCCTCTTTCTCATTGATGCGCTCGGCACCACCATCCGCGACTTTATTTACGGCGACCTGTTCCCCTGGCCAACCGAGGCAGACGGCAACGGACCTTCCCTGATTCTCGTAGACCCAAATACGAATCCTCATCACGCCGACCCGGCGAACTGGACGTTTTCCGCGATTCCGGGCGGGACGCCGGGCGGAAGTACATCGCCACAAGCGTTTAACCAGTGGCGCGCTTTGTTCTGGAGCGGTACTAATGCTACGAACAATTTGATCTCCGGCCCCAGCGCCGATCCTGATGCCGACCAGGTCGCCAACTTCCTGGAATATGCGTTTGGGTTGTTGCCCTTCGAAACCTCGATGCCCCCGGGCGTGCAGGTTTGGACCGAAGAATTTGACGGCGAATCCCATCTCGCCCTTGAGCTGCTCCGCTCTGCCGCCGCAACCAACGCCACCTTTATCTGGGAACAGAGTGCGGATCTGAAAAATTGGAGTTCCGCCGCCAACGCGCTGGAATTGATTTCGGCTCAAACCCAATCCAATGGGCTTCAGATCCAACGGTTCCGGGAGATTAGCCCGCTCGCTCTAAGCAACGCCCGCTTCATTCGCCTGCGAGTGGCAGGGCCTTAGTCGGTCCTGAAAAGGGCTTCCGGACCGACGAAATATCTCTGCGGGCATCAACAGCCTCCCGGTTGAATCCCAGCGGTCCGAACTCAAGCGTCGGCTGGTAGCGACAAGTTCGAAAACCCAACGCCCGCCTTTGTCAGTCAGTCGGCGACCCGGCGAAACCTCAGGTAACCCCCAGTACAGCTGGCCGGGGGAGGCATTCGCCGAGGCGAGCCGCGCCGGGAGGTCGGAGTTTGTTCGTGCGGTCATCCGGGAGGATCACGCGGAGGTGGAGGTTCATGCCGAAGGTTGAATCAACCGTACCTAGGTATCCTGAGACGTGGCCCACCAGGACCGGAGTTGGACCACCCGCTAGTCCCGAGACCCCGTCTCGACACCCAAGGCGGGCTCGATCAGAGTGGTTCCTTCATGAAATTCGAAGACTGGCCGGACGAATTTCGCAGGCCTCCTGGCAGCCTTGGACGAATTGGCTGCCGCCCGGATTGCGGTGCCGCGCTTTTCTCCGGAGGTGCTGGCCCGGGGACATGCAAGCGCAACACCGCCTCCACCTGGTGCAAGGCGGTGTCGCCTTGCAACCAATCGCCCAGGCTCGACGCGGACAGGCCCAGGTAGCCGCTCAGTTCGCGCCGGAAAATTTC
The DNA here is from genome assembly GCA_044225555.1 of Limisphaerales bacterium. Lineage (GTDB taxonomy): Bacteria > Verrucomicrobiota > Verrucomicrobiia > Limisphaerales > JADLHS01 > JADLHS01. Next base: position 334 of record JBGAIM010000014.1, on the reverse strand, counting down.
GCGGTTCTCCAGGAGTTCCAGGGCGGACCAGAGTTGACAGATCAAGAGCCGGGGAAGATTCCGCGAGCGGGTCTGCGGAATTACCGCAGGAGGAATCCAGCGTGTGAAGCCGTGGCGGACCAGCGAGTACGCCGCCAGCTTCCGGTGCGAAAGCCGAACCGAGGTGGCAGTAGCGATCAGCGAACGCGGCCGAGGCCGGGCGATTACCCCGAGGAAACCGGATCAGTTTTCGACCGCCACCCGACACTTCTCCGGTCCAGCGCCTGCTCAAAACTGACGAGGCGGCGGAGCAACGCATTGTAGCGGGAGTAGGCGTCACCTCCGGAGTGGCGGA
>JBGAIM010000013.1:0-190681 GCA_044225555.1 Limisphaerales bacterium | reverse complement strand
TCCACCAACCGCGGCTCAAAGCGGCCGTCAGGCATGGGGCCGATGCCCAGTAGAAAATTCCCGTCGCGACACGCCGAATTGACGATATCCAGAATCCATTCATTGAGGGGGCGATACACATCGTTGGGCTTCCAATACCAACTTTGATCTCCTGCGCTGGTGCAGTGTTCCCAAGGAACATCACGATTAAAACGAGGCAGAGAGATCTCCGTCACGGCGTAATCGCCCGCAGATTTCCCTTCGGTTACAAACCACGTAGGATTATCCAATCCTCGATCGAAACAAGCATCGACGCGATTATTAACCAGTACATCGGGTTGGAGACTTCTCATATGTGCATACAAGTCAGTACCACGGTCATGAGTCCAACTCGTCGCTCGCTGGTCAAACCACCATGCCAGGAAGGGGCCATACTTTTCTGTCAATTCCTTCATCTGAGCCTTCATATGTCCAACGTACCGGTCAAAATCTGGCTCTTGGCCGGCTGGTAGATGGTACCCGGCCGGATTCCCCGGTTTTTTTCTGGTTGAAAAATCCGGTTTACCGGTCACGGGATCTAAGTCAACGGTCCAGTCCGGATGGTTTTGTTGATCGTTGTGTGTTGCATAATAAGGGCAAAATACCACGCCCTGTTTCTTGCTCTCTGCGACCAATTCGCCAACGACATCACGTTTCATGGGAGAATTCATAACGTTGTAAATCGTCTCCTTGGTATCCCACATGCAAGCGGAGTCAGCATGCTTGGTCGAGAAAACCATATATTTGAACCCCGATTCTTTTAATATTTGAAGCCATTCCTTGGGATCAAATCTTTCCCCACGAAACCTTTTATAAAGATTATCGTACCCCTCCGTGGGGGCAGGTTGACCTGATGCCAAGACGTAAGGAGTCCAGTGGATAAACGCCCCCACGCGAAGCGACCGCCAGCGCTTTAGCGACTCCTGCGGGGTTTTCAGATTAGGATTGCCATCGCCGCCACCTTGGGCCCATACCGCGTCGGGTAACAAAAGGCACCAGACCGCGATTACAATAGATAGTCGTGGTGTTGCGGTCTCCATCCTAGAACGCTTCGTTAATTGAGGTTTCTCCATTTGAATGATCCTAATTTGCTGACACAACATTTACGGGGCTTTCCTGTCGGCGTTTTCATACGGCAGTCGCCGCTCGGCAGCTTCGATATCCTCGGCGTGCGGGGTAAATCTGAGGACTGTCGGGCTCCTCATCGTGCGTAGAGACTGAATTCACGAACAACGGGGTTTTGGGTGGCTGCAAGAATCCTGACCCTGACCATCCGAGCCGTCACGGGCGCAAACTTGAACTCGGGACAAAAGAGTTCCATCGGGATTTTCTTCCACAATTCCGGATTCCCGTGCTGATACTCAAAGGCGTTCTGCCACTCCTCGCCGACTTTGATTTGGATCTGGACGTGTCGGATCCACCCCGCGTCGCCTTCGTCGAGGATCGCCCGGGAAAAGGTTCGAGGTTGCCCCAGATCAAATTCCAGCCAACCGTTCGTCACACCCGCCTCCGGCGTCCAGTACGAGGCCCGGTTCTCGTCCACCGTATTCCCGGGTTGGAATTGCTTCGCCGCCCCGCGGAAGCTAGAGGCGGTTACCGTCACCCCGCGCGTGAAGTTCAGCTCTTCCACCGGAGCAATCCCTTCGGCATCCCCGTCCAGCTCCAGCACGACAATCGTATCGGTTGGCTGAAGATCATATTTGCCGATGCTCACCGTAATCCCCTGCTCCGTCTGCTTGACATCCACCGCCCCGCCATTCATCAGGCGCGAGCGAACCACTTGCTTGCCGATGGGGGGCAGCGTGAGCGTTCCGTTGGTATCGGTCTTGAACACATGCACGTAAACGTGGTTGCTCTGGCAGGTGCTCCCATACCAGCCGTTGGGCTTGAAGGGTCCGCCACGCGTGCCATAAATACTTTCCCCGAAATGCTCCAGCCACCGCCCCAGTTGCCGGAGTTGGTCCACCAACCGCGGCTCAAAGCGGCCGTCAGGCATGGGGCCGATGCCCAGTAGAAAATTCCCGTCGCGACACGCCGAATTGACGATATCCAGAATCCATTCATTGAGGGGGCGATACACATCGTTGGGCTTCCAATACCAGGTGGTTCCCTCTTTTCCCGCAAACCGGCAGTACTCCCAAGCAACTTCACGATTGAAACGAGGTATGGAAATCTCGGACAGCGCGTAGTCACCTGCCGATTTTCCTTCGGTCACAAACCAGGTGGGATTGTCCAGACCTCGATCATAACAGGTATCAATCCGATGGCTCACCAGCACGTCGGGTTGGAGGCTTTTCATATAGGCGTAAAGATCCGAGCCGCGTGCGTGCGTCCAGCTGGGAGCCCGCTGGTCGTACCACCAGGCCAGGAAAGGACCATATTTCTCGGTAAGCTCCTTCATTTGGGCTTTCAAGTGCCTGACGTACCTCTCGAAATCCGGTGGCTCTCCGGCCCGCAAATTGAACGCGGTGGGATCGAGCCTCTTTGCCGACCAAGTTGAATTGGTTCGCGCGGAATAGTCCGGCTGTCCCGTCTTGGGGTCCAGATCGTTTGTCCAGTCTGGATGAAAGAAGTTCTCCACCGCATAATAAGGGCAGAATTCCAACCCAGCTCGGCGGCAGGCGACGACCAATTCGCCAACCACGTCCCGCTTCATCAGTGTGTTCATCACGTTGCGGGTGGTCTCCTGGGTATCCCACATGCAGACCGCGTCGCCATGTTTGGTAGTAAAGACGATGTACTTGAATCCGGTCTCCTGGAAAAGCTGCATCCATTCTTCCGGATTGAAGCGTTCCGCCCGGAAGTTCTTTGGGTCATCTATCCCCTGCAATACGTTCGGGCTCCAATGAATGAACGCGCCCACTCGCAACGCGCGCCAACGCTGCAGAGACTCCTGGGGAATCTTCAGGTGTGGATTGAGATCGCCACCGCCTTGCGCGAACGCAACCGACGGTAACAACCAGCTTACTGCCACAATGAAAAAGCAGAATTTGAGATTCATTATTTTGTGCCTTGCGTCGGCGACGTCAAAAAGGCCAGGAGGTCGCGGAGTTCGGCAGATTCTTTGACCAGGCCTTCTGGCATGGGTGAAAGCTGTTGTAGGCGGCGCGAGGTGATCATCTTCTTCAGGAAGGTGCGGCGGGTGCCGTCGATGAGGAGCAACTCCAATTCTTCGGCGGTCTCCCCGACCACCAAACCGGAGATCGATTCGTCATCCGATAACGTCAATTCCGTCCCCCGGAAGCTGGGCGAGACTTCTTTGCTAGGTACGAGAATGGATTCTGCGAGGTAGGCCACCGCGAATCGTGACCCGGCGTTGGCGAGGCTTGGCCCGCCGCCGCCAGCAGCACCATCTGAGGCGGCGTGACACTTGATGCAGCCGAGCTTCTCAAACAAGATGCGCCCGTGGTCCGGGCTACCCCGGGCCGCTTCCGCGGCCCAATCTGTGTTCCGGTACTGCACTGGCAACTCGGTGGCCGTAGCGGGAAACGCTGACTTGATGGGCTGAACCACCGGCGCATTCGTGATCCTGAGCAGTCGCGCCGCAACCGCGTCCGTTCTGGCATCAGCGAGCGGACGCAAGTAGAAGGCAGCTTGCCTGGCCACCCGGTCATCGGCATCGTTCAATCGTCGCGCCAGACTGTTGAACATCTTTTGCTCCTCCACCGATTTGTCTTTTTTACCCCAATAGGCAGCCATGGTAAACGCGCCGATCCGGCCGAGTTCGCGCAAGTCAATCGCACCCCCGTCATATTGTGGCTTGGGATTAAAGGTGGAAACGTCCAACGGGACATCTTCCGGAAACGGCACCGTTGCGCTTGGCACCGTGAGTCGCATCCCGAGCGCAACCACCGCCGCCAAGCGATTGCTCGCAGCGCTGGAATCCGCCAGCGCCTGCAATTCCACCAGCGAACTTTTCGCCGCCAGCAGTTGGCAGGCGGCCTGGCGGATAAAGCTGTCTGGACTGCTGGCCAGGGCGCATACCGTCGCGGTGGGAAACTTCTCAAACCGCAGGTAAAGACCGATCAAACCCGCATGAACAACCGGCGCCGCTTCATCGGCGAGGGCATGGACGAACACGTCGTAATTGGTCGGCGAATTCCCGAAGCGAGTGAGCGCACGCACTGCCTGCAAACGAATGTTCGCGTCCGGGGATGCCGCCAACCCGACGACCCAGCCGTATTGACCGCTTGCGGCAGCCAGCCAGATTCCATGCGCGTCCGGGGGAATGCTTTTGAGCCGTGGTTTGTCGGCGGACCCGATTCGTCGCACCAACTCAAGGTGGGCCCGGTAGCGTCGTTGCCACGACGGATTCGCAAGTTCGGAAACCAGCTTGGTTTCATCAGCCTTCGTCTCCGCATACGCCTCGAAGGGAGCGCTCGGTGAATCGTCCGCCCGGGTAATCATGACGATGTCGCTGCGAGCTACCGGGGAGGCTTCGTTCGCCGCCATGCGCAGCGTCGCGACGAAGATTCGGCCTCCGCGTCCCACGGCAATCCCCACCGGACGCACTTTGTTGGTGCAAATAAGAAACGGCAATTCATCGGCCTTGAATCCGGCCCCGGCAGCCCGCAGCGGATAACGGGCAACGACACCCCTGCCCCAATCGGCCACAAACAGATTCTGGCGCAGACTCGCCGGTAGAAAGGTGTCGGCGTAAAAACCCTGCGCTGCGGGAACAAACCGTCCCAGGTTGGGGTTGAGGGTGTCGAGCAGCTCCGCGCGCCACGGATGCTTCTCCGGCAACCATCCGCGGGGCCAGCTGTAGTCGGCCAACGGCGGAACGTAAAGCAGCCGGCCCGGAACGTACTCGCTGGGAATGGATTCATGGTCGTTGTCGTTGCTGAACAGATTCCACTGCGAATCGAAAACCAGTCCGCACGGGTTGCGAAAACCGCGAGCGATCACCTCCAGGTGGCCGCCATCGGGCGAGAGCCGGAGGATTCCACCGACACCCGTGAACGAAGTGCGCTGCCCACCGTGGAAAAAGGTCCAATGCCCCCAGTGATCTGCCCGCTTGAAATCTCCATAACCGACGAGATTGTCCCCGAACGAAACGTAGAGGTCACCATCCGGCCCAAGGCTCAGACCATGGAAGCCCTGGTGCTCTTCAAAATATGCGAGCGGTGGCATGCCCCACAGCAGGCGTTTTGGCCGCAAGCCTGCCCGGTGGGTCACGGCGCCTTCCAGCAGATAAATCGCAGTGTGCGTGGCGAGGTACAGATCGTCCCCCCGGATGGCGATGTCGCCAATCCAAGAGCTTGGGGGAAAGCGATAAAGCAATTGGCGCGGTTGGTACAGACCACTGCCCGCCGGTTCGTAAACGAATAATCCTTCCCGGCCACCCGCGAAGAGTCGCCCGGCACTATCCAGTTGAAGCGAAAAGAATGACTCCGTCGGATCGGAGTCAACCTCGATGACTTTGAGTTCCTGATCCGGAAGCAAGTAGTCGGCGACATTGGCCTTAGCGACCAGCGACCCACCAGCGAGCATTCCCACTAGGCCGGCCCACGCAGCAAACCAAAATCGCAGCGGTCTCCCATTCGTGGCCATACGTCAAGCTTCGCCGGCAGCCTGACGCAGGACGCGCAAGCATTCCTCAATATCAGCCATGGGATTCTCCGGGTTCTCCTCGTATTCCAACGCCAGAACATATTTGAATTTCACTTGCTTGAGGGCGCGCAAGACACCGACGGTGTCCAAGGTGCCCTTCCCCAGGACCGGGAACTTTTTGGCTTTGTCCACGTCCTTGAGATGTATCCCGTAGGTGCGCTCCCCGAAAGTTCGGATCGCTTTTGCCGGGTCCTGGTCCGAGCGGAGGAAATGGCCGGTGTCAACGCACGCGCCAATCATTTCGTGCCTGCCTTCGAGCGCTTTTGCGACATCGTCAATCGTGGCGTATACGCTGCCGGGACCGTGGTTGTGGATCGCCACCGGAATTCGGAACTCCGCAACCAGTTGGTCGAGACTCTCAAAACTTTCCCGGGGCGGCGTGCCGATGAGCACCGGGATGCCCAGCGCTCTGGCGAACAGAAACGTATCGCGATTTGATTCCACCGTGCTGCCAAACGTGTCCACGAAGATGCCCGTACAAGTCATGTCATAACGACCGAGCGCTTCCTTGTACGTGGCGATCGGGCCGGGGTGGTTGCTGATTGGCATGTGCCCCGAATAGGTCTCCACACGGCGCAGCCCCAGTTGCTGCATGCGTTGGAGACAACCCGCCAGATCGAAGTGGCGCAAGGAGAAGCTCTGCAGCCCCACTTTGAAGCCGCCCTCCCCGCGCGTCCCTTCGTTTTCGGCTTTGGCCGCGCCGACCGTGAGTGGGCTTGCCCCCATGCCCCCTAACACGAGGGAGGTTGTCTTCAGAAAACATCGTCGATTCATAATGGCTCGTTTGTCTGGTTTCCTGTTTCGCTTCCCTCGCAACCTCCGTTCCTGGAACGCGTGCCTCTCGCGGGTCCGTTCGTTGGCAGGATGTTCAGGCTGGAGGATTCTGGTTGCGCAGCGTGGGCAAACCCGAAGGAAGCTGCCACCCCCCGTTCGGGGGGGTGCAGGCGGGGATCGATGGCAGGTTTTCGGTTGCCCACCGCCCGCCTCACAGCCATGTGCGACGTCCGGATACCCGTTCACTTCGTATCTGACCGCCGATCGGGGGCGTGCTCAGTGTCACCCCTTGATCCAGCACGGGGTGATCCGGGTGGTTTCCAGGCACGCGGTACCGGTCGCGGGCCGGGAGCTTTGCCGTCGAGTTGCGGCACCAGCCAGTCGAGACCGTCGAGTTGGTCTTGCAGGCGTGTTTCGATATCAACGTTGCCGATCTCACCCAGAATCCCAATGGGGCCGGTCCAGCCGCTGTCCTTGATGATGCGTAATAGTCCCAAGTCCAGATCGCCCTGACCGACCGGGGCCTCGCGCAGGGAGTTCCGAGTGAGATCGCCATCCTTGAACAGGCCATGGAGGGAGATCGCCAGCAGATGTGGTTTCATTTTGGGAAACAGTTCGGCGAAACGGTCGAGGTCTCCGTAGCTATGATGCAGGGCGTAAACCATGCCGACATTATCAAAGCCATCCTGCTTCAGCCGCCGGATGATCTCGATCTGATTTTCCGGCACGCCAGTCCAGCCACCATAATTGTATAATGCCACCTGGCAGCCGAGTTTCCGGACTTCCGCTGCTGTGGGCTTTATTTGCGCGACGAAACGTTCGACTTGCTTGGCCTGGACCTCCGGAGTGGTTTCCAACGCCTGGTGCAGACGCCAATGGGCCGTGCCACCTTCCAGCGGCACCCATAACTGCGGATGGATGTTGTTGCGCCGGATACAGTCCACAATGGGCTGGGTATTGGCGTCCAGCCTGAAGGGAAACCACCAGGCGATCAGTTCCACGCCGTGTCTCTTCATCGCCGCCACTTCCTCATCAAATCTCGGGACGTCCTGGCCGCGCCAGTCGTAGGCGAGTTTTTTGAGGCCGAGCTTCTCCAGCATCTGCCCGCGTTCTTCGGGGCCACGCTTGAGATCGTACGGCACGATGCACCAGGTCACCAAATTGGTACGGGCGAAGAGTTGATACCCTGCGGCGCGCTCCGGTACGGGTGGCGACCATTCCGCCGGCCGGAGGTGCTTCACGGTGAGTGGCGCGACATCGCCAAAGGCTTTCTGTTCGCGCCCGAGCAGCCCCAACATTTGCGCCAGCTCGGTCGCGTGCTCTGGTCTGTGGGCCAGATTGTTGGTTTCACCAGGATCAAGCTGCAGATCGAATAGTTGCATTTGATTGACAAGTGGGTAACAGATGAGTTTCCAACGTTCGTCACGCACGGCACGCTGCACATCCTGGTAGGCGAACATCAACTCCGTGCGGGCAGGTTTTGAAGGATCCCGCAGGGTGCCGCTGAATTCGATGCCTTCGCTCGTCGCCGGGGCAATCACTCCGCAGATCTGGCCGAGCGTAGGCAGCACATCGAAAAGGTAACACATGGCATCCGTTTGCTTTCCTGCAGGAATCCCGGGCCCGCAAAAAATCAGCGGCACACGCACCGAGTGCTCGTAGACGTTCTGCTTGCCAATCAATCCGTGGCTGCCCCGGGCGACACCGGAATCGGCCGTAAAAACGACAATGGTATTCGCGGCGAAAGGTGAAGCCGCCAACGCCTCGAGAATACGGCCGATCTGCGCGTCCAGATAAGAGATGTAGCGATAATATTCGGCATTGATCGCGCGAACTCGATCCGGCGGGCGGGGCCACGGGAGTAGTGTCTCGTCCCGAATCTGCATCTCGCCGTTATCCCACGGGTGCTGCGGCAGGAAGTTCGGCGGCAGCGGAATTGCCGCGGGATCGTAACGGATCGCAAAATCGTCCGGCACGATGTGCGGATCGTGCGGAGCATTAAACGCGACATAGCTGAAGAAGGGAGTTTTCCTTTGCTCGCTCAGGAAGCGTACGGCCTCGTCCGCGAATATCGCGCAGGAGTGCCGGGGCCTGACCATGCGCTCTTCCATTTTCCCGTTGGCCAGATTGCTCAGCTTGGCATTCATGGGGTCGATCATGCCGCCAATGAAGACCGACCGGGCGATTTGAAAACTCTTGCTGACAGAGCTGGTCTCGTCGAGCCAGGGACCGCTGATAAACCTGGGGTAAATCGAATGCTCATCGTTGTGCCACTTACCGGTCATGAAGGTGGTGTAGCCTGCCCGCCCGAAAGCTGCCGGCCAGGTTTCATCGCGCAGCAGTTGCTCATCGATCCGAAAGACGCTTCGCCCCGATAACAGCATCGCGCGCGAAGGCATGCACGTCCCAGGATTCATCGCTCCCTGCATGTAAGCCCGGGTGAAAGTCAGCCCCGATCGGGCCAACCGGTCCAGGTTGGGTGTGCGAATGATAGGGTTGCCCAGCGCAGCAATGGTGTCGGCGCGCTGTTCATCCGCGAGGAGGAACAGAATGTTCGGACGAGGATCGGTACTCAGGGCCGCAGCCGCGGATTGAATCACCAGGCCAAATAACAGAAGCCCGTGGCGCAGGGTGGTCATCCAGCTAACGGACCTGAATCGCCCGATAGAAGCGCTGTGTTTGGAGCAGCGTCGGATCATTGATGGTCAGGGTTGGACTGCTCAAAGTCGGAATGTCCTGAAGCAACTGCCACGCAGCCGCCGGACCGAGGGTGGCGGAATACTCGACCCGATAATGCTCTCCCTGCAGGCCGGTCAGCCTCAGGTCCACTCCCGTGCTCCTGGTAACGAAACGCACCTCGGACAAGCCCGATGCGGCGACCCCGCCAAATGTATTTGTGATCTGCAGGCGCACATACCGAATATCCGCCGCAACGGTGGAAAAGTCCTGCGCACGCTCGCCGTTCGTGCCGCCCGCCTGTCGCGGCGCAAGCAGGCTCAGGGCGGTGTAGTTGGTATTATTAGCGGATACGGAAAGATTGATGTTTTTGGCGCCATAAATGGTAAAACCGCCGGGTTGATTGTACTGCCAGATTCGGGTGGTCAACAGATCGGCAACTCCGCCGAGATCGAATGTGACGACCGGGTTGTTGTCAGGCGGTGCGCTGTAAGGATTGCTGTACCACATCGAACCCTCGGTATCATTTCCGTGCGTGGAGTCGGCCGCACCCAGGATGCCGGAGGCTCCGAGCGCGAGACCATTGCCATTCACCAGATTGGTCGGAGAACGGGAACCGTAGTAGGAGCTGAACGACGCAATGCCCGGAACCCTCAATTGGGTGGTGGCGAAGGCGAGGCTCAAGGTCGGTGGTCGCACCAATAGGTTGGTGACGATTTGATTGGCCTGCAGGAAAGCCAGGGCATAATTGCTCGACTGGTAGGCTTGGTACGCCGAACCAAAGAGGCTCTGCAACTGCAGCACATTCGTGCCGATGCCGCGGTCACGAGCTTCCTCCTGCAGCAATTGATAGGCGTGCGACAATTTGCGGCCGGCGGCGCGATAACTTTCGATGTCCGCTAAAATACTGGCCGCGTTCGTATGCTCAATCTTGAGATAAGCCACCTGTTGTGCGCCCAGGGTCAGTGGCAAGCCGGCCAGCAGTTGTAGCTGAGTTTGATTCGTTGTCCACAGCACGCCCCCGGCGGGATCCGTGAGCGAAACCTGGTAAGCACCCGCCGTGAGGGCTTGATTGGTGATGGCAGTGCTGATGGTACCGGGGGTAGGATTGCACACCAGAAATTCGCGGGCGGCGGAACGAATCGACTGTTCGTAATCCTCGAGGCTGGCGAGATTCAGCACCAGGATTTGGCGGTTCGTGGCGGCCGCCAGCGCCTCGTAGAGCCAACTATTCCACAAGGCGAGGCCGGTCATGTAAATCGCCGTCTGGTTCGGCGAGCCGCCCGAGCCAGAAGGAAATTCCAGCGTGTACATGTTCTCGGTTGGAAAGTACTGCCCCACATCCGTGCGCAGGCCGGGATTGATGGAGCGGATGGCCGGGGTGAACGTGGCGGGATAAAAATAGAAGGAATTGATCCGGTTGAGATTGCTCAAGCGGGCCAGGAGCGGAGCCCGCGAGTTCGTGCGATCGTTTTTGAGCAACCAGGCCAGACACAGATTCGCTTCCGCCGTTTCCCAGGCGGTCGGCGTCGGGGCGGCCACAAATGGATAAAACAATCCCAGGCTCCGCACGTCGCGACTTCGCGTGTCCGTCTGGTCCTCAAACCAAGTCGTCATGCGGAGCAACACGTTGAGGAAATCCCGCTGATACGTGAGATACTTGGGATCGTTGGTCAGGCGGTGCAGCTTCGCGGCGGCCACCGCGCCATAACTGTTGCCCATCAACTCCATCACCGGCATTTCGAAAGGATCGGAATACGTGGCCGTATAGAAGCTGTTGGCTTCGGTGTAGGTCATCGTGTTCATGAGCGCGGCCATCGCCGTTTGCGCCTCCACCAGATACCGCGACTCGCCGGTCAATTCGTAGGCCCGCACCAGGATGTAACAGTAGGAACCGACCGACCACGGCTCGCGAATCGCTCCCAGCCCGGGGCTTTCCTGAAACACCACCGGCTGGCGGGTGAACGGGTTGTAGTAAACCGAGAAAACGTAATTAACCTCGCGGGCATATTGGATCAGGCCGTCCAAGCCCATCAATAAACGGCCACCAACGGCCGGGTTGAAATCCTCCCGCGCGACCGCGTCCAACAGGGAAAACAGCTCCTGATAGTAGACCAGCGTCTGCCAGCTCAGTTCCAACCCGAATACAAAAGCTGGTTGCTGCGTGCCGCTGGCCATGATCCGGGAATTGGAATTGTAGAAGCGCGGCAGCGCGTCCTTCTTGAGGTTCACGAAGTTCTTGATTTGCGGCGAATTGTTCAGCCGGGTGTACAGAATTCCCGGAAGCAGCGGATTGTTGATGGTGGCAAAATTCCACGCGTTCAAGGCCTCGTTCGGATCGCTGGTGGGAAACGAGGGGTGGACATTCATCTCCAGGGGCAACGACACCAGCGGCAGTGGTGAGTCCGCGTACGGCTCATTAGTGCGATGTCCATAGGTGACATTCGGCACCATCAGATCGGCCATGGTGCGGTCGGCAAAACCGCTCCAGCTCACTTCCCCGCCCTCGAAAGTATTGGTGGGAAACACCGAGGTCCAGGGGTGTAGCGGCTGGAACTTTTCCAACGTCCGGTCGAGCATGTCAGACAATTGGGCCGGCCCTTGGGGACGCCACGCGGAATAAAGGTAGAACACGACCGCCATGTCCCCCGCAGGAACGGAATTCCCGGTCACGTGATATCGGTACAGGCCCAATGCGGTCTGCGTTCCGTTCCCCCACGTCTTGATCTGGACATCGTAAAACCGATCCACCCCGTTCGCCGCCATCCACGTCGCGGGGGTCAGGTCAAAAAAGATGGCGGCCTCCTGCTGCTGGTCATACAGGTACGCTGCGGGAAAACCGACGTTGAAGTTCGGGGGGAAGGCCACCCGCGTCGCGCTGAGCGGGCCCTGAGTCATCACGTACTGAGCGGAGGATCGGTTCATCCATAACCCGACTGTGGGTTGTTGGCCGCTCAGGGTAAGTCCATTGGTCAGGTGGCTGATGAGTTCGAACCGCGCCAGGCCGGTGCCGGTTTCCATTTCGACCAGGAGATCGAAGGCGTAGCTGGGACTCGTGCGCGCGCCTTGAAACCGGACGGTTTTCTTCGCCCCGGTGTTGGTGAGGACGGTGTACGAATTTGGCTCCAGGTTGAACGCAGCTCCTTCGATCAACGGCCGCTGCGCGTCGAAGAACGGCCGCCAAATTGTCCCGTCGGAAACCGCGGTGCTGACCCGGAATTTCCCACTGAGGTCTTTGATGAAGGTGAGCTTTTGTGCCGCGTTCGCCAGCTCCACCGTCGTAGCATTTGTATAAAGCGTCAGCCCCCCCATCGGCGCCAGGGGCTGGACCACGAAGCGGACTTCCGAAAGCCCGAACAAGGAGCCACCGTAATTGTTCAGGAGCCGGAAGCGCACAAAGCGCACGTTCGCCGCGGGGGTGCTGAAATTCTGCGCGGGCTCGGCGGCCCCGCCCCCACCCTGGGTAAAAGTGTTGGTGCCGAGCACGGTCCAGCTCACATTGTCGGCCGAGGCTGAAATCTCAACATTGTGCGCGCTGAAGGCCGTGCAACAGCTCTCGTTGTAGTTCCAGATCCGCGTGGTTTGCAGATTGTAACTCCCCCCCAGATTGAAGATGAGCACAGGGTTGGTATCGCCGGTGTCGGACACCCACATGTTGTTATCGGGAGCGCTGCCATGGGTGGAGTCGCTCTCGCCGGGGACGCCCGAGCCACCGACCGTGAGCCCCGAGCCATTCACGAGGTAAGCCGCCTTGCGATTACAGCAATAGCTTAATTCGGAGGAAACGGACTGGATGGACGGCGTGATGAGCGCTTGGGCATGCGCCCGAACGACCAGCCCGCCCAGGGAGACCAGGCTCGTCAATACGGCGGGCAGCCTCAACCACAGTCCGAAGCGGCAGTGCGAACGGATTCTCATCGGTTGTGGCTTCAGGCGGTGAATCTCATTGCCCTACAATTTACCCTCTCGGTTTCAGGGCGGCAATCCCCCCCGTACGGGGGAAGGCGGCAATCCGATAGCCGGCTAGACTCCTAACACCATGAAAGCCACCCCATTGACGCGCCGCAGTTTCGTGGGCTCTTCGCTGCTGGCTTCGGCCACGATTCCCTTGGGACTACGCGCCCAGTCTCGCGCCCAGAATGATGCCGTAGTTGGCGCCGCTCCCGTGGCGGCCTCATCGGATAAGATGCCAATGGGGAGAATCGCGGGACAGGAGTTCAGCCGGTTGATGCTCGGTGGCAACTTGATTTCCGGCTACTCCCATGCCCGGGACCTTGGCTATGTGGCCCCGCTGATGCGCTTTTACAATACTCCGGCGAAAATCCGGGAGACGCTCGAAATTGCCGAGGCGCATGGTATCAATGTCATCAATACCTTTGTCACCGACGACATTTCTGCCTTGCACCAACACTGGAAGAACGGCGGTAAGATGAAGTGGATCGCGCAGGTTGGTGCGGGGGATGCCAGCGGCTGCCCGCATGTTCAGCTGGCCGTGGATCGCGGGGCCACCGCCATTCATATCAATGGCGACCAGGCGGAAACCCTCCTGGCCCGGCACCAGTTCGAACGAGTGGCGGAGATCGTCCAATGGACCAAGGAACAGAAGCGGATTGCCGGGGTCTCCGCGCACGACCTGGAAGTGCTGCGCCAATGCGAGAAGCTGAAGTTGGAGGTGGATTTTTATCAGAAGACACTCCACACGCTCGACTACTATAGCGCGCCGCGGCCAAATGAGACCGGCCCCAAAGGAGATCACGACAACTCCTGGTGCAATGATCCCGGCGCGGTCATCGAATTCATGGCGGCGAACCGGAAACCATGGATCGCCTTCAAGATCCTGGCCGCCGGCGCCCTGCTCCCGCTCCAAGCGTTTCCCCACGCCTTCAACAGCGGGGCCGATTTCATCCTGGTCGGCATGTTTGACTGGCAAATCCCCGAGAACGCCCGCATGGCCAGTCGCCTGGTGAATCGCTTGCAGAAGTCCAACTCGCCCCGTGCGCGGCCCTGGTGCGCTTGACCCGGTTAAGCTATTTCTGAAAATACTTCATCGCGGCCTCGGTCCGGGACCGGACGTGCAGTTTGTCGTAAATGCTCTTCAAGTAGGAGCGGACCGTTTCCAACCGCAGCCCGAGCTGATCGGCAATTTCCTTGTTGATGTTTCCTTTGGCAACCAGAGCCAGCACCTCCGCCTCCCGGGGCGAGAGATCCGTGGACTCGGTTCCGCTTCTTTTGGCAAAGGACTGCACGACCTGGCGGGCGATATAGCTGGACATCGGGGACCCGCCGCGGTGGACCTCGGCCACCGCCTTGAGAATCTCCTCCGCGGGCGTGCGTTTGAGCAGGTAACCACTGGCTCCCATTTCCAGAGCCTTGAAGATCTTCTCGCTGTCGTCATACACCGTCAGCATCACAATCTGGATCTGGGGCACGAGCTTCTTCAACCGAAAGGCACACTCAACCCCCGACATCTGGGGCAGATTGATGTCCATCAACACGACGTCCGAAGGCTGACGGGGAATTTCACGCAAGGCTTGTTCGGCCGAACCGAACATGCCTTGGCAACGAAAGCCCGGCGCGTCATTGATCATCTTGGCCAACTGAACCCGCAGACGGGTCTCGTCCTCGACGATAGCTACACTGATGGACATAACGATTCTTGGAGTGAGCCCAGGGGCATGGTCAGGCTGACACTGGTACCCCGACCGGGCACACTGGTCAACTTGAACTGACCGCCAACTTCGGCAATGCGATGACGCATGTTGATCAGTCCGTTGCTTTCGGCCGCTTCCGTGCCGCATTGAAAGCCTTTTCCGTTATCCTCAATCGTTATGGTCAAAAGCCAATCCGTCAGCGCTACGCGTAGCCAGACTTCCGTGGCCTCGGAGTGACGGACGACGTTATTGCAGGCCTCTTTGACCGCCAGGTGAAGGTGATGGCGCGATTGGGTCGAGATCGGAATGTCCGGCAAGGCGGACGGAACATCCAGCCGGCATCGAATGCTCGTCAGGCAGAAGAAATCTTCTGCGAAGTGGACAAGGTAATTGGCGAGGTGAACAAATGAATCGTTGCGGGGATTGACCGCCCAAACAATGCCATCCGCGGTCTGCACGGCCTCGCGCGCCGTCTTGGAGATGCGACGCAGGTCGGACGCCACCTCCTGCGGCCGGTTGAGGCGCTGCTGCGTGTGGTCGCTGATCATCGAAATCTCCGTGAGCAGCGTGCCGAGTTCGTCGTGGATGTCACGGGCGATGCGGGTTTTTTCCTGCTCCAAAGCATGTTCGTGTTGCAGCAACGCCAGGCGGCGGCGCAATCGGCGGGTCGCCCACACCTTCACCGTCCAGCCGGCCGCGCCCAAAAGCGTGAGGATGGCCAGCAAACGGAACCAGCTGGTCTGCCAGAACGCGGGATGGCAAATCAGTGCTACGCCGACTTCCCCTTGGCTTCCGACCCCGTCCTCATTAATCGCGGAGACGCGAAAGTGGTATTCGCCCGGCAACAGGAGCGGGTACTCAGCGACGCGGCGACTTCCGGCTTCGACCCAGTCCGGATCGAGCCCTTCGAGCCGGTAGCGAAAACGCACCTTCTCGGGAGCAGTGAAACTCAGGGCAGTGTAATGAAACTCCACGCGCCGGGCTCCCGGAGCAATCTCCAGCGGCGATAAATTCGCTCCCACCTTGGCGGCCTTGTCCACGGACACCAAGGGCAGTTCTTTCCGCACGCCGTTCACACGCACCTCCTCAAGTCGTAAGGCGGGAGCAACCCGATTCTTGGGAATATTCGCCGGGTCCACGACCGCGAGCCCTTTGACGGTGGAGAACCATAACCGACCGTCGCGAGTGCGGAGCCCGGCCGGACAAAATCCGCCCGTGCATTCCAGATTCTCCAGCCCCTCCCCTTTGCCGAAAGTTTGCGGATTGAGGACCCGCTGTCGGCCTTCAATCACGTCGTCCAGATCGCGCTTGCTCTGGCGAAAGATGCCCCGGTTGGAGCCAAACCAGAGTTGACCTTCGGCGTCTTCCAGAATCTGCGAGATCACGTCGTCCCACAATCCTTGCTGGGCGGTGAGGCTGCCAAGTCGCCCGGCTTTCAAACGAGCCAGACCGCGGCTGGTACCGATCCACAACACACCCTCTGCGTCCAGATGCAGGGTGCGGACAAAATCGCTGGGCAAACCATGACTGCTGGAAAGGGTTCGCAACTCTTCCCCGACCAGGCAGAACAGTCCATCGCCGCCGGATCCGATCCACAGCTTGCCCTCACGGTCCTGCGCCAGGGCCGTAATGTACTTTGGCAGGATGGCATTGGTGGCGTGGCATGGGCGAAATACCCCGTCCTGGTAAAGCTTCAACCCTTCTTGATAGGTGCCCACCCACAATCCGCCTCCCCGATCTTCGCACAAGGCCAGCACTGGCTGCTCGTTTTCGGGCGTTCCTAAGTGATACTGCTCAAGCTTGGCGCCGGTTTTACAGAAGAGTCCGCTGTTCCAGGTCCCCAGCCAGAGCGAACCATTCCGGGAGGCCAGTAAGGAGGGCAGACTTTCGTTTTCCAGCAGGTAGCTCAGGTCGGACGGGGAGAAGCCGCCGTCTTTTGCCACACTCAAGCCGCCGCCGTTGGATCCGATCCAGACCCGGCCTTCATCATCTTCGGCGAGCGACATGATCCCATTATGGGAAAGCCCGTCGCTCGTGGTGACCAGGCGCAGTTTCTTGCGCTTGATCCGATTCAGTCCCCCACCTCCGGTGCCGGCCCAAATGTTACCCTCACGGTCCTCCAGCAAACAGCGCACGGAGTTATCCGCCAAGCCATCTGACACCGAGAGGGAGATCACACGCCCGCCGTTAAGGCGTTGCAGACCACTCGCGGCCAAAGCGATCCAAATGTCACTGTTGCGAGCCTCGCATACATCTAAAATGGTGTCGGGGGAAAGCTTTTCCGGCTGGGGCACTGCGGTCATCACCCCATCAACCGAGCAGGTAAGTCGCCCGCTGAGTCCACCGAACCAGATTCGACCCGACGCGCCACGACGCAAGGCGGCGATCGCAATCTGGCTGCTGGGCTCCGCTCCGAGATTCTCCCGCAAGTAATCCTGTCCTTTCACCTGGTGCAGGAAACCGTTCAAGACAACCCACAATCCCGTGCCATCTTCAAGTACGCGGGAAACCGCAGCTTCACGGCGCGGTGGCACACTGGAGTCGTTGAGGAACTTCCCCTCGCGCCAGCAATTCAAGCCAGCATAAGTGCCAATCCAAATCCGACCGTCTCTGCCTTCCGCCAGCGACATAACCACATCACTGAACAGCCCGTCTTTGGTCGTCAATGCTTGAAAGCCTCCGTCCACGAGATAAAACAGTCCGCCACCATCCGTGCCAACCCAAAGGCGACCGCCGCGGTCTTCCAAGAGGCAGAGAATGCGACTATTCTTCAGGCCATCCAGCTCCCCAAAGTTGGTAAATTTGAAACCATCGAAGCGCGCCAGACCGGACGACGTGCCGACCCAAAGGTAGCCATCGCGAGTCTGAAGCAGTGTCGTCACTTCGTTTCCGGGCAGGCCATCCTCCGTCTGCCAGCGATCCACGCGATACTCCGAAGAAATGTTCCGGATCTCCGGCGAGAGCGTTGCCCCGATGGGGGAGAATCGAATCACTGACTGGCGAAAAGCGGGGCCGTACCCGGCGAAGGTCGCTCCTGCCGGGAGGGGTCGGCGGTCGGCGGCGGTGGCCACGGTCCTCCAATCAACGCCGTTCGTCGAGACGTCAATTCGATAGTCGGTCGGCAGCCGATCAATGAGGTAGCCTTCCCGGTCACGACCCCAGACGACCCGACTGACTTTCATCAAGGCCGGGAGTTCAATTTGCGCCCAGACATTGCTTTCGTTCCCCGCGATCCAGGAATGGGTGTTGCCGTACAAGCCATCATTGAGCCACTGGATTTGGTGAATTTGGTAGCCAGGTAAGGAGCTGGATGCGGTCGCGCGCGCGCCGGAAGAAGCCAAAGCGACGTTGTGCTGCGGATCGCTTTCGGCATAAACCTCCAATTCATCAAGGCAGGGCTCGCGGACATTGGTTTTGAATACATTGAACCGAACGAACCTCGCTGGCACTGGGGGGAAATCCTCCACGTTGCGGCGGGGATGCACTGGCGGCCGGGAATGATTGCCCGAAACCACAGCCGTCTGTCCGGAACAAATCGTGACTAGCGAGGCAAACAGGAAGGTAAGCAAAATCCGGCCACGACCATTGTTCGAGCGGCGGTGCATATCGGGCATATCTTAGCAATTTGGACACGCAGCCACAATCACCCTTCCAACGGCGAACGCTCGGAATGGTGGAGCAGCCCAGAAAACAGGTAGTTTGCTACCCCTGGCCCGCCGCGGCAATGCCCCCGAACGGGGGGGAGAGCTTGGGGCGCGAATCGTCCAAGCTCAAATGATTTTCAACATCCAGAAAACAAACTGGGAATACCTGCATGCCAACCAAAACCAAGCAGCCATCGCCAACCAGGAGAGAACCACTGCGCTTCGCGGATTCGCTGACGAGTGAATTCTCCGGCAAGGTGGCGCTGGTGTTGGGTGGGAGTTCCGGAATTGGGCTGGCTGCCGCTGAACTCCTGGCCCGTCGGGGCGCTGCGGTGGTGATCATTGGCCATGACAAGAGCGTCATAGTCGCCAAGAAGCAAATTGCAGCTGGCGGTCAGAGCGCCGGCGGCTTTCAAGGAGATGCCGCCAAGGAAGAATTTGTGCGCCGGACCATTCGCACCATCACTGCCAAACACGGTCGGATTGACATCCTGGTAAACTCGGCGGCAATCCATCCCATCGGCGACATCACCGAAACGGATAGCGCCACTTGGGACCGCACGATGGCAGTGAATCTGAGAGCCATGTATCTCACGTGCCATCTGGCCGTGCCGGGCATGATCAAACAAGGTAGTGGTGCGATCATCAACGTTGCGTCGGTGCAAGGCACCGCCTGCTCCAAGCGAGTATGCGCCTACGCCACGACGAAAGGTGCGATTCTGGCTTTCACCCGGACGCTGGCCGTGGATTTGGGGCCCAAGGGCATTCGCGCCAACGTGGTTTCACCGGGCTCCATCATCACGCCCATGCAGGAATACTTCGCCAATCTGAACCGCCGCAAAGACCAAACCGTGGCGGACATGTATGTCCAGTTCGCCAAACCCGTGCCAGTGGGTCGTCTGGGGGACGTTGCGGAAACCGCCGAGTTGATCTGCTTTCTGGCGAGTGCGCGCGCCGGATTCTGCAACGGGGGCGAATACGTTGCTGACGGCGGGCTGATATCCGGATTGCGCCTGTATTAAGCGCTCCCCAGTAACCGTTACCAGCATCGCCAACACACTTTATGAAAATCACCAAGGTCGAGCCGTTCATCATGCACGTGCCGGTAACCGGCAGTGGCATCGCCGACAGCACAAATCAGATCACCCACTGGGGGGTGCCGGGCGTGGTGTTGCACACCGACAATGGATTGAAAGGGTTCGGATACACCGGGACGCATGCGCTGCTGCCTGGCGACCAGCTGATCACGGACTTTATCTCCCATTTGTACGCCCCGCTCTTGCTCGGTGAAGAAGTGACCGAGATCCGGAAGTTGTGGAAGAAGCTCTATCATCAGCCACCGATCCAGTGGATTGGCCGGGCGGGCATCAGTCAACTCGCGCTGGCGTGCGTTGATGTGGCCTTGTGGGATCTGAAAGCCAAGGCGGCGAATCAACCGCTTTGGCGACTGCTCGGCAAGCGCCAGGCTCCGGTTGTGGAGGCCTACAACACCGACTTTGGCTGGCTGAATATCCCCATGGATCGGTTGGTCGCGGGAAACCAGCGGGTCATCGCCGATGGTTTCAAGGGCGTGAAAATCAAAGTGGGCCATCCCGATCCCGAAATAGACATGAAACGAATCGCGGCGGTGCGCGAGGCGATTGGGAGCGAAGCGCGACTGATGATTGACGTCAACGGCAAATGGGATTTACCGACGGCCCGCAAATATGCCGACCGCCTTGCGGAATTCAACCTGGTCTGGATTGAGGAACCGCTTTGGTTTGATGATCTGGAAGCCCATAAGGAGCTCGCTTCATTTCTCAAGGTGCCGATCGCGCTCGGCGAACAGCTCTATTCGGAGTTTCACTTTGACAGTTTCATGGCTGCCGGCGCTGTGCGGTATGTGCAAGTGGATGCCGTGCGCGTCGCAGGAATCACTGAATGGTGGGCCGTCGCGGACAAAGCACACGCGCGCGGCCTGCCGGTTGTGCCGCATGTGGGCGACATGATGAACATTCATCTGCAAACCGCGTTGGCACATCCCGCCGTCGGGTTGCTGGAATACATTCCGTGGTTGCGCGATTGCTTTGAAGAACCAGCCACGGTGGAACACGGGATTTTCAGACTCCCGAAACAACCCGGCGCCGGCACTACTTTCAAGCCCGAAGCCATGCGGGAATTTGCCCGTCCCCTCCGATAGGATCGCAAAACCAGAACGCCAATGACGACACCGATTGTTGATGCCCACGCTCACTTCTGGGATCCCCTGCGTTTGCACTACCCCTGGCTCAAAATGGCGCCGCAGTTGCAGCAAACTTTCGGTCTCAGGGAATACCAGCAGGCGTCGGCCTCGCTGCCCATTGAGAAGTTGGTTTTTGTGGAATGTAACTGTCAGCCGGAACAGTCACCGGATGAAGTAGCGTGGGTCACGCAAATGGCGGGAATGGATCCGCGAATTCAAGGCATCGTCGCGTACGCAGACCTGACGAATACGCAGCGCATCGACACCGTGCTGGCGAATTACCGGCAGCACCCGCTGATTCGCGGCATTCGCCACAACATCCAGTGGAATCCAAAAGGTTTTGCCTTGCAGCCAGCCTTCGCCGCCGGCATTCACAAAGTCCAGCAAGCTGGATTCCACTTCGAACTTTGCTGCACCTATGACCAACTTGACGAAGTGCTGAAGTTGGTGCAACTGTGCGAAGGCGTGCCGCTGGTTCTCGATCATTGTGGCAAGCCGCCGATCAACAAAGGGGAAATCGAACCGTGGCAGACCCAGTTGCGGCGGCTCGCCGCCTACCAAAACGTGTACTGCAAAATCTCCGGCCTCCTCACCGAAGCCGACCTGCAGCACTGGAACAACGCACAACTCAAGACCTACGCCGAGCATGCGGCTGACTGCTTTGGCCCGCAGCGGATCATGTTTGGTAGCGATTGGCCGGTGCTCACGCTTGCTGGAAGGTATCAAGATTGGTATGACTTCACGCAATATCTCACTCAGGGGTGGAATGAGAGCAATAGACGAGCCTTTTATCATGACAACGCCGTGAGGTTCTATCGCCTCTGAGTCGCGTTACCGATTTCGCAATATTAACACATTTCGCGATGCTTAAAGGCATTTTCACCCCGAACCTGGTTCCGTTTCTCGAAGACGGACAAATCAACGAAGGCGAGTTGCGCCGGATGATCAACTGGCTCATCGACAAGGGCGTCACTGGGCTTTACCCGAATGGCAGCACGGGGGAGTTCATCCGTTTGAGCTTCGAGGAGCGCAAGCGCATCATTCAAATCGTCGCCCAGGAGACGCGCGGACGAGTGCCGATTCTGGCCGGTGCGGCGGAGGCAAACCTCACGCTGATCCTTGAAGCTTGCTGTGCCTACGCCGATCTCGGTTGCGCCGCAGTGTCAGTGACCGGGCCCTATTTCTTCAAAGTCAGCCAGGAGAGCATCGAACATTTGTTCCGCGAACTCGCGCGTCGTTCGCCCATTGACATCATTCTCTACAACATCCCGCAGTTCTCGAACGAGATCAGCGTGCCGGTGGTCACGCGCCTCGCGCTGGATTGTCCTCGCATCGTCGGCATCAAGGATAGCAGCCGGGATTTTCCCCGCTTTCTGAACACGCTACAGGCAATCAAACCCCGGCGACCCGACTTTTCCTGCCTGATCGGCTGCGAGGAGATTTTGTTCCCGGCGCTGTTCATGGGCGGGGACGGCGGCACCATCGCCACCAGCGGGGTGGTACCCGAAGTGGTCATGAAGTTGTATCGGGAAACGCTCGCAGGGCGGTGGGAGGAGGCGCGCCGCATCCAGCTCCGATTGCTGGACCTCATCAATGCGATGCTGTACGGCACAAATTTTCCCGAGGGCTTCCGGGCGGGCATGTCGTTGCGCGGATTCAACCTCGGAACGTCGCGGCAACTGCTCTCTCCCCGCGAGCAAAGCGACTACGAGGAAATCCGGGCGCACGTCGCGTGCCTGCTCGCGGACTGTGGGTTTGCGGAGGCCGCAAGCTCGTGCCGGCGACCCGGCGCGCAGGCTGCACCGGCACCGGTTCCCCACCAATCGCCCGGCAGCACGGCGGGCGTTAACGTGGACGAACTCGTACGCGAAGTGATGCAGCAACTGGGCTCGCCAGTAAGGCCGCAACCATGAGCGCGCTCGGTTTCGCCGAGCTCCCGTTCCTTTCGATCACGGCAGTGGTGGTGGACCAGATGATCAAGGCGGCGCGGGTGCGGCTGCTCGGTATTGAGTCGACCGGCAATGAGAATCTGGCGGTGCGCATCGCAGGGGACGTCGCTTCGGTGGAAGCCGCGCTGACCTTTTCCGAGGCGCGCGCGCGTGAACTGGGCTGCACCGCCGTGGTGCGCTGTCTGCCGCGCCCGGAAGCTGCCCTGGAACCCATGATCCATTTTTCAAACTCACAGAACCCGCTCTATGGTGGACGGGACCAGTTCCTGCCCACCGATTTTCCAACCACCAAAGAAACACCCATGAACCCAAATCCTCTCGCTCTCGGAATTCTGGAAACGCAAGGTTTGACCGCCGTACTCCACGCCACCGATACGATGCTGAAAGCGGCCAACGTGACACTCGTCGGCAAGGAAAAAATCGGAGCCGCCTATGTCACCGTGGTGGTGAAGGGGGATGTCGCTGCAGTAACCGCCGCCGTGGACGCCGGAGCAAAGGCCGTTGGCCCATTGGGCAAACTCATCGCCGCCCATGTCATCGCTCGTCCTCACGAGGACTTGCTGGCCTTGCTCCCCAAATAGGACGCAACCCGCACCGGCTGGATCGGTCTTCAGCGCGAACGTAATCGTTCAACTTGACGACCTGAAGGTGACATAGGGCAAAGTGTTCCAGCAGGATCGTAGATTTAAGATTCACTACACCACTTCTCGATAGACATCCTCGTGCGGACGCGGAATGACGACGGCATTCACAAGTACGCCAGCTTCGGCGATAACCGCGCGCCCTGCTTGCACGCCAGCCTCCACAGAAGCCACATCACCGGTCATGGTGCAAAACGCCTTGCCACCAAGCGCCATTGCAAGCCGGACTTCGAGCAAGTGCACGTTGGCGGCTTTCGCGGCGGCATCGGCGGCTTTGATCATTGTGGCAACGTTGAAGGATTCAAGGATACCGAGAGCGCCGTCCGGCTGAACGGGTTGGGTGCGGCCAATGGCTGAGATGACGTCGGGGTGGAGATTGGCGAGCGTGAGGCTGTCAATCAAGCAGCCGTTGGCTGCTGTTTCTCCCGCGGCAGTCGCGGCTTCGACTGCTGCGGTCTCGCCGCCAATGAGTACCATATACTTGCCGGAACAAATTGACCGCGAAAGCAAGATGCGCACGTTGCCGGCCTTGAGCATGGTGTCGGCGACGAGGAAACCAGCCGCGATGCTCGACAATTCGATTAGACCAATGGATTTGTCGTTCATAGTCTTTGCAGGATAATCTGTTGATCGTTAGCCATCTGGACATAGCCCGTCACCGGCGCGTGCAGAATCGCACCGAGCGCGTTTGGGGCGGGTTCGCCGATGATTTGTCCAGCGATGACGCGGTCGCCGACTTTCACTTTCGGCAAGCAAGCCGTGCCTGCGCTTTGTTTGAGCGGCAGCACCAGTCGGCTCGGTATCAGCGGCTGCAGCGCGAATGGCGCAGGCAGATCATAATCCTGCACGTGCAATTTCTTCGTGAGTGTTTTGATCGGCACGCGGCGACCGTCTCCCATCGGGTGCACCTTGGGATTCATCGGTCCGGTCCACTTCACCTGCGCGCGCCGCATCTCGGCTTTCGCGTCATCGCAAGCTTCTTTCGGGAACAACTCCTCAGGACAGGAATAAAGCGTGCAAAGTCCGCACGAGCAGCACAGGGCCGCCCATTGATTGAATTGCGCCGCGCCCGTGGCGGTGAATGCGAGAGTCCGCATGACCTGATGCGGTTCGACGGCATAACCAAGCAAGAACCGCGGGCAATACTCGGTGCAATAGCGGCATTGATCGCAGGCGGACCGGCCGATCTTGGCCTGGATCTGGTTCGGCTTGAGCTTGCGCTCGATAATGTGATGGTCGCGCGGCAGGATCACCACCCCGGTGGAGGTTTTCGTCACTGGCATCTCGAGATCGTCGGTTGTCTGGCCCATCATCAATCCGCCGAGGCACAGCACCGGGTCATCCGTCGTCAAGCCGCCAGCCGCCGCGATGCAGTCACGAAATGCCGTGCCGATGGGCACACGCAACGTCACCGGCAATTTCACCGCGCCGGCAATGGTTAGTGTTTTCTCAATGACTGGCTTTCCTTCGGCTGCGGCAGCAATGTTGATGAAGGTTTCAACATTGTTCACCACTACGCCAACGCCGATGGGAATGCCGCCGGGTGGAATCAATTTACCGGTGACGTTGTAAACCAAATCATACTCGTCACCCGCCGGGTAGTAATCGCCGAGCAACTGAACCCGAACATTCGTCCCCCGGCACGCGGCGGTGACGGCTTCGACGGCTTTGAGCTTCTTTTCTTTGATGCCAATGACGCCCTCCTTCGCGCCGGTGGCGGCCACGGCGAGTTGCACTCCCAGCACCAGGGCGGCGGCTTGTTCCTCCATGATAACAGCATCTTTGTGCAGCAACGGTTCACATTCCGCGCCGTTAGCGATGACCGTGTCGGCCTTGGCGGCGAGCTTGACATGCGTGGGAAAGCCACCGCCGCCCGCACCCACGACGCCAGCTAATCGTACTTGGTCAACGAGTTTCATCATGGGTTCGGGATTCAGAGCCGCTGGTCACGATGCACACTGCGCAAATTGATGGTTTTGTGTTCGAGGTCGTGAACCACACGAATGGATCGCGCCGGCTGACCGCAAGAACGCACCAGCATTGAACCGGTGACGGGCTTTTTGCCAGTCAATTTCAGGGGACAACCGGATTGGTGGTTAGGATGCAATGAATTGGGCTCAATTACCGGAAGGTTCCACCGGAGGCGCAGTTCCAGCCCGGCGAAAGGCCGCTGCGAGTAACGAAATCGGATGCGCGACCTTTACGGAGCTCTGGGCCTGCCGCAGCCCGGCTTCCAATTGGACGGAGCAGCCGGGATTGGCTGAAGCCACCACGGCGGCCCCGGTGTTTTGCAGGTGGGCGAGCTTACGATCCAAGAGCTGCTTTGACATTTCCGGCTGGGTGATGTTGTAGATCCCTGCACTTCCACAGCACCAACTTGCTTCGGGAAGTTCCACCAGTTCCACTCCTGGAATGGCCCGCAACACCTCCCGAGGCTGACGGCTGATTTTCTGGCCGTGGCAAAGGTGGCAGGATTCATGATACGACACGCGCACCAGTTGGGCTTCGCAATCAGGCGAACGGAGTCCAATCTGCCCGAGCCATTCGTGGATGTCCTTTAGCTTCTTCGACCAGACCAGGGCGCGGCCGGCAAACTCCGGATCCGTGCGCAGCAGGTGGGAGTAATGTCTCAGATGGGAACCACAGCCACCCGCGTTGCTGATGATCGCATCCAACGACGCCAGCGAACCAGCCGCCTGTTCCATGGCGAGGATATTACGCCGTGCCATTTCTCGCGCCAGCTCCAGCTCGCCATTGTGGGCGTGCAGCGAGCCACAACAGGACTGCCGTCGCGGCGTGAAAACCTTGCAGTCGTGCGCCAGCAGGACATCCACGGTGTCACGATTGAGATCGGAGTAAATCAGGTCCTGCACGCATCCGGTCAACATGCCGACTTGATAGTGCGACCGCGCGGGCGTCTCGATTTCGCGAATGAGTTCGTCGGAGAAATGGCGACACGCCACGGGCGTGAGCGGCTCCAGTTCCCGGAGTCGGCGCGGCAGCACGCACGTCAATCGCGCCCGGCGAACGAACTTCTGCAAACCGCTAGCCTGAAAAAGGAACAACAGGCGGCCAAGCAGGCGCAACAGCCGCGGCCGGGTGAAAATAAGTTTTACAGTAAACCAGCGGATGAAGTCTCGCTTGGGAGAAGAGAGCATCCGCTGTGTTTCAATGTCTGCCCGCGCAACTTCAAACAGCTCGGCGTAATTAACCCCGGCCGGACACGCGGACGTGCAGGCAAGACAGCCCAGGCAAAAGTACATCTCGTCCGCGAACACCTGAGTAAGGGGTAATTCGGTATCGGCGATGGCCCGCATGAGCGCAATGCGACCTCGTGGACTATGGCGCTCAAGTTGGGTGGCGGCGTAGGTGGGGCACGTGGGCAGGCAAAGTCCGCAATGCATGCACTGTTGCAGTACCGAGTAATCCAACTGCCGCAACGCTTGAGCTGGCGCAGCAGCCCCAGACTGTCGTCCCCGATTGCGCCAGCGAGGAATTTCTTTTTGGCCACGCCCACACCGTGTTCGCCGGTGATGGTGCCGCCCAGCTTGACGGCGAATTCAAATATTTCCCGCATGGCGCGTTCAACCCGCTCCATCTCGGCGGCATTCCGCTCATCCGTAAGGAAAGTTGGATGCAGATTGCCATCCCCCATGTGCCCGAAAGTGGCGATGCGCAACTGGTGGCGCACGCCGACTTCCTGAATGAACCGGATCATCTTAGCCAGTTCACTGCGCGGCACCGTCGCATCCTCCAGAATCGTGGTGGGTGAAACCCGCGCCAGCGACGAAAAAGCCGCCCGACGGGCCACCGCCAACCGGTTGGCTTCCTCGGCGGACTGCGCAACGGTTACCGATTCGGCACCCCGCTGCCGCGCGATTTGCTCCATGCGACGGACTTCATCCTCAACGGCAGCCGGGTGTCCGTCAGTCTCCATTAACAGTACGGCTTCCGCGTCAACTGGCAGACCGATCTGCGCATATTCCTCAACACAGCGGATGGTCACTTTGTCCAAAAACTCCAACGTACACGGAATGATCTTGTCGGCAATGATTGCGGATACCGTTTCCGCCGCATCCTCCATCCGCGCGAAGGTGGCTAACATTGTCTTCTTGGCCCGCGGCCTGGGCAGCAGCTTGAGCAAGACCTTGCTAATGATTCCCAGCGTTCCTTCAGAGCCGACGAAAATATCCTTCATCGAATAGCCCGCCACATCCTTCACACATTGGCTGCCCAGCCAGACAACGCGACCATCCGCCAGCACCACCTCGAGCCCCATCACGTAATCGCGTGTGACCCCGTATTTCAAACCACGGAGGCCGCCCGAGTTCTCCGCCACGTTTCCGCCGATCGTTGAGATTTTAAGCGAACCGGGGTCAGGGGGATACAGAAGTCCGACCGCGTCGGCCAGTTCTCCGATCTTCTGGGTGATGACGCCCGCTTCCACCAAAATCGTAAGATTATTTTCATCGAGTCGTAGAACCCGATCCATCTTTACCAGGCACAGCACGATACAATCGGGCACGGGCAAACTACCACCGCTCAACCCGGTTCCTGACCCCCGGGTCACCACTGGCACACTCTCTTTCGCTGCGCAGCGCACTACGGCCGCAACTTCTAGCGTTGACCGCGGAAACACCACACACCGCGGACGCTGACGCAGCCCGGCGGTGGCATCGAACGAGTAAGGGATCAAGTCCTCCGGTTTTGTGAGAATCTGATCGGCTTGGAGAAACTTGAGAAGACCTTTCATTTGGCTAGGTGGAATGCTCGGCACCGGCAGGGTTGACTTGACGCGAACATCGCACCCTGTATTTCAGATGGGGCGGACCATGGCCCGCTTACAGTGGCCATCCTGGAGAGTAACCCCGCGGCCGACGACGTAACCGATCCGGCGATCGCGAAGCTTGGCGTTGGACTGCCCCGACTTGAGAACATGGTGGGCTTTGTTCCGTGCATTGGAGAAATGTCGTGATTATCCATGTGCACCAATAGCCCCCGTATGGGGGGATTGCGTTCTGAGGCCAGCCACGGCAACCATCCTCACTTTTGAGGAAACGGTCTTCCTGGACGGCACCAAGTCCATCAGAGTGGAGCGTAATCGTGGTTTGTGCCCCGGCTGGAGCTGCCCCCGAACGGGGGAGTGCCTCCAGGTTGAGGTCCCGCTATGTTCGGGAGGATGAACTCCAAACAATTTCTCTCGATACTGCTCATGGCCTTGTTGGTTTGCGGTCAAACCGGTCTCCCGGCTGCGGAGTTGGCGAAATCGCAGAATGCCGCGCAAACGGCGACAACGGAAAAACCCGCCGCACAACTGACGGATCTCAAGTGGGGTATGTACTTGTGTTGGTCGTTCTGCTGTTTTTCCGGCAAACAATGGACTCCCAACGTCAAGGACATCTCCCTGTTCAGCCCCAGTGGCTGCGACACGGAGCAATGGGCGCGGACGGCGAAAGAAGCCGGCATGGGATTCATTTGCTTCCTGACAAAACACCACGACGGTTTTTGCCTCTGGGATACCGACACCTCGGAACGAAAAGTCACCCGGACAAAACTGGGAATCGACGTCCTGGCGGAACTGCGGAAAAGCTGCGATCAAAATGGCCTCAAGTTGGCGCTCTATTACTCCGAGAGTGAGTGGCGCTGGCCAGGTGCACGGGAAGGCGAAGCCTACTACAATGGCATCAACCCCGAGGAGAAGAAAGCCCAGCTCAAGGAGTTGCTCACGCGCTATGGGCCGATTGCATTCCTCTGGCTGGACAATGCCGTCGGCGATGGGGGCCTCGATCACAAAAAAACAACGGAGTGGATTAAGAGCATTCAGCCAGACTGCGTTGTGGGGTTCAGCTCCGGGCAGGCTGCGGGCGACATGCAGATTGGAGAAGACGGGCGACCCGGCCCGATGGACCATCACACCGTCGTATGTCCATTCATCGACAACAACCCCTTCGACAAATGGGATCCCTTTTACCAGGGCTACAAGGTCACCGAAATTCTGCAGCCCATCATCGCCGAGCCCTCGCCGATGTGGTTCTTCGATCCCCAGGTGGGCGAGCAATGTCGTTCGGCCGAAGACCTCTATGCCACTTATCTCGGGGCGGTAAAACACACGAACCTCTTTGACCTGGGTGTGTCGCCGAACCGCGAAGGAAAGTTGCGCGATATCGAAGTGGCCACCTTGCTCCGAGTCGGCGACATGATCCGCCACCCAAGAGCGCGCCCGGCCTCGCTGTCCACTAGGAAAAGCATCAACGCCTCATCTGTTTGGCGGCCCGAATATGATGCCAGCAAAGCCGTGGATAATGACGACACCAGTGCCTGGGTGGCGGCGGCCGGCGCGAGCAGCGGTTGGCTCGAAGTGGATCTCGGGCAAGAGGAAAGCATCGGTGTAGCCGAAATCCGCGAGCGATTCGCCTTCCCCAGCTATCCCATCAAGAACTTTGCCATCGAATACAAGGACGGCGAACGGTGGAAAGTGGCGGCGCAGGGCACCACCATTGGCATCCAGCGCACGTTGGTCTTTCCGCCCGTGAAAGCGCGATTTGTGCGGCTTAACATTCTGAAGACCGACCTCCCGGTCGCGGTAGGGAACGATCGCGTGCTGGAACGCCAGTTGGTAGTAGAAGAATTCCGGGTCTGGCCGCCGAGCAATACGAACATCCCGCAGCGGGCGTCCCGGTTTTAGTTTGATCATGAATGCTGAATCACACCAAATCACACCGCACCCGTTCCCCTGGAATTTCCGGCTTCCAGCAATCGGCCTGATTTTGGTGCAATCGTCGTGGATAATTCAAACGGGAATGGCGTCAAGAGATTTTGCCGTGCGTCGGAGTATCGTGGGGCAACCTCTTGGCTGCTCACTTTCGAAACGTTGCCACCCCATTCACCTCTGCCAAGCCCTTGCGCTGGCAACCCGCCATCGCGTGCCTGATGGGCGACGTGCTTCCGGGCAAACAGTGTGGAATACGTTACTATACCTTATTTCACTGACCGGCCACGTTGCGTGATACGATTTCAAACCCTCCGTTCCGCAAGCGGAGGCCCACTGGCAACAGCGGGTTAATCTTGTCGCCAGCAGTTCTCCCCGCGCGAGATCCTAAACGCAACGCTCTGGAGCCGGGCGGCGGGTGCAATGTGGAGCGCAGACGGCAACAGGGCGAGCAAGACATTGACGCGCCGCCCGGCGACATACAATCGAATCTGGATTCGCGCGCCCAACCTCCCAAGGGTTGATCTGCTCCAGCAGCTTTGCGTCGGAACAAATGAGTGCATGTCAGCGTCCAGCGGTGCGAGCGCGGACGCTTGGCGGAAGTCGCGTGGACGCCGATAGGTCGCGACTCTAAATTGTCTGCGGAATGATTTGGGATTCGGATTATGCGCGAACATGGACTGGACAAAGACGTGTTTGCGCCCAGGTCGCGGACGTGGACTGTGCGCGGACACGGACAAACTGGGGACGTGGTCGCGGACTGGCTGCGGACGCGGTAATGAGGTGACCGCGTTTGCGGACGTTGCGCGGACACCATGCGGACACGCCCGGTCATCGTGTGGTTGCTGCAGGGAAATGGCCCGGACGCTTCCTGGCTGTTGCGCCAACCGCAGCGCGGACATTTATCGGTGTTGCGTGAGATGTTTCCCGGCAACAGCTCGGACACTCCGCGGCGGTTGCCCGGCGAATGCCCGGATGTTTCATCGGATGTTGCGCGGATACTTCGCCGGACGCTTCGCGGAATACTACGCGGACATGGCGCGACTTGCAGCCTTACCTTCAAGTAAGGGGATGGTGTCTAACAAAAATACCGGCTTTCCCATTCCAGAAAGCCGCCACTCATTTTGTTCGTCTGAACGTGTCAAAATCGTGCGCGGATGTGCCGATGACAACGCACTGAACGGGCGATCCGAAGCCGGCAGCGAAACGAAGCAGGTCGGAAGTGGCATGAACGGACGACGGCGGAGTTGAGCGCGGTTTTGGAACGACCGTTGAGTGCGCGACCGTCTAGGTTTCAGTAGAGGCGATTTGTCTGGCCGGTTGCTGAATACCTGAAAGCAAGCCGGCCAGTCAAAGCGCCGCCATCCATTTCATTCTCCTGTGACTGTCACCAGTTCAGCCCCCAGCAGCGACTTTTCCTCCGGCGGCCAATCCAGAGGGTCTGACACCGAGAATATGCCTCTTGTGTCGAGCTTGGCGGACGCTGGTTAACGAGTGTCCCGTCCGGTGCGCAATTTCCTCGTCGGACACTTTTCCCAACAGCGCCAGTTCAGCGGGTTTCCAGATTTCGTAACGGGGATTGCAAAACGGAATACCCAGGTCCAGACGTTTGTAGCGCACGTTGGCCAGGGATCGGTTCACCAACGGCGCAACCTCTCGATCCGGGCGCGTTCCCAGTAGCGCAATCTCGACCTTCGTCCAAGGCCGATTCGTGGGATTGCAGCATGGCACTCCGAGCAAATGCCGGCGGCGGCGAACCCGCGTCACGGAATAACCCAGCCTGCCTGCCACTTCCTCGTCGGAAAGCTTGCCGAGCAATGCGTCTTCCTCGACCGACCAAGTGCAATATCGTGCGCCCGGCTTTACGTTCACGGTGTTTGCAGGTTTTCCGCGATGGTCCGCTTGACCATTGGCCTTGATAACTTTGAACACGGCATCCGCTTTGAGCCGCCCCAGCATGATCCGCCGCGCTTCCACTGCCAGAACCGTGCGACCAAACCTGCGGGCCAGCTCCTCATCGGGCTTCGAGCCGAGCAACGCTTCCTCCTCGGGAGTCCACGGGCGCGGTTTGGCTTTGGGCGCGATGCCCAGCTTAGTCCGGCGCCAAGCCACATTATTCCTGCTGCGGCCCAGCAGCATCGCAACCTGGCGGTCCGTGCGCGTGCCCAAAATCCGGTCGTCTTCCGGACGCCAATCAGCTCTCAGGCGGATGCGTTTCTTCCCGCGGCGGTGCCGCACCGCGCTGACCGGGCGGCCAAACTTCCGCGCCAATGCTTCGTCTGGCATTGTCCCCAACAAGCGATCTTCCTCCAATGTCCATTCCGGCTGTAACTTGCGTACTTTTCCGCCGGCCAACTGGTGTCGCCGGGTGCGAATCCGTTTGTAGCTCCAACCGAGGATCGCGTGCAACTCCCGGTTGGATTTCGCGGCAAACAGGCGGGCGTGGTGATCGCGAGGTTCGCGTTCCATGCGCAAGGGCGCCGGCCCACGATGGGCCGCCGGTTTTCCCAGAAACTTGCGCCGGTCACGCACCTCTTCAAGAGTGCGATTCAGCTTTCCTGCCACCTCACGGTCGGCGAGTTTGCCGAGCAACGCATCTTCCGCCTTCGTCCACGGAAACAGGCGTGCCGAACGTGGGGCGTTGCCCTCTTTCCCACGCCTTTTGTCTGGAAGATTTCCCCGCGTGATCTTCATTGTTTGCTGCCGTCGCTCGCCCTTGCTTACCAAGTCCTCGCCAAAGACGCAACCGGCGCGAAACGACCGGGGCGAATTTGCGTTCGGTTAAACCATTGTGAATTCGGGCGCTGCTGTGCCAATGCCAAAGCACTGAGCGGGTGGTTCTGAAATCGAAGCAGAGCGGAGCGAATCGGGAGTAAGATGAAACGGACGACGGCGCAGTGGAGCGTGGTTTCAGAAACACCCGTTGAGTGCGTCACCGTGCAGGTTGCTGAACACGGTGCTTTGGCTGGACGGTTTGTGAGGCACGAGCAAAGCCGGGCAGTCAAAGCGCCGTGGGTCTGGCCGTCTTTCCAACCTCAAAGTTTTGCGCGGGGAGGTGTCGTAAAAGATGTATTGCCTACACTTCAGCGGGTTCAGCTTCTGCCACCCTGTCCGGCATGACAGCGAATCAACGGCCGGTCTCCGCGAAGTCATTTTGCTTCGGACGCAAGCTAGTGCCCAATGGAGGCACACTTGCCGCGCACATTTCGTTACTGTCACCGGTCGAGGTGAGGGCAGAGATTTCGTGTCATGCGCGCTGTAGCGTCCTAAAAACTGGATAACCTCGCACCGCATGTTTACCGCTGTCGCACAGAAAGACCTGGCCGATGCCGAGAAGTATTTCGACGAGCATCTGGAGCAGAACGATTACTACTCGGCAGGCGAAATCCGTTCCGGCCAGTGGATCGGCGTGGGCGTGGAACGACTGGAGCTGAAGCTGAATGTATCCCGCGAGCAGTTTCACGCGCTTTGCGAGAATCGGAATCCGCAGAATCATGAACGGCTGACGCTGCGACAGAAGAAGGAGGACAAACGGCGGGTGTTCTACGACTTCACCTGTTCCGCCCCGAAATCGGTTTCCGTGCTGGCGGTGACCTTGAATGATGATCGAGTGGTGACGGCGCACGAGGCGGCGGCGCGAATTGCGTTCCGTGAACTCGAAACCTTCGCCGCAACCAGAGTCCGCAAGGAGGGTAGCCAGAAGAATCGCAACACAGGCAATCTGGTTGCCGCGGCGTTCACGCACACGACCAGCCGTACACTCGATCCGCAGTTGCATACCCACTTCACGGTGTTCAACGCCACGTTCGACAACACAGAGCAATGCTGGAAGGCGTTACAGGCGGGGGGGATGTATGACGCGAACCCTCCTCGTACTCCATCGGGCCGCCGGCGCTTCCTATGTCGTGGGGCTTTCGCCCAATTGCGAGCCCTCTCAACGCACGAAAGTGTTCCAGAACCTGCTCGTCTTCGTTCTGGAAACGGCTGCGCCCGGCGATTCCATCACCGTTTGCGACGCCTTGAATCAAAAGCTGGTCACCAGCTTCACCATCCCCGAGGGATCCTTGTTCCAAGCCAATGCCAAAGCCCGCGCGCAACGCCTGACCGCACCCATGGCGGCCCTCAAACAGTTCCTCATGACGGATCGTTCTTATCCGCCGGTGATGGCCAATGTCATCGCACTACCGCAATTCCTGGACTTCGCCGCGACGCAGTTACGGCGTCCCGGAGAGCCGCTGCGGGTAGTCGTGTTGGCATCCCCCTTGTACATCGACTCCAGCGTGGATGCCGCTTGCAGCATGCAAACGGCTTTCCCGTCGGACGCCACGCTCACCGCCGAACCGCAGCAATCAGTGTTTGGCTGTGCGTTGAAGAAAACCATCCTGAGCGGCGTGACCGTGCATTACGCCTTTCTGAATGCGTCGTTCCTCAATGACTATCACCAGGAACGAATTACCCGTTTCTGGACGTTGTATTGTCAACAGGCTGGAGGGGTGCTGGCCACCTTCTGTGCGGACGCCGTTCTCGCCTTCCGCCGGGCGAAGGACAACATCCAGCAACCCTGCCTCGCAGCACATCTGGATCTCGCCGATACGAAAATCGAGATGCGCCAGGTGTTACGCCGTAGTGTGATCACATCGCGCGCAGTCACGAATGATGTTGGACGGGTAAACACCACGGCCGAATTGCCCAACGTGACAACGGTCTCGGTGACCGCCGCGCTGAATGCCTCGGCTTCAACTCTCGCAACGGTTCGCGAACCTATTGCGGATCAAACAGCGGTCCCGCTGACCGCGCTGTCAACGCGCGGCGGCACAGATTCACCGGGATTCGAACCTGCCAGGTTGGCGGAGGCGTTTCCGGTGAAACCTGCGGCAAAAAACTTCGGTGTGGGTATCGCCTGGTCGGCGGCAGTGGACCTGGATGTCTGGGTGCAGCCGTACCCGGGAGTGCCGGAGTTGTCGTTCCACAACACGCAGTCTCCGCAAGGCCGTTATTTGCACGATTGGCGGAGTGGCAACCTCGGGCTTGATTACGAGTATGTTTTATTCAACGCAGATCAGAGCGTTGATCTCTCCCGCATCGGTTGCTGGATAAATTATTATGCCGGGCGCGTCTCGCCGGTGCACGGGATCGTCGTGGTCCACTACGAAGGGCGTGCCTATCAGGGAGAATTCACCATTGATGCTCCCAGTGGGAATAAAGCGGTAGACATCAGTCAGCGATCACGAAGCCGTCACTGGGTCAAGTTGGACTTGGCAGCCATTGTCCGTTCGGGACAGTCGCGATAGCCGGTTAGTAACCTCCGATAATCTGAAAACAGTGGCGACAATACTCAACTCCTCCTCAACGTATGAAGACAAGCCGTTCGCAATACTCAGACTTGGCGGCAAAAAATGCTGCTCGAGGTTGCCGGCGTGAATTTGGCCTTGAGGGGGAGCATTTCGCAGTTTGGTTAATCGCGTTGATCGAATGGGCCAGGCATGGACAAAACCTCACCCGCTGTTTGTATGAATCCTGAGCGAAAAGACTTTCTAAGCGTGACCAAGGTGATTCCTGCCAGGCTGGATTCCCAAGAAACCGCTTGGTTTCTCGGCTTTGCAGTTCATGACATTCCAATCTTGATCCGTGCCGGGTTACTAAAACCGCTTGGACATCCACAACCCAACGGGGTGAAATATTTCGCGGCAATCAGTCTGGCCCGGTTGCGCGAGGATGCACAGTGGCTGTCACGCGCGACTGACGCCATTACCAAGCATTGGCAAACCAAGAACGCCAACTGTAGTCAGCGTCACGGTCTTATCGAATCAGAAAACGTGGCATAAATCTCATGGGCCGATTCATGAGCCTGTTGAAGATTTCCCCTCGTGGTCAGCTGGCTATCCGAACCTCCGACTCAGAGACAACGGTGTCCTTGCTTCGAGCAGCAGCGGAGTGGTTATTTTCATAATCTTCCAAAGAAGGACAAATCGCCACAACACCTTTGGCATATGCAAGATGTACAGCACGAGAATTATGCCCCAACGCATTCTGGGCCCATCGGATGGGGTAACCATTGACACGAGCGCGTTGCGCCCAGGCGTATCGATAGCTGTGCAAGCTGACACCGATAACTTTGGCGACTTTGCAGCGACGCCAAAAATCACCCGAACGCTCACCTGGAACTTGTTGACTTATGTGCGGGAACAGAAAGCCCTTTTCAGGCAGACGGCGCAACAGCGTTTCCAGCCTAGTTCCGATCTGGATGCTTGCCCATTCGCCCGTTTTCTGACGCTGATAGGTCAGAATCCGGTTCTGCCAATCAATGTGCTCGGCAGTCAGCGCCGCTGCGTCGCTTTGAGCGGCGCCAATCTCCCAAAGTATCCGATAAAAATCGCGCCGTTCCTGATTGCGCTCGGAGGCAAGTAGCAGTTCGTGTTCTTCCGCAGTGATGGCACGTCGTGGCTTACAAATCGGTTTTGGCCACATCTTGGACGGAATAATGGCGGCAGGTAACCAGCCCAACCCGAGAGCTAGGTTGTGTAAGCAGCGCAGAAAATGATTGGTGGATGAACCACCCAAGGCGATACAACGACGAAGATCATCAGCCGTAGTTTCAACTAATTTCCGCGGACGCAATCCCGCGAATGGAGCAGATCGCATGGCACGTTTGCGACGATCCCAAGTTTTCTCTTTTCCCCGGCGGCAGAATTCGTCCATGACCACCTGCCAGGCGCGTTTGACGATCAAGGGATCATTTGCTCCAAGGTAAGCTCTCCCGATGACAACATTCAGTTGAGGCTGTGAAGCGGTTTCATTTTTGACCACCAACAAGCGCTTTGCAACTTTGAGGTCATCGGTCTCCAGACTGGTGCGCTGTCTTGTTGAGCGGTCAACGGCGTAGTAGCGGTTGCCTCGGCGGACCAAACGATAGCGATCTTTCATACTCTCGGAACACTAATCCTCCGAGTCGTTGATCACCTAACGAGCAGTGGCGCAGTTATCTTGGTATTGGCCAAGCATACCAAAGCGACAAGATTTGGTGTCAGTTTTGGTGTCAATCGCCACTTGGAAACCGGTTTTAAGCGCCAAACCCTTCAAAATACTGAGGAAAAGGATATGGCTCCAGAGGTAGGACTCGAACCTACAACCACACGGTTAACAGCCGCGTGCTCTACCATTGAGCTACTCTGGAACCCAATCCACGAGGGCGCGCACTTTACAAATCACCCCCCGCACCGTCAATCACTTTTACCCGCAATCAAACCCGACCCGGATCAGAACTGCCGTTCATATTCCGCCGGCAACTTCACTTTCTTCTCTCGCGGCAGCCAGTAACTTTTGGCGGCACGGTCCAGTTTCAAGCGAAGAAAATCCTGACCAAACAAGCGCGCGATCAACCCCACCGGCGTGATGATCAGAAAGTAGAACAGGGTGAGAATGACGTGGGCCATCACAAACCCGAGCACAAACGCCACGCTCATCCACGCGATGTAAACCCATTTCAATGCTCGGGGCAGAATTGCACCGACCACCATCAACGCACTGCCCGGCCAAAGAAAATAGGGCGAGCGTCCGGGATGCCGCCACAGGAACAGGAGTCCCAGCAGAACAAAGACGCCGCCAACCATCAGGCCGAATTTCCGCAGGTCGCGGTGGCCGGTCTTCAATTGCTTGATGTCTTCGCGGATGTTCATGTTCGGGATGACATGGTCGAATCCTCGTCCGGCCTTGCACAAGACAATTGTGTCGGGCAGATCCGTTTGTATTAGTGGTCGTTCTGCAAGTTTTCACTTGCGATCATGCCGGGTGGCTGGTTAAGTCACCGTCAAATTCCACGCGACGCTGCCTGCCCTCTGCGGGTGCATTGTGCCTTGGCGGTTTTGCGACTCAGAAAAAACCTGACGCATGAAAACTCGTTGCCGATTCCAAACCGCTCTCTACCTCACCTTGCTGATCAGCCTGACTGGTTTGCCAGTAGCTGGTGCCGTTTTCGACGATTTCGAATCGTACGCCGTCGGCTCGAACCTGCACGGCCAGGATGGCTGGTCCGGTTGGGCGGGCGATGCCGGCGCTGGTGCCTTGGTTTCCACCGACTTTGCGTTCAGCCCAACGCGGGCGGTGAAAGTGACCGGGGACACCGATCTTGTCCGCGCTATTTCGGGCGCGACCAATGGCTCGTGGTTGTTGAAGGTGATGCAGTATATCCCTTCGACATCAAGCGGCACGAACTACGTCGTTCTGTTGAACCGTTACCAGCCTCCATTCGGGTTAACGGATTTGAACTGGAGCGTGCAGTTTCAAAACAACATGAATACGGGGCAGATCGTCTCCGACCTTGGGGGCGGTGCGACGCTTCCGATGGTCAAGAACCAGTGGGTGGAGCTGCGGGTGGAGGTCAATCTGGCCGCCAACACCGTGAGCGAATATTACAATGGCCAACTGCTCAGCACGCATACCTGGCAGGATGGCTCCGGGCTGAACCAACTGCAGGCGCTGGACCTTTTTGCGGATGGCTCTGGGCCGGTCTATTACGACAACGTCAGCCTGTCCCCCGCGGTCACGCCCGGCACTTTGCTGAAGTTGAGCGTCACCGGGCCCAGCAGTGCCAATGAGTTCACCGCCCATGCGATCCTCGAATGGAGCGGCGAACCGGGCAAGACCTACCTCATTCAAAGCACTGACGACTTGGCATCGACCAACGGCTGGCAGGATGTTGACGTCGTCACCTGTAAATCGAGTGATCCTTGCCGCTGGGACAGCGGTGGTTGCCGGCAGGCGCGGTTTTTTCGCCTGGTCCTGCCGCAACCGCAGATTTACTCGGTTGAACCCTCTTTCGTAAATTCCGCCGACCCCACCGCGCTGTTGTACGTCACGGGTCAGGGGCTGCCGACCAACGGTTCGGTGGTGATCAACGGCCTGAATTTCACGCCATCGCAGGTGGACTCCAATGGCGGTTGGATCGCAATTTCCCTGAATGGTCTGCCGCCCGGCACGCCGATCATTGGTAGCATTCTGGTATTGGACAGTGGCAGTAACATTGTCACCACCTTGCCGCTGCAGAATCCTGTACTTTACGGCGCCGAGATGGCTGCGGAACAACTCCAAGGCCCGCCCGATGAACCCCCGGCCAGCCCGGCGGCATTGTTGGCGATCTGGGCATCAAAAAAAGGTTACGATCACTACCGGGCCAGCAGCGACCTGAATGCGGCAGGCGCGCAGAATAATCCCTATTTCTCCAATAACGAAATGGCCGGTGAAATGCCCATCGCTGCGCGAAAGGGCTACCAATACTACATGGCGCAAAGTGATTTAGCTTCGACGGCCCTGGTCAGTTGGACCAAAGGCTCCGGAGCCTCGGTAGGTAAGCCCAACCCGGGCAAGCGATTGGCCGGTGGGGATGAGGACGAGGATGCTGATGAAGATGGCGATGGGTTCGACGGGGCGCTGCGCAAAGAGTTCAAAGGCCACGTCACCTTGTTGAAGCGCGGGGACGCGGGTGGTTCGGCGATGGGGAAGAAGCACACCAAAACGGGTCATGTCACTTTGCTCAAGCGCGGCGACGCCAGCAGCGGTGCCCGGGCCGGCGGCATTACCGGCGGCGTGGTGGCGGGCATCGTTGTGGCATGTGTGAGTTCCGGCGAGGTGCAGTCCGAGGAAACAGATCTCGCGATTCCGGGTCGCGGACTTGATTTCGCATGGACGCGCAGTTATCGCTCTCGTGCCGACGCCACCACCGCCCAGGGTGCGGGCTGGGATTTCTCCTTCAACGTGAGCGCCACGCCCCAACCCGACGGCACCGTGATTCTGCATCCCGGCAATGGGCGCGC
The DNA here is from genome assembly GCA_044225555.1 of Limisphaerales bacterium. Taxonomy (GTDB): domain Bacteria; phylum Verrucomicrobiota; class Verrucomicrobiia; order Limisphaerales; family JADLHS01; genus JADLHS01. The sequence goes on along the minus strand of JBGAIM010000013.1, from coordinate 150,976 downwards.
CGACACTCTTTATCCGAACGGGACGAATGGCTGGACGCGCGATGAATATTTCCTGTATGTGCGCGACGCGGATCAGGATGGATTCCCGGATGAAGTCGTATTCCCCGATGGCGGCAAATGGCTACTGCATCCGCCCGGAACTGACTTCGCCGGCAAACTGGCGCAGATTGTGGATCGCAACAACAACGCCATCCGCTGCGAGTACGACGGGCCAACCGGGCGGCTCCTGCGGGTGGTCGACACTTTGGACCGCACCAACACGGTTGCCTATAACTCCAAGGGTTTCATTGAATCCGTCACGGATTTCTCCGGTCGCACTGTGCGCTATGAATATGACAGCGCCGGCGACTTGACGGCGTGTATTTCCCCGGCGGTCACGGGTACGCCGACCGGCAATGATTTCCCCGGCGGCAAAACGAATCGTTACGCCTACACCACTGGCAATGCCGACCAGCGGCTCAATCACAACCTGGTCTCCATCACTGATCCCAAAGGTCAACTCTGCCTGGCCATCACTTATCAAGCGACCAACGACCCGGCATCGCTGGATTTCGACGCGGTGAGCAGTGTGCAACGTGGGATTGACAAAAAAGACATCCGGCGGGGCATGGTGATTGCCCGTCCTTCCAACTCCTTCGCCACCGTGCAGGCCATCGTCAATGATTACGTTGGCAATGTGACCGAATATCTGTGCGACTCCCGGCAGCGCTGCGTGTCGGAACGCGAGTATACCGGACGGGCCAATCCGGCCTTGCCCACAACCGCCACGGAGAACCGGCCCACCGGCAAGTTGCGCGCTGACGATCCGGATTATTTTGAAACCCGCTGGGAGTGGAATGCCGATTCGCTTTGCACCCTCGTGATTTCGCCGGACGGCAGCCGCACCGAAGTGGTTTATCAAGAAGCTCTCAATCAGAACAGTTCGCGGAGCAATAACACCAGAAAACACGACGGCGACGTGCGCGTGATTCGGGAGGTCGCTTGTTGTGACACCGATGACGACGGCGACGGGATCACCGATGAATTGCGATGGACGTTGGAGCACGATCCCCGGTTTGGTTCGCCCGCTGCTCCCGGAGCCGCGATAAGGCACCGTGGTTGGGACGGCACGATCAAAGGTCGTCCGCCCGAAGTGGGAGCGCGACACAAGGGTTGGGACGGGACGATTAAAGGTCGTCCGCCTCAAGCCGGGGACCAGACCCGCGGTCGCGCCCCAGCCGGCGTGACTCACGAGTATCATCGTTTCGCCACTTCCGTCACCGACCCGCGCGGCAACGTGACGACAGCGAGTTACGACGCCAATGGCAACGTTGCCCGCATCGTCACGCCCTTCACCAGCGTGACGGATTCAACGAATCCGCTTGATGGTTGGAAATTGAATTTCGCTCACAACACGAATGGCCAGGTGATCGCCGTTACCAATGCGTCCGGCGTCGATGGCTTTCGCCGTGTGGACACTTTCAGCTACTACACCAATGGCTCGCAGGCGGGCCAGTTGCAGTCGGTAGTCATCGATGATCGCAACCTGCTCGGCCTCCGCTTGACAACGAGTTTCGAATACGACCCCCGCGGCAATGTGACGCGCGTGGTGGACCCGCGGGGCAACGACTGGCTGTTTGCCTATAACGCACTGGACCAACTGGTCCGCGCGCAAACCCCCGTGAACCTCGCGGCGCGGCGGCAGACCGATTTGATCTACGACGCCAACGGCAACGTGCAGGACGCCATCGATGAACTGCGCGATGAGACGGACGCGTTTGTCCGCAATGTCGTCACGCATTGGGATTTCGATTCCCTTGACCGCTGCGTTGCGCAGGCCGAGCAAGTGTCGCCGGGCGTGTTCGTGACCAACAAGTTTGCCTACGATGGCAACGGCCAAATGATTTCCCTGCAATCGCCGCTCGCCGTGAGCGGCGGCGTTCCACACGCCGCCGTGCAATTCGAATACGACGAGCGCGGGCTGGTGTTCCGGGAGATCGGGGCGCCCGGCAGCGGCAATTCGCCCACGAACGAATACAGTTACAATCTTAACGGGATGCGGACCCGCATCAACGAACTCGAATCCAAACTCCAGAACATCGGCCTGCTCGCCTACGATGGCTTCAGTCGCCTGGCCAGCTACACCGATCCGATGGGCAATGTCACGACCTTCAATTACGACCGCAATGGCAACTGCACGCTCATCCGTTTCTTCGGCGAAACGAACGATGTTCCGGGCAGCGCGGGAAATCGTTTGCTGGGATCGCGCACCAAGGTCACAGACGCGATGAATCGGTGCATCCAGACCACCGACTTGTTTTTCAATCCCGCCACGGGCGCGGCCATCGGCGACGGCGCGGCAACGACCACGTATGCTTACGCTCCCAACGGCGACTGCACGACCGTCACCGACGACAATGGTCGCATCACGCGCTGGGCCTATGACACCGTCGGGCGGGTCGCATCCATCACCGACCCCAAGACGAATATCGTCAGTTACAACTATGATGAATGCGGCAACGTGGTCGGCATCACGCACACCGACCGTTCGGACCTCACCGGGACCACGCAGCAATTCACCGTGACCCGGGCCTTCAACAAACTGCACCGGCTGATGCGGACCGTGGACAATGTCGGGAACACGAACCGTTATGACTACGACTCGCTCGGCCGCCTCGTCCGCCAGACCGATCCGAAGGGCAATGTAAGCTGGTCCGTGTACGACGATCTTGGGCGGTTGACCCGCAGCATTGGCGACCTGAACGGCGACGGCATTCCGGAGTTGGCGGTGGATGCTGACAAGTCCTGGGCTTACGACGCCAATTCGCGTTGTGTTGCCGCCACTGACGATAACACGAACACCACTTATTACGTCTTCAATTGGATGGATTGCATTGTCAGCGTCACGTCGCCGGATGGCACTGGTTGCAGCCTGATCTGGAGTCCGCGGAGCAATCTGATTCAAGAAACGGATCCCAACGGCACGGTCATCACCAACACCTACGATTTGAACGACCGCCTGGTGCATCGCGACATCGCGGCCCGGGTGGCCGCGGGCGTGGCACCCACCACCACGTTCGAGACCTTTGCCTACGATGGCCTCTCCCAACTGGTCGCCGCAACCAACGACGCTTCCGCCTGCACTTTTGCCTATGACTCGCTGGGCAATTGTATTCGCGAAGTCTCCGGTGGTGCCGGCGCGCTCGTGAACACTTACGATGGCGCGCGCAACCGCCTGTCCTCGACGTATCCCGCCGGTCGGTTGGTGACCTTTGCCTATGACGCGCTCGACCAAGTGGCCAGCGTCGGCAGCGGCGCGGGCGGTTTGCCGCCGACCACCTTGGTCACGTGCGAGTATGAAGGTCCGGGCCGCGCGGGCCGGATCAGTCGCGCGAACAACGTCAACACGCGCATCCAATGGGACGGCACGGTCAATCCGGCGAACGCTCCGGATGATTTTGGTTGGGGACAGGTGCGGGCGGTGAATCATCAAGTCGCAGGCGGTGGCACGACCATTGACCGGCGGTTGTATGCTTTCGATCGCAACCAAAACAAGATTCTCCGGGCTCAAACCGTGCCTTTCGTGCAGAACCAGCCCATGAGCACCAACAATTGGAACTACGATTCGTTGGACCGGCTGGCCCAAGGCACTTTGTTCCGTGGCAACAGTATTGCGTCCAAGAGCTATGTCCTCGATGGCAACGACAACCGCCAGCTCGTTTTGAGCAATGGCGTGGCCGAGCCGTATATCATGGATGCAACCCCGTTCCCGGGCCCGGCTGATTTTCAGATGAACCAGTACACCATTACCCCGCTGGGGATGCAAACCTACGACGATAACGGGAATCTCATCGGGCGCGCTTCCGCCGCCGGGCAGTTGCAATACCAGTATGATTACGCCAACCGCCTGGTGGCCGTGTATGACTTGAGCGGCGGACTGCCGCTGGCCCAGGTCGTCTATGCTTACGACGCCTTGGGACGGCGCGTTGGTAAAACAGTTTACCCACCGGTGCCCTTGCTGCCCGTGACCACGGCGTTCGTGTATGACGACACCGACATCATCGAGCAATATGAGAATGGCGCGCTGCAATTCGCCGCCATCTGGCCGCACATGCATCAGACCGCGTCCCACCTGCGGATTTCCGCTGCGGGCTCGGTGCTTTACGCGCAGGGCGACGATGTCGGCAATGTCCTCGCGCTCACCGACGCGGCCGGCCAGGCCGTCGAGCGCTATGATTACGATGACTTTGGCTTCCCGCGCTTTTTCAACAGCGACGGTTTTCTGCTCGCGACCAACGCTTCCCCCGCCGGCAATCCCTTCCTCCTGCAAGGCATGCAATGGGAAGCTGAAACCGGGTTTTACTTCGGACACAGCCAGGGTAGCAATGTCGGAATTCCATCCTACTACGACTCGCAATTGGGAAGAAGCGTTGCGGGCGGCATGCCCAATCGCATCTCCATGAATACCACCGTGCCCAAACAAACCCAGGGCGCCACTTTCGGAGAAATGGTCAATGCGGGCTTGCACGCGGCGGGATCGGCCCTCGCGCAAGGACGCAGCTCCGGCTTTGGCAGCGGCGGGGCGGGTGGCTCCAAAGTGCAGGACCACAACTCGAGTCGCTCCAACAAGAGCTCGAGCAGCATGGCAACTGGCGACGGTGGTGGCGGAGGAGGAGGAGCCTTTGGCAAAGTGCCGCGCACCGTCCTCAAGACATTTTTTCAAACCGGTGACAAACCAACCCAGGCCCAGTTTTCCGCGATGATTGATTCCATGTTGAGTGTTGCGGATGATCGTGGCCTGGGCGGCGGCGGCGCGAATCCGCAAGGCCGTTGCGTCTGCGGTTGCGGCCGGGCGTATCACAAGTCCGGCCACGTCACGGTGCTAAAATAAACCTTGCTCAGCGCTGGCTGTGTGATGCGCACGGTTCAATCGAGCTCAAATTCCTTGAGCCAGTTGATGTCCTTGTCGAGGGGCTTTTGGTCTTTCTTCTCGAGGAGGAAATTCCCGACGAGCAGATAGTCCATGTTGGTTCGCATGAAGCACAGGTAAGCGTGCTCGGGCGTGCCGACGATCGGTTCGCCGCGCACGTTGAACGAGGTATTGATGATCACCGGGCACCCGTATTTCTCGTCGAACTTCTTGATCGTCCGGTAATACATCGAGTTGTGATCTTCCGTGACGGTCTGGACGCGAGCCGAGTAGTCCACGTGCGTCACCGCCGGAATTGTCGAGCGAATGGCCAGTAGCTTTTCCAGGCCGAAGCGCTTCTTTTCCTCCGCGGTCATCTCGCGTTGGCGGGATTTCGCCACCGGCGCGACGAGCAGCATGTAGGGGCTTTCTTCCTTCAAATCAAACCACTCCACCGCTTTCTCACGCAGCACGCTGGGCGCGAACGGTCGGAAGCTCTCGCGAAACTTGATCTTGAGGTTCATCACTTCCTGCATCTTGGGCGATTGCGCATCGCCGATGATGCTGCGTCCGCCCAACGCGCGCGGACCGAATTCCATCCGCCCGTAAAACCAGCCAATGACCTTCTCCGCCTTGATCAGGTCGGCGATCTTGTCGGGCAATTCGGTGTCGCTCAGTTCGGTGAACGGGATGTTGTTCTTCGTGAGATAGGCATGGATTTCATCGCGGGAAAAATCCGGGCCAAGATACGAGCCGCGTTGGGAATCATGCACGCCGTCCGCCATGCGGGTGTTCCCCAGCACTTGATGCCACGCAAACAACGCCGCACCGAGCGCGCCACCCGCATCTCCGGCCGCGGGTTGAATCCAAATGTTCTCGAAGATGCCTTCGCGAAGAATTTTCCCGTTGGCCACGCAGTTGAGCGCCACGCCGCCAGCAAGACAAAGATTCTTCATCCCGGTTTGCGTGCGGACATGTTTCGCCATGCGGAACATGATTTCCTCAGTAACGTCCTGAATTGAACGCGCGAGATCCATGTCCATTTGCGTCAGCCTGGATTCCGGTTTCCGCGGTGGACGGCCGAAGAGCTCGGCAAAGCGCTGATTGGTCATCGTCAGCCCGACGCCGTAGTTGAAATATTTCATGTTGAGGCGGAACGACCCGTCCTCCTTGAGATCAATCAACTCGCGCAGGATGACGTCCACATACTTCGGCTCACCGTAGGGTGCGAGGCCCATGAGCTTGTATTCGCCGGAATTGACGCGAAAGCCGGTGAAGTAGGTAAACGCCGAGTAAAGCAGGCCAAGCGAGTGCGGGAAGTGCAGTTCGCCGAGCATCTCGATGTTGTTGCCGATGCCCTTGCCGTAGCTGGTGGTCGTCCATTCGCCCACGCCGTCTACGGTGAGAAACGCCGCCTCGGGATATGGTGATGGAAAGAACGCCGAGGCTGCGTGGGACTCGTGATGTTCGGGAAAAAGAATCTTGCCCGCGAACTCCGGCAATTGCTCCTGAATCAGCGTCTTCATCCAGATGCGCTCCCGAATCCAGAGCGGAATCGCCATCAGAAAAGTCTTCAATCCGCTCGGCGCGTAGGCGAGATAGCTGTGCAGGATGCGGTCGAACTTGACGAACGGTTTCTCGTAGAACGCAACGTAATCCACTTCTGCCAGGGAAATACCGCCTTCACGCAGACAATACTCAACGGCGTGCTCGGGAAACGCCGCATCGTGCTTCTTGCGTGTGAACCGTTCTTCTTGGGCCGCCGCCATAATCTTTCCATCGCGCACCAGGCACGCAGCGCTGTCGTGGTAAAAAGCGGAGATGCCGAGGATGTTGATTGGGCGTGGCGTGGCAGTGGTCACAGTGTGTGGCGCTCCATGAAATCAGCCGGTGCCACACAGGGCAAACCCATTTTCTCTGGTAGTCCCACCGGTCCAGACAAAAGACTCGCCGTTTGGCGTGAACGCGATAATGCTTACGCCCCATGAAAGTCCGCTGCCTACTGGTTCTTTTGAGTTCGTTGGCTCTGCGAGTTCATGCGGAGTCGCCGCGCGGGTATTACCGTTTTCCGGCAATTCACGATGATACGATTGTGTTCACGGCGGAGGGCGACCTCTGGCGCGTGGGGATCAAAGGTGGCGTGGCAGAACGGATCACGTCGCATCTGGGAACGGAGGCGAACGCGGCGATTTCGCCGGATGGCCAGACGCTGGCGTTCAGCGCGCAATATGAAGGGCCAACGGAGGTTTACACGATGCCGCTGGCCGGCGGCCTGCCCGAGCGCCGGACTTTTCATGGCACGGCGGCACTGGTGGCGGGTTGGACACCGGACAGCAAGTTGATCTACGCGACGGAGGCGTTTTCCACTTTGCCGAACTGGCAACTGGCGACGATTGATTTGAAGTCTGGTGGACGAACGATCCTGCCGCTGGCGCAGGCGAGTCAGGGCGCGTTCGATGCGGACGGAAAGCAATTATTTTTCACGCGGCTGGCCCGCCAGAGCAGCAGCACCAAACGTTACGAAGGCGGCACGGTGGAAAATCTCTGGCGTTTCGGGCCGAACGATGCCGAGGCGACGCCACTGACGCCGGATTTCAAGGGTCAAAGCCGCAATCCAATGTGGTGGAAGGGGCGGATTTATTTCGCCACCGACCGCGATGGCGTCATGAATTTGTGGTCCATGAAGCCGGACGGATCGGACCTGAAACAACTCACCAAGCACAAGGAGTTCGATGTGAAATCGCCGGCCTTGCAAAATGGCCGGATTGTTTACCAGCACGGCGCGGATTTGCGGTTGTTTGAAATTTCCAGTGCCAGGGATTCATTGCTGGACATCCGATTGACGTCGGACTTCGACCAGATGCGGGAGCGTTGGGTAAAACGGCCGATGGATTTTCTCACGAGCGTTCACGTCTCCCCAAATGGAGATCGCATTGTGCTCACGGCCCGGGGACAGGTTTTTGTCGCGCCGGCCGAAGCGGGCCGCTTCGTGGAATTGGCGCGGAAGCCGGATGTTCGTTATCGCAACGCCGGTTTTTTGCCCGACGGAAAATCATTGGTCGCCCTGTCGGATGAAACCGGTGAACTGGAATTCTGGAAGCTGCCGGCGAACGGCGTCGGCGCCGGAGAGCTGCTGACGACCAACGGTTCAGTCTTCCGCTTCACAGGCGTGCCTTCACCCGACGGCAAGCGGTTGGTCTGGACCGACAAGGATCGCAAACTGTGGCTGCACGAATTGGAGACGCGCCAGACCACGCTGGTCGCCGCTTCAACTCGCGATGGCCTGGACGATGTGGCCTGGTCACCCGACAGCCAATGGCTGGCCTACACCGATCCAGCGTCGAACCTGGTTCAGCAGATTCACCTTTATCACGTCACCAATGCCGAGCATGTGGTGATCACCAGCGATCGGGTCGAGAGTTACAACCCGGCGTGGTCGCCGGATGGCAAGTGGCTATATTTCCTGAGCGACCGCGAAATGCGCTCGTTGGTGTCCAGCCCGTGGGGGGTGCGCCAACCCGAGCCTTTCTTTACCGAGACCACGAAGATTTACGCGCTGGCCTTGACCAAGGATCAACGCTGGCCGTTCCAGCCCAAGGATGAATTACAGAACGACAAGGCCGACGAGAAGAAGGATGACAAAAAGGAAGAAAAGAAAGACGAGCCCGCAACGGACAAAGCCAAATCGGACGGCGAGAAAACTGATGGAGCGGAGAAGACGGACAATGCGGACAAAGCCAAATCAGATAAAAACGGGAAGGACAAAAAGTCCAAGCCGACGCCGGTAACAATCGAATTGGAAGGGTTGGCGACGCGGTTATATGAGGTGCCGGTGCCGGCTGGAAACTACTCATCCTTGGCGGTCACCGCGAAGCATCTGCTCTTTGTGGCGCGCGAAGTTGGGTTTGGTGCCAAACCGCAGTTGAAGCAGTTGGAAATCACCAACAAGGAGCCCAAGGCGAAAACGCTGGTCGAGGAGGTGAACAGTTACGAAGTGACGGCGGACGGTAAGAAGATGCTGGTTCGCAAAGGCGACGCGTTTCACGTCATCGCGGTGGATGCCAGCGCGCCGGCGAAACTGGAGGAGCGGGTGAATCTGGACGGCTGGACGCTCTCGATCATTCCTCGCGAGGAATGGCGCCAGGTCTATGCGGAATCGTGGCGCATGTTGCGCGACTTTTTCTACGATCGGGGGATGCACGGCGTTAATTGGGTGGCCATGCGGGAAAAGTATCAGCCACTGATCGCGCGCGTGAGTGATCGGGCCGAACTGAGTGACGTCATCTACGACCTCGTGGGCGAGTTGTCGGCGTTGCACATCTTTGTGCGGTATGGCGACCAGCGCGAAGGCTTGGATCAAATTCGACCGGCTTCCCTAGGGGCCAAACTGGTGCGAGATGAAGCGGCCGGCGGCTGGCGGGTGGACCATATCTATCGCGCCGACCCGGATTATCCCAATCAGTTCGCGCCGCTCAGCCAGCCGGGAGTTGGCGTTGTCATCGGGGACATCATCACGGCGATCAACGGACGGAGCACACTGGAGGTTGCGAACCCGGAACTGTGGTTGCGCAATCAGACGGGCAAACAGGTTTTGATCGAGATCAAACCAAAGGACGGCGGCACCAACCGTCAGGCGATTGTCAAACCGGTCTCCGCCGACCGCGAATCGGACTTGCGCTACGATGAGTGGGAATTCACGCGACGCGAGCAGGTCGAGCAACTCGGCGGCGGCCAGATTGGTTACGTCCATCTTCGCGCGATGGGCGCGGGTGACATCGCCGACTGGGCGCGCGGCTTTTTCCCGGTGTTCAACCGGCAAGGCTTGATCATTGATGTCCGGCACAATCGCGGCGGGAACATTGATGCATGGATTCTGGAAAAACTGCTGCGCAAGGCGTGGTTCTACTGGCAGCCCCGCGTCGGCGAGCCGACGTGGAATATGCATTATGCCTTTCGCGGCCACGTGACGGTATTGTGCAATGAACGCACGGCGAGTGATGGCGAGGCGTTCAGTGAAGGCTTCAGGCGGCTCGGACTTGGCAAAGTGATCGGCACGCGCACGTGGGGCGGGGAGGTCTGGCTCTCCGCGCAACGATGGCTGGTGGACAGTGGCATGGCCACCGCCGCCGAGACGGGCGTGTATGGACCGGAGGGCGAGTGGTTGATTGAAGGCCACGGCGTTGATCCCGACATCGTCGTGGATAACCTGCCGCATGCGACTTTCAACGGCAAAGACGCTCAACTCGAAACCGCTGTCAAACACCTGCAGGATTTGATCGTGAAGGACCCGCGGCCCGTGCCACCGGCGCCAAAGTACCCGGACAAATCGTTCAAGCCGAAGTAACCTGCCAAAAAGGAAAACCCTCGCCACAAGCGGCGAGGGTTTTGTTTGAGCGGTGGCCTCAGCCAAAAAATTCTCGTGGGTCCGTCACCTTGCCGGTAATGGCACTTGCGGCGACCGTCGCCGGGCTGGCTAAGAACACCTGGGATTCCTTGTCGCCCATGCGGCCGGGGAAATTCCGGTTCGTGGCGCTGATGCATTTGATGCCCGACTTGTTGATGCGGCCAAAGGTGTCCACCGGACCGCCGAGGCACGCGGCGCAGCCGGCATTCTCCGTCATCTGCACGCCAGCGGTGACGAGGATGTTCCAGATCGTTTCGCCGCCCCAACGGGTGCTCTGCAAATCATGAACGATGTCCGGGGTCGCGGGCACGCCGAAGGTATCAATCGTGACCTTCCGTCCGCGCAACACGCGGGCGAACTCCACGAAGTCACTCGTCTTGCCACCAGTGCAGGAGCCGACGTAGGCGCGATCGAGTTTCACGTCGTTCATGTCCTTGGCCTTCTTGCGCTGGCCGGGATCGGGATGACAAGCGACGGTCGGTTCGAGTTTGGACAAGTCCACGGTATGTTCGTAAACAAACTTCTGGTGCTTATCCACCTCGACGGGCTCGTAACTTGTGTTGGTGCCGTTCAAGCGTGTGCGGGCATCCACGTATTCTGCTGTGCGCGAGTCGAATTCAAAGATGGCGTTCTTGCCGCCGGCCTCGATTGCCATGTTGGCGATGGTCATGCGGTCGTCCATCGAGAGATTGGACGCACCCGGGCCATCGAATTGCAACGCGCGATAGGTCGCGCCGTCGAAACCAATTTCGCCGATGCAGTGCAGGATGATGTCCTTCGCCATCACGCCGGGCTGCAGCTTGCCTTCAAGGCGGAAGTGCATCGTCTCGGGAACTTTGATGAGCAATTTGCCCGTGCCCATGACGAAGCCCGCGTCGGTGTTACCGATGCCGGTGGCAAATTGATTGAACGCACCGGCCATGCAGGTGTGTGAATCGGTACCGAACAGAACTTCGCCGGGCCGCGTGTGACCTTTGGCCGGCAACGCGGTGTGGCAAACGCCCGCGTACTGCGAACCGTATTGGCGTTTCAGCATCCCTTTGCTCGTGTCGAAGTGCCACTGGCCGTTCGGATCATCAATCACGTCGTAGAAATAAGGCAGGCCTTGCTCTTTTACGAACTCGCGCAGGATGTCCACGTTACGGTTCGACTTGGAGTCGGCAGTGAAAATGTAGTGGTCGGGAATGATGACCACGCGCTGCTTGTCCCAGACCTTGGCGGTCTTGCCGAATTCGCGTTTGAACACGCCGATCGTCCCCGGCCCGCACACGTCGTGCGTCATGAGGACATCCGCCTTCACCCAGATGTTGTCGCCGGCCGACACGGAAGCTTTTCCGGCGGCGCGTGCGAGGAGTTTTTCAGTCAACGTCATAGCCGGACCAGCGTAGCGGACAATCCGGCTGACTTCAACAGTGCAAAGTGAAAGGGCAATTCCGATTTCAGCCGCCCAGGCCGGCGTATTCCTCGTCCACCTTGAGATTCTTACCCAGCAACACGTAGTCGTGGGTGACGGCCTTCATGTCGAGGACGTAGTCATCAAGGCGCATCAATTCGTTGAAGCCCAGTTGCGCGAGAACCTGCAACGCAATCTTCCGCTCGCCGTTGACTTCCGCTTCCAATTTGCGCAGCCCGCAATAGCGCGCCAATTGGGTCAGCTCGGCGACCAAAATCTTCGACACGTCGCGCCCCCGATATTCCGGGTGCGTGAGGAGGGTGATCAAACCGATGTGCCGCTTCCAACCGCCGCCGCGTTGATGCAGGGTAGCTTCGCCGATGACTTTTTTCTTGTGCAACATGAGCAGCGGCAAGTTGCGCTCAAAATCCGGCTGGCGACACCACTGGCGGAAAAGTGTCTGATCGGTGATCGGTTGTTTAACGAACAAGCGCTCTTCCTCGGGCACGGTGAGGAAGAATTTTTGCAGCCGCGTATCGTCGCGGCGATTGAGCGGTCGAACGACGACGGAAGTTCCGTCGCGGAGTCTGGTTTCCAGCGGGTATTTGTCGAGCGCGTCTTCGAGTAACATAGGTTTGACCCTTTCTTCCTAATAGAAAGCCACGAAATGGTGGGCGCGGCTAATGCGGAATTGGCATTCACTGGGCGGGAATTGCGCGTCGGATTAGGAAAACGGCCCAGGCCCCAGAGCGCTCTCACGGGGAAATCCACCCGGAAACCACAAAGGGCGCAAAGTGAATCACTTTGCGCCCTTCGCGTGAAGAAAAGAGGTAGCTAACTAGTTCGACCGGAGGAAATCGTCTGCTTCCATGACAGTGCTGTCATCAAATCGGCGGTTGGGACCGGCGGAGCGGATCAGCACGCCGACATCGGAAAAGTAAATACGCAACGGGGTACCCCAAGGATCAATGTACTCACCCTTCTCGTTCAGCTCGGTCTTGCGCCCCACGAGGATGATGACATTCTTGGAATTATCGCCCTGCAGCGCCTTGGCCACCTGGGCATTGCTGCCAACCGGGTAGCTGCCAACGCGTTCCTTGTACTTTTGGAGGCCCACGAAGAGGTTTTCGATGTCCTCGTTAAACTTGGCGGTGCGGGCGTTGGCGCGCAGCGTCGTCCAGGCTTTTGATGCCCAGATGACCCCAAAGATCACCGTGATTACTCCAATGCCGACTAGAATTTTCTTCATGCCGGGGATTAAGCAGGGTGAATACCAACTGTCCAACCTGGTGACCGGAGAATAACGTATCAGAGCGATCGAAGCGCAGCCGTGCTTTCCCGGATTACCAGTTCGCCGGGCAGGCGCTTGTTGTCCACGGCTTCACTCCGGAGCAGTTGCAGCATGGAATCCATCGCGGCATTGCCAAGGCGAAATTTGGGCTGGCGGATGGTCGTGAGGGGAACCCGAAAATGTTCGGCGGCGAGCACGTTGCCAAAGCCGATAAGTGACAGGTCCTGCGGAATGCGCAGTCCCTGCTGGAGGAGCGTCTCGGCGCAACCGATGGCTACCAGGTCATTGACCGTCTGGATGGCCGTGGCGTCGCACTTCTCGTTGGCGAACTGGAGCGCGGCCTTGGCCCCGTCCTCAATGGTGCTACCCGCGTGGAACACCAGCCGGTCGTCCACCTCCAGACCCGCCTCGCGATGGGCCCGACGGTAACCTTCGTACCGTTCCTGCGCCCAAGTGGCCGGCAGTGGCCCGGTCAAATACGCGATGCGTTTGTGCCCCAATTGGAGCAGATGCTGCGTGGCGGCGAAACTCGCGGCGAGTTCCTCCGTCTGCACACTGACAAACTGACTGCAGAATGCCGCCGGGGAACCAAGCAGCACCACGGGCGTCTTGCTGGCCTGCAACTCGCGATAGACGCGGGCATCCGTCTCCATCCGGTAAACGGGTGAGATGAACAGTCCGTCCACCCGGCGCGAGAGCAGCCGCCGGATGCACACGGCTTCGCGCTCAATCATGTTGTAGGTATGGGCGAGCAGTAGATCATAACCGAGTTCGTGCGCGCGCTCTTCGATAGCATAAACCATCCGCGCAAAGATGGGGTTCGTGGTCGAGGGGATGATCAGACCGAACAACTTGGTGGTACGCGTGCGCAAACCCTGGGCGCTGGAATCCGGCACGTAACCCATCTCCTTCGCGATTTGTTTGATCCGCGTCTTCGTCGCTGCGGAAACGTCCGGTTGGTCGCGCAGCGCCTTGGACACCGTCATCACCGAGACCCCGACGCGTTTGGCAATATCAACGAGACGTACCATGATTCATTCCGGGTTTGAAATTAGAGGGAGGCTCCGCGCCAGTGAAGTTTTCTTCGCAACGCTTCGAAAAAGGAACTGCCCGTGAGGTGCATGATCCGGACACTGTTGCGGCTGCGGCGGACGGTAACCACGTCACCGGGCGAAAGTCCGCTCACAATTTCGCCGTCGGCGCTCAGGATGGTGGCCGTCTGGCTCACCGGTCGGATACGAATGGTTCCGCTCAAAGGCACGATCAGCGAACGGTTGGAGAGCGTGTGGGCACAAATGGGCGTGAGGGCAAACACCTCCGCCGTGGGCAGCACCACGGCACCGCCGGCGGCCAGGGAATAGGCCGTCGAACCGGTGGGCGAACTGACAATCAATCCGTCGCAGCGATAATTGGTCAACGGCTCACCGTTCACGTCCACTTCCAGTTCAATTAGGCGCGAGACCTCGCCGCGCCCGATGACGATGTCGTTGAGCGCCAGCTTGCGGACCCGATGACTGCCATTGCGGACCTCGGCTTCGATCAAGGCCCGGCGCTCGAAATTGAATTCGCCGCGCCAAAGATGCTTGAGCGCGCGGACAAGCTGATCCGAAGGCACGGCGGTGAGGAAGCCGAGTCCACCAACGTTGATGCCGAGCACCGGCGTGCGTGAACCGGCGATGTCCCGGGCAACGCGCAGCATCGTGCCATCACCCCCGAACACCAGCAGCAGGTCCACGGAGCGAGCAAGCGTGACCGCATCGGCGCACACGGTGGCGCGAATCTGGGCGAGTTGAGCGGTGGCGGGATCACAAAAAAGTTTCCGGCCCGCGGCCCGGATGAGTCTGGCGGCTCGTTCCACCGTGCGGGCGCAGGACGCCTTGGCGGGATTGCCGATCAAACCGACCCTTCTGATTTTGTCAGCCTTGCTTTTCAATCAACACCAGAAATTCTTTGTTTCCCGCCGGCCCGAGCAGGGGCGATTCGGTCACCCCGCACCAGCGCAGTGGCGACTGTCCCGCGACGAACTCCTGCAACTCGTGCAGCACGCGTTCGTGGATGGCGGCGTCCGTGATCACCCCGGCGCCCTTGTCGGCTTCGGCCTTGCCGGCTTCAAATTGCGGTTTGATCAACGCGACGATTTTACCGGCGGCGCGCAACAAAGCAACGGCAGGCGGGAGAATTTTACGCAGGGAAATGAACGAGCAATCGATGACCGCCAAGTCCACCGGGGAAAACGGCGGAGGCATTTTGTCCGGCGTGAGATGACGGGCGTTGGTTTTTTCCATAACCACGACTCGCTGATCCCGGCGGAGTTTCCAAGCGAGCTGGCCGTGACCCACGTCCACCGCAAAAACTTTGGCCGCGCCCGCTTGCAGCAAACAATCGGTGAAACCGCCGGTGGAAGCGCCCAGATCAACCGCCGTCTGCCCGGTCACATCGAGTTGGAAATGCTGGAGCGCGTGTTCGAGCTTGTGACCACCGCGGCTGACGAATTTCTCGGGGGCGGCGAGGGTTAACTCGTCTGCAACATTGACGGCATCGCTGGGCTTGCGAGCGGGCTGGCCGTTGACGAGGACCTGCCCGGCCATGACAGCGCGTTTGGCTTTCTCGCGACTCTCGCACAGCCCGCGTTCCACGAGGGCCTGGTCCACACGAATCATGGGCGAAGGATACCGGGGTCGGCGGAAAGTTCACGCAACTTTAGTGTTTGATGCCGTCCGAGGTGTGGGGCAAACGGCTTGGAATGGGGTGGGGTGCTGGTTTCGGCGGCGAATTGACAAGGTAAACGGGCGGGGTATGATTCTGCCACTTCGAGGCGGGCCAGCCGCGCCGAAGCACAGCGCAGGCGGGTGTAGTTCAATGGTAGAACGGAAGCCTTCCAAGCTTCACACGAGGGTTCGATTCCCTTCACCCGCTCCACTTTCAATCGCTCACGAATTCAGCTACTGCCCCGAGTAATACGCGTCCACCTTCGCCTCCACGTCGCGATAGCTGGTGTCCACCTTGTAGATGGTTTTGAACTGTTCGATGGCCTCGGCCTTCTTGCCCATGCTCTCCAGCACGGAGCCAAGATTGTAGATGAGTTCCTTTTTCTCGTCGTCGAACACGAGCTTTTCCTTGATGGCATCCTCCAGCGTACTGGCAGCGAGGTCAAAGATCTTCCGTTTGGCGAAGCACTGAGCGAGGTAATTCATGGCCGCGATGCGTTTGTGGGGATTGCCCTGTGCCTTTTGAAATTCCTTCTGGGCTTCACTGATTTTTCCGGATTGGAAATACAACGTCCCCAATTCAAAACGGAACGCGAGATCGGTCGGGTATTTCTCCACCCGCTTCTGACATTCGGCCAATTGGAACGCCAGTTTCTCCGCGCTGAGTTGGGCGACGCGTTCCGCATGATCGGGTGCGGTGGGATCGAGCTGCTCGATCTGGTGCTCCAGCCGCCGCGCGGTTGTTTCGCCGATGGCGCGATCCAGTGAAGCATCCGCGCCCATCTCCGAGGCTTTGAGGCGGTCGTAGTATTCCATTGCCCGGTCGAACTGCTTCTTCTGCGTGTAAAGCTCCGCCAACTGGCGGATCAGCTTGAGATTCTTCGGATCGGTCTTGAGCCGGCTCTCGTATTCCCCGATCAAACGGTCGGTGACGTTCTCGGTCTTTTGAACGCGCTTCTCCTGTTCCAGCTCCACGGCCTCGGATTCGTTGCGGAGGATGTCGCGGTAGGAGCCTTCGCCAGATTCGAGCTTGCTGTAACCGCCCTCCTTGAGCGTGCGTTTGGCGGAAACATTCTTGAGTGCTTGCGAAACTTCCGGATCGTCGGGCAGCAATTCGCGCAGTTCCACAAGGATGTGCTCGCCGCGTTTCACCTCGCCGATGTCGGCGAGGTAATTGGCGAACTGAATCGCGATGTCTTTGTCCTTCGGATGCAGCCGGTGCAAAATCTCCAGGGACATGACGGCGGTCTGCGGCATCTCGAGGGTTTTGGCCGCTTCGACGATGATCTTGTGGGCGAGCGAACTGTTGGCGTCACTGCCCAGCACTTGTTCGGCGAGGGCCAGCGCCTCGGTGGGATTGGACCGCAAGGCCATTTGGGCCTTGGCAATCTGGGGGGACGATCCGGCGCTGCTCAACATCTTCTTGAAGAAGCCGGAACTGCCGGCGGCGGCCTTGCCCTGTTGCGCCCGACGGAGTGCTTTGCGAACGTCCACCAGGGCGGCGTCACGGGCGAGCACCTGGGTAAAAAGGTCTATGGCGTAGTCGAAATTATCGCGGGCGAGGGCGTCGTTACCCTTGGTGAACAGGGGCCGGACCTCGCGGGGAATCTCGTTGATGGTTTTCTCTGGCATAGCGTGGGAATGTAGCCATGGGTCGCGGGAAAAATCCACAGCAAATCCCACGGGCCAGCAGTGACTCGGCGGTTGCCGCTTGTGTTCGAGCCGGGCCTGACGCATCCTGCCAGCGCCTCGATTGGGGCAAACGCGTGAAACCTGGTCTGAAGCGGTTCATCCAAAGCTGGCTCATCAATACCCTCGCGGTATTGGTCACCGTGCTGATCCTGCGTGGCCATATTCGGTACGAGAACACGGTGGATTTGTTCGTCGCCGCGCTTCTCCTCGGCATCCTCAACGCTTTTTTCCGTCCGATCATGATGTACCTCGCGTTACCGCTGTTGCTGCTCTCGCTGGGGCTGTTCATGATCGTGATCAACGCCTGCCTGCTCTACTTAGTACACTGGATCATGGGCACGCATTTTGAAGTGGATGGTTTCGGCTGGGCGATGCTCGGCTCGCTCATTATCAGTGCGATCTCGCTGCCATTGAACATCCTGACCGGTTTGGGCAATGCCCGCGTGACTTTCCACCGGCAGCGGCGGCCCCCCGGAGATCGCGGTCCGTCGGGCGGCGGCCCGGTGATTGATGTCTGAGTCTCAATCGCGCCGGAAGGCGGCGCGGCGGGTTGGGATTCCGCGGGAATTGAACTCCTGCTCGAAATCCGTCCGCACGGCAGCCAGTTCGGCGGGTGTCTCGGCGGGTTGAAATCGGCGGTCAGCTCCAAACACTTCCATCATCTGCTGGAAATAATTCTCGTCGTCCGTGCGCAGAAAAACCACCCCACCCGGCACCAGCGCGCGCCAGGTCAAGGCAGTAAATCCCTCGTTAATCAGCCGATGCCGGCGATGTTTCAACTTGGGCCAGGGGTCGGGGAAATAGATATGCGCCGCCACCGCCGAATTCGCCGGCAGGAGAAACTCCAGAAAATACGCGCTCTCGATGCGCACCCCGCGCACATTCGTCAGCCCTGCCCGCCGCCCCTTGCGATCCAGCTTGCGGATGCGGCCCAGCAGCCGTTCGACGCCGAGAAAATTCCGTTCGGGATGCCGGGCGGCGTACTCCGCCAGGAAGCTGGCATCGCCGCAGCCTAGTTCGACCTCCAACGGTTGCTGCCGGCCGAAGAGGCATTCGAGTTGCAGCCGTTCAAGAATGGAGGACAGGTCATAAATCAATGACGACGTGGGGACAGCAACAGTTGACACGGACGGAATCTAAACACGACCGCCATGCGGGGGCAACGTCGGGCGTTGCCCCCGCATGCTCCCTGGCGTCCATCATGGCATGGCCATGCGGTAAAATCGGCGGGATGACAAACGGGCCGTGGTATCCAAGACGGCTGCGTTGCCATCGGCGTCGGCGGTGACGTTCTTGAGGGTCTGCCACAGTAAGGGATTGGGCGTGGACCCATAGAGCAGCCGGCAACTTGTCCCCGGAGGTGCCTTCATGGACAAGAGCATATTGCCGTCGGGCTGCCGCTGAATTTGCAACGGCCCGAACAACGGTTGCGCGCCCAGGACCAGACGATAAAAGCGACTGTGGCTGCAATTTGGAGGTGAAGAGGATGCTACAAGTCGTCCCCGGCGCGGCCTTGGCATTGAGTTGCATGCTGCCATCAGCCTTCCGCGCAAGTTGCAGGCGCGAAATCGCCGGCGGGGCCAGCAGTAATTCGTTGGAGGGGACGCTCTGCAAACCGGCCGCGCTATAGGAAACGGCGAAAAACCGGTATCCGACATTGGCCTTCAGACCGAACAACGTGACGCTCGTGCCCGTCCCGGCATCAACGCGATTGGTGGCAGGCTGATTGGTTGGGCCATAGTAGATCGCGTAGCCGCTCACCGTGGGATCATTCGCAGCTTTCCACGCGAGCGTGATCGGCATGGCAGTAACCACGGCGGCAGCCCGGGCTTCCATAAGCACCAGCCCCGTCAGCCCCAACGCAATCGGCAGGATGATTCTGGGAAAAACAAATTTCTGCATACAACAAACGACTTTTCCGGTCACCGAATCCGCCGCCCGAAACTATTCGGCGCGATCCGGTCTCGCACAAGCGCGATTTAGCACCGTCAGTGCCACCACGGCCGATCCTGCCTCCCGACACCTGCCCCGCCACCCGCTCCGAGTGCTCGGCGCTCCGACCACCGCCTCAAAAAGCCATGTTTCAAAGGAGAAATTGCCCTTCGCTTCCGCATTTATTTCCGAATGAAGTGCGCGTGATGCTGCAAAGTTTTTTTTGCGTGGATTTGGCGGCGGAAACTGCGCTCGTCGATTGTGAGAAAACTGAACGCGCAGGCGCCAGAAATCGATCAAACGAACGTCGTGGCCGGACGTGCAACTTCGCCTTTGCGGTTTAATTTCAAGTCCTGCCCTCGACGGCGGGAAACCTGCTCGCGTTGCGCGCAATGATAGGTATAGATTATCGGAAGACGAACCCGGAACCAGAGCGGCCCAGTCCCATGCGAATTCTGATTATTGACGATGAAGACAGCATCCGCAGCACGTTGAGTGTGATGTTGCAGGACCTCGGTCACGAGGTCGTGGGGGCGGCGGACGCTCCCACTGCCCTGCGCGAAGTGGAAAAAGCGCAGTTCGACATCGCCTTCCTCGATTTGAAACTCGACGGCGTCAACGGACTCGATGTGCTCCCGGACTTGTTGCGGAACAATCCGCACCTCGATGTGGTGGTGTTCACCGCCTTTGCCTCGATTGAAAGTGCCGTGGAGGCGATGCAACGCGGGGCTTCGGACTACCTGCCCAAACCCTTCACCCCGGAGCAGGTGCGGCAGGCCTTGCGCAAAATTGCCCGGACCCGGCAGCTCGAAGGCCGCGTAGCCAACCTCGAAGCGCGCCTCTCCAACGATTCCCCGCCGGCCAGCGTGGAAACCGTCGAACCAGCCATGGAAAAGGCGTTCTATCTCGCCTTCAAAGCGGCGGCCTCACCGGCCACGGTTCTGTTGCTGGGCGAGAGTGGCACGGGCAAGAGCGTCCTCGCCCGCGCCATTCATGACCACAGTCCGCAACGGGACAAGGCGTTCGTGACCATCAGTTGCCCAAGCCTGTCGGCGGAACTGCTCCAGAGCGAATTGTTTGGCCGCGTCAAAGGCGCTTACACCGGCGCCATCAATGATTCCTGGGGCAAAGTGGCCGCGGCGGACGGCGGCACTCTCTTCCTGGACGAGATCGGCGAACTGCCGCTGGAGATCCAGCCCAAGCTGCTGCGGCTGCTCCAGGAAAAGGAATACGAGCGCGTCGGCGAAGCCAAGACCCGCCGCGCCAATGTGCGCGTCATCGCCGCCACCAATCGCAACCTCGAAACCGCCGTGCGCGAAAAGCTCTTTCGCGAAGATCTGTTTTACCGCCTGAACGTGGTCTCCATTCGCATGCCGCCGTTGCGCGAGCGCCCGCACGATTTGAAACAAATGGCCGCCAGCTACCTAAATTTCTTCGGCGGCCAGTGTGGCAAACGGCTCGGCGGCTTTTCCTCCGAAGTCCAAACGGCCCTCCAGCGTTACGCCTGGCCCGGAAATCTCCGCGAACTGCGCAACGTGATCGAACACGCGGTCATCTTCGCGTCCGGCAACCGGATCGAATTGTCCGACCTGCCCGAACAACTCAGCCAGCCGGGAAACGCCCCGCCGCAAAACGACCTTCATGTGGGCATGAAAATCCCGCTGGAGGAACTCGAGAACGAACACATCCGCCGTGTGCTCGCGCAAACCACCACGATGGAGGAAGCCGCCCAGGTGCTGGGCATTTCGCGCGGCACCCTCTACGAACGCAAAAAAAAGCTGAATCTCTAAACCCGGCCTCCGCCCGCCGCCCGGCTCATGTTGCGCACCCGCATTTTTCTCCGCCTGATTCCGTTCATCATCATCCTGATCGCGGTGGGCGCCTTCGCGTTGTTCCTGTTCTCGCGGCTGGCCAGTACGGTGGGCCAGACGATCACCGAAAATTACCAGAGCGACTCCGCCGCGGTGGAAATGATCCTCGCCGTCGAACGGATGGACGCGGCCCTCGACCGCTCGCGCAAGGAGGAAAAGAGTTCGACCCAACTGATGTTTGATACCAACCGCCGGATCTTCGAGGAAAAATTGCAGACGCAACTGACCAACGCGGTGGCGTCCCAATTGACCGTCGCCCTGCAACTCCAGACCAATTTCGCCGCCCTGCGTCGCGTGGGGATGCAGATGTTTGAAACGAACGTCAGCCGCGCCGACCAGGACAAGAAATATAACGAGAGCATCGCGGTTACGGACGCGCTCAAGCGGTCGCTGAACAGCATGCGCGAAACCATCCGCACGAACATTTTTGCCACCGGCGCCACGTTCCAACGAAACAACCGGACGATCACCAGCCTCATGATCGTCGGCCTGTTTGTCGCCCTCCTCATCTCGGCCTACGCCAGTTTCAAACTCGGCAAGGCCATCCTCCAACCCATCCAGACCCTGACCAAGGCCGCCCGCGAAATCGGCGAAGGCAAGCTCGACCTGACCGTCCCTGTCCTGTCACAGGATGAGTTGGGCGACCTGGCCATCACCTTCAACAAGATGGCCGCCCAGTTGAGCGAGTACCGGCAGGGCATCAACGAACAAATCGTCCGGTTGCACCACACGATGGAGGCGGCGCTGGCTTCATTCTCCGACCCCGTGTTCATCCTCGACACCAGCGGTCGCATTGAACTCAAGAACCGCGCCGCGCAGGAGTTGAGCGCCCAACTCGCGCTGGACGCCGCCCTGCCCTCCAAGCTCACCGACGCCGCCATGGGCGTCATCCGCGGACAACGCGACTTTGTTCCGGACAGCTTCAACGAGGTCCTCGCTCTGCGGCTCAACGAACGCGAAAAATCCTTTCTGCCGCGCATCCATCTCATGCGTGATCCGGGCGGCAAACCCGTTGGCGCCGCCGTGGTGCTGCACGATGTCACCCGCTTCCGCCTGCTCGACGACGCCAAAACCAACCTCGTGGCCACCGTCAGTCACGAACTCAAAACCCCGCTCACCAGCGTGCGCATGGTGCTGCACATGTTGCTGGAAAAAAGCCTCGGCCCGCTCACCGGCCGGCAGAACGAATTGATCCAAACCGCCCGCCGCGATTCCGAGCGCCTGCTCCGCATCCTCGACGCGCTGCTCGACATTGCCCGCCTCGAAACCGGCGCCGCCAGTCTTACCCGTGAGCCCGTGCAACCGGCGGACCTCGTTAAAACCATCGCCGAGGAAGCGCGCCGCAACGCCGTGCCGCAGGGATTCAAGATCACCACCGAAGTGCAAGGTGGCCTGCCCGACGTCGCCGTGGATCGCCAGCAAATCGGTCACGTCTTCCACAACTTCATCTCCAACGCCCTGAAACATTCCCCGCCCGGCGCGAGCATTGCGATTACCGCCGTGGCCGACGACGACAACACCGGCGTGCAATTCACCGTTCGCGATGAGGGCACGGGCGTCGCCGAGGAGTATCAAGGCCGCATCTTCGACCGCTTCTATCGCGTGCCAGGCCAGGCAAAAACCGGCGTCGGTCTGGGTTTGTCCATCGCGCGGGAAATCGTCGTGGCCCACGGCGGCCGCGTGGGCGTGCGCAGCCAGTTGGGCAAAGGGAGTGAATTCTATTTCGTCCTCGAAGCGGTGAACGAAAAGGCCTGAGCAAACAACTCACCAACTAACCGCTCTGCGTTCTCATCGGATCTTGTTTAGGTGCGTGGTTCGTTTCACAAAACCGGCAATCCTCTCGACCGCATAACCGCTCCCGGAGCCAGATCCGCGCTCGCAAAGGCCGATATTGCACTATCAAAATTCGGCGCAGCCCAATATGAGACCAGAGCTGAAACAAATCCAACTACTCCCAACCAAACTAATACCTCAGCAATTATGCTGCGTCTGGAAGCGCCAAAATAATGCCCCAACAGCCACGGCCACGAATAACAAAAGCCAAATAACACGCGCGCGGTAGAGAGAAAGAAGGCGAAACTAATCCCAAAATCCAATTCAGAATGGAGATAGGAGTCACGAGCGAGGAGGTTGGCTGGGAGAAAAGTGGTCGGGGCGGTGAGATTCGAACTCACGACCTCTTGTACCCGAAACAAGCGCGCTAGCCAGGCTACGCTACGCCCCGACACCGGCGCACAAGGTAGCGTCTCTGGACCGGGAAAATCAACGACGATTTTCAGGTGTCGCCGGTTTGATGAGCAAGACCAGCAGCACCGACAGCAATGCCACTCCGGCAAACGCCCCAAAAATCACATTCAACGGCACGTGCCGGTCCCGCAACGCCCCAAACCCCCAGTCCCCAAATCCCCCGCAACTGATGCTCACCAGGTTCATGACGCCATAGCCGGTCGCCCGCCATTCGGGGCGCACGATCTGGCAGAGAATCGGCATGTTGTTGCAGTCGAAGAATCCCCAGCCCAAGCCGAAGATCACCAATCCAAAAACGGCCACACCGAGCGTCCCGGCATCACCCACACAGAACAGTGCGGGCAGAAACAACATCATTCCAATCGCGCTGGTGAAAATGCGGCCGCGCGCCGTCCGTCCCATCCAGCGATCAGCCAGCGCGCCGCCAATCACCGCCCCGATGAGCGAAGCCACCTGCACGTAAACCACCGCCTTCACCCCGGCGGCACCCTGGCTGAGGCCGGATTTGCCCGCCGCCCCCATTCCGAATTTCTCCTTGAGAATGTCCGGCATCCAATCCCGCACCACCCAGCCCGCAATCGCCGGCAACGTGAAGTAAAGCACCAGCAATATGAAATTTCGGTTGCCGAACAATCCGCGCAGGACTCCCCGGCTCGGCGCGGACGCGGCTGCCGCCACGGCCACCGCTTCCTTGGCCGGATTTCGCAACAGCGCCAGGAGCGGCAGCGCGTAAATGACTCCGATCATGCCGCACGTGGAGAAGGCCCAACGCCAGCCATGCTCCGGCGAGTCCGCCACATATCCCGCATAGCCACCGAGAATCTGGCCCAGGTAAATTCCCGTCTGATGCAGACCCACCGCCCGTGACCGCGTCAACCCTTGATGATAATCCGCGATCAACGCCAACGCCGCCGGAATGTAGAATGCCTCGCTGATGCCCATCAACGCACGCACGGCCAGGAGTTCATGAAAAGTCGTGACGTGCCCCGTCCACCACGTCACGAGCGACCAGATGAATAGACTCGCGAAAATCACGTGCCGCCGGCTGAACCGGTCGGCGATGTAACCGCCGAACGGACTCAGCGCCGCGTAGGTCCATTTGAAGCAGCCGAGCACCAGTCCCCAGTCCGCCTTGTTCGCGATGCTCGGGAGGTCGCCCACCATGGATGACTTCATCGTGGCCAGCATCTGGCGGTCGAGATAATTCAACAGCGCCACCGGCACGAGCAGCATGACGACGAGCCATGCGTAAGCACCAGGACGGGAACTTGGGTTCATGCGCCAGAAGCTAGTAAATCAACCGCGGCGAATCCAGCCGGGTCCGTCCGCTCATTTCAGATCCTCCGCCACCAGGGAAAACAACACCGCATCATGCACCTGCCCGTGAATCATCAGGCGCCTGCGCAGGATCCCCTCGCAGGTAGCGCCAACTTTTTTCGCCACGCGCTGGCTCACCACGTGGCCCGCCGCCGTCACGATCTCGATCCGGTTGAAGCCCAGTTCCGCGATGCCAAAGCGCGCTGCCAGCCGGGCGGCGGTCGTCGCCACCCCGCGCCCGGTCCAGGTCGTGCGCACCCAGTAACCGAGATTGGCAAACTTGTGCACCGGATTGATGAAGTTCAAACCCACGCTCCCGAGAAACCCGCCCTTGGCCGTGTCGTAAATCACAAAACTGTAGTGTTCCCCCCGGTCCCACTCGGCTCCGCGCGACTTCACAAACGCCTCACTATCGGCGCGGGAGTAATTCTCCGAACACCAAGGCATCCACGCAGACAACTCCCGCACCGATTCGCGCGCCGCTTCAAACAAAACGTCCACGTCCTCCGCCCGGTAACGTCGAAGACCGACGCCCCCGCTGGAAAAGGTTGATTGCATTTCCAAAACTCTGGCGACGAACCGGGCGCCAAGTCAACTCTCCCGACGGGCCGTGGGACAATTTTGGACTCGTTTTTGACAAAATAGGATGAGACACAGCCCGGTATTGGCGTAGGAGGTTTCAATATGAGCTGCCTGCCGAACCAGATCACCAAACCGGCGAGCGGAAAAAGTCAGGTTGTGGTTTCACTTATCACGTCTGAGACGACGCTTCTCTCCAGCAACGAGGACCATCCGGCCCTCAACGAGCTCGCGCTCGAAGCCGAGATGAACCGCCGGGCCGGAGTCATCACCGATGTTTTGGCCCAAATCATGGAAGAACCCGTGGCCTTCCGTCATTGGGGACTGAACGAATAATACCAAGCCGGCAACCTGACTTCTTCCGCGCACCCGACCGACGCGAGCCTCCCAACTCGAGGTCGGACCTCCAAGTCGAAGCTGTAGCCACGCCCGGCGCCTGCCAATCAGTTTGCCCATTCAATCACCCGGCAAGCCCTAGCATCTCGGCTCGGGTGATTCTGTTCACCGTGTTCAAATCCGCGAAAACCACAGGCGAAGTCCCCGAGAGTTTCCGACGAACACCAAGCAAGGTCAGTTCCCGGGGCGGACCGGGCGGTCAATCACCAACGCCGCCGGTGCCAGCTTGGGGTCTCCCTTCAAGTCGAGTCGCACCCGGTCTCTACTCGCCGTCAAACTCCGGGAGCTCCCATCAACGAATACCACTTGCACCTGCGGTCGGTGCGCAGGGATTTCAACAGTTGCATCCCCGGTATTGGCCAGCGGCCAGACGATCCAAACCTGCCCAGCGCCTGGTTCGGCACCATCCAAGTGGCGAAACACAGATACGTGCCCACGAATCAATTTGATTTCGCTCGTCGCCGCCAGCATCGGAAACGGATTCGGCAGCGCGTCCACGTAAGCTCGCACTGCCTTTTGCTCCGGCGGGGATGCATCCATCACGCAGACTTTGCGGATGCCCGCCGCAAACGCGCGGGTGAAAAATTGGAATCGCCACGCTGCTCTGCGTTCGGCCGAGAGGATGCCCAGAAAATCAAAATTCCCCTCCGTGTGCCAATACTCTTGCTTCCGCGCGTAGGTGAAGCCAGGAACGCGCTGCTCCCATTTCTCAAAGACGCCGCTCACGTCGTCAAGCACCTGCCCGATGGTCCGTGGCTCATTGGAGAAAGCCGAATCCAGCCCCTCATAATTGTGGAGACTCACCACATCAATTACCGGGCCGATGGAGTAGGCCTTACCTTGCGCCCGGAACGCAGGCGAACCGGCCATCGCCGAAGCATCAAGCGTGGCTTCGAGCCACGATAGCCCGTGCTTTCCGCCCGCGAGTCCCGGCGCAACGATCACGGCCTGCGGGTCGGCGGCCTTGATTCGAGCCGTGGTACGAGTGACGAACTCGGCGTAATCCGCGGCCTGTCCTTTCCAGTGCGTGCGATAACTCTCCGGCTCATTGTCGAGTTCCCAAGCGCGAACTCCATATCGTTCGCCCCAACCCTGTCGCCGCGCGAGTGTGCCGCCGGGGCGATACCGCTCCGCGAGTTTGCCCGCAAACTCTACCACCGCCTCCACGTTCGCCGGTGAGGACTTCCCCGGCTCACGTTGCCCTGCCCAAGCAGGCGGGCCGCCGGCATTCCCGCCCACCACGGGCGCTTGCATCAGCACGTTCAACCCCCGTTCCTGTGCCCCGATGACAAACGCATCCAGCGCCTGCCACGCGAGCGGTGTTTCGAGATTCAAATCCACCGGACCGCCCGGCTCCAGCGCGCGCCAATGCACCGGCATAAATGTCCAACGCAGTCCCATCGCGCGCTCCGTGTCCAGGTTGTTGGTCTTCGAACCACCGAACATCGACCCACCCTTCCCGTCCCAACTGCCCGTGTGACCGAGATACGGCGATTCAAATCCGTCGAGCCCACCACCCAGATTTGTTCTGGTCGTGACGGCAGCAATGGGATGCGTGGCCAGTGGGTAAGAATTCGGCACTCGGGCAAGAAAGGATACGACGAGAACGATGACCGCGACCAACAGCAACACAACTCCCACACAACCGAAGGCACAGCCAAGCAACACCCGCCGCCGGAAACTGCGTTTTGCAGTTCCCTGTGATGGTTTCAATTCCGAATCCATTTTCTCCCAGCTTGGGAAATCACCTGACGACGCGTGCCTCAAACACTGCCCGACGCTACCCAGTATTGAAACACAATTGAGTCCGCCAAGGTTTCATAAATGGCAAAAACCTTCGGGAAACTTTCGGCTGCAGTCCGCCTGACGGAAACCTGATCCAGCCCCAATTGAAGCGTGCGCAACAAGCCTTCGTACATGACGAGCGGCGCGGGCGCGAGGATCAAGGGCCATCGTAGTTGCTGGTTGGGAGTCCATAGAGCAGTTGGGCAAAACGCAACGGTTCTGGCGGGTCACGAGTCACGGAGTGACAGGCCAGCGCATGAGCGTTAAGCTCAGCGGCGTGAGCATCCCGATTCTCTGGCATCACACCCCTGCATTGTGGGCGGGTGGCCTCTTCGCGTTGATGCTGGCAGCCGGTCCGGTCGCCGCGACGGATTATTTCGTCCGCGTAAAAGGTGATGACCGCGCAAGCGGTACTACCAAGGCAAGTGCGTGGCAGACCATCGAGCGGGTCAACAACGCGCGGTTTCATCCCGGTGATCGCGTGTTGTTTGAAGCCGGGAAATCCTTTGCCGGCAATCTCCACCTGACGAGCGAGGATGCCGGCACGCTCCGCGACCCGGTGATCATCGGCTCTTTTGGCGCCGGGCGCGCGACGATTCTGGCTGGCCGGTCCAACGGCATCACCATCGAGAATGCCGGCGGCGTGGTGATTGAAAATCTCATCGTGGTGGGGGCCGGCCGCACGAACAACGCCGGGTATGGCGTGGCGTGCGACAACCGGCTGACGACGGGCGAGCGCCTCGAATATCTGCGGTTGCAAAACCTGGAAGTTCACGGCTTCGGGATTTTCGGCATCTGGGTGAGCGGGGGACCACAGCGGTTTCTCGAATGTGCGGATCATTGATTGCGCGATGCACGACAATCTTCGCGGGGGCATGGAAGTGGCCGGACGGCTGCCTTACGACGCCACCAACTATGCCCACGCCGATGTGCAGGTGAGTCGCTGTCGCGCCTTCAACAACACCGGCGATCCCAATTATCTGAAGAATCATTCCGGCAGCGGCATGGTGCTTTATCAGGTGGATGGCGGATTGATCGAACATTGCAAGGCATGGAGCAACGGCGCCGAGTGCCGTTCCAACACCGGCGGCGGCGTGGGCATCTGGACCTGCGCTTCACGGCGCGTGATCATCCAGCATTGCGAAAGTTTCGCCAACCGCACCAGCAGCCGGGACGGCGGCGGTTTCGATCTCGACGGCGGTTGTATTGAGTGCGTGCTCCAATACAACTATAGCCATGACAACGACGGACCGGGATTGATGGTTTATACCTACGCCTACGCCTCGCATGCGGATCGGGGAAACGTGGTGCGCTTCAACATCTCCGAGAACGACTCGCGCAAGAGCCGCACGTACGCCGGCTTGTGGGTCCGCAGTGATGGCTCACGCATGACCGGCCTGGAGGTTTACAACAACACCGTGATCATCGGCCCGTGGAGCGATCAAGCGGCGGCGGTTTACGGCACCGAGGTCGAAGCATCCTTCCGCAACAACATCTTCGTCGGCCAAGGCCCGGCCGTTCCTCTGCGTGTCTTTTGGTCTCATGAAATAATCCGGTTTGAAAACAACCTGTATTGGCGCGAAGGCGGACCGATGCAGATTGTCTGGGATGAACAGGCCTTTGCCACACTCGACGAATGGCGGCAGAAGATCGGCCAGGAATTGGTGGCAGGCCGACCCGTCGGCCTGATGGCAGCGCCCGCTCTGAGTGCTCATCCGCGAACGGTGCGCACGGGAGAACGTGTAGGTCTGGAGCAGTTGCGCGCCTTCCATCCGCTCAAATACTCACCAGCCAGCGCGGGCGGGCTGGACTTGCGTACACAATTCGGACTCGACACGGGCGAGAGGGATTTCCTCGGGACTTCGTTGTCCCGTTCGGCCCGGTTGCCTCTGGGCGCGATCAGCGGGCCAGCCAAATAGTGAGTGGCCGCACGATCACGACTTGTCATTTCGCAGTTGGTAGAGATGCAGATCTTCGCAGCAGATTGTTCTTCAAACGAAACACCGGCAGGCTCATTCTCCGTAAATGCAAATCGATCCCCGCCGCCACAACCTGCGCATTGTGTTGGCCGTCCTTGGCCTCGGTCTGATTGCAAATCCTGCGGCCACAGCCGCTACGAATTCAACCCCGTTGCAGCCTCTGCCGGCGAAGGTTGATCTCCGATCCAAGTTCGATCAATGGGGATTGCCTCCCCGCAATCAGGGCAGCCGGCCCACGTGCTCGGTCTTTACGTTCACCGGCGAGTTAGAATTTGCCGTGGCCAATGCGCAACAACGCGGCGAGCGATTGAGCGTCGAGTTCCTGAACTGGGCCGCGAACCAGACCGGTCGCGGTGCGCGGGACGGTGGGTTCTTTTCCGACATGTGGGCCGGTTTCGCCATGCACGGAATTTGCCCCGAAACGCAAATGCCCTATCAAGCCGCATTCAACGCCACGAATTCACCCAGCACCGAAGTCCAGGCCGAAGCCAAAGCGAAGCTGGCGCTTGGCCTGCACCTGCACTGGATCAAAAAGTGGAACGTGGACACCGGCTTGAGCAACGATGAATTTGCCGGGATCAAACAAACGCTCAACGCCGGCTGGCCGGTCTGCGGCGGCTTCCGTTGGCCCAAGCAAGACAAGTGGCAAGACGACGTGCTTCAGATGTGTCCGCCCGAGGATGTCTTCGACGGGCACAGTGTCTTGTTGGTTGGTTACCGGGATGACAGCGCACAACCGGGCGGGGGCGTGTTCATCTTTCGCAACACTAACCGCGGCGGGCGCGACGGCTTCCTGCCTTACGCTTACGCACAGGCTTACCTGAATGATGCGGTTTGGATCGAATCGAAATCGCCGACCACCAACCCGCCCACAAAACTGTAACCGCTGCGTTTGTCCCCAGAGTGGAAGCTAGGAAGGTTTCGTCGTTCGGCTGAACAACAAGCGCAGACTGTTCATCACCACGACCACGGTGCTGCCTTCGTGACCAACCACACCCACGGGCAACGGAATCTTGCCGATCAACGCAAACACCACAAGCACCGCCACTGTGCCGAGCGAAACCACCAGATTCTGCCGGATGATGCGACGGGCGCGCTGGCTTAACCGGAACGCCGCCAGAAAGTTTTCCAGCCGGTCGTGCATCAACACCACATCGGCCTGCTCCAGCGCGGCGTCCGACCCGCGCGCACCCATCGCCACGCCGACATGCGCCATGGCGAGGCTGGGAGCGTCGTTCACACCGTCGCCCACCATCGCGACGAGTTTGCCGGCATCGCTGAGGCTCTTGATGGCGGCGACCTTGTCCTCGGGCTTCAACTCGGCACGAACTTCATCCAATTGCAGCTCGGAGCGCAAATGCTCCGCCGTCGCCCGGCGATCCCCGGTAAGCACAACACTCTTCAAGCCCTCCTTGCGCAATTCATCCAAAACGAGACGGGCCTGTGGCCGAATGTCATCACGCAGAATCAGCCGCCCCAGCAATCCGCCCTGTGCCAGCCAGATTTCCGACAAGCCCGCCTCCGTGGGCGGGACTTGATCAATGGTGGCTGACGCGTGCGCCGCCGCGATCCATTCACGACGCCCCAACCAGCAAACCTCCCCGTTGCGGCGTGCCTTCAATCCCTGGCCTGTGACCGACTCGAATTGCTCGAATTCCACCAGCGCCAGATTCTGCTGCTTGCCGTGACGGGTAATCGCGCGGGCCAGCGGGTGCGTGGACAGTTTCTCCAGTGAGTAGGCCAGTTGGGTAATTTCCCCTTCACGTCCGGGTGGAAAACTCTCCACCTTCTCGACGCGCAATTCGCCGGTGGTCAATGTGCCGGTCTTGTCGAGCGCCACGACGTTCACATCGGCGAGCTTTTCCACCGCCGCGCCGCCGCGAATCAAAACGCCATGCCGCGCGCCCCACGCAATGGCCGCCAGCACTGCCGACGGAATCGAAAGCACCAGCGCACAAGGCGATGCCACGACCAGCAACGTCATCGTGCGATAGAACGCACTTTTGACCACACCATCCGAAGCAAAGGCCGACAATCCGAAACCCAGCCACCAAACAAAGAACATCACCGCGGACAACGCCAACGCGCCGTAGGTGTAGTAGGTGCTGAACTTGTCCGTGAACTGTTGCGACGGTGCTTTCTGCTGTTGCGCCTCACGGATGAGATGGATGATTTTTTGCAGCGAACTTTCGGCGGCGGGTCGCAGCACCGTGACTTCAACCGCGCCCCACAGGTTCATCGTGCCTGCCAGGACGGAATCGCCCACAGCTTTCTCCACGGGCGTGGCTTCGCCGGTAAGATTCGATTCGTCTGCAGCTGTACCGCCTTTCAACACTTCCGCATCCACCGGGAATTGTGAACCCGGTTTCACCAACAGGCGCATTCCGGTCTTGAGCGATTCGACCTTCACTTCGCTCTCACCACCGCGCGCATCAAGCACGGTGGCGGTCTTCGGCGCCTCACGGAAGAGCGAACGGATTTCCTTTTGCGTCCGACCCAAGGCGTAATGTTCGAGCCCGCCGGACAGTGAAAAAAGAAATAGGAGCGTCGCGCCCTCGGCCCAGGCACCGATACCGGCCGCACCCGCTGCCACGGCCAGCATGAGGAAATGCACATCAATCGCCCGCTGACGCAATCGTTCCCAGACTTCCTCGGCGGGAAACCACGCGCCGGCGAGATAACTCAGCGCGAACACCGGAATCCGCCAAGCGGGCGAAACAACATAAGCTGCCAGCAAACCCAACACGCCGCAGGCGGCGGCCAGCGCGAGTTGCGCCTTCCACTCGTCCGCGTGGTCGTGGCCGTGTTCGTCATCCGCGTGTTCGAGAAACTCCACGTCGCGCTGGACGACCTTGGGGAATGGCAAATTGCGCCAGCGCCAGAATCGGGGCGCGGTTGGGCAGGTGACCCGTGCAATGGTGGTCGTGCAACTCGTGTGCTGGATGGTGATATTCCTGCGTTCCAACTCGGTTAGCGGGGTCTCGCACGTCAGACAATCGCCCGCACCGCTGAGCAACGAGCAGGTCTGTCCGGCGGCGGTTTCCTGCGCCTGCTGAAACTGGGTCGAGATGCGCGCGCTCAGTTTTTCCACGTCCGTCCGGCCCAGCGTAGCTACGGAGATCTTCTGGTGAGTGCGATCAATGGTGACCGCCTCGAGCGCCGGCTCTTCGGCCAGCACATTCGTCACCGCGCGGGTGAAGCAGGAAAGGTTCGTCCCGCCACCTGACGTGGAAGTTGTGACCGGAGCACTCATAACTCGCATCAAGGCTTAACATAGACCCACCCGCGCCGCGATGCCAAAGATTGGCGGGCGGCTGGAAGCAGACTTGAAAATAGTCATCTGTCTCCCTCATTATGCAGGCGTCGCGCGTCCGCCCCAACACCATGAGTTGCAACTGTCATTCACACAAAATCAACACCGTCGCCATCCTCGGTGGCGGCCCGGCGGCCAGCACGCTGGCCATTTTGCTTTGTCGCGCAGGACTGCGCGTGGCCATCTGGCACAAGCCCAAGGGCGCACCGCTCATCGTCGGCGAATCCCTCGTGCCCGCCATCATTCCCATGCTGCAAAAGCTCGGGGTGGAGGAAACGGTGCGCGACTTCAGCGTGTTCAAGCCGGGAGCGACCTTCAACCTGAGTGACGAGATCAATTTTTCCTTCTTCTTCAAAAACCTCACCGGCACCACGGCCACCTATGCCTACAGCGATGGTTTATGAAACACCGGCCAACGTCGAGCGCATCACCAGCACCGACCGCGTGCGTTTGACCCAGGAAACGCTGTCCGGCACGGGCGGATTCTTCAAAGAGCATCCCGATCTCATCGTGGATGCCACGGGTCGCGTGCGCTTGTTGCCAAAGCTGCTGGGCATTGCGAGCGAGGAAGGCGCGCGAAAGGATGCGGCGTTGTTCGCGCACGTGGACAAGACCCAACTGGAATATGAAGGTCACGTGCATACGACCCGGCTGGATCACGGCTGGAGTTGGCGGATTCCGCTGCCAGGTCGCGTGTCGCTCGGGATGGTCGTCAGTGCCGAACATCTGCCAAAGTTCGGCGCGACCAAGGAGGAGCGCTACGACAACCTGCTGAAACAGGATTCGGTGCTGAAAGTCGTGGCGCGCGACGCGAAGCGGATTACACCAGTCATGGAGTACGCCAATTACCAGCTCGTTTCCGACCGCATGTTCGGCGACGGCTGGGTGTTGGTAGGCGACACGGCGGGGTTTATTGATCCGGTGTTTTCGAGCGGCTTGTTTCTCGGAATGCAGGGGGCGTTTCTGCTGGCCAACGCCATTCATGATGGTTCCCACGAAGCGTTCCAACATTACGAACAAGAAGAGAAGCATCACCTCAAGACGTGGCACGAGATCGTGAGCTACTACTACAACGGACGACTCTTCACCTGCTTCAAGGTCGGACAGAAAATGCGCGATAACTTTCTGGTGAAACTGCTCTTCCCGCACATGAACAAACACATGGGCCGTATCTTCAGCGGCGCGGCCTCGACCTCGCCTTACAGCATCGGGTTGCTGCGTTTCGCGATGAAATACGGATTGAAGGGCGAAGACCCGAAAGAATTGATGGTCCGTTAAGTGACGGCCAGCAACTGTCCCAATCCCGTCAGCGACCGTTCAATAATCATCCAGCGGCGAACAGTGGGCCGCGGGAGTATCGAGCCAGTCCGTTGCGAATTCCGACCACTTAACGGGGCGGAGAGGCGTCACGGCTGGGTGCGACGGCAGATGGGCCAGCTTTGATTTGGTTTCCGGCACAAGGCTCAAAGCCACTTCGACGTGGCGCTGAGCGTCGGGCCGGCTGGAAATGGTTTCAACAGTGGGCATAAAAAGCAGGGCGAAGACCACTGGCCGTCAGGAATCGCAGCACCGCGCCGAGACGGCGATCCCCGACGACCAGTCCTTCGCTATTCGATTGTTTGTTTTGTGCAAGCATGGTTTTGTCGGCCAACCGGGTGTCACGACTCGCATCGCCAATGGGCCAAAGGCAGTTTGGCAATCCATACGAACCGGCTGACTCACCTGCCAAGGGTGCATCAGCCATGCCAGCAGGGATGGGGAATCAAAAAAAGCCGAAGGCTGAAGATTCGCGCTCAGGCCTTTCGGCACTTGAGCCAGGTGTGGAACTGGCCAACCTGATCGCGTTCTTCAACCAAGCTCAGGCCGCTGGCCGTCAGACACTTTAACAAATCAGCTGAGTGATACATCTGACTGTTTCCATTGGCGATGCAGGTGAAGTAGAGCGAAGTCTGTTGGAGACAAAACGCGGCGGTCTCATTCGGCTGCCGATCCCAGAACAGTTCCAGGATATGCAGCGAACCGCTGGAGGACAAAGCCCTGCCCGCCCGGCGCAGAATGGATTCGATCTGCGGCAGCGAGAAACAATCGAGGAACTGGCTCATCCAGATCGCATCGTAGCCGCCCGGTAGTTGCCGCGCTTCATCAAGCACGTCCACCGCGAAGAAATCCACGCGGTCTTCGAGCCCCTGCGCGCGAATGTATGTGCGCGCGAGTTCCAGTTGTCGGGGCAGATCAGCGATGGTCACGCGGACATTCGGGTCGTGCTTCACGCATTGCACCGCGAACTTGCCGGTATTGCCACCCACATCGAGCAGACGCTTGGGCTTGTCGGCAAACACCAGCGGCAGCGCAGCCGGAAACGCCTGGTCTGAGTAATAATGATCAAACGCGAGCCAGCTTTCGCGCTGCTTCGGAGGCAGGGACGCAAGCCCTTCGTAAAACGTCTTCCAATCACCCAATGTTTTCAGACCAGCGGGACGCCCCTGCTCGATCGCTTCCTCTAGATGAAAGAGTCCCCGATAACAAATGTCGTGGGCGAGATCCATGTTCGCGTGCGTCATCGGATCGCGCAGGATGAAGT
Organism: Limisphaerales bacterium; assembly: GCA_044225555.1. Taxonomy (GTDB): domain Bacteria; phylum Verrucomicrobiota; class Verrucomicrobiia; order Limisphaerales; family JADLHS01; genus JADLHS01. The sequence continues at coordinate 115,600 of JBGAIM010000013.1, read as the reverse complement.
AACCGAGCCGGGTCAGCGTGAAACGCTCTTCGTTGAGACAAAACAAACCGATGCCGAGGCCGGCTTCGACCAGCACCTTCACCCCGTAACGCGGCACGTCCGTGCCAGCGACGATTTCCTCCAGCGTCAGGCCTTTGCTACCGCCACGCTGGACTTTTTCGAGCAGCCCATACTTACGGAGCAGGCGGCAGGCTTGAAAAACCACCGGCGCAAACGCGATACGTTGCGCCTCGGATTTGGCCTCGAAGGCATTTTGCTTGTCGCGGGAAAAATAATTCACGACCGCAGATCAATTTGCCGTGGATCGTGCGCCGCCGCCCGCGGCCAGCTTGGCCAGCACCGCCAGCGCCCGGTCGGGTTGGGCGACGTAGGGATTCGATTTGTCCCAGACATAACCGGCCAGCACCGAGCAAATCTGCCGCATGATCTCCGGGCTGCGACGCGCGTTGAAGAAAATCGTCGGCAGGATGGATTCATACCAGGCCAGCACGTAGGCCCGGAAGGTATCCACGCCCTGCATCACGTAATCGGTGTAATCCACCTGCCAGTTGACGGTTTCACCCCGCAACTCGCGGGCCGTCAGTTTCGCAGCGCGGAGCGATGATTCCATCGCCAGCGTGACCCCGGAACTGAAGATCGGATCGAGAAATTCAGTGGCGTTGCCCGTGAGCGCGTAGTGCGGACCGAAAAGTTGTTTCACCGAACAGGAGTAACCCTTGATGCGCTCAGGCGGAAAAGCCAACTGAACCTTCGAAAGCCGTTCCGCAGCGTTGGGATCACTCATCAGGATCGCGCGGAACTGAGTCTCAGGGTCTCCGGAAAAACGCTGGAAGAACTCCGGCTTCGCCACCACTCCCACACTGGTCTTGCCGTTGGAAAAGGGAATGATCCAGATCCACGCGTCCTGCGGATGCATGCAAATCCAGATTTTGCCCTGTTCCCGTTCGGGCGGACGGACATCTCCGGTAACATGCGAGAAGAGCGCCTCGCGCGTCGGGAACTTGGACGGCACTTCGAGATCAAGCAACCGCGGCAACACCCGGCCATAACCGCTGCAATCGAGCACAAACCGCGCGCTCAGATCACGCTGCGATCCGTCGGGTTGATCAATTTTCACCTCGACGTGGGAGTTTACGAAGTTCACGGCCGAAACGCCGTGACCGTAAAGAATGTTCACTCCCTGCGCCGCCACGGCATCAGCAACCACCTTGTCGAAATCAGCGCGCGGCACCTGATACGTGTATTTCCAGCCGGACGAATACTGATTGGCAAAATCGAAGTTGCAGGCCTGATCACCGCGCATGAACACCGCCCCGTGCTTTTCCATGTAACCCTGCGCCTTCACCGCCTCCATCACCCCGACCTGCTGCAGCATATCCATCGTGTGCGGCAGGAGGCTCTCGCCGATCACGAAACGCGGGAAGCGTTGCTTCTCCACCACCAGCGGGTTGAATCCCTCCCGTTTCAACGAGGCCGCGGCAATCGCGCCTGCCGGGCCGGCCCCGATGACCAAAACATCTGTCTCAATCGGCTTCATGATTTTCCATTTCTCGCAGGCAATCCTGCTGTGCTGCCTCAGACTGTACCAAGGTCACGACCCGCGCAATGTCATCCGCGAGGGGACGATCCCGCTCCAACGTTGGCGAAACGCTCCGCACCAACTCGTAAAGCTTGCGGTAGTCGCCGCCCAGGACTTTTTCCTTCCCGCGCGCATCAGCGGCTTGCACCAACGCGAGGGCTTCAATGGCCACCAATTTCCAAACGAGCGGCAACGCGGTGCGCGTCATCTTGGCGGCGATGCAACCCATGCTCACCACGTCCTGATTGTTCGCGTTGGTAGAAATGGTTTGGATCGAAGCCGGCGTGCCGAGCAGGCGCGCTTCCGCCGCGAGCGATGTGGCTAGTAATTGCGCCCCACCGAAACCTGTGTTCAGCCCTGGGGCTCCCGCCGCGAGCAACGGTGGCAGACCGCGACTGTAACGCCAGTTGACCAATCGCTCGATTTGACGGTCCGCCAGCAGCGCCAGCTTGATCAATCCCATGCGCAGGTAATCGCTGACCATCGCGATCTGCTGGCCATAAAAATTGCCGCAATGTATCACCATGCCGGTGTCGGCAAAGACCAACGGGTTGTCCGTGCTCGCATTGAGTTCACGTGTAACAACGTGCTCGACATGCCAGTTCGCCTCCTGAACCGCGCCGAGGATTTGCGGGGTGCAACGCAGTGAATACGGATCCTGAATCTCCGCACCGGAGTCAACGGACTTCGGTTGTGTGCCCCACTGATGATCGTCAATGCGCTTGGCGAAATCTGGATGCGTGCGGAGTGAATTACTGATGCGCAAGGCCACCAGCGATTGCCCTCGAAAACCACGGGCGCGCTGGGCCTGCTGACACAACGCCTCGGGTTCACCACCGAGCACCTGAAACAGACACGACGTGAGTAACTCCATCCAACGCAGCACTCGATCCGCTTCATGCGTTGCCAGTGCCGCCAACCCGGTCATGACGGAAGTGCCATTCACCAGCGCCAGCCCTTCCTTGCATTGCAACGTCACTGGCGTAAGCCCGGCGCGTTTCAATGCCTCGGTCGCGGGCAGTCGCTCGCCTTTGAAGCGCGCATGACCAAAGCCCACCAGCAATCCCGCCATGTGCGCCAGCGGCACCAAATCACCGCTTGCGCCCACCGAACCTTCATTCGGAATCTCTGGAAGCACCCCGCGATTCAGTGCCGCGAGCAAAAGTTCGATGAGTTCTTCGCGAATACCCGAGTAGCCCCGCGCCAAAGCATTCGCGCGCGTCAGCATGATGGCGCGCGTTTCCGCCTCGGAGAACAAAGTCCCCTGCCCCACAGTCAAGTGGTGCAGCAGATTGACCTGATGTTGCCCCAAGTCCGCATCCGACACGCGGAAGCCGCTCAACGGACCGAACCCGGTGTTGATGCCGTAAATGGCGCGCGGTTGCGCGGCGAGCGATTCGACCAGTTCGCGACTGCGGTGAATGAGCGGGCGGGCCTCCGCCGCCAGTTCACAGGGAACCAGCCGCGTGGCGATTTGCCAGACCTCGGGAATGGAGAGTTTGTGTCCGTCCAGTGCGATCATCGCGTGACAAAATGGAGCGGCGTTCTACAACAAACTGCTTGAACAAGCAAGCGCGGCCCTGTTTGCTGGCGTCCGTTTTAGTTTGTCAAATCAGAGAGTTAAGCGGAAGACGTGCAGTTTCATGGCTGAAAAATCCATCATCATCATCGGCGCGGGCGTGGCGGGACTGGCCACCGGCTGTTATGGCCGGATGAACGGGTATCGCACCCGCATCCTCGAACATCACAGCGAACCCGGCGGCGTCGCCAAGGCGTGGAAGCACAAGGACTACCTCATTGACGGTGGCATCCATTACTTGATGGGCCACAGGCCCGGCTCCGCGTGCCATGACATTTATCGCGAGTTGGGAATCTTCCACAACCGCACCTACCCCGACCTGACGAACTACTGTGCGTTCACCGACGAGATCAGCGGCCAGCGCGTGAGTTTCACCACGAATCTCGACGAACTGACGCGCGACTTGAAACGGCTCGCCCCCGAAGACGCACGAGCCATTGATGATTTTGTCGCCGGGGTGCGCGCATTCCAGCGCACCGACATGTTCAAGACGATGGAGACGCCAGTTGAGTTGCTGGGAATGCTCGGCCCGCTGAAACAGCTGTGGCATTTGCGTCGCGCGCTGCGCTATCTCGGCGGTCCGTACAACGAGCCTTTGAAACAATTCACTCAACGCTTCCAAAATGAAGCCTTGCGCCGGGTGATGACGCACCTATTCCTGCCTGAAATGCCCATGTGGTTCGTGCTGCTCATCCTGTCGCTCCTGGCAAACCAGCAATTGGCCCTGCTGCAAAATAGTTGCCACGACTTCATTGACAGTCTCGTGGAACGCTACCGTGGGCTCGGCGGCGAAATCGCCTTTGACTCCACCGTGAAGGAAATCATCGTTGAACATGGGCGGGCGATCGGGGTGCGGATGGAAGACGGACGCGAGGAACGTGCCGATGTGGTCGTTTCCGCCGGGGACGGCTCCAGCACTATTTTCAATCTGCTGGGCGGAAAATACGTAGGCAAGGCCATTAAACAACGCTACGACTCGTGGCCGCAACTGCGCCCCATCGTCACGTTGAGCTTCGGCGTGCGGCGTGAGTTCACTGGCGAACCGCCTTTGCGTTTTCTCCTGCTCAAGGACACGATGAAGATCGGCAACGTGACCATTGATGGCTTTCCCATTCGCATCTTCAACTACGGCGGCAAGTTTTCCCCACCCGGCCGGACGGTGTTCCAGGTGTTGTTCATCACCGACTGGAAGTTCTGGAACGACCTGCTCCAGAATCGCGACAACTATCACGCGGAGAAAAAGCGTGTTTGTGACGAGGCCCTCGCCCGGCTCGAACCACACTATCCCGGCATCACGTCGCAGGTGGAACTTGTGGACATGGCCACGCCGCACACGACCTGGCGCTTCACGCTCAATCATGAGGGCGCCTTCATGGGCTGGTCGCCCACGCCCAAGGCACTGCGGACGCCGTTCAAGAAAACACTGCCCGGGCTGGATAATTTCTACATGGCGGGCCAATGGGTCATGCCCGGCGGTGGCGTGCCGCCCTGCATCTACTCCGGCCGCCACGTCATCCAGATTCAATGCCAGCGCGACGGGAAGCAGTTCCAGACAAGCTTGGCTTGAGAAGTAGCCGCCGAGGTGACGAGGCGGGCTCGGTTCGCTCCCTCCGCCTCCTCACGTCGGCGGCTACAGCAATCGGTCAGGTCGTGAAACTCATCACGTTCGGCTTCACCAATCGCTCGAAGTCCGCATAGTTGAGCTTGAGGATTTCTTCATGTGAACCGGCATTGAATGCAATCTCCGGATTTCCGGCCAGCGACTCCGCCACGAACACCTCCATGCCGTACAGATTCCCGAACGGCGGCATCGCGCCAATCTCGCAATCCGGGAAGCGACTCTGGAATTTTTCCTCCGACGCAAACCGTGCCTGCTCCGACCCCGTGACATCCCGCAAGTCCTGTAAGACAACTTTCCGATTCGCTGGCAGCACTGCCATCGCCATGATCCCGTCCAACTCCACAATTACCACCTTGGCCATGACCCGACCAGGAACGTGCGCCGACGCGGCAACTTCCTGCGCTGTGTACGCCTTCGAGTGAGTAATACACACATACTTGACTTGATGCTCATCGAGGAACTGTTTGAGTTTTTTGACTGGCATAATGATCCTTTCGCTGAAGGTTCAATTCAACCCTACGCCCCTCCAGCCCGCAATCAAGTCACAGTTGTGCTCCAGATACTTCCCCCAAAAACAATCGGCGCATCCAGCAAAACCGGATGCGCCGCGGATGAAATTACGTTCCGTTTTGGTTATTTCTGCTTCAAAATCGTCAGCGCATCCGCTGCGTCCTTCTGCACCGCCAAATCCGGAAAATCCATGAACGGCTGAATGGTCGGCACCAGGCTCTTGTCACCCAGCACCGCCAGTGTGCGGATGGCATCACGAATCACATTCTTGTCCGAGTTTTTCAGCAACGGCGTGATTTCCGGGATGGTGCTCTGCGCTTTCAAGCCACGCAACGCCTTGAGGCCGTCAATGATTTCGTATTTGTCCGTACTCTTGAGCAACGCCGCGATGTTTTTCAAGTCGGCCTCGCTTACCGGCGCGCTCATCACGCCCAATACACGGGCCGCCTTGCGAACGACCGGCTTGCGACTGTCGGTCAAAAGCGGCTTGATGGCGTCCTGACATTTGGTGCTGGTGGGATAAAGCTTCTCCATCTCCTGCATCGCGTTGATGACTGTCTTTTCCTTCGGCAACGACAACGCCGCGATCAGTTCATCCTCAGTTTTATCCTTGGCCTGCGCCCTAGCGGTAGCGAAGGCAAAAATCCCCAGGGCCAGCGCGACAATGAAACATCTCTTGGTCATGTTGCTCATAAATAATTCCTCAAGGTTTGGGCTGCCGCAGTTGGACTCCCGCTTCGGGCGAGGCCCGGCCTCGTTTCCAACCCCAGCCGCTGTTCGCAGGCTAATGAAGCCGATAATGTTGTCAACAGGCTTTGCCTTCTCAATTCGGGCAAGAATTCACTCCGCCTCCGCGCACCACCGACATATCATCGCTTTGTGAAAGCGCTCCAACTCGTCGCCCATGGCCAGTCCGGAAGATTTGAACTGCGCGAACTGCCTGATCCGCGGCCCGGCCCCGATGAAGCGGTTGTCAGCGTTCAAGCGTGCGGTCTTAACCACCTCGACCTCTGGCTCGAATCTGCCGGTCTGCCCATTCAAATTCCCCTGCCGCGCACGCCGGGCGGTGAAGTGGCTGGTATAGTATTCTCCGTTGGCAACGCCGTGAAAGACTGGAACGCTGGCGACCGCGTCGCTGTTCAGTCGAACCTGTTCTGCGGCGAATGCGAGTTCTGCCAACGCGGCGATGAATCCATCTGCGTCAAAGGTGAACTGCTCGGCGTGTCACGCGACGGCGGCTTCGCCGAGCAAGTCATCGTGCCGGCACGAGCACTGGTAAAACTGCCAGAGCGACTCGACTTCAACACCTCCGCTGCTCTGACCCTCGCCGGCAGCACCGCCATGCACATGCTCACTAACCGGACCCAAGTGACGCCCGGCAATTGGGTGCTCGTCATGGGCGGCGCCAGCGGAGTTGGTTCAGCCGCCATCCAGATCGCAAAACAACTCGGCGCCCGGGTCATCAGCACGGGTTCGACGGAAGCCAAGCGCAGCCTCGCCAAGCAACTGGGCGCTGAATTCGTCGTGGATTCCACACAAGCCCACTGGCCCGTCGAAATCCGCAAGCTGACGAACAAACGCGGCGTGGACTTGGTCGTCGAGCACGTCGGCGGCGACGTGCTGACAAAATGTTTCGACTGTCTCGCGCGCGGCGGAACGATTGTCACTTGTGGCGCCACCGCTGGTCGCGAAGTTAAGCTCAACCTCTGGCCAATCTTTGTAAAACAACAACGCCTCATTGGCAGCTATGGCCGCACCCGCGCCGATATTCGAACCACGCTCGAATGGGCTGCTGCCGGCAAACTCAAACCGGTGATTGATTCCGTCTTCTCCCTCGCCGAATCACCCGCTGCCTTCGCCAAGCTTCGCGCCCGCTCCGTGCTCGGCAAGGTGCTGATTCAGCCAAGCTAGTGAGGGGAATGAGTGTCAGCGGAATGAAGGCAGAACCGTCCTCCATTCCGCTGACAATCATTCCTCCGACCAAGTTCCACCCGATTCCTCGGCCGTTAATTCCGTTGCCTTCACCATGCTTGACATTTTGACTTTGTAATGCAAAGTGACGGCATGGAAACGAACTGGGCGGCCGAGAATCTGCAGACCATCCGCACCCTTATGGAACGTTCAGCGCTCTACCGGCGCGCGCTGGCGCCAATAATGACATTTTGTGGCGTGGTTGGAATTGTAGCTGGCATCGCCGGTTGGCAATTGCAGATCAACTCTGATCGCGGCTTTGTTCTTTTTTGGAATAGTGTGGCAGCAGCCGTCTTATTGGGATCACTCCTGCTCGTGCGTCGGCAATCATTGAAAGATGCTGAGCCGTTTTGGTCGCTACCGACGAGGCGCGTTGCGCAGGCCATGTTACCACCGCTCGCCGTCGGGATGTTTGTCGGTGTTGCTATCGCCTTCGGCATCGAAAGCAGAGGCGCCAATGCGATGCTGCAGAACGTTCTCATAACAATGTGGGCGTCGTTCTACGGATGTGCACTCCATTCAGCAGGATTCTCCATCTCGCGGGGAATCCGGATTCTAGGTGGCATTTTCATAACCGCTGGCTGCATCCTGCTGGTGAACGCTATTTGCTCCGAGCAGTTCAAGTCAGTAACTCTCCACCCTCATTTGTTGATGGCTGGCGTCTTCGGCGGATTACATTTGGCTTCTGGGATTTATCTCTACTTCACCGAAAAGCGTGGGAATGAATCGTGAACCCGGAACCCTTTCTCCAGCTCGATCGTGTGATTCACGAGAAAGGCCGGCTGGCGATCATGTCCATGCTCGCCGCCTCGCCAGAGCTTTCCTTCACCGAACTGCGCGATACGCTCGACATGACGGACGGCAATCTCACTTCGCATATGCGCACGTTGCAGGAAGCGGGCTATGTCTCCGTCAGCAAGTCCTACGCGAACAATCGTCCGCTCACCACCTGCTCGCTGACGGCCACTGGCAAGAAGGCCTTCGCCGGCTACATCGACCTGCTGGAGCAAATCCTCCAGCAAACTAAAGCTAAGTAAAAATCTCTTTGAACGTTTATGAACCACCACAGTCTCACACTTTGCAATACAAAGTTACACCTGATCCAAGTCGTATGAAGATCATTCGTGCAGAACACCTCGGCATGTGCTTCGGCGTCCGCGACGCCATCACGCTGGCACTCAACACCGCGAAACAAGAACCGCTGACGGTCCTCGGCGATCTGGTCCACAACGAAACCGTGCTGGCCGAACTGCGCACTCGCGGCATTCGGATCGAACAGCAACCTGACAACGTCCGAACAAAAACCGTGATGGTCACCGCCCACGGTGCTTCGGAACGAGCTTTGAGCCAGACGCGCGCGCGCGGGTTGAACGTGCTGGAAGCCACATGCCCACTCGTTCATGTCGCGCATCGCGCGCTGGCGAAGCTCGTCGCGGATGGCTTTCACCCCGTCATCATCGGCAAACGCGACCACGTGGAAGTGCGGGGAATGACGGGTGACTTGAACGAATTTGAAGTCGTGTTATCGGCCGCAGACGTGGAAAACCTGTGCGCGCGGCCAAGGTTCGGCGTCATGGCGCAAACCACCCAGCCCATTGAGCGGGTTCGCCAACTTGTCCAACTGGTACGGGAACGATTCCCGCAATCCGAGGTGCGCTTCGTGGACACGGTTTGTCAGCCCACCAAGCAGCGCCAAAACGCGGCCAGTGAACTCGCGCAGCAATGCGACGTGGTCATCGTCATCGGGGGCGCGCACAGCAACAACACGCGTGAACTGGTGGAAACCTGCGCCCGTCAGTGCTCGCGCGTGCATCACGTCCAGGTCGCCGCCGATCTTTGCGAGGATTGGTTTCATCCCGAAGATACCGTCGGCGTCACCGCCGGGACTTCCACGCCGGACAAGGTGATTGACGCGGTTGAAAAGTGGTTGACGCAACTCAACACCAGCTTCCAAACACACGCCAGGGAGGCCCATGAGCAAAACAGCACCTCGCGGATGGTTTGAAACCATTCCCAACTATCCAATCCATCAACCCCGCGAGCCACTCTGGCTTCCGCCAGAAATGTCAACGCCACCGCAGTTCGACGAGTGTCCTGCAGGTTGTGCGGTTGAGCGTCGGCTCGTGCCCAATCCCGAAACGGCGAATCAGTCCGAAAAGATGAACCCCTGTGCCACTCCATTCCCCGCCAGCGTATGAATCAGAAACACGAAAACAGACATCGCCTGATCACCGTCGTCGTCTTCGCCATCGCCATGGCCTGGGTCGAATCGGCCGTGGTCTTTTACTTACGCACATTCATCCACCGCATTGAGCCTTATCAGGCGAATCCCCTGCCCATCATCGGGCGTCTGGGCCCGGTCGAACTTGGGCGCGAACTGGCCACGATGATCATGCTGTTCACCGTCGGCGTGCTCGCCGGCAAAACCTGGCGCGCCCGCTGGGGTTACGCCGCCCTGGCGTTCGGGGTGTGGGACATTTTCTACTACGTCTTTCTAAAAATCATGTGCGACTGGCCGCATTCCCTGCTCGATTGGGACATCCTGTTCCTGCTCCCGCTGCCGTGGTGGGGGCCGGTGCTCGCACCGGTGTTAATTGCAACCCTGATGATTTCGTGGGGAATGCTCGCCACGCAATTTGAACGAAACCACCCACCGGCGCTGTCGAATGGACGCGTGTGGATCGTGACCTTCCTCGGAATATTCCTGGCACTCTATGTGTTCATGACGGACACGTTGCGCGTCGCCGGCCAGGGCACGGAAGTCATCCGCAATGTGTTACCGGTAAATTTCAACTGGCCGCTTTTCGTCGTCGCGCTGGCGCTGTTGAGTGCGCCCGTGGTTCAGGAATTGTGGGAACGCCTCCCGCGCCGGGAACTGGCGGCGGATGCCGTTGAAGCGCCGCAATCGAATCAGTAATCCCCGTGCACGCCCACCCCATCCAATTCAACCCGGGCGACTTCGGCACGCTCCTGCGGGCCGAATCACAGGCCATCGCAGGTTGGATTGAGGAATGGAGCGCGCGGCGCGTGGCCACTCAGGTGCTGGTGATCGTTCTGGGCGCCGGCGCCTACGGGGCGGCGATGGGTTGGTGGCGCGATCCCTGGCAGGCGTGCTTTGTGGCGATCAAATTCCCGCTCATCATTTTGCTGACCGCCTTGGGCAATGCCCTCCTCAACGCCATGCTGGCGCCGTTGCTGGGACTGAACATCACCCTCCGCCAATCTTTGCTCGCGGTGTTGATGAGTTTCGCCATCACGGCGGCCATCATGGGAGCGTTTGCGCCGCTCACGGGATTTGTCGCCTGGACCGCGCCCCCGATGACACCCGACGTCAAATCCACCCCGACCTACGCCTTCATCAAACTAACCCACGTCGTGGTCATTGCCTTCGCCGGCATCGTCGGCAACGTACGTCTGTTTCAACTCCTGACCCGTCTCAGTAACGGAAACCGGCACGTGGCGCGACGCGTCCTGTTCGCATGGCTCGCTGGAAATCTTTTCCTCGGCAGCCAGCTCACCTGGATCGCGCGGCCCTTTATTGGCGCGCCACAATTGCCGGTCGCCTTCCTGCGCGACGGCGCGCTCCAGGGAAATTTCTACGAGAATGTTTTTGGCGCCATCGTTCACCTCTTTCACTCACTTTGAACCTTAACCTCAACCATCCAGCATAATGAACGAATCCAGTCCGATTCCGCCGCCAGTAACCCCACCCATGCCACCGCCCATCTACGGCCCGCGCCCCTTGGGCGACGACCCCGCCGAACGCGAAGCGATCCCGAACATCGTGGCCGCCGTTGAAGCCGTGCTCCGCCAGCCACGGCGAGTCATGTACCAATTGCGGCAGCCGGGTGCCGGAAAACTCATAGCCGCCATGCTCTTCATTGCGGTCGTTTGCAGCCTGATTTATGGCGTCATCGTGGGCTCGTTTTCCGGCGGCGTGCAATGGTGGGCCGCGCCCCTCAAGATTTCCGCCGGGCTCCTCGTCTCGTCCCTCATCTGCCTGCCAAGCCTCTACATCTTCGCCTGCCTGAGCGGTTCGCAGGCGCGGCTGGCGGAAATCGCCGGGCTGGTGGCCGGTCTGCTGATGTTGATGACCATTCTCCTCATCGGATTTGCGCCGGTGGCGTGGCTGTTCTCCCAGTCCACCAATCACCTGGCGTGGATGGGCGCCTTGCATCTCATTTTCTGGGGCATCGCGACCGTTTTTGGCCTGCGATTTCTGGAAGCGGGCTTCTCGCATTCGCGAGCGCGCTCGAACGCCGGCCTCAACACTTGGGCGGTAATCTTCGTCCTCGTGGTACTGCAAATGACGACTGCCCTCCGGCCCATCGTCGGCACCGCGGACACGCTGATGCCGGAGGAAAAGAAATTCTTCCTCAGCCATTGGGGCGACTCGATAAAACAGTCGGCATCGAAATCCGACGATTCACGCTGAACCATGCGGCTCGAGCAAATCCACCCTGCACACGCACCGGCTCATGATCGTCGCGCCCTGCATCCCGGGCTCGGTCGCCGATTTCCTGCGGGCCGGGCCCGAGCGTTGGCACGACTGGGTGAACCAACGCCCCTTCCGCCTGATCGTGTTTTGCGTGGCGACGATCATCATTGGCGCGGGAACTTATGGCGCCGCGATGGGCTGCTGGCGCGACCCGTTGCAGGCGATTTATACCGGCATCAAACTGCCGCTGGCGATCTTGCTCACAACGCTGGGCAACGGCCTGTTGAACGGGATGCTCGCCCCGTTACTCGGCCTCAACGTAACATTTCGGCAGTCGTTGATCATGGTGCTGGTCAGCTTCGCGCTCACGTCGGTGGTGCTGGGAGCGCTCAGCCCGGTCGCGCTGTTTGTGGTGTGGAACACGCCACCCCTCTCTGCCGCCACGCAATTGTCCTCGCCGGAATACGGTTTCATGCAACTGGTCATAGCCAGTTTTATCGCGATCGCCGGCGTGGTGGGCAACGTGCGCCTGCTGCCGCTGTTGTCCCAGTGGACGCGTCGAGCGGCCGTGGCGCGCAACGTCCTGCTGGCCTGGCTGGCGGGCAACCTCTTTCTCGGCAGCCAGATTTGCTGGGTGCTGCGGCCCTTCATCTGGGATCCGGCGGGCCGGGTCGAGTTCATCGGCCGGCAGTATTTTCGGGGAAGTTTCTACGAAACCATCCTCGAAGCGGCGTGCGGCTTGCTATTTTCCTAGGCTTTGTGATTCGATGGAGCGCTGATTGAAGGAATGATATGCAACTTCTAAAACTATTGTTCAAACGCGAAACGTTTGTGCCCGTGGCGGCGCTGACCTTTGCCTCGGCGATCTGCGTCGCCCTGGTCGTTGCGCGCATCGCGTGGACCGGCAATCTCCGCTACAGCTTTCTGGTCTGGAATCTTTTCCTCGCCTGGCTGCCGCTGATGTTCGCCCTGCTGGCGCGGGAACACTATCGCGATGGCAAACGCCCGGGCTGGCGCTTCTGCACCTTGAGCGCGGCGTGGCTGCTGTTCTTTCCGAACGCCCCTTACATCTGCACGGATGTCATTCACCTGACAAACCGTTATTTCAACCATTTCTGGGTGGACCTCGCCGTTGTGCTGTCATGCGCGTTCACCGGGCTGGTCCTCGGATTTGTCTCGCTCTACCTCATGCAATCGGTCGTGACACGCATGCTGGGCCGCGTGGCCGGCTGGGCGTTTGTCGCGACGGCGGCGGGCTTGTGCAGCTTTGGGATTTTTCTTGGGCGCTTTCTACGCTTCAACAGTTGGGATGTCATCGCCAAACCGGCCAAGCTCTACCAGGGCATCAGTGCGGTCGCGACCGGGGAGCACGCTCATCAAGGTCACTTCGCCTTCCTTGTCATCTTCGCGACCTTCATCTTCATTGCCTACGTCATGCTGTATGCGCTGACGCATCTGCCGCGTAATCTCCACCTGCCTGCGGAAACCGAGCCAGCCACGTGAACCGTGAACAAACGCTCCGTCGCCGGATCAAACTGCTGACGTGGTTCTTCATCGTCGGCCTCGTGCTCAGCGGGGCGACGGCGATTCCGCTGGTCACGGAACTCGATTGGCTCGTAAAGCTGACTGGCGCGCGTCAGTTGGTGGAAACTCCCGCATCAAACGAAGCCCCGGTCTGGGCAATCTGGTTGGTTAGGGTTCATGCGACCTTGCAGGAAACCAGCGACAGACATCCGCTGCTCTTCTACGGCACCGACTGGCTGGCGTTTGGGCACTTTGTCATAGCTGTCGCGTTCATCGGCGCGTTGCGCGACCCGGTTCGTAATCGCTGGCTATTCGACTTTGGCCTGATCGCTTGTGTGCTGGTAATCCCCTACGCACTCGTGTTCGGTGCAGTGAGAGGCATTCCCTTCTGGTGGCGGCTGATTGATTGTTCATTTGGTGTGTTTGGATTTATCCCGCTTTGGTTCTGCCGCAAGTGGGCCGTGGATCTCGAACCAGGCGATCACTAAGATCCCGCTTGTTAGCAAAGGTGGTTGCCGTACTATCGCGGCCATGTCCTTGCTTCGGGTTCAGGGGTTGTTCAAGGCCTTTGCGGCGATTCGCGCGGTGGACTCCGTCAGTTTCGAGGTGCGCCCCGGCGAAATCTACGGCCTGCTCGGGCCGAACGGCGCGGGCAAAACCACCACCATCTCCATGATCTCCGGGCTGCTCAAACCCGACGCCGGCGAAGTCGTCGTGGCCGGCACACCCTTCTGGTCCGACCCGCAGAAAGCCAAGCGCATCATGGGCGTCGTGCCGCAGGAATTGGCCATCTACGAGGAACTCACCGGACGCGAGAATCTGGAATTCTGGGGGCGGATGGCGGGCTTGAGTTCGAGTGACGCCAAATCACGTGCGGCAGAATTGCTCGCAGCGTTGACCCTCACCGATCGCGCGAAGGACGCCGTGAAGACCTATTCCGGCGGCATGAAGCGACGCATCAATCTCGGTTGCGCCCTGCTGCACAAACCAAAATTACTTTTGCTCGACGAACCGACGGTGGGCATTGATCCGCAAGCGCGGCTGAACATTCTGGAGTTCATCCGCAATCTGCGCGCCTCAGGCACCGCGATCCTTTACACGACGCATTACCTCGAAGAAGCCGAAACGCTTTGCCAGCGCATCGGCATCATTGACCACGGGAAACTGCTCGCCGAAGGCACGTTGAAGGAATTGCAGGATCGGTTGGGTGGTGACCGCCTGTTCGTCCTGGAAGCCGACCTCAAGGATACCTCACCTGAATCCTGGGGCGGATTTGTTCAACGTTTTCGCGTCATCCAGAAAACCGAGCGGCAACTGGTCGTGTCGGCCATCGGCACGCGCGACCCGTCCGCATGCCTCCAGGATTTGCTCGGACTGCCGGTGCGTGTCGAGAACGTCACGCTGAAGCGGCCCAGTCTGAATGACGTCTTCCTCCAGCTTACCGGCCGCGATCTGCGAGAGTAATCATGTTGCGCGTCCTGCTCGCCAAAGATCTGCGCCGGGTGCGGCGAAATCCGCTGCCGCTGTTGATCAACCTGATCATTCCGCTGTGCATCACCGCGCTGGTCGGACTGGCGTTTGGCGGCAAGTCGGACGGCGGCGCGCTGGGTCGCATCCGCTTCGCTCTTGTGGACGAGGACAAAACCATCCTGACGGATTTCCTGCGCGGCTCGGCCAATCAGCGCGAAGGCGGTAAATATCTTGAACCGGTTTTGCTGGAACGCGACGAGGCGATGCGCCAGATCAACGACAATCAGATCAGCGCCGTATTGATCATCCCCACCAACTTCACGCGAAGCTACCTCACGGGAAAAAGCGGCATCAGCCTCGAACTCATCAAGAATCCGGCGCAATCCATTCATCCCGCCGTGATGGAAGAATTGCTGGGCGCGCTGGTCACGGCGTTGAATGCCATCTCGCGCAATCTTCAATCCGAGTTCCCTGACTGGCAGGACGTCATCGAGGGCCGGCGCGACTACAAGCAGGTCGCCGGGCTGATCGAACGCGCTGGTGACAAGCTCAAGAAAGCCGAGAAGTTCATCAATCCGCCGCTCGTCATGTACGAGAAGGATGCTCCGGCTGATTCGTCGCAGGGCAATTCAACCACCAACGCAGTGGCCGCCACCAAAAGCACGACCAAGAAAAGCAATCCCACTTCGGGCATCTTTGGGTATCTGCTGGTGGGCATGGCCGGAATGTTTCTCCTGTTCCTCGCCAACAACGCGATGACTGACCTGCACCGCGAAGTGCGTCACCGCACCCTGGCACGCTATCACACGCTGCACCATCAACTGACGCCCTTCATCGCCAGCAAAGTCGTGTTTGCCGTGGTCGTCCTGTTGTTGAGCAGCTCGATTCTTCTGGCCGGAGGGGGAGCGATGTTCGGTGTGCGCTGGCAACAGCCGCTGGCACTCGGCTTGATTGCAATTGGCTACGCCTGCTTTGCCGCGAGCGTGATGGCGGTGCTCGTAGCGTTAATCCCCGACGAACGCAAAGCGAATGCGCTCAACACGGTCGTCAGCATGGGTCTGGCGCTCGCCGGTGGCTGCATGTTTCCGCCGCAAGCGCTGCCCGCTTTCCTGCGCGAACACATCACGCCGCTGCTGCCGACGTATTGGTTCGTGGACACCGCGCGGAATCTGCAATACAGCGGCGGCGAGGTGGCGTGGGGTTTTGCGCTGGTCAAACTTCTGGTATTGAGCGCGGTATTATTGGCACTGGCCGCGTTCCTGTTCCGCCGACAATTCAGAATGGGAGAGCGGACATGAGGCGCATTCTCGACATCGGCCACAACGACCTGCGGCTCTTCCTGAAGAGCAAGTCCGCCTACATCTGGCTGTTCGCCGTGCCCCTGGCGTTCATTTATTTCATGGGCTTCGCCAATCGCGGGCCGGGCGATCCCTACAATCGCAAGCCGCCGGTGCTCGTAGAGAACAACGATACGAATTTCCTGGGCCGCGTCTTCCTCGACGAACTCGGCACGCAAGGCATGTGGCTGCTCGATCCGACGAATCATGAATCCGCCGCACGCACCATCGTCATCCCCAGCAACTTCACCAGCCGCGTGCTCAGTGGCGAACAGTGCAAAGTTGGATTCCTCAACCGCGACGGTTCGGCGGAAGCAGATGCCGCGATCATCGAAGTGCGACTCGCGCGAGCGTTGATCGCGATGAACAGTCATCTGCTCGAAGCGGCCACGCAGACCAACGCTCCGTCAACCATCACGGAGGAAAGCCTCCGCGAGGTGATGAAGAAGCCGAATCCAGTGAGACTCGACGCGAAGTTCGCCGGCCGAAAACCCGTGCCGTCCGGATTCAACTTCTCGCTGCCGGGCAATCTGGTGATGTATCTGATGATGAACCTCATGATTTTCGGCGGGGCCAGCATGGCGGCGGAACGGCGCAACGGCGTGATCCGTCGCCTCATGGTGCATCCTGTCACCAAATTTGAACTGGTCATGGGCAAGATCTACGGACTGATGTTGTTGGGCGCAGTGCAAATAATTTTCTTCCTCGCCGTGGGCAAGTTCGCGATGGGCGTCAATCTGGGAGCCAATCTGCCGGCGGTCGCGCTCACGCTATTGGTCCTGGGCTGGGTCGGGAGTTCAGTGGGCGTTCTCATCGGCTCCGTGCTGGCCGCGGAAGATCGCGTCACCGGTGTTTGCGTGCTGGCCAGTCTGCTGATGGGAGCGCTGGGTGGCTGCTGGTGGCCGTTGGAAATTGCCTCCCCCGCGCTTCAGAAAGTGGCGCTCTGCCTGCCGACCGGCTGGGCGCTGAAAGCGCTCCATCAACTCATCAGCTTCGGCAGCGGGTTCGGCGCAGTGGTGCTGCCGTTGACTGTGCTAATTGGTTTCGGCGCCATCGCGAATCTGCTGGCGGCGCGATTCTTCCGAAGTTGAGTTACTGCACCGTGACGCTCTTGGCGAGATTGCGCGGTTTGTCCACGTCGCAACCGCGCGCCACGGCGATGTGGTAGGCGAAGAGTTGCAGCGGCACGCTGGTCAGGATCGGATAAAGCGGTTCGACCGTGCGCGGCACGTAAATGACATCGTCGGCCACTTTCGCGATTTCCGCATCGCCTTCCGTGGCCACGGTAATAACCGGGCCTTTGCGCGCGCGGATCATGGCGAGGTTCGCCATCGTTTTGTCGTACATCGAATCCTGTGGCACGACGAACACGGTCGGCGTCTTCTCGTCAATCAGCGCAATCGGGCCGTGCTTCATTTCCGCGGCGGAGTAGCCCTCGGCGTGGATGTAGGAAATTTCCTTGAGCTTGAGCGCGCCTTCGAGCGCCGCCGGGAAGGTGTAGCCGCGCGCGAGGAAAAAGAAATCCTCGGCCTTGGCGTATTTGAGCGCGAGTTGCTTGATGGTTTCGTTTTGCTGGAGCAACGCTTCAATCTGTTTCGGCACCGCTTCGAGCGCCTTGAGAATTTCCATCGCGCGGCCGGCGGACAACATCCGCATGCGGCCCAAGTGAACGCCGAGCAGGGTCAGAATCGTGAGCGTGGAGATGAACGCCTTGGTGGAAGCGACGCCGATCTCCGGCCCGGCGTGCATGTAGATCCCGCCGTCGGATTCGCGCGCGATGGTGCTGCCAACGACATTCACAATGGCCAGCGCCTTGTGCCCGCGGCGTTTGGCCTCGCGCAAGGCCATCAGCGTGTCCGCCGTCTCACCCGACTGGGAGATGACCAACAGCACGGTATTCTTTTCGAGCGGACAGTTGCGGTAACAAAACTCGTGCGCGAACTCGACCTCGACCGGCAGATGCGCGAGTTCTTCGATGAGGTATTCACCGATCAAAGCCGCGTGCCAGCTGGTACCGCTGGCGGCAATGACAATGCGGTCAATCGCGCGCAATTCTGCCGGGGTCAGGTTCAAGCCGCCGAACCGGGCGGTCGCGCCTTCGTGATCAATGCGTCCACGCGAGGCATTCTCAACCGTGCGCGGCTGCTCGAAGATTTCCTTGAGCATGAAGTGCGGAAATTCGCCGCGTTGTGAATCCTCCGCCTGAAACTCGAGTTTGCTAATCTGGACGTTGGCGGTCTGCGTGCCGAGATTGACCACATCGAAACGTTCGCGTGTCAGCGTAGCCACGTCGTAGTCATTGAGGAAAACCACCTGGCGCGTGTGGGCGACAATGGCGTTGGCGTCGCTGGTGAGAAAGTTTTCGCCGTCGCCGATGCCGATGATGAGTGGTGAACCCCGACGCGCGCCGACCATGAGTTCGGGTTGCTCGGTGCAGATGACCGCGATGCCGTAGGTGCCGATGACCTCGCGCAGGGCATCACAGACAGCAAGTGTGAGCGGATTGCCCTCGGACTTCCCGGCCCGGCGTTTGGCAAAGTGTTCGCCGATCAAATGAGCCAGCACTTCGGTATCCGTGCTGGAGTGAAACTGGTGGCCCGCCCGGAGCAGGCGTTGTTTGAGTTGATCGTAATTCTCGATGACGCCGTTGTGAACAACGGCGATCTTGCCGGATTGATCGAGGTGCGGATGGGAATTCTCGTCGCAGGGCGGACCGTGCGTGGCCCAGCGGGTGTGGGCAATGCCCGTTTCACCGGTGGCCGGGTTGGCCTGGAGTTCGCGCGCAATGCCTTCGTCGATCTTGCCCTTTTTTTTGCGGACGAGCAGGTCGGCATCGCGGAGAATCGCCACGCCGGCACTGTCATAACCGCGATATTCCAGCCGGCGCAATCCCTCCAGCAGGACGGGCGAGGCCGCTTTCTTGCCGACGTATCCAATAATTCCACACATAGTGAGTCTATTTCTGATTCAAAATCCAATCGGCCGCCGCCGCCAGACCATCCACCACAACCGCCCGGGTGAACTGCGATGAGTGTTTCCGCTCTAATTCCGCGCCATAACCAGTGCGGACGAGAATACTGGCTCGCACACCGGCATTCCAGCCGCATTCGAGGTCGATCAGCTTATCCCCAATCATGTAACTGTTGGCAAGGTCCATGCCGAATTCGTCCCGGGCGTCGAACAAAAACTGGGGCGAAGGCTTGCGTCCGCGGCTCGGCTGGTCCGGGGCTTCCGGGGCGATGTAAATCTTCTGAAAGGTCACGCCGTGCTGGCTGAATTGCGCGAGAACACGGGCGTTGACCTTGTCCACGTCCACCAGGGTGAAGTAGCCCCGGCCCACTCCGGATTGGTTGGTCACGATGAACAACTGATAGCCAGCGTCCGTGAGACGTTTCAGTGCCGCCACCGCCCCGGAAAAGACTTCAACTTGCGCCGGGTCACGGAGATATTCTCTTTCCGCGATAAGAGTTCCATCCCGGTCGAGGAAAATAGCGCGGCGCAATTTCATGCCCGCGCATTGTGCGGAGGCGGCCCTCACCTGCAAAACAAAAAAAGGACGGCCATGCCGTCCTGGTCAGGGTTCGTTCGACCGCCGGTTCAACGGTAGATATTCCAAATGACGTCGGCGTTTTTCTTCTCCGCGCGGTTGGCACCGCTGTCGTTGGCGGCGCCATTGGTGATGTAACTGCGTTTGAACATGGCGGAGTGACCGTCAACGAAGGCCAGATTGCCCTGGTTATTGTGACGCCACGCGAAACGATAGCTGCGGGCGGCCGGGAAGATCCCGTTGCGCGCCGAGTCACCTGGGGTGGGCAGGATTTCCCGACTCGGACTAAACGCGGCCTCGGTGAGCAGGACGGTTGAGGACGGTTGGCGTACTGCGCCAAGCTTGGGCATCTGCGGATACGGAATTCTTTGGATGCTGCTGGTAATGGGAGCGGTGGCCTTCAAATCAATGTTCATCACGTAACTAAAAAAACCAAAGCCGCCGCTTTGTTGAAAAGTATCGCCTTCCCCATTTGCCGTCGGGCAATGCCAGATCCTTCCCTTGCCGCCGGGGTAGGGCAATTTCAACGGAGCGTTGCCGCCCGGCGAATTGTAATAAACCGACAGAGGCCGGTCCGCCATCACCGCAGGCAGGACATTGAACCAGGCATTCTCGTCGTTGGGGCTGCCCGGCCCGGTGGTGGCGCCGGTATCCACGCCGTATTGACCTCCATCGTCCGTGCCGTCCCGCGGCATGGCGTCGTTGTTATCGGTGGCGGTGATTTGCAGCGCAATGCCCCATTGGCGCAAATTGGAAAGACAGGCTGTGGCTTGCGCCTTCTGTTTCGCTTTGGAAAGTGCGGGCAGCAACATGGCCGCAAGAATGGCGATGATGGCAATCACAACCAGCAGCTCGATCAAGGTAAAAGCACTCCAGTGCGATTTAGCGTACGACTTCGACGAAGACATTGTCATGTTGCCGTGAGGTTCTACTGCAGTTCAAGCGATCCTTTTGACCACTTCATTTGGTTTGGTCCGATGCAATCGGACTCTAGCCTCCGGCCTGGGACAAAGCAAGAGTTTCAAAATGAAAATTATCCACAAGTAAGCAACATGTTTGTGTCGAACTGCAATCGAGTTCGGCGCGGATTCTGTCATCTGGTAAAGGATGCTCCCGCGTGAACGATTGATCCGGTTTTTCCGGCGGCAGTTCAAGCAGTGGAGCTGCCACGACTGAAATGCGGAGGGTGACCGCGGCAGCCCCGCCAGGAATCCATCCGCGCCTTGTTCAGATCACGCCGGCTGGCCAAATCACAACAGCGCCCAGCCGCAATCTCAGCGGTTCGTTCCTTTGCCATTGAAATGACACGCGGATTCACCCCTGAATATCTGGGTGCAGGAGCCAACCAAGAACTGGCGAACCGCGACCCTGATTTGTCTGGGCCTCGGGCTGATCACCCTGTTGTTGTACGCACCGTCGCTGCGCCAGGGTTTTCTCCCCTACGATGACCAGCAGTACGTGACGGAGAATTTGCAAGTGCAAGCCGGCCTCACCTGGCGAGGTCTGGTCTGGGCGTTCGGCTATCATGCCGGCAACTGGCACCCGTTGACGTGGCTTTCGCACATGCTGGATTGCCAGCTTTACGGGCTGAAACCGGCCGGCCATCACCTCACCAATGTGTTGTTGCACGTGGCCAACACCATTCTGCTCTTCCTGCTGTTCAATCGCATGACCGGAGCGACCTGGCGCAGCGCAACCGTGGCGTTCCTTTTTGCCTGGCATCCGCTGCACGTGGAATCCGTCGCCTGGGTGGCCGAACGTAAAGACGTTTTGAGCGCCTGCTTCTGGCTGCTCACCTTGCTGTGTTATGTCCGGTACGCCGCCCAGCCCGGGGTCGGACGTTACACGGCCACGCTGACGGCCTTCCTTCTAGCGCTGATGGCAAAGCCCATGGCGGTCACGCTGCCTTTCATTCTACTGCTGCTGGATTTTTGGCCGCTGCGCAGAAGGCCGCAACTCGCGACGGCCGGAAGTTCGTTTCAACCAGCGGCCTGGAAACAGTTGATCTTGGAAAAAATTCCGTTCCTCGCGCTAACCCTCGTCGCCTGCGGTCTGACCCTTTCTGCGCAAGCGCAGGCGATTGTTTCGACGGCGGGGCTGCCCATCACTCAACGGCTGTCGCACGCCGTCGTTGCTTATGCGCATTACTTGGGTGTTACCTTTGTCCCGCGCGGACTCGCGATCTATTACCCTTACGAAACCGGCACGCCCGTCGGGAAAGTCGCTCTGGCGGGCGGGTTGCTGGCACTCGTCACCTTCGTGGTGGTGCGAGTCGCCTCTCGCCGACCTTATCTTGCCACCGGTTGGTTTTGGTATCTGGGCACCCTGGTGCCTGTGATCGGGCTCGTGCAAGTCGGCGATCAAGCGTGGGCGGATCGTTACACGTATCTGCCCTTGATCGGGATTTTCTTTGCGCTGGTGTGGGGACTGGTTGAATTGACACGACACCGCCTCGCGCTCCAAACCATCGGGGTGGTAACGGGAGCCGCACTGCTGGTCGCCACCACCTTCCAACTCAGCCATTGGAAAAGCACCCGCACGCTTTTCGAACACGCCGCGCGGGTCACACCCAATAATTTCATGGCTGTGACCATGCTTGGCAGCCTGCTGGCCCAGGAAGGCAAATTCGACGAGGCCACCGAGCACTATCGCCACGCGCTGCAGCTAAAGCCGCAATATGCCGAAGCCTATTTCTTTCTCGGCAATGCGCTCGATCAACAGGGAAAACTCGACGCGGCCATCGCCGCTTACCAGCAGGCGCTCCGGTTCAAACCCATCCAGGAGCAGACCCATCTCCTCCTGGGCGTGGCGCTCGCGAAACAGGGTAAAATTGCGGAAGCCAGGGAACACTACCAGGCCGCGTTGAAACTGAATGCCGAGTCGGCCGTCGCCCACAACAATCTCGCGCGCGTTCTTCACTCGGAAGGGCGACTTGACGAAGCGGTCGAACATTTTTCCGCCGCGGTGAAGCTCAATCCGGATTTGGCGCAGGCACACAACAACCTCGGCATCCTGCTGATCCAGCAGGGCAGATTGGCGGACGGAACCGCGCACCTACGCACGGCACTGCGACTCAACTCCACCAACCGGGAAACCCAGTTTAATCTGGCGCTGGCGCTGAACCAGCAGGCGCAATGGGGCGAGGCTGCGGAACTGTTTGCCAAAACGGTCGGCACCGATTCAACCGACGCCAAGGCGCGCTATCAATTTGCGGTGGCGCTCACCCATTTGAACCGAACCCGCGAAGCCATGAGCCAATACGCGAGTGTCTTGCTGCTCCAGCCCGACCATGCCGATGCCCTCGACGGCCTCTCCTGGCTTCTGGCCACCAGCCCGGCGCCCGAGTTTCGCAACGGCGCTGAGGCGGTCAACATGGCCGCAAGAGCCTGCGAACTCACGCAACTGAACGAACCGGCGAAATTGAAAACGCTGGCTGCCGCCTACGCTGAAGCCGGCCGATTCCCCGAAGCGATTGCCACCGCAGAACGTGCGCTCGTCCTGGCTGCAAATTCAGGACGCAAGGACCTGACCAACGAGTGTCAACTGATGCTGGAGAATTTCAAAGCGGCAAAACCATGGAGGGAGACAGCGGTCAAATGAGCGCCAGTCTTCTGAAGATCGTGCGGCTACTTGATCACCGTCGGCAAAAGAAAACGCCCCGATCTTGAGGATCGGGGCGCGCTGACTGAAATCGCAGACCTTACGGACTAACGATCTTGTAGAACTTCTGGCTTCCGCCCGTCGTGTCGGTGTAGGTCCCGAGCGCGTTGGCGAAGGTAAGGCCCGTTGCAATGGGCGTGTAAGTTCCATCAACCGCCGTCGCGGCCAGGACACTGTAGGAATAGTTGTAGGGAACTGCGGTCCAAGTGAGCGTTGTCCCGCCACCGCCCAGCGAACCGGTGACCGTTACAGGTGAGGGAGCGCCCGTGACAATGTCAGCGAAACGCGTGACGGTAACACTGTAACCCTGATTCCGTGGGTTGGTGGTATTGTTGAGGTTCTGGGTCATTGGCCCGGTTACCGACCAGGCAAATTCGGGCAAGGTCTGGCCGGCTGTATCGAGATCCACCGAGGAGAAGAACACGTTAAACGTCTCTCCCGCTTCGTTGGTCACCACGACGGTCGTGTTTGCCGCCGTCGAAATCACGCTACCCGCATTGGTCCCGAAGAACACATTGGTCAACATCACGATCCGGCCTTCGAGGTTGGTTTCGCAGAAAGCGAGATCATTGGTGATGGCGAAGGGAATGACCTTGGGAGCAGGCAGGGACGCAAGGTTGTTGCTGAGGACAAAATACGACGTGTCCGCAATGGCGGTGCTGGCGAGCAATTCCAGCGTGCTATTGAAACTGGAGAGAACTCCGGTAAAGAACACGACATCACCCAAAGCCGGACGGAAGGTGGAACCAAACGTGGCAAAGATATTGATGCCGGCAGTGCTGTCTTGAAGATAATAGGAAGAGGTGTTGGCCGTGGTCAGGTTGGTGAAGGTGGTTACGGTACCGGCCACGGAATGGAGCGTGGTCGAGTTAGTCGCCAGATACGTAACCGGATCCACCAACGTGCGCAAGAAGGCGACCGAGACGGTGGGGCGGAAAGTCCCCGACAACACCGCCGGCGAGGTGAGCAACCCGCCATACTCGTTACTTACGGCGCAGCGATAAGTATTTGTGGTGCCATTGAACGGCTGAACGCTCGGAATGAGCAACGTGGCAGAGGTTTCGCCGGGGAGATCGACGCCGTTGGTCTTCCACTGATAGGTGATCGTTCCGGGGCCGGTGGCACCAACGATCACGCTCGCTGACTGACCAAAGAACACTGTTTGATTCGTCGGCTGTTTGGTGATGGTCGGGGGAACTAACGCGACGCTGACTGTTACGTGAGAAATAGTGGAAGTCACGCTGCTTGAAAAAACCCCATTCGTTGTGCTCGTAACCACGCAGGTATAATTTCCAGATTCCCCCGTGGTCGCCGAGACAATCGACAAGGCATTTGAAGTGGCACCCACATAAGTTGGGCCATCGGCAATATCAACCCCTCCCTTTTGCCATTGGAAGGTTAGTGTGCCGGCGCCATCTCCACCACAATAGAGGGTTTTGCTATTACCGGTGAACATGGTCACGGGATCCTCCGGTTGCGAATAGATCGTGGCTGACTTTACCGCGCCCACGTTCACATCCTCAAAGCTATTGCCGACGAGCAAATTGTCCACGAGGATGGAACCCTCGCCAGAAGCCTGGCGGAAAGCGTAGGCAACCAGCGTCGCCGCAGCCGTGGAGTCGGTGGTGAATTGATTCTGGTCGGTCGATGAAACCGGATCGACCCAGAGCGTACCTAGGAAGCCCGCCGTATCGTAACTTACCACCACCCGGTAATCCACATTGAGCGCCAGATCACGAGGAAAGACCTGGGTCGGCGGCGCCGTGCTGGAAGCCGCAGAGATACCCAACCGCCAGTTATTTGGAGTAATCCCGGCGGGAGTAAAGGCGAACACCCTAGCGCGGAAATTGTTACCGCTGTCCTTAAAGTGAGCGAAGTAGGCGCCCGCGGCGTTCGGCAGAGCGGTCATCCGGACGACAAAGCTCGCATAAAGCACCGATCCAGGCGTCCCGGAAAAAAGCCGGTTGATATCGTCACCCCGTGAACCAAAAACCTGCAATTGGTTATTGGCCACAAATGAATTATTGCCACTCGAACTATGCACGACCCACAGGCCACCGGAAACATTGGTGGTGAGACCGTCGGCATAGGTAAAGTCGTCCTGGAGGATCACTTGTGCGCGAACGGACATAACTGCGAGAAGTGAGAACACTATGGGAAGGAGGATTCTTTTCATGGAGTCTGCTGATTTGTTTTTTACTACTGGCCCACACTGTTGTGGGTTTCTCTTTCGACTTTTAGGTTGTTAAAGCGTAGGCGACGCGTCGGGAAAATCAATACTTTTACCGTGCAACTTATTAACATTAAGGTGACAACCGGGTTACGCCCCCGCGCCGGGAAATGGTCCCTACCGCCAGCCGAACCCAGCGACACTCCGCCCGGCGTCCGGCAAAAGCAGTCTCCATTCCGCGCCCCCGCTCCCATACCTCGACGGTTATTTTGCCGGATCACGGCGCGATTACGGCATATCGCATTTGCCCACACACAAATTGGCATGAGGTGTTTTGCGCAGGCTGGTCATTTCAATTTGTCAGGCGACCGCCGCGGACGACGATCATCCCCGTTCGTCGCGCGCACCACCGCGCCCGCGTTGTCTCGACCATGGGGCGCGATCAACCCGGATTTTTCCCTTGCCATAGGCGACGGTGCGATTGAACGTTAGCGCGAATAAACTCTCCAGAACCCGGTATGAATACTAACTCCTGCGCGAATTCTTTCGTTGGCAACTCGGTGAAGGCTGCAAAATCTTTCGGTGTCGTGTTGCTGGGCGTGTTGCTGGCCGGTTGCCCGTCAGGCAAACCGACCTCCGATTCGGAAAGCGCGCCCGCCGCCCAAACCGCCGGCGCGGACAACAAGGTGATCATCCGCGGCTCAAACACCATCGGCGAGGAACTCGCTCCCCAGCTGATCGCGGAGTTCAAGAAGGATCATCCCGGCGTCGCTTTCGAGTTGGAAGCCAAGGCTACCGGCTACGGCATGGCCGCCTTGCGCGCCGGTCAGTGCGACATCGCCGCCGCCTCCCGCGCCGCCATCGAGGAAGAGCTGGAGTTGACGAAGTCCAGCGGCATCGAGATGAACGAGTCGGTCTTGGGGGCCTACAGTGTCGCGCTGGTGGTCAACGCTAACAACCCGGTCGCCAACCTCACCAAGGACCAGGTGCACGACATCTTCACCGGCAAGGTTACCAACTGGAAGGACGTCGGCGGCCCGGATGCCACCATCAGTCTCTACATTCGCGACCCGATTTCCGGCACGCACCTCGGCTTCAAGGAAGTTGCCATGAAGAACGAATCCTATGCCGCTCATCCGCATCTGCTCACCAACTACCCAGCCATCGTGCAGGCGGTGGCGGCCGATGCGAACGGCATCGGTTACTCCGGCGTCGAACTGGCCAAGGCACCCGGGGCAAAATCGTTGTCAATCGACGGCGTCGAGCCCAACGCCGTGAACGTCAACAGCGGCAAATATCCCTATGCGCGAACCCTGCGCTTTTACACCAACAAAGCCCGCGAATCACAAGCCACCAAGGATTTCCTCCAATTCGCCCTCTCAAAACGCGGGCAGGAGATCCTGGCCCACACAGGCTTCACCCCAAAGCCCTGATCACTCCCGATGATTCGCGCACCGGACCGAGTACTATCGCCGGCCGGCCCACAGCGTGAATAATTCAGGTTTGGCCAAGCGTCCGACTCTGCATCATATTGGCCGCGTGAATGTCACCCTCACAAATGTCGGAGTTTGGCTGGTTGCACTGGCGACGTTAGGCACTTCGAGTGCCGCGCCGGCAGACTGGCCCATGTTCCGCGGTGCACCGGCGTTGACTGGTATTGCGACGGGCAATCTGCCCGACAAGCCTGCCTTGCTCTGGACGTTCAAGACACAGGGCCCGGTGAAGTCCTCGCCGGCCATCGTCAATGGTCGCGTTTTCATCGGCTCCACTGACCGGCATCTTTACGCGCTGGACTTCGCCACTGGCAAACAAATCTGGGCCATCACCAACAGCGATGCCATCGAGTCTTCGCCGCTTGTGTTGAACGGAACCGTTTTCGTCGGCGCCAATGACGCCAATCTTTACGCGCTGGATGCCGCCACCGGAAAACAGCTTTGGAAATTCGCGACCGGCGACAAGATTCTCGGCGCGCCCAACTGGTTTACCATCGGGGACCAGACGAACATCCTGTTTGGTAGCTACGACTTCAAACTCTACTGCCTCGATGCCGCCACCGGCAAAAGCAACTGGGTCTATGAGTCCGCCAACTACATCAACGGCTCGCCGGCCGTCGCCGACGGACAGACCGCATTTGGCGGTTGCGATGGCCTGCTCTACGTCATCTCGCTTGCCGACGGCACATTGGCACGCAGCAACGAGATCGGCGCGCCCATCGCCGCCTCGGTCGCGCTGGCGGATGGCCATGCCTATTTCGGCCATTACGAAAATCGTTTCCTGAGTGTTGATCTCAAGGCCGGCACGAATGCCTGGTCGTTTCGCGATCGTGAGTTTCCTTATTTCTCCTCGCCCGCAGTTACCAGTGATCGCGTCATCTTCGGCGGACGCGACAAAAAACTTCACTGTGTCAATCGCGCCGACGGCAAGAGCATCTGGTCCTTCGCCACCCGCGGCAAAGTGGACAGTTCGTCGGTCATCTGCGGCGATAAAGTCGTGGTCGGCTCGGACGACGGACGGCTTTACATGGTTTCACTCAAGGACGGCCAGGAACGGTGGTCGTACGAAATCGGCCAAGCCATCGAAAGTTCTCCCGCCGTCTCCGCCGGGAAAATCGTCATCGGTAGTGATGACGGCAGCGTTTATTGCTTTGGGGCAAAGCAGTGATTCCCTGGTCGCTGCGTCGAGCAGCAACCAACCAGCGGCCTGCTCAACCAAGCTGATTGTCCTCCACGACAACTTGATTGAGTGCTCCCAGGAACTCCGGCAGCGCTGACTCCACGCGATTCCAATTGGGAATCAGCGGCCAGAACGTCGGGTCCTTCACATGCGCCTGCGCCGCCTCGCGAATACTGCGACCGAACATCGCCACCGCGGTCTCCTCTTCGTGCCGCGGAAAGACAAGGCCATTCATTGCCGCATCTGCACCATAGGCGCGTAAGGTATCTTCGGCCTGGCGGATATAGGCAAATTGCAGCGTCTCGAACAACCCTTGGTCCAGTTTGATGCCTTCGCTCGCCATGCGACGAAAGATGGAACGCATGATGTCCACCGCCATCCGGTTGAGCCCCTTCTCCGGATCGCGCACCGAAAGCTCCTGATGCTTGTGATCGTAATTGTCGCAAAGCTCCGCCTGACAAATCGCCCGCGGTGCGGAGTTGCGGAACACCTCGGCCAGCATCCCGATTTCCAATCCCCAGTCGTAGGGGATTCGATTGCGGCGTACGAGATCAATGTCCATCGCCATCTCACCGGACAGTGCGTAGCGGAAGGTATCCAGGTAAACCAGAAACGGGTGCGGACCGATGATGCTTTTGAGGGCGCGCAGCGCCGGTGTGACCAGCAGGCGCATGACCCGACCGTTCAGTTTATTGCTGGCGCGTGCGTAATAGCCCTTGCAAAAGTCGAACCCGAAGGCGGGATGCGCCACGGGATAACAAAGCCGCGCCAACAACTCGCGATTGTAGGTCAGAATATCGCAATCATGCACCGCCACCATACGAGCTTGTTCGCTGGCCAGCACGTAACCAAAACACAACCAGACGTTGCGCCCCTTGCCCCCGGGGCCGGCCCCCAACTCCGCCTCCTCCAATCGCTCCAGCATTTTCTGCATCCGCGGACCATTGTTCCAGAGCAACATGGGCTTCTGGGGCAGTTGCGAAAAAAAACGCCGCGCCTTCAGCCATTCGCGCCCGTTGGCGCCATCAATGCCCACCACGATCTGCTTCAGGTAACGGACATTCTTCAACTCCCGCACAATCCCGCGCAAGGCCGGCGTGCCCAATTCGCGGATGTGACACGGCAGGACCAGCGCGATGGGCGTCTCCGCGGCGTACTCCTCCAGGTCCCGCTCCAGGCGCGGGGTGTCGAGCCGGCCGAGACGATGCAACGTCGCCACGGCACCAGTTTGAAAGAAATCAGGCATGTTTTCGGGACGGTCATGAAGACCGTGATTTTTCACTCCCCATCCAGCGTGAAGTGAAATCGGTTTGTTGGATGGCGGCCCGACCACCCGATTTGCCTCCGGGAAAACGCATTCCCGGACCCTTGGAATAAACGCAATCTACAATTTGAGGCATTCGGCGCAAGCCTTCACTCCAGGTGGGCGCAAAATAAAATAGCTCGACGGGTGCCAACGATTGACCAATGGCCGGAGTTGGGGAAACTGATCACGTTGTGACGTTGGTCATCGTACACTATCACCTGCGACCGGGCGGCATCCGCCGCATCATCGAACTCGCCACGCCCCAGCTGGTTCGTGCGGCGCGCTCGATCAATCGCGTCGTCCTCGCCACCGGTCAGCGCGCCGACCACTCGTGGCAGGAGCATTTCACGGGACAACTCGCCGGCGTGGAAGGTGAAGTCTTCGTGGACTCGTCGTTCAACTACCTGTCCGAGCAGCAAGGTTCGCCCCCGCGAATCGCCAGTCGCATCCGCAACGCACTCGCGAAGCTGTTCGCCGACATGAACGCCAAAAACTGTCTCGTCTGGGCGCACAATCTGGGTGTGGGCCGCAATCTGGTGCTGGCACGTGAACTGGCGGCGGCCTGCGAGAAACGCAACCTTCCTCTCATCTCGCACCATCACGACTGGTGGTTTGATAATCGCTGGGCCCGGTGGCCCGAAATGCAACGCTTTGGTTTCCACCGCCTGGACGCACCGGCACAAGTCATCTTCCCGCAACCGCGCCATCTGCTGCACGTTGCCATCAACCACGCCGATGCCACCGTGCTCGAGCGCCACTTCCCCAAGCGTTCACTCTGGTTGCCCAACCTCACGGAGCCGGCGCCGCCGCCGTCAGCACGCCGGATTCGTTCCGCCAGTGGCTGGATGCGCAAACAACTGGCCGGGAGCAACGCGCCAGTGTGGCTCCTGCCGTGCCGGACCTTGCGGCGAAAGAACATCGCCGAGGCGTTGCTGCTCACGCGCTGGTTGCGACCCGAGGCCTGGCTGGTCGTGACCGGCGGAGCCAGTTCAGCAGACGAACAACCCTATTTCCACGCGCTTCAAGAGGCCGCGCGCCGACATCGTTGGCGACTGCGGCTCGGCGTGCTGGCCGGCAATGAAGCGCGCCAGCCTTCCGTCCAAGACCTGCTGGCCACCAGCGAGGCCGTGTTGCTCACTTCGATTCAGGAGGGATTTGGTCTGCCCTATCTCGAAGCCGCCGCCGTGCGAAAACCACTCATCGCCCGTCGGCTTCCGAACATCGCGCCCGATCTGAAACGATTCGGTTTTCGATTTCCCCAGGCCTACGATGAAATTCTCGTTACGCACGAACTATTCGATTGGCGGGCCGAGCACAGCCGCCAGCAAAAACGATTCGACGCGTGGCTCGCGGCGCTGCCCGCTTTTGCCCGCACGTTGATCGCCACGCCTCCACTCCTGGCAGCCAGGCATCCGCAAGCCGTGCCCCTCAGCCGCCTCACGCTTGCCGCCCAATTGGAAATCCTCGCCCGACCGGCGCGGGAGACCTGGGAAACCTGCGCACCACTCAACCCTTTCCTGGAAACGTGGCAAAGGCGGGCCGCAACTAAGAGTCTCCGCCCGACTCCGTGGCCGCGCACCGCAAACCGCTGGCTCGGCGGAAGCGCTTACGCGCGAAGGCTGCTGGCCGCGCTCCGTTTGATGTCGCGTTCGCCCGGCGTCGCATTCTCGCCCGCACAGGTGCAATCGGATTTCATCGGCAGCAAACTCGCGGCGCATAATCTCTATCCCCTTTTATGGCACAAACAGGCATGAACATCCGAGCCGCTATCTTCGACATTTACACCACGCTGCTGGAAGTGGGCCCGCCGCCGACCAACGCGGAGGTCCGCTGGCACAAGCTTTTCGACCAGGCACTCGGCAAATTGCCACCCTTCAGCCGGACGGAGTTTTCGGTTCGTACCAGCCAGGTTGTGGCGCGACAGCACGCAGCAGCCAAGGCACGCGGTATTCAATGGCCCGAAATCCACTGGCCTTCGGTCGTCATCGAAGTAATTCCCGACCTCGCTCGCCTGAACTCGAGCCAAACGGAAGCGTTTATCTATGAACAGATGCAGATCGGTCGCACTCTGCGACTGGCGGATGGCGCAGCGGCCTGTCTGCGCTATCTGAATGAACAGCGGTGCTTGCTGGGCATCGCCTCCAATTCACAAGCCTACACAGTGCGCGAATTGGATGGCGCGCTCGCCGGCGCTGGTTTGAACCGGTCCATCTTCGACCGCGACGTGCATTTCTGGTCATTTGAAAACGGCTTCAGCAAACCCGACCCACATGTCTTTCGCCTGCTTACCGCCCGGCTCGAAGCGCGCGGCATTAGCCCGGCGGAAATACTCATGGTCGGCGACCGCCTCGACAACGACATTGAACCGGCGCAAGCTTTCGGCTGGCAGACATGGCAATTGCTTTCCGCTCAATCCGCCGTCCGGTCTGGCAACTGGCACGACTTAATTGCCTGGCTGAAAAAACACCCCCGCTAAGCCCAGGCCACGCCGGACCGCGTTCGCAAATGCTGCCCAGTTTTTGGGAAATGCGGCTCAGGTCGGCAGACGGCGCGCAGTCGTGATTGCGCAATCCAGCCACGCGCTGGAGCCACATCACCAACGGTAATCCCGCCGGGATCGCGCCTACGCGAATAGCACCCAGGGAAGGATTCTGGGCGGATCGCGATCGACTTCATTTCCCACCGGATAACGGGATCCACTTCACCTCGAACGCAGACAAACTTGAATTCCCAACTCCCGCCAGGGAAGCGGGCACGCTGACTTGCCGTCCGCAAACATTGTGCAGGCAGAGGACTTGATCACGCCCATCCTGGGTCTTGCGGAACACAGCGAAAATCTCCGGGCCGGCTTCCACTATCTGTTGAGACGAGCCCGGCGCAAACGCGCGATGCGACCGCCGGAAGGCCAGCAATTCGCGGAACCGTCCAAAGACCCGCGACCGTAACGAGCGCGGGTCCGCCAGGTCCGCCTCCAATTCGGCCAGAGTCAGCTTCTGCCGATTGATGCGGCGGTTGATGCCGGTTTGCAGCGCGGCCTGGCGATCATTGCGCGAACCAAACAGCGAATGAAAATAGATTCCCGGCACACCAGCCAGCGCGAGCATAATGGCTTGGGCCACCATGAAACGGTTCACCTGCGTTTCGATGGACTCATTCGCAGTGGGATCGTTTACCGCGTCGAAGTACACGATGTTCAGCTCGTATGGACTCTTCGAGCCGTCGGCATTGTGTTTGACGTTGATGAATCCACCGTGGGCCTGACAGCGCTCAACGAGGAAATCAATCTCCGCCGCCGGCAGGATGCCGCGTGCTGGATTCACACCGATCCCATCGTGGGAAGCCAGGAAGTTGAAGAACGTGGTTTGGTCCGAAGGCACTCGCAACGTGGCGGCCCAGCGGGTGAGGTGCGTGGCGTCACCCTGCAAAAGAGCGTGCAACACCAGTGGCGGCAGGGCGAAGTTATACACGAGTTGTGCTTCATTGGTGCCATCGCCGAAATAGGAGATGTTGTCCGCATGCGGCACGTTGGTCTCGGTGATGAGTTGGACCTGGGGCGCAACCTCGTCGAGCACCGCCCGCAGGAGCTGGATGACGGCATGAGTTTGTGGCAGATGAATGCACGATGTGCCGATTTCCTTCCAGAGATACGCGATGGCGTCCAGCCGGATGAACCGCGCCCCATGGCGGACATAAAACAGCAGCGCTTCCAGCAACGCGAACAACACGCGCGGGTTCTTCACGTTCACATCCACCTGATCCGCGCTGAAAGTGGTCCAGATCTTCTCCGGACCGCGAGCGGTTGGGAATTCCGTCAACAAAGGCAGGGCGCGCGGCCGGACGACTTGGGAGAGATCGGGGTCGCCTTGAACCGTGACAAAGAAATCGCGGTACTCCGGCTCGTCGCGGAGAAAACGTTGAAACCAATCACCCTGCACCGACGCGTGGTTGAACACGGCATCGAACATCAGGTCGAAGTGCGGACGAAACTCGGCCACGTAGTCCCACGTTCCGTATTCGGAGGCCACGGCGAAATAATCCTTCACCGAAAAGCCGTCATCCGATGACCACGGATAGAACGGGAGAATGTGCACACCACTGATAGCCTCACCAAGCCGGTGTTCACAGAACCTGGCGAGCGTGCACAGCGGTGTTTTTCCCGGTTCCTGCACTTGGTCGGCATACGTGATCAGCAGCGCGTCACGCTCGGAAAGTGGTTCGGCGTTCAAAGGCGCTTTTTGCGCCAAACGTTGCCGGCGCATAAGATCGTGAATTGAGCGCAGCGTATCCGCGGCGACACGCTCTCCATAGAGCCGACCGAGCAAGGTTTTCAACCTCCTGGTACGAATGGGATTGGTTTGATTGACGTCCGAATTCATTTCGCCTCGGTCCTCAGTCCGTCAGGCAGGCAAGTGGGGTTGAGCCAGCGCGTGCTCGCGCAAACCTGCGAGCGGACCCGGGAGCAGTTGCAAGGGTAGTGCATTGTCATTCATCGTCCGCGCATTATCCTGCTGCCGCGCGTGTATCGCAAATCAACGATTTGAATAATATCGAAATCATCATCTGCCTGGTACTGCTGTTTATGGCCGTGCCGGATGTTTGCCGCAAACTCGGCCGACCCGCGCTGGTATTCCCCGCGTTTGTCATTTTCGGACTTCTGCTTGGCCCGCTCGCCAACCCACAAGTCCGCACCATGCTCGAGCAAGCCGGTCAGGTCGGATTCCTGTTGCTGCTATTCGAAGTGGGGTTGGAGATTGACCTGCCGCAACCAAGAGAATTGATTGCCCCGTTGCGCCGCGCGGCAACGTGGGCGCTGCTGCAATATCCGCTGGCCTTCGCCCTTGCCCAGTATGCCGGATTGAACTGGCTGCAATCCCTGGTTGCCGCCGCCGCGCTTTGTGCCTGCTCGGTGGGCATGGCCTATCCGGCATGGAAGAGTTATCCGGGGTTCGCCCTGCAGCCAAAGCAATTTCTGCTGCAGGTCATGGTCGCGCTCGAGGTGATGGCCATCCTCGTCCTGGCTGTTGAAACGACGGCCCTCAAGGGCGGTTCGCGGTGGATCATTCTTCTCAAGCTTGCCGGCATCGGCGTAACAATTTATCTGATCGCCCGTTTCGCCACGCATCTGGGCAACCTCTTCCGGACCATTCTCGAACGCACCACCCATTGGCGCGTTCACTTCCTGGTTCTCCTGGTGCTCGCGGTTTGTGCCATCGGCGAACGGCTCGGGCTGGACGCAGCCAAGACCGCGTTTTTTCTGGGGTTGGCCATGAGCCGGACCAAACATGACGGGCTGTCGCTGGAGGAGTGCATCGCACCAATCAGTCATCGTTTCCTGATTCCCATATTCTTTGTGGCGCTCGGCCTTCAGGTCGAATGGCAATGGCTGTTCGATTGGGCAACCCTGGTTGCGGCCGGCTCCGCCGGGCTGCTGCTGGGTGTCCGGGAAATTCTGCACCGCCGCTGGTTAAAAACCGGCGGCGACCAGTACGCATTCTTGTTGCTTTGCCCCAATCTGACCATTGTGGCCCTGGCCGCAAAGGGAATGCTCAACCATGGTGTGGACGCCAAGTTGACGACCTGGCTGCTGCTCTCCGGGCTCTTCATGACCGTGCCGGCACTGATGTTGTTGCCCGCGGGCGGCGAAAGTCCCGCGTCTCCGCCATTGCCGAAAAAGAACGTGACGTCCGCAACCGAAGGGGCAGCAACCGTTGAACAAGAGAACGACCCAATCAGTCGCCTGACATGACCGAACCGAAGAGCAATTCCCCAGTCGCACCGTTCCGACCGCGCCGACAGGAGATTGACCTGCGCCTGGTGCCATTGGGTTTTGCAGTGATCATCCTGGTCGGGGCGGGCCTCCTCATGCTGCCTTGGACTCATCGTCCCGGCCATTCACTCGGGTGGTTGGATTCTCTATTCATCGCCACTTCCGCCACGTGTGTGACCGGACTCAGCACGGTGAATGTGGCGGAAGTCTTCAACGGCTTTGGACAGACCGTGTTGCTGTTGTTGATTCAATCGGGTGGACTCGGCATTTTCACCGCAAGCCTCTCGCTCGTGCTCATGAGCGGCAACCGGCTTTCACTCGCGGACGAGCAAACGATCCAAGCCACGGTGGGCCGACTGAAGCAAGCACGCCCGGTGGACGTGTTCATCTACGCCTGCGCCTTCGTCGTGATCCTCGAACTGGCGGGTGCCGTGGCCCTCTTCATGTTGATGTCAAACGCGGACCCGCTGGCGGACAGGTGGCAGACCCTGTGGGAAGCCACCTTCCACTCCGTCAGCGCCTTCTGCAATGCGGGCATTTCGATCTATCCAGATAACCTCGCTCACTGGCGCCAGGAGCCGGCGGTTCTCGCGGTCATCTCGGTGCTCGTCGTCCTGGGCGGCATTGGTTTGATGACGCTCATCAATCTCCGCTTTTACTATTTTTGGCGGCGTGACCCACGGCGGCGCGGGCGGTTGTCCATGCAAACCCGGTTGTCAGTGCTTTCCGCCGTGGTGCTGTTGGTCCTGGGCACCATCATGACTTGGTTGTTCGAAATCAATCACACGCTTGAGGACGCCAGCGTGAGCGAACAATTGTCGTGGTCGTTCTTCCATTCGGCCATGTCGCGCACGGCCGGGTTCAACGTCGTGGACTTGGGCCAGATGAATCCGCCCACCCTGCTCTGCACCACCGGCTTGATGTTCATCGGCGGCGCTCCCGGTTCCATGGCCGGCGGAATCAAGACGGTGACGTTTGTTGTTCTACTGCTTACCGCGTGGGCTGCATTGCGGCGGCGCGATGAAATCCAATTCTGGAATCGCCGGCTGCCACAGCGGACCTCGTTCGTGGCCACGATGGTCGCGCTCTTCGGCCTGGCCTGCGTTGTGGTGGGCGTGGGCTTGCTGATGGTATGCGAAGAGGGCCGACCCGCATCTCAAACAAACCAGCACTGGATGGCCGTTGTCTTCGAGGCCGTGTCGGCCTTCGGCACGGTCGGCCTGAGCACGGGCGTGACGCCGCTTTTGACCGCCGGCGGCAAGGTGGTTATCATTGCGCTAATGTTCACGGGCCGTATCGCTCCCTTGGTCCTGGCCGTCCATTTGGCGCGGCCCGCCGCCGTGGTTCTGGTCCGGCAGCCACGCGAGGAACTCGCACTGGGGTGACGCGGACAATCTTTTATGGCACAACGCATTTTCATCATTGGTGCTGGCCGGTTTGGCGCTCACCTGGCCACGCGACTGTCTGAATTCGGCAGCGAAATTGTTCTGGCTGACAAGGACGCGAAACGCGTGGAAGACCTGGTGCAGGACGGTTTTCATGCCGTGGAGATGGACGCGGAGGACGAAGACGCCCTCAAGGAAGCGGGGGTGCAGGAGGCTGACACCGTCGTCGTCAGCATCGGCGAGAACATGCAGGGCAGCATCCTGACTACGCTGCTGCTCAAGGAGCTCAAGGTGAAGAAAATTGTTTGCCGCGCGCTGGATGACAAACACGCAACCGTGCTGGAAAAGCTTGGGGCCGACCTGGTGCTCCTGCCCTCGCGCGACATGGCCTACCGACTGGCGGAACGTCTGCGCGACAATCTCACCAGTGACCGGCAACAGTTGTGCGGGGATTACCAACTGGCGCAATTCCGCCTCGGACGGGCGCTGCATGAGCGCACGCTGGCAGAAGCGGCGTTGCGCGAGCGCTACCATATCAATGTCGTACTGCTAACGCGGAACAGCCCCAAGCAGGAAATCGAGCCCATCGAGGCCAAGCCGGATCAAACCCTTTTGCAGGGCGACATGGTGATTGCCGCTGGGCGACGGGAAAATCTAAACCGTTTCGAACGCGACTGTGGCCAACCCGCCGACCAACCAAAGCCATGAGCGCTTGTCTCTTTACCGTCACTACCCCGAAACGGATTGGCTTCATTTCGACCCGTTTTCATGGCACGGACGGAGTGACGCTCGAGGCCAAAAAGTGGGCGCAGATTCTCGGCGGCTTGGGGCACGAGTCATTTTGGATGGCCGGACAACTCGATACACCCGACGCTACGAGTCATCTCGTCCCGCTCGCCTTTTTTAACCATCCCCGGGTGGCCGCGCTACAGAGCAGACTGTTCGGCGTCACCACGCGGGCCCGCGAGGTGACAACGGAGATTCAAGTCCAAAAGGAAAGTTTGAAGGATGCGCTCTATCAGTTCGTCGAAAAATTCCGAGTGGAAGTGCTGATTCCGCAAAACATCCTGGCAATCCCAATGCACGTGCCCTTTGGACTGGCGATGACCGAGTTCATCGCCGAGACCGGATTGCCCACGATTGCCCATCACCATGACTTTGCGTGGGAGCGTGAGCGGTTTGTGGTCAGTGCCGTGAATGACTATCTCCGGGCGGCATTTCCGGGTGCGCTGCCGCATGTCCAGCATGTGGTCATCAATTCCATGGCCCAAAAGGAACTTGCCCGCCGTTGCAGCCTGTCCGCCTCGATCATCCCCAACATTCTCGATTTTGAAACTCCCGCTCCAGGCCTGGACGACTACAACCGCGATGTGCGCAAGGAAATTGGGTTGGCCAAGGACGACTGGTTCATTTTACAACCAACTCGCGTCGTCGCTCGAAAAGGAATCGAACATGCCATCGAACTCGTCCGTCGGCTGAATGACCCACGCGCCAAGCTCGTCATCTCGCATCCCGCCGGCGACGAGGGCAGCGCCTACCTGCAAATGCTACGCGATCGCATTGACGACGCGAAAATTGATGTGCGCTTTATCTCGGATCGGGTCGGCGAAACGCGTGGCCTGACCAGTGATGGTAAGAAGGTCTACACCCTGTTCGACATTTATCCGCACGCAGACCTCGTCACCTACCCAAGTCACTACGAAGGTTTTGGCAACGCCTTCCTTGAAGCTGTCTATTTCGGCAAGCCCGTGGTCGTGAACACCTACACCGTTTATGCGCGCGATATTGACCCGCTCGGATTCAAGACCATCGAAATGTCGCAACTGGTAACACGCGAAGTCATCGAACAGACCCGCGCCGTGTTGGAGAATCCAGCCCTCCGCGCAGAATGGGCTGTCACTAATTATCGCCTGGCGGGAAAATACTTTTCGTACACGGTGGGCCGACGAAAGCTCGCCGCCCGATTGGCCAATCTTTTTGGCGAAGGAGTTTGAAACCATGACCTTCTTAACCCAGATTGTCGCGCCATGAATTCAGTTACAGCCGCTCCCACTGCCATCACATCGCCCCGGCGCGTGAGTGCCGCAGGCAGGCATTTCGCCACCCGCCGCCTACTGCTGGCTGCTTTGGATGAAATGAAGAACCTCCGCAATTCAATCGCTCTGACCGTGACCGCAATCACGCTGGCCGCCACCCTTGCCTCAGCGCAAGAAACCAAAACCAACAACAGCCCGCCCGCAAAAGCGGAAGGCAAGTCCAAAGAAGAGCAGAAGAATTCTCCCTCCACTATCCCGGATGCAGCCTCAAAGCCGGTCACCACAACCAACACTGTGACCATCGCCGGTCAGGCCGTCACCTATACGGTGGAGACCGGCATGTTGCCGCTGCTCAAGAATGACGGCG
Organism: Limisphaerales bacterium; assembly: GCA_044225555.1. Taxonomy (GTDB): domain Bacteria; phylum Verrucomicrobiota; class Verrucomicrobiia; order Limisphaerales; family JADLHS01; genus JADLHS01. The sequence continues at coordinate 76,660 of JBGAIM010000013.1, read as the reverse complement.
CGGCGCGAGCGTCCGTTTTCTACATCGCCTACACGCGCTCAGGCCAGACCAACAAGTCCACCCGACCGGTCACCTTTTGTTTCAATGGCGGCCCCGGCTCTTCCTCGGTCTGGCTGCATCTCGGGGGACTCGGCCCGCGGCGAGTGAAACTCAATGACGACGGCACGATGCCACCACCACCATTTGGGCTCGCGGACAACCCGTATTCAATCCTCCACGCCACCGATCTCGTGTTCATTGATCCGGTGGCCACCGGCTACAGCCGCCCGGCCAAGGATGAAAAGGCCGATCAGTTCTTCGGTCAGTCCGCCGACATTGAGTCGGTTGGTGATTTCATCCGCCTTTGGACCTCGCGTAACGAGCGTTGGACCTCGCCAAAATATCTCTTAGGCGAAAGTTACGGAGTTTTCCGCGCCGCCGGATTGGCCGATCACTTGCACTCACGCTACGGTATGTATCTCAACGGCGTGGTGCTGCTCTCCGGCCTGCTCGACTTTGCCACCTTGCGCGAAGGCCCTGGCAATGACCTGCCCTCGCTGGTCTTCCTGCCGTCGTTCACGGCCACGGCGCATTACCACAAGAAACTTCCTCCCGATCTTCAAAGCAACCTAACCAAAGCTTTGGCCGAGTCCCGCGAGTTCGCCTATCACGACTATCTCCTCGCCCTGCAACGCGGACATTTACTCACCCCCGCCGAGCGCAACACCATCGCCACCAAGCTCGCGCGCCTGACCGGATTGCCCAAACAGTTCATCGAGGACAATGATCTCCAGATAGACTCATCGCAGTTCCGCAAGTATCTGCTTCGCGACGAAGGCTTGATCATTGGGCGTTACGACGCCCGCATCACCGGGCGCGACGCGGACAAAGCGGAGAATGTCCCGCGCTTCGACCCGTCCTACGCCGCCACCTATGGCCCGTTCTCCGCCGCCATGAACTCCTACCTCCGGGAAGAACTCAAATTTGAGAATGACCTCCCGTATGAAATCCTCACCGGCGTTCAACCGTGGAACTACGACGCCCGGAGCAGCTACCCCAGTGTCGCCAACCGGCTGGCCAGCGTGATGAGTCAGAATCCTTACCTCCGCGTGCTCGTTCTCAGCGGCCTGCGCGACCTGGCCTGTCCGGTGGACGGAGTGCATTACAGTGTTGACCACATGCAACTTGATCCGGTTTACCGCAAAAACATTTCGTGGGCTGAGTATGAATCCGGTCACATGATGTACGTCAACCAACCGGATCTGATCAAACTCCAGAACGATCTGGTGCGTTTCCTCCAACCGTAACAGCCTCACGATGACGAATCCTACGCCAACCAACGCCCCGCCCTTGCGGCACGAAACCACCGCCGGAAATTATTTCGTCGCCAACTACCCACCGTTCGCGTTCTGGAAGCCGGAATTTGTGCCGCAGTTTGAAGCCGCGCTGGGACACAGCTCGTCACGCGCAACACTCGGTCAGTACGTTCACATTCCGTTCTGCCGCAAACGCTGTCACTTCTGCTACTTCAAAGTCTATACCGACAAGGATTCCTCCGAAGTGCGCGGTTACATTGATGCACTCCTGAAAGAGCTGACCGTTTATGCCAGCAAACCTGTCATCGGCGGACGCAAACCCAAGTTCGTCTATTTCGGCGGTGGCACGCCCAGCTATCTCTCGCCCGACCAACTGAAGTTTCTTACCGATGGCATGAAGCGGTTGTTGCCGTGGGATGAAGTTGAGGAAGTCACGTTTGAAGCCGAGCCCGGCACGCTCACCGATCACAAGTTGAAAGCCATCCGCGATCTCGGCGTGACACGGCTCTCGCTCGGCATCGAACACTTCGACGATCACGTCCTCGAGATCAACGGACGGGCGCATCGCTCCAAGGAAATCGCCCGCGCCTACGCCTACGCACGGGAAATCGGCTTTCCGCAGATCAACATTGACCTCATCGCTGGCATGGTCGAGGAGACCGAAGACAAATGGCGCGAGACCGTGGCCAAGGCCGTGGCCCTTCAACCCGACTCCATTACGATCTACCAGATGGAAGTGCCGTTCAACACCGGCATTTACCAACAGATGAAAGCCGACGGCAAACTCGTCGCGCCCGTCGCCGATTGGGAAACCAAACGCGCCTGGGTGGACTACGCCTATCGCGAGTTCGAGAAGATCGGTTACACCGTCACGAGCGGCACAACCGTCGTGCGCGATCCGGCCAAGGTGAAGTTCATTTACCGCCAGGGCTTGTTCGCTGGCGCGGACATTTTGTCTATCGGCGTCGCCAGCTTCGGTCATCTCAATGGCGTGCATTACCAGAATCACCACGAGTTCCAGCCCTACGTGGACGCGGTGAACGCCGGCAAGCTGCCCGTCTATCGCGCCCTGACCCCGAGCGCCGACGAGCGCTACATCCGCGAATTCATGCTGCAACTCAAGCTCGGCTCGGTGAGCGCGGAACAATTCAAGGCCAAGTTCGGCACCGACCCGCGCGAACAGTTCGCCAAACCGCTGGCGACCCTCAAGGACTGGGGCTTCCTCACCAACGGCGGCGACCGCATCGGCGTCACGCGTGAGGGCCTGCTGCAAATTGACCGCCTGCTTCACGAATTCTTCAAACCGGAACACAACACCGGCCGCTATGCCTGACTCGCACCTGTACCCTCTTTCCGAATTCTACGCCCGCGCCAAAGTTCCGCTCCCGGCCATCGAGCAAATCCCCGGCGACGCCGTGCCCGAGCCATTCAAGTCACTGCTCGTGCACCACAACGACATGACTCCGACGCTCGAGGCGTTTCACAAGTCAGACATCCACCTCGAGATCGTCAGCCGCGAGCGCCGTGGCGAATTCTATTTTCGTGAAGTCGTCCTCCGACTCAATGGCAACGACGAACCAGTCGAGTTCGGTGCGAACAAGGTTTACATCGGGCGCTTTCCCGACGAGGCGCGCGACCTGATCTTGCAGGAGCACGTGCCCTTGGGCCGCATTTTGAAAGACTGCGGCATCAAACATCGCACCGAAGCGAAGGCCTTTCTGCGCGTGACCTCCGATGAATTGATCGGCGGCAAGTTCGACCTGAAACAATCGACCGCCCTTTACGGACGCAAGGCGGCGATTTGCGACCTCCAAGGCCGCCCACTCTCCGAAATCGTCGAAATCCTGCCACCGGTCGCTGGTTAGCACACGATCGGGAACAGGATTACAAACAACGGGGAGGAAAATAGAATCGCAGCCTGGACGGTTTTGTCAGGTTACTTGCGCGAAGGGCATTGAAGTCTTCGCAACCGATACCCGAATTGAGAAACCGCTTCCATCTACCCCGCTTGACACCACCTGTTTCACTGTTACCCTCCCGCGCTCCGGTCAAATGGAAATCCCTGACTGAATCTGGTTCAGGGCGCAGTGTCCGGGTGAGGAAAACGAATTATGAAACGCCAGTATCAACCGTCAAAGATCCGTCGCAAACGTCAACACGGCTTCTTGAATCGCAATTCCAGCAAAAGCGGCAAGGCCACGCTGGCCAACCGCCGCCGCGTGGGCCGCAAACGGCTGACCCCGGTTTGATCGGCATGTCCGCCGCTTCGCCAGCCCGCCTCGGTCTCGCTCGCGGTTCGCGCATCAAGCAAGGACGCGACTTCGCCCGGGTGCGACAGGCCGGAGAGCGCGCGGTCAAGGGCTGCCTGATCGCCAACTGGCTGCGGCTCCCCGGCGATGCCCGTTCCCGACTCGGCGTGGTGGTCGGCAAGAAGGTCGGCGGCTCCGTGGTGCGCAGCCGGGCCAAAAGATTGTTGCGCGAAACCTTCCGGGTGCATCAACACGAACTGACTCAACCGCTCGATCTGGTGCTCGTGGCGCGGGCGTCCATTGTGGAAAAAGATTTCTCGGGCGTGGAGCGCGATTTTATCACGACGCTGCGGCACGCTGGACTGTTGAAATGAATCCGGCCCAACACACATTGCTGTTCGCGGTGCGGCTGTATCGCTGGACGCTTTCGCCCGCCTTGGGTGCGTTGTTTGGCCCAGCGGCTGGCTGCCGGTTTACTCCCACGTGTTCCGTTTACGCGGCGGAAGCCGTTCGCACCCACGGCGCGCTGACCGGGAGCTGGCTGGCGACCAAACGCCTTTGCCGTTGCCATCCCTGGGGCGGCTGCGGACATGACCCCGTGCCGCAACCAAATTCCAATGTCCTGTGCCTTGAGCCGGAAGTCCTGGCGGGGAAGGCGACACAACTGCCGCGCTGAAAGTTTTCATGGATCGCAAATCAATCCTCCTCATCTTCGTCTGCATCGGGTTCATGTTTCTGTGGCAGGCGGTGCTGGTGCCCAAGTATTTCACGACTCCGGCCGTGCCCGGGAGTACGACCAACAACCCGGCGCTGACGCAGCAGGCCGAGCTTCCCGCTTCCACCAATGCCACCGTGGCCGCCACAACGCCGGCACCAACGCCCCCCCCGGGCACATTCGTCCGCCCCGCGTTTTCCACCAACACGGCCGAGGAATTGATCATCCTTAGCAACGACAACGCGCGCTACACGTTCACCTCGCACGGTGGTGGGTTGAAGGAAATCGAGTTGCTGCGGTTTCCGGAGTCCATTGCGCGCGAGAGCAAAGAACGGCCCAAGACAAACGGGCTGGCCACATTGAATGCCCACGCCAAATTGACGGTGCTCGGTATCCTGGGCAGTGATGCGGTGCAGGGCGACGGGCTCTTTGCCCTCACGCAAACCACCAACAGCGTCCGCGCGGAGAAGAGGCTCGTCAGCGGCTTGCGATTGGTGAAGGAATTTCATCTGAGCACGAACTATCTGCTTCAAGCCAGCGTGCGATTGGAAAACACCAGTTCCAATGCGCTCGCGCTGCCACCGCAGGAATGGGTGGTTGGCACCGCCACGCCGATGGGCGTGGACGACGACGGATCGGCCGTGGGCATCATGTGGTATGACGGGTCGAAGAGTCACGACACCACCATGATGTGGTTCGATAACAAACGATTCGGCTGCCTGCCCGGCACGCCGCGCTGGGAATTCCGTGACGGCAATAGCAACGTGGTCTGGGCCGTGGCGCACAACCAGTTCTTCGCCCTCGTGGCCATGCCCGACGCGCCCGCGCAGCAAATGATCGCCCGGGCGATCGAACTACCCCGCCCCACCGAAGGCCGGTTCAGCTTCACGAACAGTCCGGTGCGCAAGGGTCTGGAGACCACGATGGCCTACCCGGCTTTGACCCTCGCCCCCGGTCAATCAACGGAACGAAAGTTCAACCTGTTTGTCGGCCCGAAGGAGTATCGCACGTTGGCGGCCATTGCCGGCCGCCTTGAAAACAACGTGGACCAGATCATGGGCTTCGGAATTTTTGGTTTCATCTCCAAGGCGCTGCTCTGGGCCATGAACTGGCTGCACAACGCCATGGGCCTCGGCTACGGCTGGGCCATCGTCGCCATCACGGTCATCCTCAAAGTGGTCTTTTGGCCGTTGACCGCCGCGAGTACCCGCTCCGCGCAACGCATGGCGTCGTTCGCTCCCCAACTCAACGCGCTCAAGGAAAAATACAAGGACGACCCGGCCAAGGCTTCGCAAAAGCAGATGGAGTTCTTCCGCGAACACAAAATCAATCCCGTCAGCGGCTGTCTGCCGATGATGGTGCAGTTGCCCGTGTTCTTCGGCTTGTTCGCGATGTTGCGCACGGCCATTGAGCTGCGGGGGGCACAGTTCCTGTGGGCCGTGGATCTCTCCAAATCCGACACGCTCTTCATCATTCCCGGCCTGAGTTTTATTCCGTTCATCAGCACGCCGGCCGGGCTGCCGCTCAACCTGCTGCCCATTCTCTACATCGCCAGCGCCATCTGGCAGACCCATATCACGCCCATGTCACCCGGCATGGACCCCGCCCAGCAAAAGCTCATGCGCTGGATGCCCCTGATGTTCCTGGCCATCCTCTACAACTTCTCGTCCGGCCTCGCGCTCTACATGACCGTCAACAACCTGTTGACCATCCTGCAAACCTGGCTGATGAAAAGAAATGCGCCGGTGCCCGCCGCCGCTGCCGCCGCCGCGCCCGCGAAAGCTTCGATATTGACGCCGGCGTCGAAAAAGAAGAAATAAGTTCAAGACTTTATGCCCGCCCAACCCAAACCCACTCTGGAAAAACTGCTCGAACTCATTGGCTTCCCCTCCAAGGTCGAGGAGCACAACATGGAAGATGGCATCTTGCTCGACGTTAAGACCGAAGACTCGGGCCGGTTGATTGGCCGCCAGGGCCAGACGCTTTCCGATCTGCAATACATCACCAACCGCCTGCTCTTTCAGCAGGACCAGAACGCGCCCAAGGTGATGGTGGACGTCAGCGGCTACCGCGCTCAGGCCCGCGAAGCACTGGTTAAGAAGGCCAAGGACGCCGCCGAAAAAGTGCGCCGCTGGGGTGATGTGGTGGAACTTGAACCGCTTTCCGCCTTCGACCGGCGCATCATCCATCACGCACTCAAGGACGATCCCGACATCGAAACGCAAAGCGTGGAAGTCGAAGGCACGGACAAGAAGGCGATGCTGCTCAGACCGAAGCACTGAGCCAGACGAGCCGCAATCCTTCCAGCGTCAGATTGGGTTCCACCGCGGAAATCTCCGGCAACTTGGAGGCAATCAACCTGGCGTAGCCGCCCGTCGCAATCACCGGCAGTTGCCGCGCCTTCAATTCCCGCTTCAATTCCAGGATCAACTCCCGCACGAGTCCGCGATACCCATGCACCGCGCCCACCAACATCGCGTGCTCGGTGCTTTTACCCACGGCCGATTTGACTTCGCGGATGCGGATGCGCGGCAACAGCGCCGTGCGTTCATGCAAATAATCCGTCATCGCCGCCAAACCCGGCGCGATGATCCCACCGACGTAATTACCTCGTCCGTTCACCACGTCGAAGGTCACCGCCGTGCCGAAATCCACCACCACTACCGGCACGCCAAAGCGTTGCCGCGCCGCCACGGCGTTCGCCAGACGATCCGGCCCGATTGTAGCCGGCTTCGGATAATCAATGCCGACGCCTCTTAGGGTTTTTGGCGACAGTTCGAGCGCCGGCAAATGCCATCGAGCGTGAACCGCCTTTCGCACCTGTGGTGTCGTCCGGGGCACGACACTGCAAATCGCCGCGCCGTCCACCCTCGCTTTGCCGACAAATCGTGCGAGCTGCGCCTGCGCCTTTCCCGAAAACCAAGCCGCCGTTGGAATGTCCGTGTGCCGCACAATCCGCCGCCGGTCGGCGAAGCCGACGTGCGTGTTCGTGTTGCCGATGTCGAAAAGCAGAATCATTTTTCCAGTGTCACGTCTCCGCCAATTATTCTTTCCAACCGCCCATGCTCCGTGCGCAACCGCAACGCGCCGTCGTCATCCAGCGATTCGGCACGCCCGCGCAGCCGGCGGTCGCCCATGCTGATGACCACGCGCTGGCCGATGGTCGAGCAGTGTTCCTCCCATTCATCCGCCACTTCAGAAAACTTGCCAGCGCAGACCCGCGCGTAGTCGCGATCCAGCTCACGCAAAATCGTCGTCGCCAAGTCAGCCCGCGAAACCAGCTCCCCCGATTCAATTCGCAACGACGTGGCAATCTTCCGCAACTCGACCGGAAATTCGTTCGCCGCCAGATTCACATCCACACCCACGCCCAGCGTGACATGCTTCACCCGGTCCACTTCCGCGCTCAGTTCGGTGAGAATGCCCACGACCTTCCTCCCGCGAATTAAAATGTCGTTCGGCCATTTGATCTCGGGAGCCAGCCCGGTTTCTTCATGAATCGCCCGCCAAAGCGCCGTCGCCGCCGCCACGGTCAACTGCGTCGTCTCCTGCGGCCGCAAGTCGGGTCGGAGCAAAATTGAAAACCACAAACCCTTCCGCGTCGGCGAAGTCCACACCCGGCCGAGCCGTCCCCTGCCCTTGGTCTGTGATTCGGCAAAGACCACCACGCCCTCCTTCACCCCGTCACGTGCCAGTTTCTCCACCACGTCGTTCGTCGAGGTCGTTTGCTCGAACACCCGGATGTCGCGGCCCACGACCTTGGTTTTGCCCAGGCGCGCCAGCAAATCATCCGCGTGCAACACATCCGGCGAACTGACCAGCCGATAGCCCAGCACCGGACTGGCTTCAATCTCGTAGCCGAGCCGGCGCAATTCCTCGATGCGCGCCCAGATGGCCGCGCGCGAAATGCCCAGCTCCTGGGAAAGTTCCGCTCCGGACACGCCGCCATTGTCCGCGGCGCGGAGGGCAATAAGAATTTGAGCGTCCGTGGTCACGGCGCGGGATGGTAGGGACGGTGCGCCACAACGTCCAGCGCGGCGTTGTTCAGCATTGAATCCCGTGGCAGTTCAACGCATCCTCGCCGTGTGACTCATCTGGCCAAAGCCCGCGAAGTTTTTGACATCGAAATCGCCGCGCTCCGCAAGGTCCGCACGCTGCTCGACCAGTCCTTTGACGCCGCCGTGGAATTGGTCGTCACCGCCCTGTCGCTTCGGGGCAAGATCGTCATTGTCGGCATCGGCAAATCCGGCAATGTCGGCTCCAAGATCGCCGCCACGCTCACCAGCACCGGCTCGACCAGCGTTGTCCTCAACAGCGTGGACGCGCTCCACGGCGATGTCGGGGTCGTCAATGATGGCGATGTCATCCTCGCGCTGAGTTACTCCGGCGAGTCGGATGAATTGCTCAATCTGCTGCCCGCCCTGAAACGTTTCTCGGTAAAGATCATTTCCCTGACCGCCGGTCTAAAATCATCTCTGGCAAAACACAGCGACATCGTCCTCAACGTTCATGTCCCCAAGGAAGCTTGCCCCTTCAACCTGGCCCCGACTTCCAGCACGACGGCGATGCTCGTGATGGGCGACGCGCTGGCGATGGCGGTGCTCCAGGCCCGCGGCTTCAAGCAAAGCGATTTTGCCCGCTATCATCCCAGCGGCGCGATTGGCCGTGCGATGCTGTTGCGCGTCGGCGAAATCATGCGCACCGGCGCTCGCAACGCCGTGGGCCGGGAGAACCTTTCCGTCCGGGATGCCCTGCTCGTGATGACCCGGGCCAAGTCCGGCAGCATCAGCGTCGTCAACGCGCGAGGCAAACTCTCGGGGGTTTTCACCGACGGCGATTTCCGCCGCAAGATGTCGGACGACGAAAACCTGCTCGCCCGCCCGCTGGAATCGGTGATGACCCGCAATCCGATTTGCGTTCAAGAAATGGCGCTCGCCGCCGAGGCGCTCAAGATTTTCAACGAACGCAACATTGACGACTTGATCGTCGTCAACGCGAAGCATGAACCGGTCGGCCTCGTGGATTTACAGGATTTGCCTAAACTCAAAATCATGTAGCGGACGCCGGCATCAAGCTATGAAAACATTTTTTAACCTGAGCCTCACCTTCTTCGCCCTCGTGTTTCTCATGAATGCCAACGCTCAAACCAGCCCCAGCCCCATCAAGTCGGCCACGTTTGACTGGAAAGTCAGTCGCAATGGCGAGTTGAAATATCTGCTCTACCTGCCGCCGGGCTACGATCCGTCGGGCAACAAGCGCTGGCCGCTCATGCTTTTCCTCCATGGCTCCGGCGAGCGTGGAACGGATGTGCAGCGGGTGGCGGTGCATGGCCCGCTCAGCCTGGTGAAACAGGGAACCAACTTCCCGTTCATCATCGTCGCCCCGCAGTGCCCCAACGAGCAGATTTGGAAGAATGAACCCTTGCTCCAATTGCTTGATCAAACGGAGAAGGCATACGCGGTGGATACCAAACGCGTTTATCTCACGGGCCTGAGCATGGGCGGCTATGGGACTTGGGCGCTCGGACTCGCGCATCCGGAGCGATTCGCCGCCCTCGTGCCCATTTGCGGCGGCGGCAACATGATTGACGTCGTCCTCGGCCCGCGCGACAAGCCGGATGAATTCAAGCGCCTGCCAATCTGGGCGTTTCATGGCGCGAAGGACGACGTCGTGCCCGTGTCCGAATCCGAGCGCATGGTGGGGCAACTTCAGAAGCTGGGCGTCAAGAATGTGAAGCTGACGATCTATCCCGAGGCCAATCACAATTCCTGGACCGAGACCTACAAGAATCCCGAGGTTTACGAGTGGCTGCTGAAGCAGTCACGCTGACCCGACGAACAACTCCCAAGGTGGCGATGAAGAAAGTTCAACCGCCCAAGGCCAGAAAGGCCAACCGCCGCCGCGCGGCTCGGATTCCCGTGCGCGCCGTGGACTTCGTCATGTATTGCACGAAGGACATGCGGCGCACACGCGCCTTTTACCAAAAGCTCTTTGACTTCAAGCGCGGTGGAGAGTGGAATGACTTCTGGTCGGAGTTCAAAACCTCGCCGGTGACGCTGTGTTTGAACGGGCCCAGCAAGAAGCCAGGATGGAACTGGCAAGGCCCGGCCGCCATTGCGCTCGCGGTCCAGGATATTCACGCCGAGGTCGCCGAATGTCGTCGCCGCCGGGTGAATGTCCTGATCCCGCCCGTTGAAACCAGTGTCTGCTGGATGGCTTTCATCAGTGACCCGGACGGCAACCGGATTTGCCTGCACCAACGCAAAGACGACACCGCTGGCTGAAATGGCCACTTCATTCAGACCTCCTGCCTGGCCTCGATCCGCTCGGCACACCGACTGGATGGCTTCCTTAAGCGGCGACTCGAAGTCAATGCGTTGAAATTCACGATCTATCCGGAAGCAAGGAACGGTTCGCGGAAGGAAGCCGACAAGCCGGCGGAGCTTTGCGAGCGGATGTTGAATCAGTCACGCCAGTCTGTCGGCACAAGCAGATTCCCCACTTCCGCCCGATCGAATCTAATAGCTCTTCGATTCCACCACCCTGACAGAAACCGGAAGCGGGAAATCCAGCGCACTGGCGATTTCGAATGCGTCTTGCGCGTCAAATTGGCCGGAAATTCGACCCGTACCAGTTTCGATCGGCTCATTAATCCTCGGAGCGGAATATAGTTCCCCATCAATCACGATGGCCAGCCGGCGTCCTGTATTGTCACGTGTCACTTTTGCAAATGCCGCCGCGGCTTCCGGCCGCATGGTAAAATTAATCTCCGGCTCTCCAAGTTGGTTGCGCGTCACCATCGCCTGCTTGATCAAATTTCCACTCAGCCCCGCCTCGGACTTTTTCTTGACGACGACCTGTTCCGGGCTCCTACCACCAGAGGGCGTGCCTTGCTCATGTTTGAGAATTTCATAGCCGGGCAGAAGTTCGCCGGCTTTGATCATCCGGTCACTGTCCTCATGCACCAAGCGAAGCTCCAACCGGCCCTGGCGAAACAAGGCGCGGCGAAGGCGCTCCTCTTCCCCGGAATTCCGGGCGGCAACCGCCACACGAACTCGCACCTCGGAAATCGGCTCCCAGTAGATTCTCACCCCAACTCGATCAGACCGCTTCAGCAGCGCCTCTCGAAAGATTGCCAAATCATTTGTCACCGAATCTGTTTTCGTGGGCTCGACTTCGAGAACAAATGAAACGCCACGTGCGGGAGGCTGAGCAAGTGGCGCAGCCGCCCGTTGACGCAGGAAGGCAGGGAGCCCGACCAACAAAATAACAACCCCGACTATTCCCGCGCCGACAATTAGAAATGAATGTTTCAAATTCGAACTTTTCCCGTGCGACGGCTACTCCAACCCGCTCGCCTTGCGCGCTCGCTTGAGAACTTCCGTCGCTTTCGCTCGTGCTTTGGCCGCGCCGTCGGCGAGGACTTTGTTGACGTAATCCAAATTGGCCACGAGCTCAGCTCGCTTGGTTCGAGCGCTGGCAAAGTGTTCCCAATAGACTTCGAACAGCTTCTTCTTGAGATCGCCGTAACCAAGCCCGCCCGCGCGGAGTCTTTCCTCCCACTCTTTGCCAACTCCAGCGTCAATGACTTTGAGCAGCTGAATCGCGAGATTCTGGTCGGCGTCAGGTTTGGGTTCGGCCGGCTGACGACTATCCATCTTGAGCGCCATGACTTTTTTGCGCAGCGCCTTCTCATCACCGAAAATCTCGATCGTGTTGCCGTAGCTCTTGCTCATCTTCTCGCCGTCAATCCCCGGCACTTTGGCCGTCTCGCCCTTGATCTGCGGCTCAGGGATCACGAAGGTCTGGCCGTATTGCTCGTTGAACTTGATGGCAATGTCGCGGGTCATCTCCACGTGCTGCTTCTGGTCCTGGCCGACCGGCACAATGTTCGAGTCGTAAATCAAAATGTCCGCCGCCATCAACACCGGGTAGGCGAACAAGCCGTGGTTGGGGGAAATGCCCTTGGCAATCTTGTCCTTGTAGCTCGTCGCCCGTTCCAGCAATCCCATCGGCGTGAGGGTGGAAAGCATCCATGTCAACTCGCATACCTCCGGCACATCGGATTGTTTGAAGAACACGGCGCGCTTGGGGTCGAGCCCGCACGCGAGAAAATCCAGCGCCACGTCGAGAGTATTCTTGCGCCGCTCGTTCGCATCGAACAAGGACGTCATCGAGTGATAGTCCGCGATGAAATAATACGCCTCGCCCTTTTCCTGCAACTCGATGGCAGGGCGCATCATCCCGAAGTAGTTCCCGAGATGCAGCGCGCCCGAAGGCTGGATGCCAGACAAAATTCGCATGACCCAGCATAGCGATGAGTTTGGAATTCAGGAAAGCCGGAAGTTGTCCGGCGCTTCGACGGTTGTATCGAGGGCAAAAATCCTCAATAAAATTGCGGTTTTATCTTTGCAACCCCCTTGCGAGCGGCTTAAATACTGGCTCGAATCGTATTCGAATAGAAAAAACGTAATAAAACCAATATGGCTAAAGCACTGTCCAAATCACAAATCGCCGCTGAAATCGCTGAGAAGAGTGGTCTCTCCAAGAAGGCCGCCGTCGAAATCCTCGAGTTCATCGCCCAACTGGCGTACAAGAACGCCAAGAACACTTTCACCCTGCCGGGCCTCGGCAAGCTGGTGTTGGTCAACCGCAAGGCGCGCATGGGCCGCAATCCCGCGACCGGCGAGGCGATCCAGATCAAGGCCAAGCGCGTTGTGAAGTTTCGCGTCGCGAAGGCTGCCAAGGACGCGATCCTCGGCGCGAAGTAATTTCTGCTCCAGCAAGCAAGGCACTCTGAGTTTCTCAGAGTGCCTTTTTTCTTTCAGAATTCATCCTCCCGCTCGTTGAAGGCTGCCAGACTTCACTTCCCACCGCTGCACGTCGCGACTTAACTCGCGCGGCCAGTTCTCCTCCGTGCAGGTCATAAACACCTGACCGCTCGTTTCGCGGGCGCGTTCCAGCAGGGGCAACAGCCCGCTGCGCCGTTTCACGTCAAGTTCCCCCATCACATCGTCAATCAACAGCACCGGCGCGCTGCCGTGGATGCCGGTGAGGTATTCGGCCTGCGCCATCTTCAGAGCGATCGCGAGGGTGCGCTTCTGACCTTCACTCCCAAATTGTCCGGCGGATTTTTCGTTCAGCAGGAGTTGCAGGTCGTCGCGATGCGGTCCGATCAACGTGGCGCGAAAGCGGCGTTCACGGTCCCGCACCTGGGCGAGTTCGACGCCGAAGTCACTCTTCACACTGGGTTCGTAGGCGATGCGCAATTCCTCGGCATCATTTGAGATGCGCCGATACGCCAGACGCGCGAGCGGCGAGAGTTTGGGAATCAACTCACGCCGATGCCGGATGATTTCCCCGCCGAGCTTGATGAGTTGCTCGGAAAAGCTGTCGAGCAGTTGTGGCTCGGGTGAAAACTGTTTGAGCAGCGCGTTGCGCGAGCGGACGGCGTGCAGGTAGCGCTGGAGCAGTGCCAGGTAACCGGGCTGCGTTTGCGACAGCAGGAGATCGAGAAAGCGCCGGCGGGTGCGGCCCGTGCCCTTGATGAGTTGCAAATCCTCAGTGCAAAACACCACGGTGCGCAGCGTGCCGAGATAGTCACCGAGTTTCTTCACAAGCCGGTTGTCGAGCGTCAGATTCCGCTCGCGCGCGGACCAATACATTTTGATCTCCTGCTCGCTCTGCCCCACCACTTTTCCGCCGACGAAGTATCCCTTCTGGGCATGCCGGATCATCTGCGCGCCGCCCACGCCACGGAACGAGCGCAACGTCGCCATCAGATATACGGCTTCCAGGATGTTGGTCTTGCCCTGCGCATTGTCGCCCAGCAATAGATGGAAGCCGGGCGAAAAGTCCGCGTCCAGCCGCTGGTAGTTGCGGAAGTCGCGGAGTCTCAAATGCGCCAGATGCACGGGAAAAGAATGCGGCCCGGCGCGCGGGGCGGCGAGATTTTTCAACGCGCAGTGGACAATTCGTGATCGGACGCTAATCTTACCGCACAGCTTGCGGTGCATCCGGGCTGGATGGCTTGGAAGCAGTCCGCAACTAAAACATCGATAACGGCTGGATCCACCAATATGAAATTCATCAAACTCCTCGCCCTGCTCGTTTGTGCGTCCGCTCTGTGCGCCGGCTGCGCCTGCAGCAAGTGCAAGTCCGAGAAAGCCGCCGCGTCCTGTGGCATGAAGTGCTGCACGGATAGCAAATCAACCTGCGCCACCTGCCCGACTTGCAGCGCCAAGAAATAAACATCGTCCCTGCATTCACACGGCCAAAGGTCCACCCTTTGGCCATTTTTGTTCGGACGCTTCGCCAAACCCCGTCGGCTACAAAGTTTGGTCCGCTTTCCGGCGCCATTGGTTTTGACTTCCAGCAAACTTAGTCAAGAATTTCAGCCGTTATGGAATGGATTACTCAACCCGAAATCTGGATCAGTCTGCTCACGCTGACGGTGCTCGAGATTATTCTCGGCATTGATAACATTGTTTTCATCTCCATCCTGGCGGGCAAACTGCCCAAGGAACAACAGGCCAAGGCGCGCCAGACCGGCCTCATGCTGGCGCTCGTCACGCGTATCCTGCTCCTGTGCGGACTGGCGTTCATGGTCAAACTGACCAAGCCGCTCTTTGAGATTCCCACGCTCGGGCTGTTGGATCACGCGCACCCGGTTTCGGGCCGGGACTTGATTCTGATTCTCGGCGGATTGTTCCTGCTTTGGAAAAGCACGCACGAAATTCACGACAAGCTCGAAGGCGAGGACGGCGAAGTCTCCAGCCGGGTGACGCCCAAATTCGTCTCTGTGATCATCCAGATTCTGTTGCTCGACATTGTTTTCTCACTGGACTCGGTCATTACGGCAGTCGGCATGGCGAAACACTTACCCGTGATGATTGCCGCGGTCATCATCGCGCTGGTGTTCATGCTGTTCTTCGCCGGCACCATCAGCGATTTCATCCACAAGCATCCGTCGTTGAAAATGCTGGCGCTAAGTTTCCTCCTGCTGATCGGGTGCGCGCTAGTGGCGGAAGGTTTCCACAAGGAAATCCCGAAGGGCTACATTTACTTCGCCATGGCGTTCTCGGTGGGCGTGGAGGCGTTGAACATCCGGTTGCGCACGAAGAAAAAGCCCGCGCCGGTGGAGATGCGTCAACCGTATCGGTGACTCTCCATCAAATCGCCAACAACAGCTTCTTGATCTCCTTCAACCGCGCCTTCGCATCCTTTTTCGTAAGGCGTGGGAACTTGCCGCCCAGAGTGATGAAATCGTTGTGACGCGTGAGCATGATTTTGTCTTCCTTAACCTCAATTACCGTCACGTTCTTTTCACTGGCCAGGAGTTTGAGTTCCGTGATGGCCAGCAACAATTCCACCGCCGGCGGGAGCGGACCAAAGCGATCGCGCAATTCGGTCTGCAACGCCTCCAATGCCACCTTGTCCGTGGTCTGAGCCAGCTTGCGATAAACCTCGATGCGATGCTGCGATTGCGGCACGTACTTCTCCGGCAACTGCGCCGCGTCCCCGAGAAAATCCAGCGCCACGCGCACTTCCACGCGCGGCTTCACCTTTTCGCCCTTCATCGAGCCGACGCTTTGCTTGAGTAACTGGCAGTAAAGCTCGAAGCCTACCGCCGTGATGTGTCCGCTCTGTTCCGCGCCGAGCAGATTGCCCGCGCCGCGAATTTCCAGGTCGCGCATGGCAATTTTGAATCCGCTCCCGAGCGTCGAGTATTGCTTCATGGCGCTGATGCGCTTGCGCACGTCGGTCAGCATCCGCGCGTGTCGCGGCAACAGCAGGTAGGCAAACGCCTGATGCTTGTAACGCCCCACGCGACCGCGCAACTGGTAAAGATCGCTCAGGCCAAAGCGATCCGCGCGGTCAATGATGATCGTGTTCGCGTTGGGAATATCGAGTCCGCTCTCGATGATGGTCGTGGAGAGCAACACGTCCGCCTCGCCATCCACAAACTTGGTCATTACCTCTTCGAGATCGTCCGCGTTCATCTGGCCGTGGCCGACGACGATGCGCGCATTGGGCACGAGTGATTGCAGCTTCTGTTGCATCGTCAAGATCGTGGTCACCCGATTGTGCAGGAAGAACACCTGACCGCCGCGATTCATCTCGCGTTTGATGGCATCTCGAATCAGCCGCTCATCGTACTCGGTAACGATGGTTTCGACTGGCAGTCGGTCGTGCGGCGGCGTCTGAATGGTGCTCATGTCGCGCGCACCGGTGAGCGCGAGATAAAGCGTGCGCGGAATCGGCGTGGCGCTGAGCGTGAGCACATCCACCAGCGTGCGCAGGCGTTTGAACTTCTCCTTGTGCAACACCCCGAAGCGTTGCTCCTCGTCAATCACCACCAGCCCCAGGTCTTTGAACGCAATGTCTTCCTGCACGATCCGGTGCGTGCCGATGACAATGTCCACCGTGCCCGCCGCAAGATCCTTCACCACGCCGTCCTGCTCGCGTCGCGTGCGATAGCGGGAAAGCAACTCGACGCGAATCGGGTAGTCGGCCATGCGCTCGCGGAAGTTGCTGAAGTGTTGTTGCGCCAGTACGGTCGTGGGCACGAGCACAGCGACCTGCTTGCCGCCCATCACCGCCTTGAATGCGGCGCGAATTGCCACCTCGGTTTTCCCAAAACCCACATCCCCGCAGATCAAACGATCCATCGGCTTGGCGCGTTCCATGTCGCCCTTGGTCTCAACGATGGCGCGCATCTGATCCGGCGTTTCCTCGTAAATGAATGCGCTCTCGAACTCGCGTTGCCACGTCACGTCCGCGGGGAACGGATGGCCAGCTTGTGATTCGCGCACAGCCTGGATTTGCAGCAACTCGGCCGCGACATCGCGCACGGCGCGCTCGGCTTGTTCCTTGGCCTTGGCCCAGCGCGTGCCTCCGAGCGTGTTCAACGGCGGATGCGCCTTGCCCGCGCCGACGTATTTGCTCACCAGATGCGACTCGGTGACGGGAACGTAGAGCTTCGGCGGTTCTTGATCGTAATCGCTGGGCGCGTATTCGATGACGAGGCATTCGGTTGCCGGTTGCTGGTTGAAAGTTGCAGGTTCTTTTCCGCGCGTGCCGCTGCCGGCGGGCAGATTCTTCAACCCGAGATAACGCCCGATGCCATGCTGCAAATGCACGACGAGGTCGCCGTATTCGAGGTCGGCGAAATCAATCTCCAATGCGGAGCGCATCGCCGACGCGTGGGGCGACTTGAGCCGACGCGGGCGTTGGACCTTGTAACGCCCGAAAATCTCCGCATCCGTCACCACCACGAGTTTTGCTTCATCGCAAAGAAAGCCACGCGCCAGTGCGCCAACGGTCGGATTTATGGAAGTATCAAGCCCAAATTCAGCCCACACCTCGGCGAATCGCTCGCGTTCGCCATCGTTGTTGCAGAAGACGTGGACCGCATAATCCTGCCGCAGCCAGCGATGGAGTTGATGGAAGAACTCCCGACGTTGCGCCTCGGCGATTTGCGGGTCCGGCGCGCGTTCGCCCAAGGGGCGAAAGGCGTCGAGCGAGGCGAAGATCGGAGCGCCGATCTCCGATCCGGCGTGTTCATTGGAGATAGATTGAATTTGAGCCGGGTCGGAGACCGGCGCTCCTTCGGCTTCAGAGATCTCCACCGACGTTTGTTTCCGCTCGCCGATTGCTTCTTGGAACTCCGCCCATGAGATGAAGAACGGATCATCGGCTGGAATCTGATCCGCATACTCATCGGCGCGAGGTTCAAGCTGTTCCGGCTCGCACAACAGGAAGATAGTCTCGCTCGGCAAGTGATCCAGCAAGATCGCCAACGATGCGGTAGGGACGCGTTCCACCGCGTCCCCATTTCCGCCGGAAGTTTGGGACGCCGTGGAACGCGTCCCTACCATTTGCTTCAGGATGCCCAGTTCACCGGCGGGCGGCACGGTGATGTTCGTGATTTCTCCGCGTGAAACCTGACTGAGCGGATCGAACTCGCGCAACGATTCCAACTCGTCGCCGAAGAACTCCAGTCGCACCGGCCAGGGACTCGTGGGCGGGAAAATGTCAACGATGCCGCCACGCATGGCGATCTCGCCCTTTTGCGAGACCTGCGCCTCGGGTTCGTAACCTTGTTCTTCGAGCCACTCGACGAGATCGAGTGGGTTGGCACGGTCGCCGCGCTGCAACCGGCGTGTGCGCTGCCTCAATTCGTCGGGCTGAAAGGTCTTTTGCAGGAGCGCGGTCACGGAGCTGACGATCAGTTCTGAGTTCCGAGTTCCGAGTTCCGAGTGGGAAGACAACGCGACGAGGGTTTCGAGCCGTTCAGCGATAACATCAGCGGGCGGCAGCTTGCCCTCGTGCGGGAGAATTTCCCAGGCAGCATAGAAAAGCGGTCGAGGGTCGAGGGCCAAAGGTCGAGAGGTGGTTGCGCTTGGCAGTTCTTGCCCTCGCCTCTCGACCTTCGCCTCTCGACCCGTGGAGAGCCACGTTTCCAAATCCTGCTGAAAACTCTCCTGCGTCTTGAGGCTGTCCGTGACGACGACAATGGGTCGTTGCGGAAAAAGCCGACGCAACAGCGCCACGAAGAAGGGCTGGGCGGATGCGGTGACGCCGGCAAAAGACAATGCGCCGCCCGACTCCAATCGCCGGGCGAGGGACTGCGCGGCGGGAGTGGCCAATACCCGGTCGAACAAACCGCCTGCCGCCGGGACTTGGGAATCCTGCGCCAAGCGGAGAAAGAGTTGCAGGCAACAAGACTTGCGTCAAGAAGTGCGCAATCGCCTACCAATAAACCTATGAAATTCCAGCGCCAGTGGCTCAGATGCTGTTCCATGATTGGAATAGTTCCACAAGACTGAGGAAACAGGCTGTTTAACAAACTCA
This sequence comes from Limisphaerales bacterium, assembly GCA_044225555.1. GTDB lineage: Bacteria > Verrucomicrobiota > Verrucomicrobiia > Limisphaerales > JADLHS01 > JADLHS01. The sequence continues at coordinate 57,545 of JBGAIM010000013.1, read as the reverse complement.
CAAAATCTGTCCTCATCGACGGCATATATGTCTATTCTCACTCCCGTCACAAGCCTTCCGTCATCACTCCCACTCAATCGTCCCCGGTGGCTTACTGGTGATGTCGAACACGCAGCGGTTCACGCCTTTCACTTCGTTGATGATGCGGCTGGCGAGTTTCTCCAGCAGGTCATAGGGCAGCTTCACCCAGTCGGCGGTCATGCCGTCCTGCGATTCCACGGCGCGGATGGCGATGGTGTAATCGTAGGTGCGTTCGTCGCCCATCACGCCGACGCTGCGCACGGGCAGCAACACGGCAAAGCTCTGCCAGATCTTGTAATAAAGCCCGCTGGCCTTCATCTCCTCCACGACGATGGCGTCGGCGTTGCGCAAAATCTCGCAGCGCGACGGCGTGACTTCGCCGAGGATACGCACGGCCAAGCCCGGCCCGGGGAACGGCTGCCGCCACACGATTTCCTTCGGCACGCCGAGTTCCTCGCCGAGCAAACGGACTTCGTCCTTGAACAAATTCTTCAGCGGCTCGACGAGCTTGAACTTCATGTTCTTCGGCAGTCCACCGACGTTGTGATGCGATTTGATGAGCGCGGCGGGATTGCCGGCAATCGGCACGGATTCGATGATGTCGGGATACAAAGTTCCCTGCGCGAGAAATTTCGCCTTGCCGACGCGCTTCATCGCGGCGGCGAATACTTCGATGAACGTCTTGCCGATAATCTTGCGCTTCTTCTCGGGATCGGTGACGCCCTTGAGCCGCGACATGAAAATCTTGGTGGCGTCTTCGTATTGCAACTTGATCTTGAAACTCTTGCCGAAGACTTGCTGAACGACGTCGGCTTCGCGTGCACGCAGCACACCGTTGTTCACGAAAATGCAGGTGAGCTGATCACCGATGGCCTTGTGCAAGAGTGCCGCCGCGACGCTGGAATCCACGCCGCCGGACAAACCGAGAATGACGTGTTCCTTGCCGACTTGCGCGCGGATTTCTTCCACGGCCTGCTCGACGTAGTTGCGCATTGTCCAATCCTTGCCGCAGCTGCAGATGCCGTGAACGAAATTGGAAATGATTTCCCGGCCACGCGGCGTGTGAACCACCTCGGGATGAAACTGGATGCCAAAGAGACGCTTCGCACGATTCTCGATGGCGGCAAATTCAGAGTTCTCGGTAACCGCCACGGGTTTGAAGCCGTTGGGAATCTTCGTGAGTTTGTCGCCGTGCGAATTCCAGACTTGAAGCGACTTCGGCAGCTTGGCGAACAGCGCGCACGAACCATCCTTCACCGTAAGTGTGCCCTTGCCGTATTCGCGTTTCTGTCCCTTCTCGACCTTGCCGTGAAGGAACTGGGCGAATAGTTGCACGCCGTAGCAGATGCCCAGCACCGGTACGCCGAGATTGAAAATCTCCTTGTCCGGCAACGGCGCGTTCTTCGCGTACACGCTGGACGGTCCGCCGGACAAAATGATGCCGCTCGGTTTCATGGCGGCGATCTCGGCGGCGGGCGTGTTGAAGTGCAGGATGGTGGAATAGACGTTGCACTCGCGGATGCGGCGGGCGATGACCTGCGTGTATTGCGATCCGAAGTCGAGGATGACGATTTGTTCAGTCATGGAAATTCCCAAAAACAAAGATTTCCCAAGACCGCAGGGTTTGGCGAGAGAAAAGTGAGATGCGCTCCCTGTCCCCGTGAGGTTTTCTGCTCGCGAGAGCGGCAGCGCACTTTTAACCTTCGACGCCGTGACCAAGCAACCTCCGATTCGACAGCCAATTTTCCGATTCGCGGAGGGGTTCGCTTGCTTGCTGCTGTTCGGCGGCGTCCTGGTGGTTGGCGCATATGTCAACGCCCTCGCCGCGTTTGTTCTGCTGCCGGTGGTGATCGGGTTTTGCACGGTGCGCTTCTTCCGCGCCCTGTCGCGACGCGGCCAACCCACCGGCTGGCCCGCCCTGGTGGCCGGCAATATCCTCATCCTCGCGCTGCTGTTGAGCCTGCTATTTTTGGGGTTCGAGAGCTACTACCGTTTCATTTGCGACCGCACGGACGCCATGGGGAACACGTTGGTTTCCACGGCCTGGTATGACCGCTATTTCCACAAGAACTCGCTCGGCCTGCGCGATGACATCGAGTATCCGATGGCGCTCACACCCGGCAAGCGGCGGTTGACATTTGTCGGCGACTCCTTCACGGCTGGCTTTGGTGTGAAGAACGTGGAAGACCGTTTCGTGAACCGCATTCGTCGGCTGCATCCCGAATGGGAGATTCATGCCGCCGCCAAGCCCGGCTTGGACACCTCGACCGAAGTGGACATCATGCACAATCTCACCGTGAGCAATCACTACCGCCTCGATGTCGTGGTGCTGGTTTATCAGATCAATGACATCGGCGAAGTCATGCCCGGGTGGGTGCAGGAATATCGGAAGATGATGGCCGACGATTTTCGCACAAGCTGGCTGTGCCAGAACAGTTACTTCGTGAACCTGTTCTACCATCGCTGGCAGCTCCGGCAAAATGCGTTCATGCGGAAATATTTTGACGAAGTGGAGGCGGCCTACCAAGGTCCCTTGTGGGAAACTGAGAAGATTGGACTTCTGGCGTTTCAGAACCTGACCCAGATGCGCGGCGGCCAACAGTTGTTGGTGGTGACGTTTCCCTATATGGATCAAGCGATGCGCTTCAAATCTGTCCACGAACAACTCGATCGCTATTGGAAGGAACAAGGTATCCCGCACCTCGATCTGCTGGCGACATTCAGCAATCTCCCGGCGGCGAAACTGGTGGCAAACCCGCACGACGGACATCCGAACGAATACGCGCATGAGCTGGCAACCAAAGCGATTGATGAATTCCTGAAACGGGAAATCGCCAGTCGGACGAACGGCGCGGGACAAATTCCACCCGGCGTGCCGGTTTTGTCAAAGTGACGCCTCTGGCCCCACCACCAGCTTAACCACGCGGGCGGCGGCGGCGAAACCGAAGGCGCCGGTCACGAAACACGCCGTGCCGTAGCCGGTGCGGCAATCCAACCGGCGACGCGTGCCGGGCTCTGGTTCATCGCAAACCGAACCGTCTTGGGTCGGATAAAGCTGGGCTTCCGGGGAATAGATGCAGGCGACGCCAAATTTCTTTTTCGTATCACGAGGGAAACCGTGCTCCGCGCGGAGAAGGTTCCGCGTGGTGGAAAGCAGGCGGTCGTGGGTGGTGCGCGCGAGGTCTTCGACGCAAATCGCCAGCGGATCGCGCCGACCACCGGCGCCGCCGGTGACCACGATCGGGAGTTGGCGTCGGCGACACTCGGCGATGAGCAACGCCTTCATGACGGTGCGATCAATTGCATCGAGCACACAATCGTATTTCGGAGCGAGAATTTGTTCCGCGGTCGAGGCGGTGAAAAGCATTTGCTGCGCGTGGACGACACAGTCAGGATTGATGAGTTGCACGCGCGCGGCCATGACTTCGACCTTGGGTTTGCCGAATTCACCGGTGAGGGCGTGCAACTGGCGGTTGACGTTGCTGATGCAAACGTCGTCAAGGTCCACCAGCGTGAGCGTGCCAATACCCGTGCGCGCCAAGGCTTCAACGGCCCACGAACCGACGCCACCAATGCCGACGACACAAACGTGCGCGCCGCGTAAACGGTCCTGTCCGTGCCGTCCGTACAGCCGAAGAATTCCACCGAAGCGCGCCTCGTAATTCGTCATCGCCGTATCGAAATACGCAGCGGCGAAGAAATTCTCAAGCGAATCTACACACTGCGGCGGTCGGGTAGCGGTTCAAAACCGCTGCCGCTGATGGCCGAGACTGGTATCCGGGCCCTGAATCAGCTTCCGGGCTTGGCCGATGACGCAATCCCAATCCAGCGCCGGGCCGGGATCGGTCTTGTTGGTCTGAATGTGGTAGTGGCCTAGAACGCCGCCGTAGTTTTGTAGTTCCGCATCGGGAATTTTCTTCAGGACGAGTTTCCCTTCCGCATCGCGCGGATAATCGCATTTGAGTTTGGGAAACACCTGGGTGAGCGCGGCGGTGAGATGAGCCAGGGCGCGGTATTGTTCAGGGGTGAAATCGTATTGCGTCATAACCCGGCCCTGCACTTCGCCGACCACCGGCTCGTTCCGCGCTGGATGGCCCACGAAGTTGGGCGTGCGGATGCCACCGTCGCCAAAGCGCTCCGGGATGGTAATGCGCGTCCGCCCATCAGCATCCTTCACGTACCAGTCGCCGAGCGGGCTTTTTTCCTCACTGGCATAACCGCCCATGTTGGCGATCTCGATGCCGACCGAGCGGGTGTTGGAGGTGGTGGCGTGCCACGCACGCTCCTTGAGATCGAGCGTCTGGTAAATCGTCCCGTCGAGGTCGAGCATGAAATGAACACTTAATCCACGATGATCGTGCAGTATCTTGAAACATTGCCGGCTCGTTCCGCACACGTCGTAGTGCAGAACAAACTGGTCCACGATGCTTTGGAGCGTTGGCAAGTCCCAGCCACCGCCGCGCACCCGCTCGATTTCGTTCGTGCTCAGGCCGGCCTTGCGGAGGTTGTAACGATTCGGGGTAGTGAGGTCTTTAACCTGTTCGCTGGAGGTTTTCCAGTCGGACTCTTCAAACGAAGCAAAACGACGCTCCACCCGATAGGCATCGTAACCACCGGGGTCAGTCCACAATACAACGGGCGTGCCGGTATGAAAGTACTGGCCGCAAATGATGATCTCATCACCCCGGCGTGGCGCAAGCGCGCCGGGCCGAGGCGGCGTGGCGCAACCCGCGAACAACAAAATGCCCAGCGCCGAACCGGCAAGCCCACCGCGAAGGATGACTGGCAAATGCATGATGGATTTTAGGGACGGCGGCCGGCCAAGTCCAACGGGTTTGCGCACCATTTGCCTGACATAAAGATGTAACGACCGGCGCATCGGCAGAAAAAAACGGAGCGCGGGTGACGCGCTCCGTTGAGTTGAAAACTGATGCCTTAGACCGTCGGCACTTGCGGCGGTTTGGCAAAGATGTCGTGGCTGCCCGGCATCGGCGGCTTGAGGGTGCGGAACGCTCCCCACTTCATACCGGCCGGATTGCTATAAAGCTCCGCTGGGGCATAGGCGAACTCCGAGTTCAAGATGTCGTCCCACTCGACCACCGTACCGCTGTAGGCGGCCTCGCGCCCCATGATTGCGGTGAGCGTGCTGTCGGTGACCTGCTTGGCCTCGTTTAGTTCGGTGTTGTTGACGATGGCATTGATGAGATCAACATGTTCCTGCACATACGGGTCAATGGCCTTGCCTTGGAACCGCCAGCCCGCGCCGTCCTTGGGGCGGATGTTGCCGCCGGGATTGGAGGTGCCTTTGCTCCCGACGATGGCTTCGCTCACCGAGGAGAAGTCGCGCTTGATCTGACCGCAGTAGCTGGCCATCCGGACCCCGTTGGCGTACTCGAATTCGACGGCGAAGTTGTCCCAGATTTCGCCGGGTTTGTCGCCGAGCATCTGCCGTGCGCCCATGCCCCAGGCCTTGGTCGGATGCGCGTTCACGACCCAGTTGCAGACGTCAATGTTGTGGACATGCTGTTCGCAAATATGATCGCCGCACAGCCAGATGTAGTGATACCAGTTGTTGATCTGGCGTTCCAAATCGGTGTCGCCTTTATTGCCGCGATGCCAGATCGGGCCGCCGTTGACCCAGTAGGCGCGCATGGCCGTGACATCGCCAATCGCGCCGTCTTGAATGCGCTTGATGGTTTCGATGTAGCCGGCCTGGTGGCGGCGCTGAGTTCCCGCAGCGACTTTGAGCCCCTTCTTTTTTGATTCCTCGGCGGCGGCGTACATGACCCGGGCGCTCGGACCATCCACGGCCACGGGTTTCTCGGTGAAAATGTGTTTGCCCGCGGCGACGGCGGCCTTGAAATGCGCCGCGCGGAATCCCGGTGGCGTCGCGAGGATGACATAATTCACACCCGGCACTTCGAGGGCTTTCAAATAGCCATCGAAGCCGCTGAAACATTTGTCGGTCGGGACGCCGAAGTTGAGTTTCGCCTTGTTGGCGGGTTCGGCGAAAATATCGGCGACGGCGACAATCTTCGCATCCACACCGGCGATTTTCGCAGCTTCCAGAAAATTCCCACCGGCGCCCGCGCCGCGGCCACCCACGCCGATGATCGCGGCGTTTAGCGACTGCTTGTTCTGCGCGTGGAGGATCGCCGGGAAGCTCATGACGGCCGCGGCGGAAGCGGTGGCCAGCGAGGAGCGTTTGAGGAATTGCCGCCGGGAAACCGGCGATGAGGTGATGTTATTGCTATCTTGCATTTTGGTTGTCTTTCGTGTGTTACGGGCTGGAAATGAGATTGGTTTTTCCGGGGACGAATTCAATCTTTTTCCACGCCACTGATCCAGTACTTGGTCATCTCTTCCGCCGACGGCACGGCCAGCGGGCGCACCACGCGGAAGCCGACGAACTGCGCGTCCGTGTGATACCAGATGCCCTTGGGCAGTTGCGGGTCGGTCATTTTCCAGGTGCGATCCGAGGCGCGCCGGGCGGCGCTGCGCAACGCCACCGGATCATCATCCCACGAGCCACCCCGCGCGGAATGCGGATAGGGTTGGGTCGCCTTGTTCCAGGGATCGGTGGCCACGCCCAGTGCCGCCAGCGTCTGGTAGTAGTCCGCGCTGTATTGGTCCAGAACCCACTCGGTCACATTGCCGTGCATGTCGTAGAGTCCCCAGGGGTTGGGCTTTTTCTTGCCAACCTTCTGGTATTTGGAATTGCTGTTGTCGAAGAACCAGGCGTAATCAGGCAACTTGCTGGCATCGTCCCCAAAGGAATAAATCGTAGTCGTGCCGGCGCGACAGGCGTATTCCCATTCGGCTTCGGTCGGCAAGCGATAAAAGTGTCCGGTCTTGGCGCTCAACCAGTGACAGAACTTGTTGGCGCCATGCTGGGTCATCGCGATGGCCGGATAACCGCTCTTGCCCATGCCGAAACTCATGTCCACATAGGGCTTCGAGGGGCGCGTGACGGCGTCGGACACCTTGTTGACTTCGTCGGGTGTGGCGTGGGTTTCACGAAGCTTTTTCTCATCGTCAGGATACATGAACAGGAGGTACTGATCCCAGGTGACTTCGTATTTGCCCATCCAGAAAGGTGAAAGCTTCACCTTGTGCTGCGGACCTTCGTCGGGCTTGCGGCCAGACTCATTGTCCGGACTGCCCATCAGATATTCGCCCCCGGGAATCGGCACCATCTCGTAGGTTACCTCCGTGCCGGGCAGCGTGTTGGTGTACGCCTTCATATCCGCCGGCGACTTTACGGTCTGGGCCGCGACGATCTGTTTGTAAATCTCCGGCACCGTCGAATCATCCCGATCCGCCAACGACGCCAGGCTGCCATAGGCACTGGGGTTGTACTTGCCGTCCTTCAACAATTGCACTTGGTAGTGCGAAACCGGGCGGCTTCCGGAAACCACCGGAGAAAATTCCCAGGAGAACAATACGATCGCCTCTGGCAGCGCCACGGCTGTGCCCAAACATTTGTTTGTCACTCCCGCGAGGGCTTGCACGAGTTTGGGCGCGCTGGCGGCATCAAAATCCAGCAGTTCCGCCGGTTGATTCGTCGCGAACACCCCGATCAACCGGCTTTTCGGTTCGCCGTCCAGAACGACCAGCTGTCGCGCCGGACGTTCGAGGGTCACCGTTTTGAGCGGCGACGCGGTGAACTTGCCACCGGCCTCCTCGATTGAACTCACCAGCAACTTGGATTCACCACTCTTGTAGAAAACAAAATCCTTCGTCGGCCCGCCCCGGAAATTTCCCACGACATAGTTCATCCCCGCCGGCAGCCCGCCGATACTCAACACTTCCTCCGGCTTGCCGCTGTCCAGCTTCTCGATGCGCAAGGCGTCGCCACCCGTGCCGCTCAACAGCGTGGCGACAAACTCCGGCCCGCCGGTTTTGAGCGCCAGCCGATTCCCCCGCGCCTCCGCTCCGGGTGCGGGTTGTTCGTTGAGTTGTTTCAGCGTCTCGCCGCCCGTGCGAAACAAGGTGACGCGATTCTCCGGATCGTTGTTGTAAATGCTGCCCACGTAGAGATCCAGCAACGGCGTGTTGCCCGCGCCGCCGACGTCAATCGCTGCGACGGCGTTCGGTCCGAGCACGGTGGTATTCAGCTTCACCGGATCGGTTGGGATATTGGGATTGGCGGCGCTCAAGGTCGAAATGAGATTGTTGTCCGCCGAGACAAACGCGAACGAGTCGTACTTGGCATCCGCCAGTTTGCCCACCGCCACACCGCTGATGTCCCGCGAACCGGCCGCGCGCCAGTTGGCCCAGTTGAAGAACTCGGGCGACACGCGGTAGCCGATGCGCACGCGTCCCGTGGCTTTGTCCACAATCGCGATGTCCGTCTTGCCGTCGCCGTTGAAATCGCCGGTGGAATAAAACTCGACGTCGCTTTCGTAAACGAAGGCCAGCGCCGCGCGGGTCAACAACCCGGCCAGCATGGACAGGCTGGCCAGCCGCAACCGTCGACCGATGGGAGTGGTCAAGGCGTAAAACGGCGAGCGGACATTGGGGGCTTGAGCCCCGACAGATGACGAAACATTCATGTTCATTTTCGTAGGTTCAGACGGTGGCCGCCGGCGGTGTGTTCAGTACGGGCCGGCTGCCTCGCGCCAAGTTGAACAGATTCCCACGCGTTGCGCCATCCTACAAATGCGGGAGCCGCCCAAGCATGACCCGTCATAAATTGATCAATTAGCGGCGACGGAGCAGCCGAATGCCAAAACCAATGGTCGCGACTCCAGCCGAGAAGCTGGTCAGTACTAACACCGCCTTGAACGGGCCATTGGGGCTAACGAGACGAAGCGGCGGGACAGCGCGCTCGATGATCACGACTTGAGCAGATTTAGGGACCAGCAGATCAGCTTCCTCCAGTTTGATTTTTCGTTCCAACAGTTTGAGAAAATCGTTCATGTCCTCCAACTGCTGTTTAGCCCGGGCATATTCAGGATACCGTTTAGCCAGTTCTGCCGGCTGTGTCTCTGAAAGCCCCAATTCCTTTCGCAACTTCTCCAGATTCTCGCTGGCAACCTCGATTTTTGCTCTCTGTTCCTGGGTTCTTGTTTCCAGGGATTTCAGACTTTCCTCCATCAATCTGTGGCCGACGTCCCGCCGCCATTCGGCGTAGCTATCAGCTATGGCATTTGCGATCTTCGACGCCTCGCCCGGATCTTCACTCACAACCCGAATTTCCACGAGTGTGGTGCTGCGGACGGGCCGGAGTTCCAGGCGCGTTCTGAGTAAGGCCAGGGTTTCGGACCTTTTGAGGGCTTCCCCTTTGGTGAATCGTCCGCTCCATGCATTCTTCAGATCCAAGTCATCAATCACCCGGCCCAGGATTGTCTCGGACTGAATGGCTTCAAATTCGGTTTGGATGAAATAGGGATCATAGGTTTGAGCGTGGTTCGGGTAGAGGGCATCTAATGCCGCCCTTTCTAGTTTGATTCTCGCGGTAGCGGGAAACATCTCCGGCTGCATAACCAATCTCACTGCTGCGGCGCAGAGCGCCAGACCAACAAGAATGAGGAGGCAGCCCAAGAGTGGTTTTCGATTGGTTTGCACGGGAATCGGCGGCCGTCGGGGTTTTGACACCGCCCATACCACGCCGTTCACCGGCGCTGTCATCTAAAACCCATGCAGAAGTTTTTTTGACGATTCACCCGGAATCTGCGTCTAATTGGCCGCTTAGCTATGGCAAACAACGAAAAATCAGGCTGGGGGAAATGGATCATCGGGCTGCTCCTGGTGGGCGGCGCGGTGGCTGGCGGCATGTGGTTCTACAAGAGCCGGGGCGAGGAGCCGCCGGAATTCCTGACCACAAAGGTCACGCGCGGCGACTTGACGCAGGCGGTGACGGCAACCGGCACCTTGAATCCGGTCCTGAACGTGCAGGTCGGCAGCCAAGTTTCCGGTATCATCTCAAAACTTTACGCGGACTTCAATTCGCGCGTCAAAGCGGGCGAACTGGTCGCACAATTGGACCCCGCCACCTACCAGACGCGCGTGCAGCAGAATGAAGCGGACCTGGCCAGCGCCCGGGCCCAGCTCGAACTCGCGCAAGTCAACGCCCGCCGGGCAGAGGAACTTTTCAAGGACAAGTTGATCGCGCAGTCGGATTATGACCAGACCGTCGCCACCCTGCATCAGGCCGAGGCGTCGGTGCTGATCAAGCAAGCGGCCTTAAACAGTTCCAAGGTTGACCTCACGCGTTGTTCCATTTATTCGCCGATTGAAGGCATCGTTATTGACCGCAAGGTGGACGTGGGCCAGACCGTCGCCGCGAGCATGAACGCGCCGGTGCTGTTCCAGATCGCCAACGACCTCACCAAAATGCAGATTGACGCCAACGTTTCCGAGGCGGATGTCGGCACGGTCGAGGAAAACCAGAGCGTCAACTTCACCGTGGACGCTTTTCCGGGGCGCACCTTTGTGGGCAAGGTCATCCAGATTCGCAACGTACCCACCACGGTGCAAAACGTCGTGACCTACAACGCGGTCGTCGAGGTTTCCAACCCGGACCTGAAACTCAAGCCGGGCATGACGGCCAATGTTTCCATCGTCACCGCCGAGCGCAAGGGCGTGCTGAAAATTCCGAATGGCGCACTCCGCTTCAAACCGCCCGAGCCGTCCACCAACAAAACGTTTGCCGCGCGCCTGCTCGCGAAGATCGGTCTGGGCGGAGAAACAAAACCAGCGGCGACGAATTCCGTAACCGTCGCCAAGGCTGGTGACACCAACAAAACCGAGGTGGTCGCCAGTGCCGAACCGCCGCTCACCGGCAACGAGCCACCCGACGTTTTGTTCCGCCGCATGCGCGAAATGCGCGACCGCGGCGAGGAGCCTTCCCCGGAAGTGCGCGCCAAGCTGCGGGAATTATTTCAGAGCGGGGCCATACAGCGACCAGGTGGCGGTGGCGGTGGCGGCGAAGGCGGCGGTCGGGGCAACCGGGGCGGCGGTGGAAGCAATGCCTCCGCACGACCGGCGGCGCCGGCAGTTCGCACCGTTTATTTGCTCGGGACGAACACACCCGCCGGTGGCAGCGAGCCGGTGGCAGCGCCGCAACCGGTCCGCGTGAAAACCGGCATCAGCGATGGCGCTTTCACGGAAATCAGCGACGGCGTGAAGGAAGGCGACAGCGTCATCACGTCGGTCAAGCTGACAACAGCCCAGACGGCGGCGGCGCCGACGGGCAACAGCCCGTTTGGCGGTGGAGGCGGTTTCGGTCGCGGTGGTGGCCGGTAATCTGCAACGTCGCATGAAGGCGGTCATCCAGTTGGAGGACATTCACAAGACCTACCAGACCGGCGAGGTCGAGGTGAAGGCCGTGCGCGGCATCACCCTGGAAATTCAGCCGGGCGAGTTTGTCGCGCTGATGGGTGCGAGCGGTTCCGGCAAATCCACGATGATGAACACGCTGGGCTGCCTGGACCGGCCCACGAAAGGAAAATATCTTCTCGACGGAATTGATGTCGCCAATTTGAACCGGGATCAACTGGCCGACATTCGCAACGAGAAGATTGGCTTCGTTTTTCAAGGCTTCAACCTGCTGGCGCGCACCTCGGCGCTCGAGAATGTTGAACTGCCGATGCTCTATTCGCGAACCACGATCGTTGGCAAGACCCGCCATGAGCGGGCGATGCAAGCGCTCGAAACCGTTGGCCTCGGCAATCGCTCCGATCACACGCCGAACCGCCTGTCTGGCGGCCAGCAACAACGCGTGGCCATCGCCCGCGCGCTGGCCAATCAACCGGCGTTGTTACTGGCCGACGAACCGACCGGCAATCTCGACACGCAGACGAGCGTCGAAATCATGGGAGTGTTTCAAAAGCTCAACGACCAAGGCATCACCATCGTCATGGTTACGCATGAGCTGGACATCGCCCATTACTGCAAACGGATGATCGTGATGCGCGACGGCAAGGTGGTGAGCGATACGCCGGTGGGGAACCGGCTGAACGCGGAGGGCGAATCCGCAAAATTGAAAGCCGCCCAGCAAGCGGTGCAGCTTTCTTGAATGCAGAATGAAAAATGAAAAACAAACATTCAACGTTCAACATTCAACGCCCAATTCGCCCGCGCGCAAACCATTGGATGTTCGACGTTGAATGTTGAATGTTCCCTTTTTTGAACCATGAGACTCTGGGCGACCCTGAAGATCGCGCTGCGCGCCTTGCGCCGGAACAAAATGCGCACCGTGCTGACGATGCTCGGCATTATCATCGGCGTCGGCGCGGTCATTGCCATGGTGGGCATCGGCAACGGCGCCAAGGCGCAGGTTTCCGCGCGCATCGCCGCGCTGGGGCAGAACGTGATCCAGATTTTTTCCGGCAGCCTCAACCGCGGTGGCGTCTTCACCGGCTTCGGCGGAGCGGGCACACTCACCGTCGAAGATGCGGTCGCCATCCGCGATGAAGTCCCCGGCGTGGCGGCGGTCAGCCCCGAGGTTCGCGGCGGGGGCGGCCAGATCACGGCGGGCGAAAACAACTGGAACGCCCCCATCTTCGGTGAGGGGATTGATTACCTGACCATCCGCCAATGGGACCTTGCAGAAGGCACAATGTTCAGCGAGTTGGACGAACGGTCCGCCACCAAGGTCTGCGTGCTCGGAAAGACGACGGCGGACAAATTGTTTCCCGACGAGGACGCGGTGGGCAAAACCATCCGCATCAAAAATGTGCCGCTAAAAGTCATTGGCGTTCTCGCGCGCAAGGGCGCTTCCATGGGTGGTGACGACCAGGATGACCGGGTGCTCATCCCCTACACCACCTGCATGAAACGGTTTGCCGGCGTCACCACGCTCCGCATGATCCAGGTGTCCGCCACGAGCGCCGAACAAATGACCGAGGTGCAGAACGCCATCGCCGAAGTCCTCCGCCAGCGGCATCGGATTCAACCCGGCCGCGATGACGACTTCATCATCCGCAATCAGCAGGAAATTTCCGAAACCGCCAACGCCACCACGGAAACCATGACCGCCCTGCTGGCCGGCGTGGCCATCATCTCCCTGATCGTCGGCGGGATCGGCATCATGAATATCATGCTCGTGAGCGTAACCGAGCGGACGCGCGAAATCGGCATCCGCATGGCCGTCGGCGCGCGTGGGCGCGACATCCTCCTCCAATTCCTGATCGAAGCGGTGACGCTCAGTTCCATCGGCGGGTTGTTAGGCATCGGCCTGGGAGTCGGTGGCGCCAAGATTCTGGCGGTTGTCAAACAGTGGCCCACGCTGGTCTCGATTGATTCCGTAATCATCTCGTTTATCTTCAGCGCCGCCGTCGGAATCTTCTTTGGCTTCTATCCCGCGCGCAAAGCCTCGAAGCTCGACCCGATTGACGCGTTGCGTTACGAATAGGCCACAAACGGATGAAACAATTTCTGGGCGGGGGTGTCTATCTAGTGGTTGAACACTTTTCCACATGAAGGGGAATTCGGAAGTGTTGTCCACGCACACGGCGGCCTTGTTCACCGCAGCCGTGAAACGCGCCGCGGACTTGCTGGGCGCGGGCGAAGTGGTCGCGTTGCCAACGGAGACCGTGTACGGCCTCGCCGCCAACGCGCGGGATGCGAAAGCGGTCGCGAAGATTTACGAAATCAAAGGCCGGCCGGCATACAATCCCATCATCGTTCACGTCGCCAGCATCGAAATGGCGCGCCAGTGCGTAACGAACTGGCCGGACACGGCGACCCAACTCGCGAACGCCTTCTGGCCCGGCCCGCTCACCCTGGTTCTCCCGAAATCGAAAGCCATCCCCGACCTCGTCACGGCTGGCGGCGCAACAGCGGGCGTGCGCTGGCCAAGTCATCCGTTCATTCAAGCCGTGATTCGCGAGTGCGGTTTTCCGCTGGCCGCGCCAAGCGCAAACCTGTCGAATCAAGTTTCGCCCACCAACGCCGAACACGTTCGCAAGCAACTCGGCCACCAACTCCCGCTCATCGTGGACGGTGGACAATCCCAGGTCGGCATCGAATCCACCGTGATTGATCTCACCCAAACTCCCCCCCGCGTGTTGCGTCCCGGCATGATTCACGAAGAATCCTTGGTCGCGGTAACCGGCGAACTTGGAACCTGGAACTCGGCACCTGGAACTCTCCGCAGCCCCGGACTGCTGCGCAAGCATTACGCCCCGAAGGCCAGGCTGATGATCCGTTGCTGGCGGGACACCGCGGACCTGAACCGGCAACTTTCGACCGGCAACTTTCAACGCGCCAAGACCCACATCATCGCGCACACGCACATCCCTTCGGGTGAAGGTTTCGGTTGTGTGAGCGTGATTCCGCATGATGCGGAGGCCTATGCACGGGCGATTTACGCCGAGTTACACCGGTGCGATGAGGCCGGGGCGGCGTTGATCGTGGTCGAGGCCCTGCCGGAAGGGGTTGAATGGCGGGCCATCGCCGACCGTCTGAATCGCGCGGTGGCTGATTGACGAACGAGCATTATTTCACCAAGCTTCATACACAATGAAACCAGTGGCTTTTGTTTTGGGGATGATTCTGGCGGCTTCAACCTTGACGGCGCGCGCCGAACGCGAGCACAACCGCTCGCTGGGACTCGAGGAGTGCATCCGCATTGCGTTGGAGCACAACCTCGACATCCAGATCACCCGGCTCAATCCGCAACTGGCGAGCTTCAGCCTCTCCGGGAGCTACGGCAGTTACGACCCGACGTTGAGTTTCGGCGCAACTCATGACTACAACCTGTCTCCCGGCGGTCGCGATGACCTGAACCGCCTTTACCTCGGCACGGAAAGCGAAGCGGACAATCTCACGGGTGGGCTCAATGGCCTGTTGCCTTGGGGGCTGAACTACAGTCTGGGCATTCGGATGACCGACCGCTACGGCACGACACCATTGGATCTGGGCACAAACGTCCTGCGCATCCCCTTCGAAAACACGAGCGGCAATGTCGGCGTCTTCACGATGCGCCAGCCGTTGCTGAAAAATTTCTGGATTGATTCGCCGCGCCTCCAGATTTTCCTCAATAAGAAGAATCTCAAGATGTCCGAACTCGGCCTGCGCAACCAGATTATTACCACGGTGACGGAGGTGGAAGCGGCCTATTACAACCTGATCTACGCCCAGGAAAACGTAAAGGTGCAGGAAAAGGCCCTGGAACTTGCCGAACGGCTGGTGGCGGAAAACCGGCGGCGCGTTGAAGTCGGCGCGCTGGCCCCGCTGGACGAAAAGCAGGCAGAGTCGCAGGCAGCAGCGAGCCGGGCCAACCTGCTCGATGCCCAGGCGAACCGGGAAACGGCGGAGCGTGTTTTGAAAAGCCTGCTGAGCGATGATTACAACGACTGGATGGACATTCGAATCGA
This sequence comes from Limisphaerales bacterium, assembly GCA_044225555.1. Classification (GTDB taxonomy): domain Bacteria; phylum Verrucomicrobiota; class Verrucomicrobiia; order Limisphaerales; family JADLHS01; genus JADLHS01. The sequence continues at coordinate 42,198 of JBGAIM010000013.1, read as the reverse complement.
ACCGGCCGAGGCGCTGCTGGCCGTGCCCCAGACCCTCGACCTCCAGGAAAGCTGGCGGACCGGAATGGCGCAACGCCCCGACCTGTTGCAGGCGCGGATAAGCGTGGAAAAACAAGCGCGCACCGTGAGCTTTCAGAAGAACCAGTTGTATCCGCAACTGGACCTCGTGGGCGACTTCGGCTACAGCGCGTCGGAGGATGAATTCAGCGGAGCGCTGGGACAGATCAGCAGCCGGGACAATCCGTACTATTCTTACGGCGTCTCGGTTTCCATTCCCCTGGCCAATACTGCGGCCCGGAACAGTTACAAGTCCGCCAAGGTGACGAAGGAGCAACTCCAGTTGCAGTTAAGAAAACTCGAACAAGGCATCCTGATCACCATTGAGAATTCGATGGCCGACGCACGGATTAGTTTTGAACGGGTCAGCGTCACCCACCAAGCCACGGGTTATGCCGAGGACGCACTCAAGGCCGAACAGACCAAACTCGAAAAAGGCAAGAGCACCAGCTTTGTCGTGCTGCAACTTCAGAGCAATCTCACGGCGGCCCGCTCGGCGGAAATTCGCGCTCTCGCAGACTACAACATTGCGCTCGCCCGCCTCGCCCAGAACGAAGGCAGCACACTGGACCGGCGGAACATTGAGTTGAGCGTCAAGTAAGTGCTGGCTAGCTCGCGGGCTTCAACAGCCAGCTCGCGTCGCCCACGAAATCCGTGACCAGTTGGGAAACCTCGACGTTCTTGATCGGGAGATATTTCCCCGTCGCTTCGGCAATGATCTGACCGGCGGCATTGTGCAGAACCCCTCGGGCCTCGAAGATCCGCCCCTTCCGATTTGCCATCAGCTCGCCCGTCACGACCGCCTCCTCGTCCGGCAACAGTGGCAGGAGATAACGCACGTTTAGTTCGGCGCAAAAGGCGAACTGGCGCGTCGCCACAGCGCAGGCCCAAACCATGATTTCGTCCAACACCGTCGCCGTAATGCCACCATGCACCACGCCTTTGAAACCAACATGCTCCGCAGCCGGTCGAAACCGGGTGGTAACCGTTCTCCCGTCCGTCTCGAAGCGCAGTTTCAGTCCGCGCGGATTTGCGTCGCCGCAGACAAAACAGGAATGGGTATGCGGCAGCGCCTTCACTTGTCCGTCTTGACCCCGATGTGCTTCAGGAACGGTTCAATCGAGCGCGGGCGGCCCAAAAATTTCTCGATGGAGACGTTCACGTCCCGCGAGTTGCCCACGGAATAAATCTCCTCGCGCAATCGCAGTCCGGTCGGCTTGTCAAAATAACCTCCCGGCGATTGCTCGAACACCGTCGCCATGTCCGCTGCGATCGCATCCGCCCAGGCGTAGCCGTAGTAGCCGGCGTCGTAACCGACGAAGTGGCCAAGATACGCCACCATCGCCGTACCCTCCGGCTCGGGCAGGAACGTCTCGCCAAGCACCTTGTTCGCCAGCGGCAATGCCTCTGTCGTGTTCTGGTCGGTAATCTGCGTGTGGAGATACAAATCCATCAAACCGAACGAGAGTTGCCGGCGATAGTGGCAACCATAGGTCGCATATTTGGCCGCCTTCAACTGCCCGAGGATTTCCGCCGGGATTTTCTTCGAGGGATCGCGATAGTCCGCCGCGAAACTGTCGAGCACCTTCTTGTCCCAAACCCAGTTCTCGAGCATCTGCGACGGCGCTTCCACGAAATCGCCCGGCACATTCGAGCCGGAGAACTGGGCGAACTTGGCGCGCGTCAGAATCCCGTGCATCGCGTGGCCGAATTCATGAAACAATGTTTCCACGGAATCGTGGTCCAGCAGCGGCGGCGTGCCGCCGTTGCCGGGCGTGAAATTGCACACCAGCGAAATCACCGGACGCTGATAGCGCCCGTCGGCGAGGCGTTTGCCATCAATGATCGGGAACATCGCGAAGTGATGGTATTTCCCCTCGCGCGGATACAGGTCGAGATAGAAGAACCCCAGCGGCTCGCCGGTCTTGGCGTCCGTTACCCCCCAGAGTTGCAGATCATCCACCCACTTGTAGGGCGGGTCGAGCCGCTCGTATTTCACGCCAAAGATGTTCTGGTAGATCGTGAACATGCCGTCCAACACCGGCTGCATCGGGAAATAATTCCGCAACTGCTCGCTATCCACGTTGTACTTCGCCTTCCTCAACTGGTCCGCGTAATAGCGCCAGTCCCAATGATTGATCTGCGCTTTGGCATCGCCGGTTTCCGCCGCCTTGAGTTTGCGAAACTCCGCGAGTTCCGCCTCGAACTTCGGTTGCAGCCCGTCGCGAAGCTTGATCTCAAACTCGATTGCGGTCGCGCCGTTCTTCGCCATCTTCACCTCCAGTTGGTAGTCCGCCCAGTTCTTGTAACCCAACCTGGTGGCGATTTGATAACGCAAGGCCAGCAGCTTTTCCACCAGCGGCCCGTTCTCCTGCAAGGCAAGCTGGTCATGCTCGGTCAACGCCAGCTTGCGCACCGCCTCGCTCTTCGCATGCTCCATGATAGCGAGGTACTGCCACGTTACATTCAATTGCACGGTGTATTCGTCGTCGCCGGTCTTCACCCCCGGCGCGGTAAACAGCGTCTCTGGCGCACCGGCCAGTTCCGCCCGGTTGAACTTGAGCGACTTCTTCGCCTTGGTCACGTTGCTCTCAAAATCCGTGCTGACATTGGAGAGCTCCTTGCGCAACCGTTCCACCTCGTCGCGTTGGGCTTTGGGCAAGGCCAGACCGGCGCGCCGATAATCGCGCATCGTTTCCTCCAGCAACCGGGCATCCTCGCCGGTCAACTTGGGCTGGGAATCGGCGTAAGCCTTCACGGCCCGGTAAACATCCTCGCGGTAGTCCAGCCCCACCGCCCATTCCTGCAAACGCTTGACCGCGTCCGTGGCAGCCTCGCGCATGGCCTCGCTGGTGCTGGTTTCCTTGACGAGGAACAACCGGTTCATCGCTGTGCTGATTTGAAACCCGATGTCATCCAGCGCACCGACCGTGTTTTTGAAATTAACATGACTGGCATCCAGCCGCCCGACTGCATCCAGCGCGGCATTGGCGACAAACACTGTCTGGTCGGCCGTGACCTTGATGGCCTCGGGTGTGGTTTCAAACTCCGGCAGGCGGAGAACATTCTTGAACTTCGCCCCCGCCCGCTGATAGTCAGCGACGGTCTTGGGCACGGCGGCAGATTTGTCGGCGTCAGTCACGTGGGAAGGGTTGGAACAAGAAGACGTCACCATTGCGAGCGCAATGAAGCCAAGCGATTTCTTCAACATGCGGCGCAAACTAACCTCCACCCGCAGGGGCTTCAAGCTGATTTGCCGGTCGCCACAATTCCGCGCGTGACACCTGCCTTCTGCCCTAGGAAACTTTCTCCGATGGCGCTGCTCGAAATCAAGAACCTCCAGCTCGACTTCGTCACCGATGGCCAGGCTGCACGCGCGGTGGATGGCGTCTCGTTGCACGTTGACGCGGGAGAAACGGTTTGCCTCGTGGGCGAAAGCGGTTGCGGCAAAAGTGTCACGGCCCAATCCATTGCGCGACTCGTGCCCACACCACCCGCACGCTATGTCGCCGGTGAGATTCGGCTGAACGGGCGCGACACCTTGAAGATGTCACCCGGCGAATTGCAGGCCATCCGCGGCGGCATGGTGAGCTACGTGTTTCAAGAACCCAGTGCCTCGCTTAATCCCGTGTTCCGCGTCGGCGCGCAAATCAAGGAATCACTCAAACTGTACCAGCCTGACCGGGCCACCGACGCCGAGGTGATTCGACTGCTCAAACTTGTCGGCATCCCCGCGCCGGAATCGCGCTTCAAGAACTACCCGTTCGAGCTGTCAGGCGGGATGCAGCAACGCGTCATGATCGCCATGGCCTTGGCCAGCGAACCGCAGCTGCTCGTCGCCGATGAACCGACCACGGCGCTCGACGTGACCATTCAGGCGCAGATTCTGGATTTACTGCGCGACCTCAAGCAACGCCTCGGCATGGCGATCCTGCTCATCACGCACAACCTCGGCATCGTGGGCGACATGGCCGACCGCGTGGCCGTGATGTATGCCGGGCAGATCGTCGAACTCGCACCCGCCCGCGAATTGTTGCGCTGCCCGCTGCATCCCTACACCCGCGCATTGATGGCCAGCGTGCCGAAACTCTTCGGCGGGGCCGAACGCCTGACCGCCATTCCCGGCAACGTCCCGCGCATCGGCAATTTCCCGCCCGGCTGCCGCTTCGCGCCGCGTTGCCCGATTGCGAAGCCGGAATGTTCCAATGCCATTCCTGACCTGATCGAAGTCGAGCCACGGCACCGGGTGCGGTGTCCGTTTTGGAAATCGCAAGTTGTTTTGTGAAAATCGCCCTGAGGCATTGCCGCATCAACTTGGAGAAACTACATTGGCCGCGTGAGACAACTGGAAGCACCGGATTTGCACCTCCTCCAGGCCGCCCAAGGCTGGATGGGGTTGGGTTCGCTCGCCGACGCGCTGACGGAGCTGCGGGACATCTCGCCGGAAAACCAGCGGCATCCCGCCGTGCTCGAGTTGCGCTGGATCATCCACATACAACAGGAGAACTGGGAGGCAGCACTGGCCGCCGCCAGTGAACTGCTGACGGAAGCGCCGGACAGCGCCAACAGTTGGTTGCATCATGCCTACGCCCTGCGTCGGGCAAAGGCGGGCGGACTGGCCAAAGCCCGCGCGGCGCTCGAACCGGCACTGGAGAAGTTTCCCAAAGAGCCGGTCATTTCCTACAACTTGTCCTGCTATGCCTGTCAGATGCAGGACCTGGAGGTCGCCCGCCAGTGGTTTCATCGCGCGCTCAAGATCGGCAAGAAAAAGGAAATCAAAACCATGGCGCTCGCCGATCCCGATCTCGAACCGTTGTGGGAGGAAATCCGCCAGCTCTGACGTGAATGAAATCACGCTCAGCCAGGTCAAGCCGCGTCACGCGCACGGTGTTGGAGGTTTCCGGCCTTTCCATTGAGCGTGGCGGGACGAAAATCCTGCGCGACGTTTCGTGGCGCGTAACCCGGGGCCAGCATTGGGCCATCCTCGGCGCGAACGGTTCCGGGAAAACTTCTCTTTTAAGCGCGCTCACGGGCTACTTGATGCCAACGGCGGGGGACATCTTCCTACTTGGCCAGCGCTACGGGGAATCTGACTGGCGTGAACTGCGCAAGCGCATCGGCCTCGTCAGCTCCAGTGTGCGTCAGATGATGAGCGACGACGAACTTGCGCTCGAATCCGTCATCAGCGGGAAGTTTGCGATGATTGATTTGTGGAGCCGTGTCACCCGGAACGACCGGGCTCGCGCAACGAAGTTACTGCGCCAAGTGGATTGCGCCTACCTGGCGGACCGTCCGTGGCGCGTACTTTCCCAGGGAGAGCGACAGCGTGTGTTGATTGGCCGGGCGCTGATGGCCAGCCCAAGCCTGATGATTCTCGACGAGCCCTGTGCCGGTCTCGATCCGGCCGCCCGCGAACATTTCCTGCAATTCCTGCAACGCCTCGGTCGCAGCCAAACTTCCCCCACGCTGGTCCTGGTGACCCATCACGTCGAAGAAATCATGCCGGTGTTTTCCCATGTGCTCCTGTTGAAGAATGGACGCGCGCTGGCCGCGGGCCGGAAATCCAAGATGCTCCAAACCGCAATCCTCTCGGAGGCGCTGAATGCCCGGGTTAAGCTCAAGAAACTTCGCGGCCGGTTTGCCATGAACGTGCTGCCCAAGCGCCACGTGGTCGTGTGAGCGCCGGGCCGATCATTTGCAGCCGAACAACTTTTTGGTCTTGATCGCCTCGGCGATTGGCGCCGGCACCTGTTGCTCCCAGGCCGGATCGCCCGCCTGCAACGTCGTCAGCACCGACCCGGAGTTGATCGCCAGGTGATCCGCGTTGAAGCCCTGGATGTCCTCGACGAAGCGGTTTTCCACCAGGTGCGCGTAGAGATGGCGCAGGTTCGGCGCCACCTCCAATGAATCCACCGTCACGATCTTTCCCGTCTCCCGATTGAGCCACGGATAAACGTAAAGCTTCACCCCCGTGCGCAGCAATTGGCCGAGTGACTCCATCAATCCGCCCTCCAGGTCCGTGTAGAATTTTTCGTCCAGAATGTCCCGCAACCGCGCCAGGCCGAGCGGCAGGCCGATCATTTTCCGGGTGTGCTGCGAAAGATATTGCACCAGCCGGTGGTAGCGCCGGAAATTTGAAATGAGCACCGGCTTCTTCAGTGCGCCCAAGGTGTCCACTCGATCGAGAAAATCGCGATGATCGATCACGTCACCCACCTGCAACTGGCGCAGGGTCATCTCCATGAGCGTCACGGGCGTTTCGCCGGCGAGCGCGGGCTCTTTGACAAACTGCGCGTGCGCGCGTTCCAACATGTCCAGCATCGGATTGGTGAGGGGGCGAAAGCTGCCCCGTTCGACCAGCACGGGTTTCTTGTACAGCATCTCGCCGGGGATGACCGATTCCCCCTCGGCCGTGAACAGGGCCGCGTCGGTGATCCCCTGCTCCACGAGTTGCAACGCCATTAAACGGTTGTCCACGCCGGTGAACGCCGGACCGGAAAAGCGGACCATATCCACCTCCAACCGCTGCCGGTTCAAACCATCCAGCAGCGAAGCAATGACGCTGACCGGATCATCGTGATGGTAGAAGGCGGAGTGAATGAGATTTACGCCCACGATCCCCAGCGCCTCCTGCTCGCGCACCGCTTCGGGGTCCAACATGCGGACGTGAATGATGATCTCGGACGGACGCTGGCGCGGTTGCGCCTGGAAGCGAATCCCCATCCAGCCATGCCCCGCTTCGTGACGCGTAAAACTGCACGTCGCCACCGTGTTGGCAAAAACGAAGAACGCCGTCTTGTCCCCGCGCGGTTTGTCGAGCCGTTCGAGCAACAGATCATACTCGTGCGACAACATCGCCTGCAAACGCTGCCGGCTGACATAGCGTTCCGCCGGGCCATAAATGGCGTCGCTTACCGTCATGTCGTAAGCGGACATGGTCTTCGCGACGGTACCGGCTGCACCGCCCACGCGGAAGAACCACCTCGCCACCTCCTGCCCCGCGCCAATCTCGGCAAACGCACCGTACTTGGCGCGATCCATGTTGATCTGCAGCGCCTTCTGGTCTGTGTTCAGTTTATCGTCACTCATGAATTTGGGGATTTGGACCGCTACCCGCCGTCAGCCGTCGGAACACCTCACACTCAATCGTCATTTGAGCGACAGACTTGAGCCGGCCTCGCTACGTTCCCTTGAGCTTCATCAACAGATCTTTGCTCTCCACCGTTTCGCCCACCTGCATCACAATCTTGTCCACCAAACCATCGCACGGCGCGTAAATCGTGGTCTGCATCTTCATCGCTTCCAGCGTGATGAGCTTGTCACCCTTGGCCACTTTCGCCCCGACACTCACCGAAATCGCGGACACCAAACCGGGAATCGGCGCGGCAATCTGCGAGGCGTCCGCCGGGTCGGCCTTCACGCGCGGCTTCACCTTTGGTTGCACCGAACGATCCGTGACCGTGAGCTGGCGCGGCATGCCATTCAATTCGAATGCGATGGTGCGCTTGCCCTCGGCATCCACCGGACTGAGATTCACGAGCCGGATGAACAGCGTTTTGCCTTCCTCGATTTCGACGGCAATCTCCTCGCCCACTTTCATCCCGTAGAAAAACGCCGTCGTCGGCAGCACGGAGAGGTCGCCAAACTCGCGCGATTTCTTGGCGAACTCGTTGAACACCGCCGGATACATCACGTAACTGTAAACATCGTCGAGCGTGATCTCGTGCTTGAGGCGCGTTTCGAGTTCGGACTGAACCTTCTTCAAAGCGAGCGGCTTCATCGCCGCTCCGGGCCGGCCCTTGATCGGCTTGCGATTCCCGAGCACAACGTGCTGAAGTTTCTTTGGCCACCCGCCCATCGGATGTCCGAGCCCGCCACTGAGCATGTCAATCACCGACTCCGGAAACGGCGTGCTACCGGGTTCGAGATTCAACACGTCCGCCGGTTTGATTCCGTGCGTGATGAGGAACATCGTCATGTCGCCGACGACCTTGCTGCTCGGCGTGACTTTCACGATGTCGCCGAAGAGTTGATTGACCTCGGCATACGTGCGCGCGATTTCCGGCCAGTGATGCAAAATCCCCATCGCCCGCGCCTGTTCCTTGAGATTGGTGAACTGCCCGCCCGGCATCTCATGCAAGTAAACCTCCGCGCTACCCGTCTTCGGCGCCGTGTCGAACGGCGCGTAGTAGTCGCGCACCAGCTCCCAGTAATCGGCAAACTCGTTGAGCGTATCGAGGTCCATTCCCGTATCACGCTTCGACGATTGCAACGCGGCGACAACCGAGTTCAGGTTCGGTTGACTCGTCGAGCCGGACATCGAGGCAATCGCCAGGTCCACGGCATCCACGCCCGCCTCGGCGGCTTCCAGCACCGAGGCCGCCGCGATACCGCTCGCGTCGTGCGTGTGGAAGTGAATCGGAATCCCGATTTCTTCCTTGAGCGCCTTCACCAGCTTGTAAGCCGCTGCGGGCCGGCACAGCCCCGCCATGTCTTTGATCGCGAGCACATGCGCGCCCATTCGCTCCAGTTCCTTCGCGAGCTTTACGTAGTAGCGCAGCGAGTATTTCTTGCGTGCCGGATCGAGGATGTTGCCGGTGTAACAGATCGCCGCCTCGCAAATCGCGTGCGTCTCCTGCACCGCGTCCATCGCCACCTTCAGGTTTGGCAGATAGTTCAACGAATCGAAGATGCGGAAAATATCTATGCCCGATTCCGCGGCGTGCTTGACGAAACCCGCGACGGCGTTGTCCGGGTAGTTGGAATAACCCACGGCATTCGAACCGCGGAACAACATCTGGAAACAAATGTTCGGCACCTTCTGCCGCAATGCGCGCAATCGGATCCACGGGTCCTCGTGCAGAAACCGCAATGCGGTGTCGAACGTCGCGCCGCCCCACATCTCCAAGCTGAACAGTTGCGGCATCCGGCGAGCCATCGCGTCCGCCACCGCCAGCATGTCAGCCGTGCGCAGGCGCGTGGCAAAGAGCGATTGATGCGCGTCACGGAAGGTCGAATCCGTGATCAGCAGCCGCTTCTCCTTGAGCATCCACTCCGCGAATTTCTTTTGGCCCAGCTTCAACAGCAGTTGCCGCGTGCCCTCCGGTGGCGGTTGCCGATGATCCCACTTCGGCGACTTGGCGATGTCGAACGGTTCGGTGACGACATAGCCCTTGGCCTGCGGATTCCCATTCACCGTTACATCGGCAATGAATGTGAGCAGCTTCGTCGCGCGGTCGCGGCGATGCTTGAGCTTGAACAGTTCCGGCGTGGTATCGATCAGCGTCGTCGTGGCCTGACCCGAACGAAAGGTCGGGTTGTGGATCACATTCTCGAGGAACGGTATGTTCGTCTTCACGCCGCGAATGCGGAACTCGCGCAACGACCGATCCATCCGAGCCAGCGCCGACTCAAACGTTCGGCTGAACGCGGTGAGCTTCACCAGCAGCGAATCGTAGAAAGGCGTGATGACCGCGCCGGCGTAACCCATGCCGCCATCGAGTCGCACACCGTAGCCACCGGAAGACCGATACGTCAGCACGCGACCATAGTCCGGCTGGAATTTGTTCTCCGGGTCTTCCGTCGTAATGCGGCATTGCACCGCGTAACCGTTCCGTGCGATCTCGTGTTGCAACGGGATGCCCACCTCCGGACCGTGCATCGGCAGGTTGTCGGCGATCATGATCTGCGCCCGCACAAGGTCCACGCCGGTGATCACCTCCGTCACCGTGTGCTCGACCTGGATGCGCGGGTTCATCTCGATGAAGAACCACTCCTTCGTGTCGAGGTCGTAAAGAAACTCCACCGTGCCGGCGTTGTCGTATTTGATCTCGCGACACAACTTCACCGCCGCGTCGCACAACTCCAGTCGCACCCGGTCGTCCACCCCGACGCTTGGTGCGATCTCAATCACCTTCTGGTGCCGGCGTTGCACCGAGCAATCGCGCTCGTGCAAATGAATCACGCTCCCGTGGCGGTCGCCGAGAATCTGCACCTCGATGTGTTTGGCGCGTGGAATGTAGCGTTCGAGAAACACCGCCGGATTGCCGAACGCACGTCCCGCCTCGCCCTGTGCCTCGTCCAGCAAATCCGCCAGGTCGCTCGGCTTGGTTACGACGCGCATCCCGCGTCCGCCTCCGCCGAAAGCCGCCTTGATGATGAGCGGGAAACCAATCTCCTTCGCCGTCTTCAATGCCTCGGCGCGATCCTCGATGGGATTTTCCGTGCCCGGCAACGTCGGCACGCCGACCTTTTGCGCCAGCGCGCGCGCGGCGGTTTTGTCGCCCATCTGCCTCAGCAATTCCACGCGCGGCCCGATGAACGTGATGCCCGCTTCGGCACACGCTTTGGCGAACTCGGCGTTCTCTGACAGAAAGCCATACCCAGGATGGATGAACTCCACGCCCTTTTCCTTCGCCAGCGCGATAATGCTGGGAATATCGAGATAGGCGCCCACCGGCCCTTTGCCTTCGCCAATGAGATACGCCTCGTCCGCCTTGAAGCGATGAATGGCCAGCCGGTCCTCCTGCGCGTAGATGGCCACGGTGCGGAAGCCCAGTTCGGTAGCCGCGCGAAAAACGCGGATGGCGATTTCGCTGCGATTGGCCACCAGCAATTTTCGCTGGCGGGGCGGCGTGGGAACAGGGGGCGTCGTCGGCTCGGATAAACTCATATTCGTCGGCGCAGATGAAACTCAAATCACGCCGCGCAAGCAATGATGGAATGGCACATGGAAGCTGAGACTGGACGGGATTCTTTCTTCAGAATAGACTGGTGACAGTAAACTGAGACAGCTTGTAAAGCCTGCGGTTTAATCGAAATTCTAGCCAATTAGAACGCATATGTGGCAGAACTTCATCTTTGGTATGCACTGGCAACATCGAGGCAAGATGTATTACGATGAGTTGCCAGCCGGCTCGAAGGATGAGGCGGCGGAATACTTCAATGACCACAGGCGTTCCGATGTAACCTTGGTTCGGGTCGAGTTGATCGGTCCTGATGATTGCGGTGTTCGCGAATATGCACATTCGCCTGTCTCGCCCTTCAGCCCATTGAAAGCACGTCGCAGAATGGACAAAGATGAGGATGCCAGATGAGATCGTTACTTCACTCCGAGACTGGCTACAAACCACGGCACAACTTCCTACTCTCCACTTAAATTTCTTTTACCCACCTCCTTCGCCGCTATAATGGCGGCGATGTTCAAGACGCAAGATTTACATGTCCGCGAAATCGTCCGGCTCTCGTCGCCACGCACGATCAAGGAGTTGTTTCCGGCCATGCCCGAAGCCGTCGCCACCGTCGTCCAGAGCCGCGAGCGCATCATCCGCATCCTGCGGCAGGAAGACCCGCGACTGCTCGTCGTCGTCGGTCCCTGCTCGATTCACGATGACCACGGCGCGCTCGAATACGCCGGTCGCTTGAACTCACTGCGGAAGGAACTGGCCGACCGCATGGAGATCGTCATGCGCGTCTATTTCGAAAAACCGCGCACTACCATCGGCTGGAAAGGCCTGATCAATGACCCACATCTCGACGGTTCGCAGGACATCGAGGCCGGATTGAAAATTGCGCGCCGCCTGCTCGTGCAAATCACCGGCATGGGTTTGCCTGCTGCCACGGAATTTCTTGATCCCATCGTCCCACAATACACGGCCGATCTCGTCAGTTGGGCCGCCATCGGCGCGCGCACGACGGAATCCCAGACGCACCGCGAAATGGCGAGTGGCCTTTCCATGCCCATCGGCTACAAGAACGCCACTGACGGCAGCTTGCAGGTAGCCATTGACGCCATGGGCGCCGCGCGCAGTCCGCATAGCTTCCTGGGCATTGACGCCGACGGCGCGACCGGCATTGTTCGCACCACCGGCAATCCGCATGGCCACGTCGTGCTGCGCGGCGGTCGGGCGCGAACCAATTACGACGCCGGTAGCATCCTCGAGGCAGAGAGCGCGTTGATCCGACATAAGCTACCGCCGGTGCTCATGGTAGATTGCAGCCACGCCAATTCCGCCAAGCAACACGCGCGTCAGGAGGACGTGTGGCACAGCGTGATTGACCAGCGCGTGGGCGGGACAAAATCTCTTGTGGGCATGATGGTGGAAAGTCACCTTGATGAGGGCAATCAACCCTTTCCGAAACCGGTCAGTGAATTGAAATACGGCGTTTCGATCACCGACGCCTGCATCAATTGGGAGACCACCGAGCGCATGTTGCGCTGGGGATACGAGCGGTTGGGACCGAAGATTGCCTCCGCCAGCGTCGCGAGATAGAGTTCAACGGTAGTGCGTCTGTAGCTCAGTTGGATAGAGCATCTGCCTTCTAAGCAGAGGGTCGTGGGTTCGACTCCCGCCAGACGCGCCACTTTCCATTTACGATTCGGGATTTACGATTTACGGTTTCACCGCGTGGAGCACGCCTCACACATTTCTGTTGCGGTTGACAGGCATCGCCGGGCATTCACGCTCATTGAACTCCTCGTCGTCATTGCCATCATCGCCATCCTGGCGGCGTTGCTGCTGCCTGCCCTGGCCAAAGCCAAGGAGAAAGCGCAGACCATCCGCTGCATCAGCAACATGAAGCAAATGGTGCTGGCCTTCAAACTCTATGCCAGCGACCACAACGACTACTTCGTCCCCAACACCTACAGCGGCGCCGACGGCTGGTTGCGTGGCTGGCTCGATTTCAACCCCGGCAATCCGGACAACTGGGACCGCGACACCTTGCTGAATCCCGCACGCGCTGTTCTCAGCCCTTACACCAGGGACGTCGGCATCTATCAATGTCCGGCGGACTGGTCCATGGCGGACAAACCCGTCGAAGGTAAAGTGCGCCGCGTCCGCAGCGTAGCGTTGAGTCAGGCGGTGGGCACGTGGAGCGATGGCCGGACGCCCACGCACGGTGTCTGGCTTGACTCGGCTGGCGTGACTCCCAGCAATCCCGGCGGCAAATGGCACGTCTATTCCCGCGAAAGTGACGCTGTCCGACCCGGCCCTGCCTGGACGTGGATCTTCCTTGATGAGCATCCTGCGAGCATCAACGACGGTGCGTTCGGCTTGCGCATGCCGGACAGTCCGGCAGCCACAGCCGCCCAAGGCTGGGCGGATTTCCCCGCTGGCTTTCACAATAACGCCAACTCGCTCGCCTTCATGGATGGGCATGCGGAACTGCACAAATGGGTCGAACCCATCTCGCGCGGCCCGGGTGGTCTGTCCTCCCGGGTCACTTCGCGTTCGCAACTTCACCAGGGTAATTTTGCCAACAACCAGGACCTGCTCTGGCTGGCCAAACGCACCTCGGCGCTGAAGTCCGGCGACGACCCGTGGTGAATCACCAACCATTTCCTGCTTTCTCACGACGACGATTCGGTTAGTTTCCGGGTAATGCTGCAACTTGAACAACTCGCCGAACTGGTTGAGCGGAATCGGCCTGCCCTGTCCGCCCGCGTGAAGGAATTTTCCATCGGCGGCGAACCCTTCGCCTTCAATTCCCGGCCTGCCATCATGGGCGTGGTCAATCTCTCGGCGGATTCCTGGTACCGCGAGAGCGTCTGCCTCACCGCCGAGAGCGCGATTCGACGCGGGCGCATCCTCGCGGCACAAGGCGCTGACATTGTGGATGTGGGCGCGGAATCTACCCTCGCTCAAGCCGCGCGGGTGGACGAAGCGGAACAGAATTCCAAGTTGCTGCCCGTGGTGCGTGAACTTCGCAGCGAAGGCATTCTCGTTTCTGTGGAAACCTACCAACCCGCCGTGACCCGCGCGTGTCTCGAAGCCGGGGCTAACATCCTCAATCTCACGGGCACGGAAGGCAGCGCGGAGCTATATCGCACAGTGGCTGCGCACGGGGCGGCGGTGATCATCTGTTACGTGCAGGGCAAAAACGTACGCGCGGTCGGCGACTTCGATCTCAGCGCTGACCCGATCCCGAAGATGCACGATTACTTCGCGCGCCAGATCGAAATCGCCCAGCACAACGGCGTTGAACGCATCTTCCTTGATCCCGGGCTCGGCTTTTACTACCGCAACCTGCAGGACAGCGCCGTCCGCGTGCGGCATCAAATGAGTGTCTTTCTGAATACCTTCCGCCTGCGCTCGCTCGGCTTTCCAATCTGCCATGCGCTCCCGCATGCGTTTGAATTCTTCGGCGAAGACGTCCGTTGCGCCGAACCCTTCTTTGCCGTCCTCGCCGCGCTGGGTAAGACCGACCTGTTCCGCACCCACGAGGCCCCACGCATCAAGGCTGTGCTGGACGCGCTGAAGATCTACTGACGCTGGCAGAGAAACACACCTTCTTCGCCAGACTGCGTGATCCATTGGTCACACACCGATAGTCCGTGCCGGGCGAGATGTTTCTGCACCAACTCCGGTGTGTAGCGATATGAGAAGAACAATCGCACGCTGTCGCCGCGCCGAAACGCGAACAACTTTCCATCCACCGCAACGCGGCGCTGGCGTTTGAACTCGAACCGTGCGACCACGCGGCGGAGCGCGTTCGTCCCCCGCTCAATGCCGAAACGCAATTCGCCGTCGCCGCGCTCCACGCCGAGATCCAGCAAAAACGTCAGCAGCCATTCACGCGTCGGCCCGTTGTCATACTGCGGGAGAATACTCGCCATCCCTGCCGCGTAGTCCGCGCCCGGTGCCAGGTTCGCGCTGAATAACAAACTGTCTTGCCGGCGAATCAGCTTTGCCAGCTTCGGCAGGATGTCCCGCGGCTCAAAATTGGGAATCATTCCAAAGAATGTGACCAGCCGCACCCTTTGTGGCGGACAGCTCTTTGAAAGCACCAGAGGCAAATCATCCGCCGTGACCAGATCGCAGACGAGCGGAAAGCAATTCGCCCGCGACACCACCACGCGGGCAGCTTGGTCCGCCACAAGCGTCATCGCCACGCTCACATCCGACGGCGTGTAACTAATCACTTTGCCGCGCGCCTTCAGCAGCCTCAGCAGACGCGTGTCCTTTTGCCCGCCGCCGCAGCCGAGACCGACGATGTGAACTGTCCGCGCTTTGATCCGTCGCACCGCGTTGGCAAACGCCCGGTCATAAGTCGCACCACAATCCGCATCATTGCGCGACGGCGAATACTTCTGATGCAGTGCCAGCCATTTGTTGGTTTGCTTGACGGAATCGTAGTGGAACTTGTGATTTACCCGCCGCGTGCGTAGCGATTCCAGCAGATCGCGCCGGACGTTCTCCGGAAACTGGCTTTCGTGGATGACAACCTTCGCCGTGGACGACATGGCACGGTTGTGACCGATTCAGCGGCGTGAAACAAGCCTGGAACGTCGAAGCGTTGCACTCAGGCGTCGCGGTAGGTGATGCGCGCCTTGCCGAGATCGTAGGGGGACATCTCCACCTTCACCCGGTCGCCAACCGAGATGCGAATCCAATTCTTGCGCATCTTGCCGGAAATGTGGGCGAGGACTTCGTGCCCGTTGGGCAGGGCCACGCGAAACATCGTGCCGGGCAACACTTGCGTGACCGACCCCGTCAATTCGATTGGTTCTTCTTTTGCCATGGAAAAAACAATGAGTTGCCCGTGAATCTAGCGAATGGTGCTCAAAAAAATCAAATCCTTTCCCTATGCCGGCGCTAACCACTTTTGGCGGTGATTTCCTGCTCGAAATCTACGATCTGCTGCGGTTACGCTGCCCACCGTGAACACTTCAAAGCCGATCCGCCAAGCCTACCAACTTGCCCGCGAACGCTACGCCGCCCTCGGGGTCAACACCGACACCGTCCTCAAGCAACTCGCCAAAGTCCCCGTCTCGCTCCACTGCTGGCAGGGCGACGACGTCGGCGGCTTCGAGAATTTCGGTGGCGCACTCACCGGCGGCATCATGGCCACCGGCAATTATCCCGGCAAAGCCCGCACGCCCGATGAACTGCGCGCTGACGCGACCAAGGCGTTGTCGCTCATCCCCGGCAAACATCGCTTCAACCTGCACGCCTTCTACGGCGAGTTCGGCGGCAAGAAAGTGGATCGCAACGAAATCCAGCCGCGCCACTTCAAGAACTGGATTGATTGGGCCAAGTCGCAACGCATCGGCCTCGATTTCAACCCCACCTGCTTCTCGCATCCCAAGTCCGCGAGCGGCTTTACATTGTCGCATCATGACAAGGGCATCCGCCAATTCTGGATCGAACATTGCCAAGCCAGCCGCGAGATCGGCGCGGCGATGGGTAAGGCCTTGGGTTCGCCCACGGTCACCAATGTGTGGATTCCGGATGGCATGAAGGACTCGCCTGCCGATCGTCGCGGCCCGCGCGAGCGCCTCGAACAATCGCTCGATGCCATCTTCAAGAAGAAGCTCAATCCGAAGCACAACCTCGACGCTGTCGAAGGCAAGTTGTTCGGCATCGGCGCGGAAAGTTACACCGTGGGCATGCACGAGTTTTATCTTGGTTATGCCGTGAAGAATCAGACGCTCGTCTGCCTTGATGCCGGCCATTATCACCCGACCGAAAACATGGCGGACAAGGTTTCCTCAGTGCTGTGCTTCGTGCCGGAAATTCTCCTGCACGTCAGCCGCGGCGTGCGTTGGGACAGCGACCACGTCGTGACGCTCACCGATGAGTTGAACGCCATCGCGCAGGAGTTGGTGCGCGGCAATTATCTCGCCCGGACACACATCGGTCTCGACTTCTTCGACGCGAGCATCAATCGCATCGCCGCGTGGACCATCGGCACACGCAACATGATCCGCGCCCTTTGCATCGCGATGCTCGAACCTTACACCACCTACAAGAAGCTCGAACGCGACGGCGATTACACATCGCGGCTGGCGTTGATGGAAGAAGCCAAGACGCTGCCATTTGGTGCGGTGTGGGATTATTACTGCCTCAAGCAAGACGTGCCGGTCGGCGAAGCGTGGCTCGACGAAGTGAAGGGTTACGAGAAGACGGTATTGAGCAAGCGAGCGTAAGGTTATGGCCAAGAAGGTTTATCTCGCAGTGGACCTCGGCGCGGAGAGCGGGCGCGTTATGGCGGGGATTTGGAACGGCAAGCAGCTTCGCCTTGAGGAAATCAACCGTTTCCCCAACGGCCCTGTCGCGCTGGGCGAGACGATTCGCTGGGACGTGATGCGGCTTTGGGCGGAGATCCAGAACGGCCTCGCGCTCGCGCACAAGAAATTCGGCAAACAAATCGTGTCCGTCGGCGCAGATACGTGGGGCGTGGACTTCGTGCTGCTCAACCAGCAGGACGAGATTCTTGGGCAGCCGTATCACTATCGCGATGCCCGGACGCGCGGCGCGTTGGAGCGGACATTCAAGAAAGTCCCCCGCGCGGAGATCTTCGCGCAATCGGGTCTGCAGTTCATGGAGTTGAACTCGCTCTACCAGTTACTCGCGTGGAAACAAAATTCCCCGGCCATTCTCGACGCGGCGGACACGCTCCTGTTCATGCCGGACTTCTTGCATTGGGCGATGTGCGGTGTGAAACGCGCTGAGTTCACGATCGCCTCGACGTCACAATTCGTTCATCCGGTGAAACGCGATTGGTCGTTGCCGCTGCTCAAGAAGCTCGGCCTGCCGACGCATTTCCTGCCAAAGATCGTTCCACCGGGCACAACGCTCGGCAAGTTCCGCAAGTCGCTCGCCGAACGCACCGGACTCGCGGGAGTGAAAGTCGTCGCTCCACCGTCACACGACACGGCGTCAGCGGTCGCGGGCGTGCCGACGGCGAACACGGGCAAGGCCAACTGGGCTTACTTGAGTTCGGGCACGTGGTCGTTGATGGGCGTGGAAGTGAAGGAGCCAGTGCTGTCGAAGCGCGCGTTGGAATTGAACATGACCAACGAAGGCGGCATTGACGGCACATATCGCCTGCTCAAGAACATCATGGGCCTCTGGCTGGTGCAGCAATGTAAACGCTCGTTTGATGCGGCGGGCCGGAAGTATGATTACGGTCAGCTCGCCGCCATGGCGGGCAAAGCCAAGCCGCTGCGCTCCATCGTGAACCTGAACGATCCGCGTTTCCTCAATCCGCCCGACATGCCCAAGGCGATCCAGGATTTCTGCCGCGAAACCAAACAGCCCGTGCCGCGCAATGAAGGCGAATTGGTGCGGTGCTGCTATGAGAGCCTCGCGTTGAAGTATCGCGAAGTCGTCGGCTCACTCGAAGAACTCACGGGCGAACAGATTCAAGTCATCCACATCGTGGGCGGCGGGTCACAAAGCCAGTTGCTGAATCAATTCACGGCCGATGCGTGCCAACGTCCGGTCGTCACCGGTCCGGTTGAAGCCACGGCGATGGGTAATTTGCTCACGCAAGCCAAAGCCGACGGCGAACTCGCCTCGCTGGCCGAGATGCGCGACGTGGTGCGCGCCTCCAGTCAGGTGCAGCGCTACGAACCCGCCGCATGGAGTGAAGCAGCGGATCGCTTCGCGGAGTTGCGCAAATGAAACGTCATGCCTTCACGATGAAGCTCAAGCCCGGCGTCGTGGCCGAATACAAAAAGCGCCACGATGAGATCTGGCCGGAGCTTTCCGCCGCGATCCGTGCAGCCGGCATTTCGGATTATTCCATCTTCCTCGACGAAGCGACGCTCACGCTCTTCGCCGTGCAGAAGCAGACGGATAACAACACCGCCACCGATCTGCCGAATCATCCCGTCGTCAAGAAGTGGTGGGCTTACATGGCACCGTTGATGGAGGTGAATGCCGATAATTCACCTCAGTGCGGCAATTTGCGAGAGGTGTTCCATCTCGACTGAACGTCTGCGATGCCGCATAACTTTGCCGGCGCATGACCATATCGCTGTTCATTCCTTGCTTCGTCGACTTGATGTTCCCCCAGGTGGGCATCAGCGCGGTGCGCATTTTTGAGAAGCTGGGCCACAAGGTCGTTGTGCCGCAAGCGCCGGCGTGCTGCGGACAACCGGCGTTCAACACCGGTTACTGGGACGAGAGTCGCGAGATCGCCATCAAAGTGATGGAAGCGCTCAAGGACTCGGAAGTCATCGTCATCGCCAGCGGTTCATGCGGCGCGATGATGAAGGTCTTTTACCCGGAACTGTTCGCCGGGACAAAACACGAAGCGCTCGCCCGCGAACTGTCCCCCAAGATCTGGGAGTTCTCCAGCTTTCTCGTCAACAAACTCGGGGTCACCGATGTCGGCGCGAAGTTCCCGCACAAGGTGACGTTCCACGATGGCTGCCACGGTTTGCGTGAGTTGAACAACAAACGTCCGCCGCGCGAACTGCTCGCGAAGGTGCAGGGCTTGGAACTGGTCGAGATGGGCGCGGCGGAAACCTGCTGCGGTTTCGGCGGCACATTCTCGGCAAAGTTCCCCGCCATCTCGACGGCGATGGGCGAAGTGAAATGCACTTCCGCGCTGGAGACTAAGGCCGAATACATCGTCTCGTGCGATTCAAGCTGCTTGATGCAGATTCAAGGTCTGGCGGACAAGCAGCAAAAGCCGCTCAAGACCATCCATCTCGCGGAGGTTTTGGCGAACCAATGATTTTCAACCACGGATGAACACGGATAAACACGGATGGAGAACGCAATTGACGCGAATTTCGCCAATTGACGCGAATTCTGAACAGGCTGTTTCAATTCGTGAAAATGCGTGCAATTCGCTTCAAATCCTTATCCGTGTCCATCTGTGTCCATCCGTGGTTAATAATTTTCCGGCATGAGTGCGCCGCTTGCCCATTTCAAAGAGGACGCCAGTCGCGTGGCCAAAGATCTACGCCATCGCGGCATCATCCAGACGGCGATGGGCAAATACGAGGTCGTGCGCGACCAGCGGAAGTTGTGGTTTCAAGACTGGCAAGGCGCACGCAATCTCGCGGCTCGCACGAAGTTCGAGGCGGTCAATCACCTGGATAAACATCTCGCCGAGTTTGCCAAGAACCTCGAAGCGCGCGGCACGAAGGTTCATTGGGCCAGCATCGTGAAGTCCAAGGCGATGACGTCCGAGGAAATCCATCTCAATGACGCGATGGAGAAGTCGGGTTACGAAGTCGTCGAGTCCGACCTCGGCGAATACATCGTCCAGCTCCGCGAAGAACCGCCGTATCACCTTGTCTTCCCGGCCATGCACCTGACGCGTGGCGAGATCAAGGACCTGTTCCAAAAGAAACTCAACGACGCGCCGTCGGACGATCCGGAAGAATTGACGATGGTCGCACGGCGGCAGTTGCGGAAGAAATACCTGCAAGCCGACGCCGGCATCACGGGCGCGAACTTCGCCATCGCTGAGACGGGAATGATTTCGATCACCGAGAACGAAGGCAATGCGCGCCTCACCGCCGCCTTGCCCAAGACGATGATCACGCTCGTCGGCATCGAGAAAGTGTTGCCGCGTCTGGAAGATTTGGCGCTCTTCCTGCCGATGCTGGCGGTGATGGGCACGGGCCAGGCGTTGACCTGCTACAACACGATGTATGGCGGGCCGCGCCAACCGGGCGAATCGGACGGCCCGGAAGAATATCACGTCGTATTGCTGGATAACCAACGCACGCTGCTGCTGGCCGACGCGGAACAACGTGACGCGCTGGGTTGCATCCGCTGTGGCGCGTGTCTGAATGTCTGCCCAATCTTCCGCAATGTCGGCGGCCATACTTACGGGACCGTCTATGGTGGGCCGATTGGGTCGGTGATCACGCCGCATCTGCGCGGGTTGCAGGATTGGAAGCATCTCAGCTATGCGTCGTCGCTCTGCGGCGCGTGCACCGAGACGTGCCCGGTGAAGATTGATCTGCATCATCACCTGTTGCAGAACCGGCGCAACGCCTCCGCGCCGACCACGGGCAAGCCGAGTTTCTTCCAAAAGCTCGCGTTCAAGTTCTTCGCGCCCGTGGCGAACCGTCCGACGCTCTGGAAGTTGGTGACCAAGCTCGGCCGTTTCTGCCAGATTTTCCACGGACTGGTTAAGGGCAGCGCACTGGATCCGGCGCAAGCGTGGACGAAGACCCGGGAGTTGCCACCGATTGCAAAGCGGAGTTTCCGGGAGTGGTGGAAGGAGCGCGAACCATGAGTGAACGCGAGAACATTTTAGCCCGGATCAAGGAAGCACTCACGCTCAAGGCGCCCTCGCATCACGGTCACGGCGTGCCCACGGTGGCCGAGCAACGGGGCGTAATGCCGCCGGTTGGGCCGACTGCGGCAGAACAGCTTGCCTTGTTCGCCAAAAACGCGAGCGATCTCAAGGCGACGTTCAAATTGATCAAAGACACGAGTGAACTGACGGCGGAATTGCGGGCGTTGCGTGATGCTGAGAAATGGCAGCGTGTGGCAACACACAAAAGCCAGTTGGCGCAAGCTCAGGCCGCCGGACTCGGATTGCCGACCCTTGTCACGGACGGCAGTTACAACAAACACGAGCTGGAACAGTGCGACGTCGGCATCTCCGAAAGTGATGCGCTCATCGCCCAGACGGGCACGGTGCTGGTGACGAGCCGAAGCGCGGGCGGGCGGGCGTTGTCATGCTTGCCGCCGCATCATGTGGTTATCGCGCGGCGCGAGCAGCTTGTTCCAGATTTACTGGCGGCGATGGGTTTGGTGAAGCAGAAATACGGCGGGAATTTTCCCAGCATGATTTCGTTCATTACCGGCCCGAGCCGCACCGGGGACATTGAACGCATCCTTGTCCTCGGCGCGCATGGGCCGAAGAAACTGACAATCTTTTGTCTGTGACTGAGAGCCGGGTCGGAAACCGGCGCTCTGAAGATTTTATGACCAAGACCCGCATCGGACTTTTTGGCATCGGCCTCGACACGTATTGGCCGCAGTTCAAGGGATTGAAGAACCGGCTTGTCGGCTACCAGAAGCAGATTGGCCAGCGGATTCAAAGCCACGGCGTCGAACTTGTGGATGCCGGGCTGGTGGACAATCCCACCAAGGCCCGCGCCGCCGCGTCGAAGTTCCGCCGCGAGGAAGTGGATTTGATTTTCCTCTACATCTCCACGTATGCGCTTTCGTCCACGGTGTTGCCGGTCGTGCAAGAGGCGGGTGTGCCGGTGGTGGTGCTGAATCTTCAACCGGTGCCGCAACTGGATTACGAGCAGTTCAATGCGCTCGGGGATCGTGGGCTGATGACGGGTATCTGGCTGGAGCATTGCCAGTCGTGTTCCGCGCCGGAGATCGCGTGCGTGTTCAATCGCGCCAACATTCCCTATCACCTAGTCACCGGCCATCTCGCGGACGAGGAGGCGTGGGCGGAGATCCAGGACTGGGTGGATGCCGCGAAAGTTGCGGCCGCGCTGAACCAGAACCGCGTCGGGGTGCTCGGCCATTATTATTGCGGAATGCTCGATGTTTATAGTGACATGACCCAGCAATCCGCCGCGTTCGGCAATCACTTCGAGCTGATCGAAATGTGCGCGCTGCACCAGGAGCGCGAGGCGGTGACGAAGGCGCAGGTGGATGCGAAGCTGAGACAATTTCAGCGAGCGTTCGATGTTTCGAAGGAGTGTGAGCAAAAAGAACTCGTGCGTGCGGCAAAAACTTCCTGCGCGCTGGATGCGCTGGTGAAGAAGCACAACCTCGGTTCGCTCGCCTACTACTACGAGAGCGAAGATGGCAACCCGTATCGCGACATCGCCACGTCCGTTATCGCGGGCAACACGTTGCTCACGGGGCGCCACATTCCCGTCGCGGGCGAGTGCGAAATCAAGAACGTGCAAGCCATGAAGATCATGGATCTGTTCGGCGTGGGCGGTTCGTTCTCGGAGTTCTACCTGACTGACTTCAACGACGACGTGCTTTATCTCGGGCACGACGGCCCGGCGCACTTCGCGATTGCTGAAGGTCGCGTCGGCTTGGTGCCATTACCGGTCTATCACGGCAAACCGGGCAAAGGGCTCTCGATCCAGATGACCGTGAAGCATGGGCCGGTGACGTTGCTGTCTGTCGTGCAGGGGGCGGGGGGAAAACTATCGCTGCTCGTGGCGGAAGGCGAATCGGTGGCCGGCCCGGTCTTGCAGATTGGCAACACGAATAGCCGCTACCGCTTCAGTATCGGCGCGAAAAAGTTCATGAACGATTGGTCCAAAGCCGGCCCGGCACATCACTGTGCCATTGGCGTCGGACATATTGCGAGCAAGATCGAAAAGCTGGGTGCGTTGTTGAAGTTGGAGACCGTGCGGGTGTGTTAATCGCCCGAATTGGGGACGCGTTAAGCCCTCGCAAGGGTTTCCGGCAACTGGCAGCCTTGCCGAACGCATGAAAGGGAAATTTTTTCAGATCGCTGTTGCAACGGCTCTAGTGGTTGTGGGCTGCACTACCACGAAGGTGAATGGCATCAAGACCGCGGCCCTGCAACTCAAGTCAAAGGAGCTTTCCACCAAGGCCAATGGCCACGGCACGCTGAAACTCGACGGCATCTACTACGAAACGGAGCGGGGCCGTGTTTACCTGCCACCAATGCTCACGGCGCCGTCGGGTGAAGTAACGGCGGATAAAGTTTACACCGCTCAAACCACGATGCCCGACGGCTGCACGGTCAAACTCTCCGTTACGCCCGCCGCCAATGACTTCATCCTGAATCTCAGCGCTGATCCCTGCACCAGCATCGTCAAATGGGGTTTCGCGATTGAGGCTCATGCGGACGAATACTTCACCGGACTGATGGAGCGCACCGTGGACGGGCCACAACAGGCGTCGTGGGCGGCAGGGATCAAGCCCGCCATGGATCTGCGCGGGCAGAAGGTGGACATGATCCTCAAGCCGACGACATCAGTGTACGCGCCGTTTTATGTTTCCTCGCGCGGCTATGCGACCTTTGCCAAAACAGATTGGCCGGGCAAATATGATTTTTGCGTGAGCGACCCCAAGCGCGTGAAGATCGAGTTTGAAGGTCCGTCGCTCGAGATGAAGTTTTACACGGCGCAAGATCCGGCGACGCTCGTGAAGTCGCACGCGCTCGAGGCCGGACCGCCGTTCCTCCCGCCCAAATGGCTCTACACCCCGTGGCGTTGGCGCGATGAACACACGCAACGCCCGAGTTATTACGACGGCACGCCGGTGAACGGGCCATTCAATTCCGAGGCGATGGAAGACATCCTGATGATGAAGGCTTACGGCATTCCGTGTGGCGTGTATTGGATTGATCGCCCGTGGGGACCGGGGCAACCGTGGGGCTACGATGATTTCGACATTGATGAAAAACGCCTGCCAAACTTCGGCAAAATGATTGAATGGCTCGGTTCGCTGGAGACGAAACTCGTCTTGTGGATCGGACCATTCTTCCAAGGACAAATGGCCACAAACGCGCTTGAACGTGGTTGGAATCTCGCCGGGCAGGTGCGCCCGCGCAACGGAAACAATTATCCGATGGTGGATTTCTCGAATCCGGACGCGAAGGCTTATTGGCAGAGCGGCGTGGAGAAATTGCTCAAGCTCGGCGTCGCGGGCTTCAAGCTCGATCGCGCGGAGGAAAACATTCCCGACGACGGGCCGTTCCAGATTCACGATGGTCGGTCCCTCCGTGAAAATCGCAACGCTTACCCGGCGATGTATGTGCAGGCGACCTATGACATCGCGGCGAAGTATCGCGGACAGGATTTCGCGCTGATGCCGCGCGCGGCGTACACGGGCACGTCGAAATATGCGGTGTTCTGGGGCGGCGACGTCGGTGGACCGCAGGAGGGCTTGCGCGCTTCGATCATCGCCTTGCAACGCTCGGCGGTGATGGGGTATCCAAACTGGGGCGCGGACACCTGCGGTTACGGCAAGGCGCCAATGGAACAGGAGGTTTGCGCGCGCTGGCTGGCGTTCAGTTGTTTCAATCCGATCATGGAAGTCGGCCCGACGCGCAATGTAGCCTTCTGGAATTTGCTGCGCGAACCCAAGTACGACGCCACGCTCATTGCGACGTGGCGGCTTTACGCCCGGCTGCATCAGCGGCTCGTGGATTACAGTTATGCCCACGGCAAAGAGGCGAGCGCAACCGGCCTGCCCATTGCGCGACCGTTGTTTTTAGTTGATCCCAAAGCACCGGCGGCGTGGGCCAACTGGTGGACATTTCTTTACGGGCGTGACATTTTGGTATCGCCGATCTGGGAGAAGAACAAGCGCGAGCAGGAAGTTTATCTCCCCAGCGGCGAGCAATGGCGCGACGCGTGGAATCCCGAAAAGGTTTACTCCGGCGGCCAGTGCCTCAAGGTGAAAGCTGAGTTGCATCAGATCCCAATTTTCGTCCGGGTTGGCTCAGATGTGGAACTCGGCGACTTGAATCAGGAATGGGCTGAATCAAGGACCATTGCTCAAAAGCAACCGGACTTGAAGCCGCTGGATGCCAAACTGAAGGCGTGGTTCGAGCAGAACAAATAGGCGGCGGCGGCGTTAATTTCGTCGTGACAAAATCCGGCCCCGGGCTAGGATGCTCGCGTCAAGATTGGCGTGTTCGTCTATCGGTTAGGACACGGCCCTCTCAAGGCTGAAAGACGGGTTCGATTCCCGTACGCGCTACCATTGAAGATCAATGACTTCCAAAAGAGTGCAGGAGGAGTGCAGGAGAATCAAGTCCCGCTTCACAGATTCTGAAACAAACTGCTCCCGGCTGAGTGAAAAGGAATCAGATCTGAATCTAGTGAACCTCAGCGAGGATGTTGGCAGCGCGGGCAGGCCATTGCGGGGAGGACTTGTGAGGAGTCGGTTTGCAGTCGCTTTCCGCACTTGCGGAACCGTTCAAGCTCGTCAGCGATTTTCGATTTTGACCTCGTCTCCAAAGGACGAAATCTTCCCAAAAGACCTTTCCCTGAATCGCTGGAAAACCTGACAGGTGAAACCATCCACGCGCCACCGAATAGGAAATGCCTGCCAGCACGGCGAACTCTTTCACGTTCAGCGCTTGGTCGGAGTCCCGCTTCATGCGAACGTCCTGCAGCTTGATTCCTTTTAATTGCTTGTCGCTCGTCACAACACAATCTCCTGGTCATCTACCATGCGGTGGCGATGAGGAAGAAACCGGTTTCCTGAATTTGGATTCATGCGACTTCCTTGGTGAAACGGGTGGTGACGGAAGCAACGTGCGTCTTGAGCGCAGATGTATAACGCCGATCCGCCGACTTCACGAACTTCAATTCATACTTCTGGATCGCCCGTTCCAGAAACCTGAGGCCGCTGCCGAGCACCACGATCTCAGCCACGGCGAAAACGACGAGCAGCTTTTCGGGCGGTGCGTCCACATCCTTTTCCAGCGCCGGATTGGGAGTCAACTCGGCGTAAAGGAATTGCGCGTAGGGCAATTGATAGCTGTGCTCATCGTCAGTGAACACGTTGAGCGTGGCTACGGTCGGATCGTTGCCAAAGCACGGATTGTCACGCGCGCTAGACGCGGATGCTGCGACGGGATTGGGATTGGTGTTCATAAGATGTTTCGCGGATTTGTTCGCGGACCTGACGGAGCGAATGAGATGGTGCAATGCGTCGGCGGAACTGTTTCAGGAAGCGATAACCACGCTGCAAAATGCGCCGAAGGAAGTCTGGTCGATGAATACGAGGAATGACCTCGATGGCGGCCAGCCGTTCACTGGAATGAGCGACGTGTGAACGCAATCGCTCAACATCATCGGTGAAAACCTGGCATCGCTCGCGTCCACGCGAAATGCTGACGTAGAACTGTTGCCGATGGACGGCGGGTAATGAACGCGATGAAGCGACCACCAGCACTTCGTCCACGGTCTTGCCTTGGGCGGCATGGGAAGTAACCGCATAGCCGTGGGTGAACGTGCGATAGCTGGCAGGTAGCAGTCGCCCGTCAGCCAGCAAAATGGAATCACCCTGAATTGCCTGCACCTCGACCAATTCGCCGTTGATGAACCGCTTGCGGCCAGCGTTTGCCTGCAATAGCAACCGGTCGCCAGCGGCGATGCTCAAGGTGCGCCTCTCCCCCACATCAAAGCCGACGGCCGCACCCAAAGGGAAGGCGGTTTCTGAACCATCGGCACGTTGCACCGTGAGCGCGTCGTCCCCGACTGCCATCACGCTGACGGATTCACCATTATTGAACCCACCGTGACGACGATGAAACCGCATTGACATGCCGGGGCGGTATTGCCGCATGTCCCGCTTCTGCGCTTCGGTCCACGACAACGAATCAAAGACTTGAAATTCCCGTTCCTCACCGGCCAGCCGACCGGATGCTTTCAACGCATCTCGCACTTTCTCTGTTACCGCCTGGATTTCATTCCACGTTGGCGCGACCAGCAGGGCAGATTGGTTTTGCATCAACGCCTTCAAATACGCCTGCGCTGCTTTGTCGTATAGCCCGTCAGGGCGGTGGCCGTCCGCAAGGACTTCGACAATCGCGCCGATGCGTTCCAGTTGAGCGAACGCTTCCCCCGTCCGCTTCTGTGCGGCCAGTTCAACGGCCTTGCGGTATTCGGCTTTGCGTTGCCGCCGGATGGCGGTCAATTGGCCGGACTTGAAATTGGAGTGCTGCTCCAGAATCCGCAGAGCGTCGCCTCGAACCACTGAGGCGTGTTGCCCGGTGTCGCCCGAAAGCACGACGCGGGCATCACGCGCCA
This sequence comes from Limisphaerales bacterium, assembly GCA_044225555.1. Lineage (GTDB taxonomy): Bacteria > Verrucomicrobiota > Verrucomicrobiia > Limisphaerales > JADLHS01 > JADLHS01. The sequence continues at coordinate 14,657 of JBGAIM010000013.1, read as the reverse complement.
GGTCGAACAGCCGCTTCATGTCATCAATGCCCACTGCGCCGGCCTCATCCAGAACAATCACCTGCCGCGCAGATAACGCGGGCTTGGTTTGCAGCAGACTGGCCAGTGTGACGGCATTGAATCCTTCCCTCCGCAATACATCCGTTGCTGCTGCCGTTGGTGCACAAAACAGAGGTTCGACGCGAGCCTCGTTGCACGCCGCGACCAGATCGCGCAGGGCTGTTGTCTTGCCAGTGCCGGCAAGTCCGCGCAGGCCAGTGATGCGGTCACTTGTGCGGACGACGTGGTAAATGGCACGTCGTTGATCCTCGCTCAACCAGTCGGAAACTTGGTAACCGGGGTGTAACGGCGAGACTGCACCGCAGGCAGAATTGACCGTCTGGATCAAGTCCAGTTCAGTCGCCAGAATCGCCTTGGTTGAGAGTCCATGTTCGGTCTTCACCAAATCAGGGTCGGCCTTCAGCGCCGACTTCAATGCTGGCAGATTCACTTCGCCCAGCCGGTGCGACAATGCGGCATCCAGCAGTTCATGCTCGTTCGCGAACGTGGAACCGTGCGGCCAGCCGGTGCTGCTCGCGCTCGACGTGAGCGGTTCGATGGCGTGCTCGCAAATCGTGGGTTCGTGCATCAACGCCCGCGAAGCGAGCGCGGCTATGGCGCTCATCACGGCGGCGACGGAATCGGAATGCGAGATCATCGCGTTCTCGGCTCCGGCTGGTGGTCACGGTGGCAAGTGGGGCGGCGGTGAACCGGGCATCACCCGCGTGAACCTCTCGCCGCGCATGCGTCTGGCTGAAGTCATCCAGCGCATCGAAGCCATCCCGATGGGTGGCACGGACTGTGCCTTGCCGATGCTGTGGGCGGCTCGCCAGAAGCTGAACGTGTCGGCGTTCATCACCTACACGGACAGCGAAACGTGGGCGGGCAACATCCACCCGGCGCAGGCGCTGCGCCAGTATCGCAGCCAGTTCGTCGGCGACGCGAAGGCGGTTGTTGTGGGCATGACCTCCAACGGCTTCACCCTCGCGGACCCAAACGATCGCGGCATGCTCGACGTGGTCGGCTTCGACACGAGCGCGCCGGCAGTCATCGCGGACTTCGTCCGCAACGGTTAATCAACGCGGGCGGAGGTGAAAACTTCCGCCTGCGCTTTCAATTACACATCCCGTTGGCCGAGCAGTTCAGGCGGCGGCCTGCAAAGCCGCAGAGGCTGGTGCGATTCCAGCACGGGATTCCAATTATGACCCCATTCTGATAGGAGGGCGCATGCGAATTCACATCTTGAGCGATTTGCATTTGGAGTTTGCGCCGTTTCAGCCGTGGAAGGTGAAGGCGGATGTGATCGTGCTCGCGGGCGACATTCACACCGGCTTGAACGGGATAAAATGGATTCGTGAGGCGTTTCCCACACAACCCGTCATCTATGTCCTGGGTAACCATGAGTTCTATGGCCAGAAGATTCCGAAGCTGACGGAGGAGATCAAAGCGGCAGCGGCGGACAGTAACATCCACGTGTTGGAAAACGGCCGCGCCGAAATCGACGGGGTCGTCTTTTTGGGAGCCACTTTGTGGACGGACTTTCGCCTGAATGGAGATGTGGTGTTGGCTGAGGTGACAGCACAGACGGGCATGACTGATTTCCGGCGTATTCGCATCACCCCGTCCTACCGGCGATTTCGTCCGGCAGATGCGCGGCGATTCCACGCGGAGTCGTTGCAATGGTTGATTCAAGAGACCGAGGAGGCCCGTGGAAAAAAGGTGGTGGTGGTGACGCACCATGCGCCCAGCCCCAAATCCATTTCCCAGCGGTATCGGAATGACCCGTTGAATCCGGCGTTCGCTTCCAACTTGGAGCCGTTCGTTGCCGCCAGTAAGGCAGCGCTATGGATTCATGGCCACATCCACCAGCACTCCGATTATGTTGTTGGCTCCACCCGGGTGCTTGCCAATCCCCGCGGGTATCCCAATGAGTTGCAGATCGGTTTCAAACCGTCGTTGGTTGTTGAAATCTGAACCGGTCCCCATTGGCCGATTGGTTTCAGGCGGTTGAGTTCAGGATCATGCAAGGGGACTCCAATCTTCGGGCATAGGTGTTCATAGATACACGCCGGTCTTCCAAACCGGAGTAGAGGGCGCGCTACCCTCATGCCCGTCCATTTCCCAAGTGAATCCGGTCCGCCGGCAGAGACCCCGCAGGGTCGAAGTAATGGCCGGGAACCGGATTCAGTGCGCTTGGGATTCCATTTCATGCGACGCGAAATCCCGGTGTCGGTCAGGGCTTCACAGACCTGGCTGCGGCGGTTCAACTCCGCCTTCGTGTTCGCTTGGGTTGCAAACTTTGACAGTGAAGTCCCGGCTCTTAACCGGCGAGAACTCGGTGCGAATCCGAGGCGACCCACCATTTCCGCATCCGTGGTGAAATTATGATCATCCTCCGCTTCGAACGGAGAGTTTGCAGGTGGGAGTCCTGCCGGATGCACCAGTTTACGGGCATGTGGTTTAACCCGAATAGCAGAGGGTCCAGACTCAGAATCTGGCAGCCTTGGGGGTGCAAGTCCCTTCATGCCCACCATTTCGCGGCAACTGGCCTCAGCGGGAATAGCAGACCCCGGCGACTTAAAATCGCCGCGCCTTCCGGGTGCAAGTCCCGGGTTGCCGACCGGCGTGTGGTTGACAGGGAATAGCAGACCGGTTCGCCTCAATACCGAACAGCCTTGGGAGTGCAAGTCTCCCCACGCCGACCAAATTGGAATGTCCACCGGACAAGCGTGCCGGACCTCGGTGCTAACGAGTGCGTGCCTTCGGGCAAGTGGCGCAAGTCCACGACATTCCGCCACGGCGTGTAGTTCAAAGAGAACCGGCGGCTTTATACCCCGCATCGCACTAGATGAGTGCCGAGCCCGGGAGCATTACCCGGCACGCCGACCATTTGTCCCCATAGCTCAAAGCATCAGAGCGGGCGCGTCCTAAGCGTCAGGTTGCCGGTGAAAGTCCGGCTGGGGACACCAAAATTGAGCGACGCAGATCAACACTGCCACGTCAGGAGTTATCACGTCCCTGGACAACGGAATGAGCCCTTTGTCTTGAGCACAAACTCGAACTTCCGCTTCAACTCCATATTCCCGAAGACGTGGTTCAAGCTCTTGTGACAAACTACTTCGTTGTCCTCAGTGCTGGTGCCGCCACGTGATTTGGGGTTCAGGTGTTCGACGCTGGCATCGCCTTCTCCCAGCGACTTCCCGCAGAAGAAGCAGTTGCCGCCTTGTAGATACAGAATTCGCTTCAGCTTCGTCAGAGCCTTTGTTGGATTTGGTTCAGGTTGGATCGACGCCTTGGTGTTCGGCTTGGTTGCAATTGGAGTTACGGTCGGTTTGACCTTCTTTTGCAGGATCCGTTTTTCAGCTCTGGCCTTCCTGATCTTCTCGCGCTGGATCGGGGTAAAATCGCATTCTGACAGTTTGCCAGGGAAGACTCTGCCAAGAGGTCCGCCAGAAAGAATCCGAGTCACGTATTCTTCCACTGCAGCATCAGTGACCGGAGTCTTCATGTTTCTCGGCGCATATTCATTCAAAGCGAATGCGCTTGGAAAGCGGAAATACAATTTCAAGGAGGCAGAGATTAGCCTTACGTCCCTGTGGTGTAGTCCAGTCAACACGCCTGCCTCTCATGCAGGAGATCACCGGAGCGAAGCCGGTCAGGGACGCCACTTTCACTGCCCTCAAAGCATTGTCAGCGATGCATTCGCTCGGTAAGCGAATCAGCCCGGTGCAACTCCGGGTGAGGACTCCAGTTTTGGTGGCCGTCCGCAAGGACCGCAATCGAGCCAGCGCTCAAGCCGGTTTCATAAGCCAGCTCTGCCGAGGGCAGCACTCGGGATTGCGACCACTCTTGCGGTTACGGTTGACGACAGTGTGGGGATCACAGTCCAAGCTTGCGTCGGAGAAGTTCTTCGGCCGCCAGACGTTTTGCGGGTGTCATTTTGCGCAGGTTGTAAAGTTTCCATTGCACTCCTGGCAATCGTTCGATTCCGGGAATTCCGAGCAAATCCCACTTTGGCTCCAGTCGCTTCACGGATAGGAGAAATTCCCGTTCAGCGGAGGTCAGACTGCTGTTGATGTATTCGATCAATTGCTCGCGCGTTTTCTCCAGCACCGTCAGCGGCACGGGGTCAAGGGTCATGCCCTCGAACTGATCCGCAAAGACCTGTTTCAGGTTTTGGCGGTTGGGAGTGAGAAGTTCGCTCATGGGCCGGTCGTGACTTGCCAGGTAAATGACGAATGCGCGACGGATTTCATCGGTGATTCCCTCCGCTTGTAGCAATCCATGCACGTCGAACAGGTCACGTGGGTGCTGCCGATCCAGCGCAGCGCAAAGTTTCCCGCCGTAAAGTTCCGGCAGCGACACAGTCTGCATGGTGGCAGATCGTCCGAACACCTCGACGGCCCTCGCGACCAGCGTGCGCTCCGTTGTTGGATGCACCACCCCACGCAAAACCGTGTTGGGTTCAATTTTCACTTCGCCGAGATTTGGCACGCGCACCGTCAGCTTTACCACGCTGCTCTCGGCGGCGAGTTTCCGTTCCATTACTTGGGCCGCTGGCATTGAGCGGCGGATCTTTGCCGCGATGCGTTTAAGTGCGCCATCAATTCCCCGAAGTGAAGCCGCACGGTCTTCGACCGGAACATATACCAGGTCAATGTCCACGGAGAGGCGGGGGAAGTTGCGAACGAAGAAATTGATCGCTGTTCCGCCCTTGAGCGCAAAGCAGGTCTCTGCGTTCACGAAGGGAAGCATCTGAACCAGCAGGTCAGCCTGCTTGAAAAATGGGCTGTCTTTCATGGTGCATCACTTGGGGTTTCAGGCAGGGCGGGAACGGTGATGAGGTATTTGGGATCCAGTCGGCCACCGGCCACCAGCACGCGCTTACCGCTGCCTAGTGACACTTTGGTCAGATCCAGAGATTTGAACCACGCGTGATTGTGCCTTTCCGCCAGATGGAGAAACAGGCGTTTCACCTTCACTGAGGAGCAATGCTCCAGAAGCGATTGCAGCACGTCGGGACGTAATGTTCCAAGTCCTTCGAAGATCAGATTCGCGTGTTCATACTCGTTTGCGGAGGGTTCAAGCGCTTGAAGAAACTCGAGAGCGGCACGCTCGGGAGCCGATATCTTGACGACGAGCTCCCCCTCACGATGCTGGTTGAACCCGAGATTGTCGGGCAGGAAATTCGTGCGCACATGTCGGACGCGCTTTGACCACGGCAATCCCTGAAACCAAGACGGTAATCGGTCTCCGGATCGGCTGAAGAGGAAAAGCGGATGCGCTTCACCCAGAGGCAGAAAATGAGCGAGCCCTGAAAGCTCCAGTGCCGTGCGTCCACCCGGATGAAGGGATTGGGATTTTTGCTGGAGTCCGAAGACCGCTCCTAACCAGGTGGGCTCCGCTCTTTGGACCGTAAAGGCCCCATCGCCAATGCGATGCAGCCATCCCGAACTGGCGTAGTAGCCGGCGAGCTTGCTGGAGATGCCGCGCCCCTTCAGCCAAGCGGATGTAAGCACCGCATTGGCCGGAGCAGCAACCAGACGCTGGTTTATCCTTTTTCTGTTTGAACTAGTCTGACTAGTCATATAAGAACATTAGTAAACCAGTCGGTGTGAATCATGTCAAATAAAACTAGCAAGGCTGGATTTATTAGCATGGAAGTAAACCTCGACACGTCATTCCGTTTTCGCCTCCACGCAGCAGCCTGCGGATTGCTTTTGTAAAGCGATCCTGCCGGAGCATCACCGGCTGGAGGCTCCAATTTCCTTGCTCGCGTAGTCCAACAGCAGAGACACGACGTTGAGAACGTCGCCAGTGCAGGTGCAACCCCTGCCGCGAGCACCATTCTCACGGAGTCGAAGCCACAGCAGACCGGCACCGGACTTTTAATCCGGTTGGGTGAGGTTGCAACTACCTCCGGCTCCACCAACTTTTGCCTCGTGGTGTAACACGCAGCATACCGGGTTTTGACCCCGTCGGTCTTGGTGCAAATCCAAGCGAGGCAGCCAAAGTTAGCAAGTCGAGCTTCGACCGCCTGGTGGTGAAATAGCATCACGTCTGGCCTACACCCAGAAATCGAGGGGGCAGAACCTTCCCGGGCGACCACCTTCCATTGCCCCGTTGCATAACCAGCAGTGCGCCGGTCTCTGAAACCGGAGGTCCCGGTGCGATTCCCGGCGGGACAGCCACTCCAGCCGTTTCAATGAAGAACAAACACCTCAAACGCGCGGAGCAGTCACGGTGTGCAAACATTTTATGTCCGACATATTGAACAAGACAATTGTGCTGGTGCTGAACCGCAACTGGCAGGCGATCAATATCCGCACGCCAGCGGATGCTTTTTGCCAGATGGCCACGAACGTGGCCACCGGCCTGGACATCGAAGGCGAGGAGCACATCCGGCCCGTCACTTGGGACGAGTGGATCACGCTGCCGGTGCGCGAAGGCGACTATGCCGTGCATACCGCGCGCGGCGCGATTCGTGTGCCAACGGTGATTGTGGCCGTGAACTTCGCCAAAGTGCCGAAGAAGCGCCCGAAGCTCTGCGCGAAGACGATTCGCGAGCGCGACGGCAATCGCTGCCAATACACGGGCCGCCTGCTGCACCCGGACGAAGGCAGCCTCGACCATGTCCTGCCGCGCTCGCGTGGTGGCGCGGACACGTGGGAAAACCTCGTCTGGTCCGCAAAAGACGTGAACCAGCGCAAGGCCGACCGCCTTCCGCACGAGGCTGGCCTCAAGCTACTCAGCGTTCCGCGCGCACCGAAGGAACTGCCGGTGTCGGCACTTATTCGCAACGCGCACGGCGTCGCGGAGTGGAAGCTGTTCCTGAATGAATGACACAACGGGAGAGCGGGCGTCAAAGCTCGCTCTCCCTAATCAAACAAAAAAGGAGCGTGCAATCTCGCATCCTAAATAAACAAACGGTAAAATTGTTGAACACAACATGAAGATCGAACTGCCCAAAGATCCGTCTGAAGATCAATACGAAGATTTGGTCGCTGCGTGTCTAATGGCGAACGGTTATTTCATCGAGCCGCAGATTACTTTAACCGACGGTGGTGTTGAAGTGTTCGAACTTGATGTTGTGGCAACACCTTCCAATGAAAATTACCTCAACAGAGTTTTGCTTGAAGCGAAGTCCGGCAGTTGGGGTTTTCCAGATGTTTTCAAAGTATTTGGTTGGACAAAATATCTTGGAATTCCAAGTGGCGTAATCGTTCACAAGAACGAGCCCGATAACCGTAGGCTTGAAACGTTGGCTAGAGTGGCAGCGCAAACCAATGTCGGCTGCAAAAGACTTACGCTGGATAAGAAACACACAGAGGGTCTGTTGCCGCCGTGTAATAATTTAGATGAAAAAGAGCGCCGAATTTTGCTTTCGGCTGCGTGGTATGCCGTCATCGCGCAGAGAATCGCATTGGCAAAATTTATCACCCGATACAAAAGCGATGGTGACCCAAATCGCTTTGAAGGTGCAAAAGCGTATCGCCGCGCTTGTGAGCGCGCCTTCTTTAACAAGAGAGCGCTTGAGCGCGTAAATGAACTGTGCAAGGCGCATAAGGAAAATCCACACGTCACTGGAAGATTCATGGAAGAGGTGGCTGCAAACAAAAAATGTGAGACAAAAGAAATACTCTACAAACTGACCGGCAACAATTTTGAAGTATGGTTGCAATTTATCATGCTGCTGGAACACAAAGCTAGAATCGCAATCATCAAGAACTCTTTGGACCATTTACTTGACCCCGCCTCTGAAAACGAAATTTTGGACTTCGGAGGCTTCAAAATTAAGTGGAGCGACTTGTATTTACCGCCAGGCTGTCAGCAGGGCTTGGAAAAAGTTCGCGACCATCCTCACGCGCGGCGGTTGCCATATCTATTTCAGCTGTTTGTCGAGGTGTTTGGTGGCTTCTATGCACCAGACTTAAAAGATGATTTGGACCTGCTTTCGAAGGCGACCGGAATTCCAGCAGCAGAAATCCCTGAGTGTTTGAATTTATATGGTGTGTTTTTCCCGTTTTCAAATGGCTGGTTTCACAAGGGCAAACCGGGGTTGCAGATAATGAAAATGATACCGGCTATTGCACGTGGCGCTGGATGTTTTGTCAGACATTCGCAATTCGGGTTGAAGCATTATACAGATCGCTATGGTTCAATCGGTGGTCGCATGATGGGCGATTGGCACAATGCCTTCTTGGAAATTCTTCATCAAGAGTTGGAGGCAAAAGAAGAAATCAAGCCAGCTGTTACAGCTTAAGCGAAAGTGAACACCAAAGATTTTTTGCGGATGGGAATTCCGTTGGGTCAGGCGACGCGCCGGGCGACGGATTTTGTTTCCCGTTTCATCCTCGGCGGCGGCGACAAGTCGCGGTTGCAGGAAGAAGTAAGTGCGATTGTCGCCACGCCGATGGCATTCGTGGACGACCCGTTGCGCGGCGAGTTTGCGAAGGCGTTGCTCAACGCGCCGCCTCCGCCGCGCGCCGAGCCGGTGAAGTATCGGCAGTGGGGCGAGGGACTGGAGCATGACGCGGTGATGCAGATGGAGAAGGCGTGTCTGTTGCCGGTGTCGGTGGCCGGGGCGCTCATGCCAGACGCACATGTCGGCTACGGCCTACCTATCGGCGGCGTATTGGCGACGGACAACGCGGTCATTCCATACGCCGTCGGCGTGGACATCGCGTGCCGCATGAAGATGACGGTGCTGGATATTCCAGCACGTGATTTGGAGCAAAAACAGGAGCGTCTCACGAAAGCAATCGAGCGTGAAACGCGCTTTGGCGTGGGTGCAAACTTCAAGACCCGTCGCACCCATGACGTGATGGATGCGGATTGGTCCGTCAGTCCGGTCACGAAGCAGAACAAGGACAAGGCGTGGTCTCAACTTGGCACCAGCGGCAGTGGCAATCACTTCGTTGAATTCGGCCTGTTCACCGCGCACTCTAAGATCAACAACCTAGAAGCGGGCACTTACGTCGCACTGTTGTCACACAGCGGCAGTCGCGGCACGGGCGCGGCCGTGTGCGATCATTACAGCAAACTGGCGTTCAGCCAGTTTCCCGATTTGCCGAGCGAATTGAAGCGGCTCGCGTGGCTATCGCTCGACTCACAGGAGGGCCAGGAATACTGGAACGCGATGGAGTTGATGGGCCAATACGCGGCGGCAAACCACGCGTGTATTCACCGCCACATCGCGGAGCATCTTGGCGTGCAGGTGCTGCTGGATTTGGAGAACCACCACAACTTCGCGTGGAAGGAAAAGCATGTCATTGACGGTGTGGAGCGCGAGGTCATCGTGCATCGCAAGGGCGCAACGCCGGCGGGACAAGGCGTGCTGGGTATCATTCCCGGCTCGATGGCGACACCGGGCTTTGTCGTGAGCGGCAAGGGCAATTCAAAGTCGTTGAATTCGGCATCGCACGGTGCGGGCCGCGCCATGAGCCGCAAGGCTGCGAACGAGAAGTTCAACTGGAAGGACGTGAACCGTTTTCTGAAACAACAAGGCGTGACGCTCATCAGTTCCGGCCTGGACGAAGTGCCAATGGCATACAAAAACATTCGCGAAGTCATGGAAGCGCAGCGCGATCTCGTGACCGTGCTCGGCCAGTTTGATCCCAAGCTGGTGAAGATGGCGCCCGCAGGCGAGCGCCCGGAAGACTGACTGGACTTGTTCGCAAGCTTCATTGCTGAGGTTGCCCGTTTTGCGCAGGCCCGATGCTCGGCGGCAGAATTATGCCCCAGCGATTCATTGGAGAAACACCCAAATGACTGCGCTCGAACGATCCAAAACCTTCAGTAAATTCTTCAGTGAAACCTTCAGTAACGGGGTTAAATCCGGTTAAGTTGGAATAGGTGATTTTTGTTGAAATCCCCAATGAAATCAGCGATTTTAACACCGTCAATCGGGCGTGAGTCGCCCGATTCCGACCCTCGCCTCCAATTCCAAACCTCGTTTGGACAAGGAGTTACAAATCTCACAGCCCTCAAGTGCCAGCAGAAGTGCCAGCAGATTTGTGACTCGGAATAACTCAAGAACTACTCCGCGATCACTCGGGCACGACTTGCTGAAACGCAATTGGCCGTGCGTTTGGTGTCATTGAGACACCTGCCCTTCGATCTCGCCTGACAGGCTCGAACCAAAAATTCGAGCCATGAAAAACCGATTCCGACTCTACCGCCGCAAGAAGGGCGGCACGTTTTACGCCCACGATTCCGAATCCGGGAAGCAGGAAAGTCTCGGCACGAAGGACCGTGCCGAAGCAACCACCTTGCTCAACGCGAAGAACGAATCCTTCCGCCAACCCCAACTCAATCTCCACATCGCCAAAGCGTATCTCGCCGGAACGGATTCCGGCGTCTCCACACGGACCTGGCAGGACGCCCTGAACGCCATCATCGAAACCAAGGACGGTTCGACAAAGGACCGTTGGGTGCGTGCGCCGCATCGAAACCACGATGCAGCGGATGGAACTATCCTTCCTGATGGCGCTGCCCGGCAATCAGCGGGCGCTCGTTCCTGATGGTCAGCCGATTGTTCGTGAAATCGTCGTCACCGAATCGAGTCTCCAAGGTGGCCAGCCCAAAGCAGAACATGAATGACCGGTAGGGCGTCGGCATCAAGAAAGCACCATTGGCGTCGCCCGTCCAAGAACGCTGCCTTGCGGGCAAGGCTCATTCACATACACTCGTCTCGTCAAATCGGAAATGATGAACCAGATAATCCCTGAAACCTCCGATGCTGAGTTGGTGCAACGCGCGAAAGCGGGCGACGTGGACGCGTTCGAGGCGCTTACCACGCGACACGAGCGGCGGGTTTATTCTCTGGCGATGCGGATGTTGCGCCACGAGCAGGATGCCGAAGATGTGACTCAACAAACCTTCTTGAGCGTGGTGGAACACCTTGATCGCTTTCGCGGCGAATCCAGTTTCTCTACCTGGTTGCTGCGAATCGCCACGCACGCGGCGCTCAAAATCATCCGCAAGCGCAAAGGTTTGGACGTGGTTTCCCTGGAAGAAGCGACCGAACCCTTGGACTATTCCGATACGATTCCCCATCCGGAGTTCATCGCGGATTGGCGGCAATCGCCGGATGAGTTGGTGCATAGGAGAGAGATTCAGCGCCTGCTGGATGAAGCGCTGGCCCGGTTGGACGAAAAGCACCGGCTGGTGTTTCTGTTGCGCGATGTGGAAGGGCTTTCCATCAAGGAAACGGCCGAGGCCCTTGTTCTCAGCGAGTCCAACACCAAGATGCGTTTGCTCCGGGCCAGACTACAATTGCGCGAGCAATTGACCCAAACCCTGGGTGATCCCGCGACGCAACTGGTGCGAGAGCCTCATCACCAGCATTGATCTGAATATCCACAGGTAAAGCTGTAACTTTTTACCTCCTCGCGGCTCAATCCCCACAGAACGACAGACCATGAAGTGCGAAGAACTATTGAAGCAACTGAACGAATACGTGGATGGTACAGTTGATCCGGCCATTTGCGAGGAGTTCGAAAAGCACATGGCGGGCTGCAACCCGTGCCAGGTGGTCGTGGACAACATCCGCAAGACCATCACGCTCTACAAGAACGGTCAGCCGTATGAGTTGCCGGTCGCGTTTCGCTCCAAGCTCCACGCTACACTCCGCGAAAAGTGGAAGGAAAAGCATCCAATCAAATGAAATGTCTGGCGACAGGGCTCGTTCTGCCGATGCTGTTGATGGTGGGTTGTTCAAAATCTCCTGATTCAACAACGCCCACGGCAGCAGTTCCCGCAGCCCTGTCTGTTGAGGTGCAAAAAGGCGCTATTCAACTTGGCAAGTCTATCGCTGCGGAAACCTTCAGCCTGCTCAGTTCAAATCTCCAGTCTGCAATCCAGCAAGGCGGCGTGAGCAACGCGCTGCCGTTCTGTTCACTCGCCGCGTCACCGCTCACGGCGGGCCTGGCCGGAAAACATGGCGTCACCATCCGTCGCATCACGCACAAGCCGCGCAATCCGGCGGGCCGCGCAGATACAACAGAGCTGGCAATCCTGAATCACTTTGAAACTGCGGTGACCAGCACGAACCCGCCCCTGCCATTGGTGACCAATTTCACGGCCAGCACGGCTACCTTCTTCGCGCCGATCATCCTCAACAACGAACTTTGCCTGAAATGTCATGGCGAACCAGGCAAGGACATCTCTGCCGAAAACGTTGCTGTGATTCAGCACTTGTATCCAAAAGACGAAGCGACTGGGTTCAAACTCGGTCAACTGCGCGGCGCCTGGCGGATCGACATTCCGCTGGCCAGCCTGGCGCAAACGCCATAGCGCGTCTGGTGGGATGGCTTGCTTCCGCGTTGGCGCGTCGAGGTTTGCAGGGATTTTGTGAAGGTCCTCATTGTCGAAGACGAGAAGAAGATCGCCTCCTTTCTCCGCAAGGGGCTGGAGTCGCAGGGTTTCGTGGTGGATGTCTCGCACCATGGCGACGAAGGCTTCACGCTGGCCACCACCCGGCCCTATGACGCGGCCATCCTGGATATCATGCTGCCAGGCAAGGATGGGTTGAGCATTCTGCGCAATCTGCGCGAGCGAAAGACTCCCTTGCCGGTCATCCTCCTCACCGCGCGGAGCGAACTCAACGAGCGGCTGGAAGGACTCAACCTCGGCGCGGACGATTATCTCACCAAGCCGTTTCACATTGAGGAACTCATCGCCCGACTCCACGCCGTCACCCGTCGGGCGAGTGGCACGAGTCAGAGCCTGCTCAAAGTGGGCGATCTCACCCTGAACTTGCTCACCCGCGAGGTGAACCGCGCCGGCCAGAAGATCGAACTCACCACGCGAGAATTCTCGCTGCTCGAACACCTCATGCGCTCGCCCGGTCGCGTGCTGACCCGCGTCGAGATTGTCGAGCGCGTCTGGGAATACAACTTCGATCCCGGGACAAACCTGGTGGATGTTTATGTCCAACGCATTCGCAAGAAAGTGGACGGGGATTTTCCGGAGAAACTCATCGAGACGATTCGGGGTGTGGGCTATCGCATCCGGCCGGACGCATGACGAATCTGTAATGTGCCCGCAGGGTGGCGGTTCATCTTGCTGGTGTTTGCTGCGGCGGGGCGGAATTGGAACCGTCACCCGACTCCGGCGAACCGGAGCTGAAGGAATGACGACTCATGAGAAGTGCCGACTTAACTTTGGGTGTGGTGCTGGCGGGAGCAACACTGGCGTCTGCCGAGCTTGCGAATTTTGAAACGCCCTTGTTCAGCGGGGCGGGCAATTGCGCCTTCTGTCACGACCCGTGGAATGCCAATCGCGCGGGCCGACCCGGCGAGGCTGCGGTCCTGGCGACCGATTGGCGCGCGACGATGATGGCGCATGCGTTCAAAGATCCGCTGTGGCGGGCGGTCATGGAGGCGGAGGTCAAGGAGCGACCGGAGTTGAAATCATTCATCGAGAACAAATGCCAGACTTGCCATGCGCCGCTGGCCCGGAGTCAGGCGCACGCGGAGGGGACGAACGAACTCGCTTTCGCAGCCGCCTTGGCCTCGCCGCTGGCGGGCGAAGGCGTGGGCTGCACGTTGTGCCACCAGATCCAGGCCGACAATCTCGGAACGCCCACCAGTTTCACCGGCCACTTCGTAATCGTGACCAACCGGCACATTTTCGGGCCCTACGATAACGTGCTGACAATGCCCATGCAGCGCCATGTGAATTACACGCCCATGCTTGGAGCACACGTTCAAGATTCCGCGTTGTGCGCGACTTGCCACACTCTCTTCACCCCGATCCTCGACGATGCCGGCAAGCAGATCGGCGAGTTCCCCGAACAGGTACCTTACCTGGAATGGAAGAGCAGCGACTACGCACGGCAGGGCCGGCATTGTCAGGATTGCCACATGCCGCGGACGGATGAAGCGGTCAAAGTCAGTGCCCGCCCACCGTGGCTCGAACCCCGCGGACCGTTTTGGAAGCATCAATTTGTCGGCGGCAACGCGTTCATGCTCCAGTTGCTCGCGGACAGCGCCAAGCGCCTCGATGCGAATGCCACTGCGGACCAGTTCGAACCCATGATTGAGAAAGCCCGCGACCAACTCCGGCGCGCCGCGCGGTTGCATGTCACCGGCCAGCGCAACGATGGATCAGCCGAGTTGCGGGTCGAAGTCGAGAACCTCGCCGGTCACAAGTTTCCCACTGGCCATCCTTACCGGCGCGCCTGGCTGCATGTGCGCGTGACCGATGAGCGGAAGCGCACGCTGTTCGAGTCTGGGGCTGTGGACAAATCCGGCGTCATTCGCGGCGTTTCCGCGGGGTATGCCGAGCACCACGACCTCATCACGCGCCCGGAGGAGGTTCAGATTTATCAGGCGGTCATGGCGGACGCACAGGGAAAGCCCACTTGGTCGCTCCTACGCGGAGCAACTTACTTCAAGGACAATCGCATTCCGCCCAAGGGCTTTGTAGCTACCGGCACGAACACCGCCCAAGTGGCCGTGTGTGGCGGCGCGGAAAGGGATTCGAATTTCCACGCCCAATCCAACGGGCGCGACGCAGTCACCTATCGCTTCGACCTTCCGCCGTCGAAGGGAAAGCTGTTGATTGAAGTTGAACTGCTTTATCAGTCAGTGCCGCCCGAGTCGGTCGCGCGC